>NZ_PNMA01000011.1 GCF_013823385.1 Hyphomonas sp.
GAGGTGTGGGGGGATTCTGGGGCCCGGATAATCGCTGCGCATATTCCGGGAGGACGGGGGATAGGCCCTTGGCTTATCCCCCGATCTGATCAGTTGACCAGGCGTTTGAGTTCGTCGGCGAGGTCGGTTTTTTCCCAGGTGAAGGTGCCGTCCGTGCCCGGAGTGCGGCCGAAATGGCCGTAGGCGGCGGTGGGCGCGTAGATGGGGCTCGCCAGTTTCAGATGCGTGCGGATGCCCTTGGGCGAAAGGTCGAACAGGTCACGCAGCGCCTTGGCGATGCGGGCTTCGTCGGCCTGGCCGGTGCCGTGGGTGTCGACATAGATCGACAGCGGCTGGGCAACACCGATGGCATAGGAGACCTGGATGGTGCAGCGGCTGGCAAGGCCCGCGGCCACGATGTTCTTGGCAAGATAGCGCGTGGCATAGGCCGCCGAGCGATCGACCTTGGACGGATCTTTACCCGAGAAGGCGCCGCCGCCATGGGGGGCTGCGCCGCCATAGGTGTCGACGATGATCTTGCGGCCGGTGAGGCCGGTGTCCCCATCCGGGCCGCCGATGACGAAGCTGCCGGTGGGGTTGATGTAGAACTTGTCTTCCGGCGGGAACCAGCCTTCCGGCAGCACGGACTTGACGACCGGGCGGATGATCTCGCGCAGTTCTTCCTGGCTGACGCCGGCCTTGTGCTGGTGGGAGACGACGACGGCGTTCACGCCGACAGGCCTCGAGCCCTCATATTTCAGCGTCACCTGGCTTTTCGCGTCCGGCTCCAGCTGCGGGTTCTTGCCCGAATGGCGCAGCTCGGCGAGCCTTTCCAGGATCTGGTGAGAGTAGACGAGGGTGGCAGGCATCAGCTCCGGCGTTTCGTCGGTTGCGTAGCCGAACATGATGCCCTGATCGCCGGCGCCTTCTTCCTTGAAGAGGCCCTGGCCGGCTTCAACGCCCTGGGCGATTTCGGCAGATTGTCCGTGGACGTAGTTGTCCACGGTCATGTTCTGCCAGTGGAAGCCTTCCTGCTCATAGCCGATCTTCTTGACGACTGCGCGGGCCGCAGCGTTCATCTCATCAGGCGTGACGACGGCGCCATTATTGGTGCGCACCTCGCCGGCGAGAACCACGCGGTTGGTCGTGCAGAGGGTTTCGACGGCGACTTTCGCGGTCGGGTCCTTGCTGAGGAACAGGTCCACGATGGCATCCGAAATCTGGTCGGAAACCTTGTCGGGATGGCCTTCGGCGACGCTCTCGCTGGTGAACTCATGGGACTTCAGGGGCATTGATGGGCTCCTCTTGGAAATGGCTACCGGGCGAACACGACTGTGCGGCCGGAATTCAGGAAAATACGATGCTCCGCATGCGCCTTAACGGCGCGCAGGAGGGCGGTGCCTTCGATGTGGCGTCCGGTTTCAACCATGTCTTCAGGGGTGAAGGTGTGGTCGATGGTTTCGGTGGCCTGGGTGATGATCGGGCCTTCATCGAGATCGGCGGTGACATAATGCGCCGTGGCACCGATGACTTTCACGCCGCGGGCATGGGCCTGGTGGTAGGGCTGGGCGCCCTTGAAACCGGGCAGGAAGGAATGGTGGATGTTGATGACGCGGCCTTCCAGGCGGCGGCAGGCATCTTCGCTGAGCACCTGCATATACCGTGCAAGGACGACGAGTTCGGAGCGCGTTTCCGCGATGATGTCGTAAAGACGCGCTTCGGCCTCGGGCTTGGTGGCCGCCGTGACGGGCACATGAAACCAGGGCAAGCCCCAATGGGCGAAGGTGGGCTTCAGCGTGTCATGATTGGAGACGATGCCGGCAATCTCGATGGGCAACTCGCCCCGCCGGGCCGCATAGAGCAGCGTGTTGGCGCAATGGTCTGATTTCGACACCAGAAGCAGGGTGCGGAGCTTTTCCTCTGACGGGCGGATCTGCCAGTCTGCCTCAATCTCGGCGGCCAGAGGCGCCATGGCGGCCTTGATGGCATCAAGCGAGCGGCCATTGCCCGGCGGCGTGAAGACCAGCCGGGCAAAGAAACGGTTCGTCAGCGGATCACCGAAGGTGCGCGAGGCCGCAATGAAACATCCATGTTCCTCCATCAGCCGGGCAAGGCTGGCCACGAGGCCAACCCTGTCCGGACAGCTCAGGGTAAGGATGAAAGTTTGCGACACGCGCGTCCCCAGGTGTGCTGGATCAGTAGCGGTAATGTTCCGGCTTGAACGGGCCGGTCGATTCCACGCCGATATAGGCAGCCTGCTCGCCGGAAAGCTCTGTCAGCTTGACGCCGAGCTTGGCGAGGTGGAGGCGGGCGACTTTCTCGTCCAGATGCTTGGGCAGGGTGTACACCTTGTTGGCGTAGTCGCTGCCGCGCGTCCAGAGTTCGATCTGGGCCAGCGTCTGGTTGGTGAAGGAGGCCGACATCACGAAGGAGGGGTGGCCGGTGGCGTTGCCAAGGTTCACCAGGCGGCCTTCGGAGAGAAGGATGATGCGCTTCCCGTCCGGGAAAGTGATCATGTCGACCTGCGGCTTGATGTTCGTCCACTGAAAGTTCTTCAGGCCATCGACCTGAATTTCATTGTCGAAGTGGCCGATATTGCAGACGATCGCCATGTCTTTCATGGCGCGCATGTGATCGACCTTGATGATGTCCTTGTTGCCGGTGGCGGTAACGAAGATGTCGAACAGCGGGGCGGCCTCGTCCATCGTGGTGACTTCATAGCCGTCCATTGCGGCCTGCAGGGCGCAGATCGGGTCGATCTCGGAGACGGCCACGCGGGCGCCCGAACCTGAGAGGGAGGCGGCCGAGCCCTTGCCGACATCGCCATAGCCGGCAACGAAGGCGCGCTTGCCGGCCATCATCACATCCGTGCCGCGGCGAATGGCGTCGACGAGGGATTCCTTACAGCCATACTTGTTGTCGAATTTCGACTTGGTGACCGAGTCGTTGACGTTGATCGCCGGGAAGGGCAGCTCGCCGCGCTTTTCCATCTGGTAGAGGCGGTTGACGCCTGTGGTGGTTTCTTCCGAAACGCCCTTGATGCCGGCCTTGGTCTTGCCGAACCAGCCGGGGCTGGCGGCGATGCGCTTGCGGATCTGGGCGAAGAGGATTTTCTCTTCTTCCGACTGCGGATTTTTCAGGACGGACGGATCGGCTTCGGCCTTTTCGCCGAGGACGAGGTAGAGCGTTGCGTCGCCGCCATCATCGAGGATGAGGTTGGGGGCGCCGCCGTCATGCCAGTGGAAGAGGCGGTCGGTATAGTCCCAGTATTCTTCGAGGGTTTCGCCCTTATAGGCCCAGACGGGGGTGCCGTTGGCGGCGATGGCGGCGGCAGCGTGGTCCTGGGTGGAGTAGATGTTGCAGGAGACCCACTGGACGTCTGCGCCGAGCGCTTCGAGCGTCTGGATCAGCACGGCAGTCTGGATCGTCATGTGCAGGGAGCCGGCGATGCGGGCGCCTTTCAGCGGCTGGCTGGGGCCGAACTCTTCGCGCGCAGCCATCAGACCCGGCATTTCCGTTTCAGCGATGGCGATCTCCTTGTTGCCGAACTCGGCCAGGGAGATGTCCTTGACGAAATAGTCCTTCGGGAGGGCTTTTGCGGTCATATCAACGATCCTTTATATGTTGATTGGCAGTTACCACGCGCACTCTCAGGTGGCAACCGGCATTGACGGCGGGGCCCCCGCCGGGGCGGCAGGGCATGTCTGGGCGCTTAAATTGCAGGATTTTCAATCAGGGATAGAGGTGTCCGCCGGACAATCAGGCAAAGTATGCCGGCAGGTCCTTGAGGCGCGGCTGGGCCTGATCCTTGGCCGACAGGATGGGCGAATTGGCGCCCAGGGGCCAGTCGATGGCTATTTCGGGGTCATCCCAGGCGAGCCCCTTGTCGCAGGCGGGATCATAATAGCCCGTCACCTTGTACTGCACCTCTGTGTCAGGTTCGAGCGTGCAGAGGCCATGGGCAAAGCCTACCGGTATGTAAAGCTGGCAGCCATTCTCTGCGCTGAGAATGGCGGCGGCGTATTTGCCATAGGTGGGCGATCCGCGGCGGATATCCACGGCGACATCATAGATGGCGCCGCGGGTACAGCGCACCAGCTTGGCTTGCGGCGATGGCGCGATCTGAAAGTGAAGGCCGCGGATGACCCCGGCATCGCGAGAGAGGGAATGATTATCCTGGATAAAAGGCCCGGTGATCCCGGCCTCTTCAAAGCTGGAGGCGCGGAATGTTTCGGAAAAGTAGCCCCGATCGTCGGAGAAGCGCTTGGGCGTCACCAGGACGACTTCCGGGATCCATTGTTTTTCAAACATTCTTGCCGAGCCCCTCAGTATTCAAACAATCAACCAAATTACATTCGCAGAAGCCGTAGCAGACTTGCAAAACCTGCTTCAAGCCACAAACACGGCTCAGGCACGGCTCAGGCACGGCTCAGGTCACCGCGCTAACATCTGACGTATCCGGGCGGGCTGGCCGACGCTGGAGGCGGTTCTCGAGACATAGTCCTGGAGCATAGCGGGCGTATTGCCGGTATTGCGGGCGTCGATGGCGGAGAGGAATGCCTGCCAGTCTCCCCGGCTCTGAAGCTGGGGAAGGGGCCCATACATTTCGTAAGGCGCGTCATAGGCGGCGACGCCGACAGGAACGCCCGCGATGGCCGCATCCAGCGCGACCTTTGACGGCGTGGTGATCACACCCTCCAGGAGGGGCATGAGCGACGGCGCAGTCAGCAGGTTCCAGACAGGAGCCGCCGGGTCTGCCACCAGCAGGTTTTCATTGGCCGGGCGCTTGCCGCCAAAACGCTGCGTCAGCCACCGGCCTTCCGGATGGGGCTTCATCAGGAAGAAAAGCTGCGGGAAGGCCTCTGTCATGGCCTGAAGGTCGGCGAGGAAACTTTGCCGGTAGGCATCGCTGAACCGCGTCCAGTGAAGGTTTTCAAACACGCCGACAATCCGGCGGCCATTGGAGGGAATATTCAGGCGCTCACGCCAGGGCGCGAAAACCTGATCGTCCAGCGGGCCGGGCAGCCCGCCATCGACAACCTTGGCCCGGGTTTCAGCCGCGACAATACCCGGCAGTTGCGCGGTTCCGTTCCAGCTGAAGACCATCTGCGACGCAAACAGAACATCTGTTCCCTGACGGTCATCGAAATAGGTGAGCCCGACATTTTCGACGCCGTGCTGCAGGGTGGCCGTGCGCAGGCCGAGGGCATTGGCCTCCTGCGTCAGCGCATGCGCAAGGCGGTGGGGGCGGAGGCTCGTTTCTGACGAGGTCAGCAGCGCTGTGCATCCTTCCAGAGCCTTGCGCAGGCTTTCGGGGGACGCATCGGCGGGGAGGATCACGGTGGGCGCACGGCCACGGGCACCCAGCAGAATGGAGAGGCGCGGGCTGTTCTTCAGAAGCTGTTCAGCCACCAGAACGACTTCTTCAGCTGCCTGATCCGTTCCTGCCGGCGACAGGAACGGGCCAAGCATGTCGATGTCACCACTGAGGTGAAAAAACAGGGCAAGCTTCACGGAAGGAACATCAACGCTTGATGCGGGCTATCGTGTCTGGCCCGTGCTTTACCAGAAGGCCCCGTTTGACCAAGCCGACATTGTCCGATCCTGTCAGCTGGAAGATCTGCTCCGGCTTGTCCGCCAGAAACTCGTTTACGGCCATTTCTGCCATGGGGAAGCGGCGATTGTAGACATCATCGAGGACAATCACGCCGCCTTCCCGCATGCGGGGATAGAAATATTCCAGCGCCTGCAGATGCGCTTCATAGGTTTTGATCGAAATGTTGACAAAGGTGTACATCCGCTCGGGAAGGCTGGGGAGAACATCCGCGAGCAGCCCCTCATAGAGCTTCAGCCGGTCGCCCATTCCCATCGGCTCCAGAAAGGCTTCGACTTCCCGCAGGGTGGTGTCGTCATACATCGGACGCAGAAGATAGGGCGAGTTTTCCGGCGCCAGCTCACGGTCCTTCTCGCCCAGGGGCGGAAGGCCGGAGAAGGTGTCGATGCCGATCCAGTTGAAATTGGCGCCGGTGGCCATGCCTTCCGACATCAGCACCTGCAGGCTGCGGCCGCGATAGACGCCGAGTTCGGCTGCGTAGTGGGTTTCCTTCTTGCCGGAGACGTATCCCAGGGCCAGGCGCAGGCTGATCGCCATCGGATCATCCTGAGGTGCGGCAACCCAAGCTGGCTCACTGCTGGCGTTCTTCTTTTCGCTTAGGTCGGTCATCGCAACACTTTCTTTTCTTCAGTGATCGAGCAGGGACTTGGGCAGATTGCAGATATCGACGAGTTGCTCAAGAAGACGCGCCTGCGACCAGCGTGTCTTGAGATCATCTTGCGCGGTTTCCACCATTTTCCGGGCCATTTCGGGATTGCCGAGCAGCTGGCGGATCGCGTCGCGCCATTCCTGCTCCGTGCTGGCCAGGATGCCCCGGCCCCCGGCAAGGCTGGACTGGTAGACAAGGGTGTCGCTGGCCACGCAGGGCATCCCGGCGACCGTATACTCGATGAATTTCGTGTTTGCCTTGCAGCCATTGAATGGATTTGCCTCCAGAGGCGCCAATCCGACCGACCAGGCCATGGCCTGAAATGCAGACATGAACTCGCGATAAGACCCTGCCGCGGGCCGCGCCGAGATGCGCCCGGCAAACTCCGCCTGCAGGGCTTTGGGCATCTTGATCGAGCCGAAGGTTTCAAACCGGACTTGCGGATATTCACGCAGGGCTTCTGCAATCGCCGGAACGATCATTTCCAGATCCCGCGCGTGGCCGGAACTGCCCATATAGCCGATCACCGCCGGCGTGGCGGGCGCATAGGGAACCGGAGCGCACGGCGCGGCGCAATACATGGCGCCGGCCGATATGGGCGTTGATAGCCCGAGTGTTCCCAGCTGACGGGCCAGTTCTTCCGTGGACGCATAAACAGTGCTGGCGCGTTCGCACAGAAGCCGCATGCGGGCCAGACGGGCAGGCGCGTTGTACTTGTTGAATTTTGCCGGGCCGAGCGCTTCGGGCACCTCGAACAGATTGTCATCGAGATGCATCACAAAACTCTGGCCGCGCTTTTCGCAGCCCGAAACAATGCCGGAAGCGCCGCGCCCGCCAAAGCGGCTGACAATGACATGTGTCGGGTCATACTGGCTCAGCGCGTCGTGTACGCGCTGGTCCGCGTCTGCCCCGCAGAGATGTTCGAAGTCCGCTTCGCTCAGAATGGTCAGCTGAACCTTGCCGCTTTCGCGAGCCGGTAGGAGCGGCAGATCGAACGAGATGGTCTGGGTCGCGCCCGGCCCATCGGCGAAAACAAGGATCCGAATGGCCGCTGCGCTGTTGCCCGCATCATGCAGCAAGGGAGCAAAAGGCTTGGCGGTCACCGGCGCGCGGATGGGCAGGGGCGAGGGCGAAGGCGAAGGCGCTCCTGAAAACAGGCCGCTGACTTTCCTCGAGATTTTGGCAATCGCGCGCGAAAATTCCTGAACAGGCATACTGCGGGGCTTTCCGGTCTTATTCGGCAGCTTGCGCAGCGAGCTGGGCTTCGTATGCGGCGATTGCTTTCTTGCGCTCGCGCTTCTTCTGATACACCTCCGCGTGCTTCACGAAGCCGGCCTTGGCGTCGATCTCTTCAAGACGTGCGGTGCGGGCAGCATCGGGCACGCTCAGATCGTCATTCATTTTCAGCTCGGTCAGAAGCGAGGGGCGGAAGTAGCCGAGTTTGATTTCTTCCTCGATCTGGCTCCAGCTCAACGCGCCTTCCGACAGCATCCGCCGGACCTCATTGATCCAGACCCAGCCGATGGGGTTCTGGTTGGAAACCCATGGCTGGATGAACATGTCCGTATAATGAGTGAGCGCTGTGGTGCCCTCGATATAGGTTTCCAGGGAGTTCCAGACCCACGGCACCCGCCAGCCGATTTCATCGGGCTCCAGAATGCAGATTTCCGAAAGCAGTTCGTCATAGGTGTAGCGCCCATCCAGGCCGGAGATGATGTCTTCGGCGACCCAATTGAGCTTGCCGCAATCCAGCACCATCACGGAGGATTGCTTCTTGCGCCGCGACGGGGCGCCAAGCTGGCCTTCCTTGGGCTGAAATTCTTCGGGAATGTCTTCCAGGATCTGGATCTTTTCGCGGCCCTCAAAGGGCACTTCCCAGAGACCCCGGATATCCTTGAAGACCTGCATGTCCGCGTCCATGTAGATGGCGCGGCCCTGATAGTTGCAGAGCGCTGGAATGGCGAAGCGGGTGAACGAAAAGTTTGTGCGGGACCCCTGACGAATATCCTGCGGCTCCGGCAGGATGACGTCCGCCATGGAGACCACATCCACTTTCATGTCAGTATGACGGCGGATTGAATAGGCGAGAACATCCACAGCCAGAGCCTGTGATCTGTCGGCTCCCACGAATACGCGAACCAGGTCCTGAGACATGTTTTCTGTGTCCTTTCGACGGTCTGACCCCTGTTTATTCCAGAGGCATGAAATGGCAAGCATTCACCTATAGGTTAGACGATGTCCGCAAGTCTCGGCGCCAGGCGCCAATGGAAAAACAGGGCGATTGACCAGATTGCAAGCCCGATCAGAAAGATCGGCCCGAGAAACTGCATCCAGTTGTGCGCGTCCCACAACAACAGATCCCGCATCATCTCGACGGGCCAGGTCAGCGGATTGATGAGGGGAATCCAGCGGAAGGTTTCCGGCACCAGGCTCAGCGGGAAGGTGATGGATGAGGTGTAGAACAATATCCGCATGATGACGGGCACAATCTCCTTCACATCCCCGAAGAAGGTGCCGAGATAAGCGGTGACCAGGCCAAAGCCGGCAAATACCCAGAACACCAGAAGACTGCTGGCGACATAGAGCAGGGAGCCCTGAACGGTTGCGAGCCCGTAGCTCCAGCAGACGATCAGAACAATCGCGATGTAGAAGAGAAACTGGATGAACACCCGCGCCGTCAGACTGGCGAAGATCGTCCAGACCGGCAGGTCGGACTCGCGCACCAGACGCCGCTTGGACTTGAACCAGTTTGCGCTGCTGCCGATCATCTCGGAGAAGGTCAGATAGAGAAAGAAACCCACGGCGAATGCCGCCAGGAACGGCACCGCATTGCCGGTTCGCGGGTCGGTGAATTCGATTCCGACAACCAGATCAAAGACGGCCCAGTACACCCCGATCAGCAAGGCAGGCCCGAGGAACAGCCAGAGACCACCGAGCAGGGAATCCTCGAAGCGCTTTCTCAGTTCCCGGATGCCGCTGGTCCACGCAAACTTCAGCCGCTTGCCAAGCTGTGTCTGATGCTTTCGCGGCGCGCGCGGAGGAAGCGATTCCTTGCTGAGGGCGCCTGCGGTCATGATTTCACGATATAGGTTTTGACATTGTTGCCCTTGGGCGTGCCGTAGCCGACATGCATCAGCTTTTCCGGCCGGCTGGCCAGGAACTCATCCACGGCGATCTTTGCCATCGGATAGTGGCTTGAATGATAATCATCAAAGAACATAACCCCACCCGGCAACAGGCGATTGTAGAAATATTCCATGCAATCCATGTGCGAACTGTAGAGATCGCAATCGATGATGGCCATTAGGTATTTTATCTTAGGCAAGGTCGGCAGGGTGTCGCAGAAGAAACCCTTGACCAGTTCGTAGTTTGGCTTGTGCGCCGGCCCGATATAGGCGTGCACTTCTCGCTCGGTAACGTCCGCAAACAGAGTGCGTTTGCGATAGGACGCATTTTCCGGCGCGGTTTCCGAATCCCTTGCGGACAGAGGGGGAAGCCCCTCGAAACTGTCCAGCGCATACACATAGACATTCGTATTCACCTTTTTCGCGACCTCCAGCACGGACAAGAGTCCGCGGCCACGATAGGTGCCAGCCTCGGCAATGAAGAACTTGCCATGTTTCTGATAGTACTCCGGATGCAGCAGGCGCCCTCTGGCAAGGGTTGCCTCCGTGATCTCCAGAAGCGGGATGCGCTCGAAATAGGCGGGGTTCAGCCGCGCATCAGATGGGGGCGTGCTGCCGGCGCCAGCAAACAGCTCAGGCCCGGCCTCCGCTTCGAAATGGAAGGGGGTAGCAGGCGCGCGCTCTTCACCCGTTCCGGGAAGGGCATCGGTTTGCGATGCTGTTTCAATCATCAATCAATACTCAACAGGCTGAAAGCGGTCGAACTTACGTTGCGCCTTGGTCGCTCGCAAGTAAGCGGGGTGTTTCCCGCACCCGCTTTACACAGGCGTTAAAATCAACGTCCACCAGTCCTGCGCGGCAGCCATCGACGATATGCAGTTCGATAAGTCCTTCCTTTTCAAGGCGAAGGGCTTTTTCCCCGCCGTCATAATCGGCGATTGTGAAGCGGAGCAGATAAGCGCCAACGACCATGCGTGGCTTGAAGGCCAGCTCCACTTCGTACTCTTCTCCGGCAACCCAGCCCTCCTCGCGGACGAGTTCGGACACGGCGGCCAACACGATTCCCTTGGAGCTGCGCCACCCGGCAGCAATGCGGGGGCGGGCAATATCCTGGAGGCAGGCCAGCTGTACCTTCATCCGGACAAACTCGTCCCCCCCCTTAAGGAACACCTTGCCGCCGATGGAGGGCTCAGACACTTCGGCGGCGCCTTCCGCAGGGACCAGGGCGGGCGGTGTCAGGACCGTTACGCCCGTGACTTCGATGGCAGGGCCCTCATAGTCCTGCCCCGTGGCGGCCCGCCTGAGGGCCACCAGCTCTTCGGCCGAGCGGCGCTTGCGCGGGGCTACGTTGAGGGTTTCCTCATAGGCCTGCATGCCCCCGAGCGGATCGCCGTCGAAGATCAGTTCACCCTGTTTCATCACAATGGCGCGGGAGCAGTAATTGCCGATGATGGCAGGCGAGTGGCTGACCATGATATAGGTCTGGCCCGCATCAATTGTGGCTTCAATATGGCCGTAGCATTTGGAGCGGAACTCAGCGTCGCCCACGGCGAGCACTTCATCGATGATGATGAGGTCTGCCTTCACGAAGGTTGCACAGGAAAAGCTGAGCCGGGCGCGCATGCCGGACGAGTAGGTTTTCACCGGCTGGTCAAAATATGATCCGAGTTCGGAGAATTCCTTGATGCGCTCAACCGTTTCCTTTGCTTCGTTGCCGGTGATGCCCTGAATGCTGGCAAACTGCCTGGCGTTATAACGGCCCGTTTCGTTGACGTTGAAGTGCTGGCCGATTCCCACCAGCGCCGACACGCGGCCGAAGCGTTCGATCTTTCCGGTTGTCGGCGCGAAATGGCCTGCCAGCATGCCCAGAAGCGTACTTTTGCCCGCCCCATTGCGCCCCAGAATGCCCACCGACTGGCCCCTATAGACCGACAGGTTCAGGGGTTTGACCGCTTCGGCCACCGGTCTCTTGCCGCGCAAGCCCGTCAGGGCCTCGAGAAACAGCTGCGGCGGTGTCGCGGTTGTCTCGAAGGACTTCGAGATATTCGTCGCCTGAAGCAGAATCTGCAAATCTACAGGGAGATCACCCATGCTGTGGAACGCCTTATTTGTCTCTCCGGTGACGCTACCTATGCTCGGAATTCGATGCCAGCAACGCCTTGATTTCAGCGTCCTGAGCCAGTGCCTTGCCCATTTCACCTGAAAACCTGTCAGCGCCTAGGCCCGAAAGGTGGCGAAAATCAGCATAATCCACATTTGGATCATATTCGCGCTTTATGCCGAGGTCGATAAACAGGGCGCCGCGACTGTCCGCCCATTCGCGCATCAGGCGGCGATTCTCCTCAACAGTTGCGATTTTTCCAAAAGTATCAAAGTATACCGGGTTTGTAGGTAGAAAGAAGAAACCTACCGTCACGCCAAGTTCTTCGCCGAGAGCCAGAAATTCGTCCAAAGCGCCGCCGTCCGCAGCAGCGTTCGGCCAAATGTGATCAGGTAATGAAGCGTAGCGCTCTGGCTCCTCTCGCCGCATTCGCGCCTGATCTGCTTCAAAAGTTACGTAGTAATCCGCACCTGCCGGCGGATAGGGCTGGAACCCCCTGTCAGTTATGTCGCTGGACAGTTCAGGCAGCTCCTGACCGGTCACCAAAGCGCGTATCGGTTTTCTGTAATTCAGGAGTTTGATCCGCCGCAAAAGAGATTCTGAAAGGCTGAGATCTTCGGGATCCTCACAAATGACGTTCAGGCCGGTGTCGATTGCAAAAGGAGACGTCAAAATGGGCTTCTTCAGTTCTCCACAGGAGTCCGGTGCATATTCGAGGCTTACGATGGCAATGGGTTCTGCAAGGTTCAGTCCTATCAGAAGAACTCTTGGCTGATTCGATTCAGCCAAGATCCTGCCATGCTTCAAGAGTGTGTAGGTCAGCCCGGGTGCGAAACCATCAAGCCCCAGATTGAAGGACCTGACGGTAACTCCGTTGGCCGCGCTGTTGAACGCCTCATCCAATTTATCAGGGTTTACGCCCCATCTGACTTCGCTGCTGCCGGAGACAATCAGGTTCCATTCGTCTGCGTCAGCCTTTAGCGCGGCAAGCTTGGCATCAAATTGAGGAGAGTTCGTGTAGGATACTTGGGTGAACAGCCATCGATCAGCCGTCTCCCCGAGCCAATACACAGGAACCGCGATTCCGAAAACGGCGACTGCGAGGAAGACCATGGCTCCACGTAAGTTTGTCATCGCGTCGCTGGCCCCCGCCATCAAAACTGAAAGTAAATAAACGGAACCGTAAGTCCGGCGGAGAGCACATAACCAGCAACGAAGAGCCAGAATGCGAGCACCACCTTGATGACATTCGGCATCGGCACAGAAATGTTGTTGTAGCGCAGGTGTAACAACGGCCGGTTTGCGACCCCAACGGCAAATGTTTCTCCGTTACGGGGGCTCAACTGCCATACCTGACCTTTTTCGTAAAAGTTCTGATTGTTTCCCATCAGGTTGAGCCAATGAAGCGGCAACATGAGGATCAATCCAGCCAGAAGGAATAACTGGGCAACACGAAGCTGTTCATCGGCGGGCATCGATATCCATGACGCTGGACTAAACGCGGCGCGAATGAAAACGTCCGAATACGCCAAAGCCTGGCCTGTGGATTCGGCGCGAAAGAATATCCAGCCCACCAGCACAACAAACATTGTGATGGTCCAGGTGAATAGTTTGCCCACTGATTGGATCAGTTTTGCGCCGGGCAACGGGTTTGCCGATCCGGACACGCCGGCGTTCAGTCTGCGCGAGATGAAACGCTCGATCGCCAATGCCGCCCCGTGAATCGCGCCCCAAATGAGAAAGGTGAATGCAGCTCCGTGCCAAAGCCCTCCCAACACCATCACAACTGCCAAGTTCAGATAGGTTCTCAAACGACCTTTCCTGTTTCCGCCGAGCGGCAGGTAAAGGTAGTCCCTTAGCCAGAACGATAATGTCATGTGCCACCGCCGCCAGAATGACTGGAAGGAGGTGGCGAGATAGGGAAGGTTGAAGTTCACAGGCAGCATGATGCCGAAAAGCCAGGCGGATCCCAGCGCCATGACGGAGTAGCCCCAGAAGTCACAGAAAATCTGCATGGCAAACGACAAGGTCGCGAAAACAATCGCCTGCTGTGCAGGGGTGTCTTCAGCGGAAAAGACAAGGTCAACATAGGAGGCGAGGTTGTCAGCAACGCCCACCTTTATCAGGTAACCCGCTGACAGCATCAGCAGGCCCTGGGCAATTGCCGAGACCGAAAAAGGCTGGCGTACATTCAACTGCGGAAGCAGCTCTTTGCCCCGGCAGATCGGTCCCGCGATCAATTGCGGAAAATAGGCAACAAAGACCGCAAACTTCAGAAGGGATTTTTCTTCTTCAAGCGTCCCTCGGTGGACATCTACAGCGTAGGCTACGAGCTGAAATGTAAAAAACGAGATGCCCAGTGGCAGAATGATCGAGAGTGGAGAAAAACTCCCAGATGCGACGCCGATGGATTGGCCCGCCATCATCGCGGTTTCGATGGCGAAGTTCGTGTACTTGAAGATGCCGAGCAAGAGTAGGTTCAGCGTTACCGTCAAGGCAAGCCAGCCAAAGCCTGGAGATTCCGCGATCCGCTGGCGGACGACTTTCCATCGAACAAGCGCAAAAGTGACTATGATCGCGCCCAGCAACAAAGGCAGAAAACGCCAATCCCAACTTGCGTAAAATATGCAGGATCCAACAAGCAGGATAACCAGCCTGGCTTTCTGCCACGGCGCTATCCAATAAAGAAAGGCGCTCGCCGCAAGCAGGATAACGTACTCGAACGAGTTGAACAGCATGGTGCTGGCTTCCGATATCTTGAGCCGACAATCCTGAAAACGACGACGCTATTGGAGTTACATGGATCAGACGACCTTTTTGGTGATGGTCACCTGCCGGAAATCACGGTTGTCCATTGCAGCGGTGCGGGCACCTGCAGGCCTGCGGTTCACGGGGCATCGGACGGCGGGCGCGGCCAGAATGTCTCGGCTTCTGCCTCCAATTCGGGCGACGAGGCGAGGATGGCGCTGGCATAAGCGTCCGTTTCAAAGTGAGTGGACAGGCGCTCGAACGCTTCACGCTCAACAGTCTGGATGATGATGACATCGGCTGTCGACACAAGCGTCGCCAGCCGTTCGGGTGTCAGGGAATCCCAATGCATGTAGAGGGTATCCCCAAAGAACTGAGAAACCTGATCCCAGGCCTCATACATGAAACTGTCATGCAGGATCAGGACGCGCCGGGAACTGAGGGGCGCACCGTTGCTTGTGGAGGTATTGTGGACAAAGGGCCTGCCGGGTTCCGGGTGGGGCACCTGATTGCTGTTCCTGTTCTGATGGCCGCCCCGGTCAAATCTCACCCGGGCGAAGTCCCTCTGGAAGTACATTCCGGCCATGCGCCCGAGATCGGGTGTCTTCGTCTGGGGCTCAATCTCGACAAGTGGCCCGAGGTTGAGCTCCGGGGCAAACAGCTTAACAATATGCTCTATGAAAACGGTTGATCCGTATTCGGTCCAGTGTGTCTCGTAAGGCACGTAGACCGGTTGGGCGATTTCAGCCCGGAGCTTTCTCAAGGCGCTCCACGCATCAAAGTACTCCATGCCGCTCTGCTTCAGAAGCGTGTCGAGCTGTTCGCGATTGGCGGTCCTGCAGGCACTGAGTTCGGCCTGCGCAGGGGTAAGTTTGTCATTGTAGATCGCTTCCTTGTCCGGAGCGACCGTGAACAGGTAGGATTTGCCGCTGGCCTCCAGCGCGTTGCCCAGGGCCGCCAGATTATCGACCTGGCTTTTCATGCGCTCTTCGGGAATGCAGTCGCCCAGCAGCGTCTGCCGCAGATGGATCCAGCCGTCCTTGCCGGCGGCGACCTGCGTGCCCGTTACGTCTCCAAACAGGAAATAGCCCAGCCTTGCATACGCCTTGATGGCCATTTCCCGGGCAGGGTTCTGTTCTACCAGCGCCTTGTCGAGCGCGCCATAATAGGCCGGATCGAACAGCCGGGCCGTGTTGAAGTCCGGTGGCCGGGACATCGGCCGTTCCTCAATCGGTCTGGCGCGCATGCCGGCGGCATACATCCCGGCGGGCACCAGGAGCATTGCCAGAAACCAGCCAAACCAGAAAAGCCGGGAAAAATCAGACCGCATCAGGTTCATCCCACCTGTCAGAACTGGAAGTAGAGGAAGGGTGAGTAGGTGCCCGCCATGACCTTGATCAGGGCAAAGGGGAAGGCGGCGAACATCAGGCCCGACAAGGCCACTGCGCCGAGCCGCCCCTGATACACCTCGGGGCCCCGGACCTGGGTGGGCACGCCTATGGCGATGACCAGCCCGATCGCTACAACCATCAGGTCCATTGTGCGCAGATCAAGCGATACGATCGCCGGCAGGCTGAAGCCGCTGGGCACTACCATCGCCGTGTAGAAGTCCATTGCGTAGCCGATGTCCGGCGCCCTGAACACGACCCAGCCGATCAGCACGAGCAGCAGGACAATCAGGCGTCTCGCCGCGAGATTAAGGGGCGAAAGGGTGGCCCCGTCGGCGTGGTTCCGGATGCCGGTGATGCGTTCGATGATCAGCAGCAGGCCGTTATAGATGCCCCAGACCAGAAAGGTCCAGTTTGCGCCATGCCAGACACCGGTGAGAACAAAAATGGTGGCAAGGTTCACATAGGTCTTCCCCGGCCCGCCTCTCGACCCGCCCAGCGGGATATACACATAGTCGCGGAACCAGTTGGACAATGTCATGTGCCAGCGCCGCCAGAAATCCGTAATTGAGACAGAGCGGTAGGGGCGGTTGAAGTTTTCCGGAAACTTGAAGCCGAACATACGGCCAAGGCCGATGGCCATGTCGGAGTAACCCGAGAAGTCGAAATAGATCTGGACGGTGTATGCCAGGGCGCCGAGCCAGGCGGCGGTTGTGGTGATCTCGCCGGAGGGCAAGGCAAATATGCTGTCAGCGATGGCGCCTGCGCTATCGGCGATGATGACTTTCTTGACCAGCCCGTGGACAAAGCGGGTGGCGCCTTCGCTCAGATCGCGGCTGGTTATGGACCGCTCCCGCAATTGTTCGGCAACCAGGCCGTATCGCACGATCGGTCCGGCGATGAGCTGCGGGAAAAGTGCCACGTAGAGCGCGAAGGTGAGCGGGTTCTTCATCGCCCGCGCCCGTCCGGCGGCGATGTCGAACACATAGCTCATGCACTGGAATGTGAAGAAGGAGATGCCGATCGGCAGGATGACATCTGTCCACAGCCAGGGTTCGAATCCGAGGGCCACCCGCAGCCCTTCGGTCTCCGCCACAAAGAAATTGGCGTATTTGAAATAGCCTAGAACGCCGACGTTGCAGATGACGGAGAAGGTAACCGCCATCCGGGAACGCCGCCCCGCCTTCAGGTTCAGGTCTACCCAAAGGCCCAATACGTAGTTGAACGTGATGACCAGGAGCAGGATGCCGATGAACGAAGCACCGATGCCCCACATGTAGAACACCAAACTGGCGGCCAGAAGGACCAGATTGGATGCTGCGGATCGGCCTGCAGCGTGTGCCAGAAGTGTCGCGATGAGGATGATCGGCAGGAATATATGCAGGAATGAAAGACTGGAAAAAACCAAGGATACCTCACTCTGCATGGGAGCGCGCTGGCATCGCCCGCCCTTCCGCAAATTCCTACAACCTGCAATCAGCTTTTAAATGGGCGTGTGGGCCAAGCAGCAACTCTGAAAAGCATGAGTCTGGTTTCCTGGCCAGAATGAGGGTGTCGCTGGCGCCTCAGGCTTGCGCAGCCGGTCTGTACTCGTCAGACGTCCTTCTTCGCAATGACCACCTGCCGGAAATCGCGGTTGTCCATGCCGCCGAAAACATGAGGTTCATAGACCTTCAGCACTGATTTGAAGCCCGATTTCTTCAAGGCTTTCACGAGCGACTCGTTATCGGCCCAGAAGGAGAAAGTGTTGTCCAGGGAGGCGCGGACCTGATTGATTTTTTCCTTGTCCGATGCCCCGTCCGCATGTTCCCGGAAAAGCCAGCCTTTATAGCCGCTTTCGAGGGTGACCGGGCCCTTCAATGCATAGTCACGGGCAACCTTTTCATTCGCCACATGGGTGTAGAGGATCATCATGTCATTCGTCAGCGCCCCCATCGATTTCAGGAAGGCGCTGAAATCATTCTGACCGAGATGATGAAGTATCCCGAAGCAGAGGGTTATGTCGAACTGGCCGGTATCGGCAGGGGTGAGATGGCGCACATCGCCGAGGCGGAAAGTGGCATTGGTCACATCCATGGCTCGGGCAATGGCGGTGGCCCTTCTGAAATACAGGTCGCGCCCCTCGACGCCGAGGACCTTGCCGGCGCCGGCCTGAGCAAAGGCCATCGAATGCCCGCCTTCTCCGCTGGCGATATCCAGAATAGACTTGCCGGTTATGGAGTTGCCGGTGCTGTATGCCTTGGCTAGGCGAAGCGCGAGATGACCCAGTTCTTTCAGGCCGGTTGCCTTCCTGAAAAACTTTTCATCTTTGTCCGGTGAAATTGTATGTACACCGCTCACTTCGAAATGATGCGCCCAGGGAATCTCCGGGGATAGCTCCAGAAGCAGCTTTTTCATGTCCCCCGCGTCCAGCATTGCCGTCCCTCCCGCCAACCCGCTCTTGATAAATCAAAGCGCGAAACGCTCCAACACTTATCTTGTTTGTCAGGCCGGAAGGGATCCGTCCGTTCGCGCGCAAGGCAGGCGGCGCTTGCTTTTGGGGCATATGACTTGTTGACAGAGCCGCTTTCCGGATGGGTTCACTTGCAGAAATTGCGGTCTCGCCCTTTGCCTGAGACGCGGCGACATCTCCGGCGCCTCAGGGTTGCGGAACGCAGCCTGGCAAACTATGCATGATCCTGCTTGAAGGCGACGAGACGGAGTTCCGGTGATGGCATTGATTTTTCGCGATCCCCGCTTGCCAGATTACTTTGCCGAGATTGACGGAACCGATCCGGCCGCGCTGAAGGAGCTCATCCCGCTCTATGAGGATGAGAAGGTTATCCTGCTGCGCAATCGCAAGATTGATTTTGATGCGGATTTTTTTGCATCATTTCAGCTGCCCCCGACGCGGGAGTATAAAAAGTTCAAAGCTTTTCAATATCTTGACGAATACGCGAAGGGCAACGATCTCTACCCGTCGCTGGCCAAGGATTGTTTCGGGGGGGACAGGACCCGCGCGGCCTATTTCCGCGAGCAACTCGGCTCCATTCTCCGCCAGGTCGTTTCACTGCTCAATGAGACCGCCGGTCCCTACCGTATCGATCGCCAGAGGGTGACCTATCGCGGATCTCCGACATTCAATGAAAACCTGCATATAGATGTCTACAAGGAAGAGATTCCGACCCATCACTTCAGGGTCTTTGTGAACCTCGATAGTGCGCACCGGATCTGGCATACCAGCTGGCGCCTATCCGACATGCTTCGTGACCGTCTGGCGGAACTGCCCCGCAAGGATCTGGAGTCGCTCAATGCCGGGGATATCAACAAGGCGCTGAACTTCCATGTGTTCGGCGGCCTGAACGGGCTCTACGAGGACATGAAGCAGCCTCGTCACCTAGCCTTCTTCGAGCCGGGCGAAATCTGGTTCGTCGATAGCCGGACGGTTGCTCACCAGATATTCTATGGCCGCCAGGCCATATCCAGCGAAAGTGTGGTGGAGCGCAGCAATATGGCGGATCCAGCGCGTCATTATCTTGCACGGACCGATGCGCGGCGTCAGGAACTGCTCTGCCCGGCTTGATTGCCTGGCGCCCATACGCTCCCGTCATTTCAAATTCAGTCCTCAGGAAACGGAAAAAATCTATGGCCTATGAAACACGATGGGGCAAAGCGCCCCGGTCCGGCTCAAACCTCAACGGGGTCGGCAAGGTCAAGAACGGTAAGTTCGAGAGTGATTTTTTCACGGTCGACTGTCTTGATTTCGAGTTCGAGAAGAAGGTGGTGCGCTACGTGGCGTCGAACCGTCTCGCGGCGAAGCGTGTGCACTCCCTGATGACCAAGGAGCCAACCACGATCCCTTGGCTTGAAACTTTCACGCAGGACGATGTCTTTTTCGACATTGGCGCCAATGTGGGGATGTATTCCATCTATGCGTCGGCTGTTACGGGCTGCCGCACGTATGGATTTGAACCTGAGGCCCTCAACTATGGTGAGCTGAACAAGAACATCTTCATCAACCGCCTGCACGACCGGGTGACGGCCTATAACATTGCGATCAGCAATGAAGTGCGCGTGGGCGAATTGTTCCTTGGGGCTTTCGGATACTCATACTCGCACCACGACTTCAACGAGAGCACCTGGTCGGGCGATCACTATTTCGGTGACAAGGCGACCAAGATGAATGAGCGTCTGCATCAGGGGTGCGTCTCTCTGCCGGTGGATGATCTGGTACTCAAGCACGGACTGCCTCAGCCCAACCATATCAAGATCGACGTGGATGGCCTGGAAGACCGGGTGTTCGCAGGGATGCGCCAGGTGCTGCGCGCGCCGGAGCTCAAATCGGTTCTGATCGAGATCGACTTCCAGCATGATAAATGCTCAGCCATCATCGACGAGATGCTTGCCGATGGCTGGCGCTATTCTCTTGCGCAGCTGCGGACCAACAGGAAGATGATCTTCTCCGAAGAAGATATCGTCCGCATGCGTGCAAAAAAGAAGGGTGGCCTGAACTACATCTTCTTCAAGGATGAGTTCTACGACCAGTACTTCGAGCAGTTCCTGAAGGACTATGATCCGCCGATGAAGGCCAAAGCCGGGGCTTGATCCCCGGCCGGTGCGCAGCTTCAGGATTTCAGCGCAAACGCGAAATCCTTGGAGTTGCGCTTATAGTAGATCGCATAGTCGCTGAAGCCGAGCTTCTCTACGCAATGACGGAGCATGGTCGTTGCCAGCACGTTGTCATAGACATGAACGTGAATGGAGAATGCCTGCTCCATGAGTTTCTCGGCAACCTTGCCGGGGTCTCGTTCATGCGGCCGGTGTGATGCTGCCCAGTGATGAAACGCTTCCGGCGGTGTATGAAAGCTGCCGGTAGCTTCCTCGGAGATCAGCTGTTGCAGCGTGGTGGGAGGAAGGACAAAATCCTTCGTGCCGTCCAGGCATGGCACGACGCCGAGAACATACCCCCCCTTGCGGAGCTTCTGACGCCAGTGGGCAAGATGCCCGAGCGGATTGTAAAGGTGTTCGAGCACGTGACTGGAGAAGATGAAATCAAGTGAGCCATCTTCGACCGGCAGGTTACTGGCTTTGCCGATGATGTAGTTGTCTGCGCTCCAGGCATCGTCGGAGACATCCGGCTTGTAGGTCTTCAGCCAGTCTTCGGCGCCTTTTTCTTCGATATACTGAACCGAAACACCCGGTCCGTTATGAATCTGAGGACGTGGGCCGGGCCCGATCTCGATCCCGGTGCCCTTTGCCAGCTTGTAAAGAGGCGTGCGATCAACGCGCCGGCTGGTGATCAACGAGACCGAGCCGCCTGTAGAGCGGCAGTCGATAATGATATCGCTGGCCGCAAACGGATCATCCAGTTCCAGAGAAGACGGAAAGAGCACAGGCACTTGCTTTCCCGGCTCCAGCTTTATCTTGCGCGTGCTCCGGCTGTGACCATCGGTCAACGAAACTTCGAGCGTTGCGCCGTGCACATTCAGCAGGGAGGATTCCAGAATGGCAGCCCAGCCTATTTCGTCTGTGCCGCTCTTGATATGCGGCGCGCGGGCGCCGCCCTTGATGGTCAGACGGGATTCCTTGGACGCGGGAAACCGGATGCCCAGAGCGACCTCTCCCTGCAGCTTTGTGCGCATGGGCTCGATCCCCTCGGACATCTCGATCGCCCAGTGTTTGACGTCCACAAGATAGTGCAGATTCATGGAAGATCCTTGAGGGTAGGCTGCATATCTACGCAGGCGGGATTCTGGTGGGAAGGAAGCCGATCTTGCCCCGCAATGCAAGGCCGCAGCGGCACCTCCTTTCCGCGCTGGCCTCACAGTTCGGCATCGGCTGCCCAGCCGCCATTGATGCGGTAGGACAGGCCTTCCGTCACGCTGGCTGAGACTTCGATGATCAGTTGCGTTTCGGTGCGCACTTCAAGGGTCGTGGAGCTGCCATTGATCCAGCTGCCGCCACTGCGGATATTCCATATTGCATCGGCGCCAGCGGCATAGGCGCCTCGGAAGAACGCCACGTCCGGCGGCCGGCGCATTGCCACCGGCAAGTCTACGATCAGCCTTGCAGCGGTTGCCGAGACAGCCGCAACGAAGGCTTGCGCCGTGCTTTCCCCCGCCACGAGGGGTGCGCCGGAACCAAATCCCTGCACACGGAAAAAACGCTGTGCCAGCAGCATTTCGAGGGCCGCCGGCCGTGGCGGCGCGGGTATGGGGGTGAAGCCTGCCTGCAACGTCGCTGAGGTGATCTCCAGCCAATCATCCGCCGCAGCAATATCCGGGGCCGTCACGCGCAGGCGCACAGCGAGCTGTGTAGCGTCCGATGGTACGACGCCAGACACAAAATGCTCTACGAACCCGCTGGCAATTGCCGGCAGAGCGGCACTGGCAATGACCTGCTGCCCGGTCCAGCCGGTTGACGCCAGCAGCGCGGCGCCCTGATCGGCCCCCCGGCCGGTGATGATTTCAAGGGTGACGGTTCTGCCTTCAAAACCGGCTCCACACCGAAGGCGGATGGCAGCGCAGACCGGTTCGCCGGCGAGGCAGGCGCTTGCCTGACTTTCAAGCGCCTGCAGAAAATGAACTTCCCCCGCTGCGGCTTGCCCGAGCGGCCGCGTCAGGCGTGCTGCATCCGGGGTTTGGGGCATGCCTGTTGCCACCCGGGTGACCGCGAGGCCATGGGCGGGAGCTGTCTGGATAACCGCCCACCTGTCCGCTGTGTAGCTGGCTGTTCCGGCGGTGGCGGGCAGCGTCAAGGCAGTCCCGCGTTGCCACAACTGGAACGCACCGTTGAGCAGATGATTCTCTGCAGAGCGCGGCGCAACGGCTTTCCAGCTGCTGCCATCGAAGAAGACCGGCGCGGCTTCGTCAATTACCAGGGCCTGCCAGCCTGCCCGGGGTGTGTAAGCCTGCCAGACCCCATCCTCCCAGACAACGAGGGTGTGTTCCGGAAGCGCGCCCCAACTGGTCCCTGACCGGGCCGCATTGAGGATATAGGCGTCACCCGGCGCGGGCGTCGCGGGCTGCTCATAAATGCTGCGTGATTGAACATGCATCTGGGCCAAAGCGTCGAGCTGACGGAGCGCCGAGTTCAGGGTCACGTGCTTCTGCGCCTGATTCGATTGCAGGTATGGAAGGCCAAGGCGGGGGGAGAAATCAGTCACGTTGGGTTTCCTTCGATTGGGCCCTTGAGACTAAGGCGGCCTGCCATTCCGCTGGATTGACCCTTGCTTATCCTTCATGCGGCGCCCGTACCGGCGCCAGAAAGCGGCACGCCTGGCAGCAGGATAAGGGCGGTGATCTGCGCAGAATGCAGGCGCCAGGCCCTGCAAGCAGCGCGGGTGCTTGTCCTGCTTTCCGATTGCAGCGATTATCGGCCTCAACATCCCGTTGGCAGGCCGGAGGCTTCCAGTTGAGTTCACCAGATCGCCCTTCGCCGCCGCAAAGCGCGCCGGAACAGCCTGTGCGGGTCTATGTTGGGACCGACCGCTCCCAGGAAATTGCCTTCAGAGTGCTGGGCGCTTCCATCAGGCGCCGTACCCGCCTTCAAGTGGAGGTGCACTCTTTGGGAGGGCTCAACCTGCCTCAGCCGCCAGACCCGGCGCACCGTGCCCGGACGGGTTTTTCATTTGCGCGATTTGCCATCCCCGAACTGGCAGGCCGAACCGGCCGCGCGATCTACCTGGACGCGGACATGCTGGTGCTGAAGGATATCGCAGAGCTGTGGAGTTTGCCTTTGGGTGAGGCCAAGGCGGCCTGCCAGGAAGAGCTTCCAGAGGGGATCGCCAGAACAGCGCCTGTTCCGGGCGCGCGCCGGCGCAAGCAGTGCTCCGTCATGGTGCTTGATTGCGCGCGGCTGGACTGGGATGCGCCCGCCATCATTTCAGGCCTCGGCCCCCGCTATACGTATGAGCAGCTGATGGGTGATTTGTGCATCCTGGCTGAGAATGAAATCAGCTATGGCGTGCCGACACGCTGGAACAGCCTTGAGCATGCTGACGACACGACTTGCCTGCTTCACTACACGGACATGATGACCCAGCCATGGGTATATGCTGGCAATCCCAATGGCTGGCTGTGGTCGCGGGAGCTGCGCGATCTTGTTCGCGCCGGGGATATGGAGGCCGATTTTGTCCGGCAAGAGATTGCTGCGGGATTTGTGCGGCCATCGATGGCCCGCGAGTTGACCCTGCCGCTGGAAGGGCCGCTACCGGCAGACACAATCAGGGCGCATCTCGAACTTGACCGGAAAGCCGGCTACAGGTCGCATGCCAGTCTGCCTGCCACAAGCGGCCCGGCCCGTCTTGCCGGGCGTGCCCGCCGGATCCTCAAGCGCCTCCTCGGCACTGCCTAGCGCGGCTGCGGAATTCACCCTCTGGTCTTGCCCCGGTGGCGGTAATCGCTAATCAGGCTTGAAAAGCCCGCCCGCGGACTGAATGCCCCCAAGGAGATTGATGCCAATGACAGACCGGACAGCCTTCATTACAGGCGGCGCAGGCTTCATTGGCAGCCGCCTCGTGGCTGCGCTTCGGCCTCACGTTTCCCGTATTGTCGTGTTTGACAACCTGCATCCGCAAGTGCATGGCGCTGATGCCCAACCGCCTTCCTTCGGCGGGGAAACCGAGTTCATCCGGGGCGACGTGACCGATGCCGAGGCGCTCCGGGAGGCGGTGTGCGCCGCAAAGCCTTCGCTTGTCTTCCACCTCGCAGCCGAAACAGGAACCGGGCAGAGCTATGACGAGCCAGCGCGGTATAACAACGTCAACGTCATGGGCACAGCCTGGCTGATTGAAGCGCTGCGGGTTGCCCGCAAGGGCGGGGCACCCAAGTGCAGAGTGGTTCTTGCAGGCTCGCGGGCTGTCTATGGCGAAGGCGCCTATCGCACGCCGGAAGGAGACCTTGTTGTTGGCCCGGTGCGCACGCCGGAAGACCTTTCTGCGGGCCGCTATCTGCCCGTTCTGCAGGGCAGGGGGGCATTGACCCCCTGTCCCACACCGGAGGCTCTTACGCCCGCGCCAGCCTCTGTATATGCGTCCACGAAGCTGATGCAGGAATACCTGCTGGAGCAGTGCGGCGCGGAAGGAGATTACGAAGTCGCGATCCTGCGTTTTCAGAATGTCTATGGTCCTGGTCAAAGTCTGCGTAACCCCTATACGGGCGTGCTTTCGATCTTTTCCTCGCAAGTGCTTTCCGGCAGGGCGCTTGAAATCTACGAAGACGGTGAAATCGTCCGCGACTTTGTATTTGTTGACGATGTCGTGTCCTCCCTGGTGGCCGCCGGAACTGCGGAGACGCCGCCTTCGGGGCCCGTCAATATCGGGAGTGGTTATCCGGCAACCATCCGTGAAGTGGCGGAGACCCTGCTGGAGCGTTTAGGGGCGACGCGGAGTAACTATTCCGTAAGCGGAAAATTCCGCCCGGGTGATATACGGTATGCCGTCGCGGACATTTCCCGCGCTACATCGCTTCTAGGCTGGACGCCGAAGGTCAGTCTCGATGAAGGCCTCACATCGCTGGCGGATTGGGCAAAGGAAACCTATGCAAGAGAAGGACGCCTGTGATGCAGCCTCATATCACATGGATCGCCAGCTACCCCAAATCCGGCAATACCTGGTTACGCTTCATCATTTTCTGGCTGCATCATCGCCGTCTGCCTCACAGCTCGCCTGAACTGGACACTTTTGCTTCCAGCCGCCTGCCTGCCTATGTCGACGATGCGCCCGATTTCTGCCGGTCAATTCGTCCGCGTGCGGCAGATTCGGATGTAGATGCGCCAGTTTATTGCAAGACACATGCTTCAGCTTCGGCTGTCAGCCAGCTGGGAGAGCGAAACAAGCAAGCGATCTATGTCGTCCGCCATCCGCTCGATGTCATGCAATCGGCGCTGAATTATGCCCGCCTGACGGGCGAAATAGATCCTTCCGATGACGGCGTGGAATGGACAGAGCAATTCATTGTGAATGGTGGAAACCCTCTCTGGTTCAACGCGGACTACGCCACAGGGGCCTGGGCGGGCAATGCGGAGGGCTGGTTTCTGTCGCCGCCGATGCCCACGCTGTTTGTAAAATACGAAGACCTGATTTCGGACGCCGAGGGCAATATCAAGCGCATTGCCGCAGCGCTGGGTATTGACCTTGACCAGGGCACAGCGGCCGAATGCGCTCAAGCAACGGCCTTTGACCAGCTGCGGGCGTTTGAGCAGGCAGAAATATCGTCGGCGCGGAGCGCGGGTCAAAAAGTGGGGCGCTATTCCACCCCAGAACGCCTGAGGGCCGCAGAAAGTGGCGCGCACTTTTTCAACCGGGGAAAACCCAGTTCATACCGCGATGTATTCAATGCGAGCCAGCTTGAACGTGCCTGGGCGGTCGTTGAAAAGACCGCTGTCAAATTTGGCTACGCGTTTGAGCCGGCCGCGCCCGCAGGAACCGGATCTCTAGTGAAATAGGCCGGGTTAATCCGAAACCGGACATCGAAGTCGTCTCTCTCGCCAAGCTCGACATTCAGCACGATCATGTTGCGGCGTTTTCCCAGAAGGCCTGTGGCATGCACCCCGTGGAAGGATGCATCCGTTTTAACAAATGCAACAAGTGTGTTGGGTTTGAAGGGCGCGCGGGCGACCAGATGGAAATTTTCCCGCTCCCAATGGTGAGAGGGAAAGGAGCGGAACTCCGGTTCGATCGGCGCATAGAACTCTGTGCCCCATTCTTCCGGCTGACCCTGTTCCGCCAGATAGTAGAGCACGGTCACGACCTTCGGCCCACTATCCGTATGCGGTTTAAGAAGGAAGTCCTGGCAGTCTGACGTGGTCATCAGGCGGGGTGTTTCAAGGATGCCCGAAGCGTCAGATACTTTCTCGATGAGCCTTTGGCGATGACGGGTCTGGTCCCGGATGGTCTCCGCAAACTTGTCGTGCAGCGCGGTCAACATCTCGGAGCCTTGAAAGAAGCTGGCAATAGCAGACCAAACGGGGCGAATGGTTGCATCAAGCGCGGCGACGCCGGAATTGTCCAGCATGTAAAAGTATCGAAACTCGTGAGGAGCTTCATATCGAGTCATGTGATCCGTAGACGGCATCGCGGCCTGCAGCTCAGCGTAGCTTTCGCCTGATAGAAAATCGGGGATGACGATATGCTCGGAGGGAGCAGGGATCACGGGGGCCGCGCGCAGCGTTTCTATCGCTAAGGACTGGTCGATGATCATGACTACACTCCCTGCCAAGTGGCGGATTTTTGACGCCAGCAGCACTCATACCGGATCGGGGGGGCGCCCGGCAATATGTGGCTGAGCTCCCGGGAGCGGCCGGTGATCAAATCCCGTGAAAACAAGGAGCTAATCTGCTGTGCACCCTATCTAATGCTGCGCTTGCCGGCGCGATGGTGTCGATTCGAGGGCACTCTGGATCTGGTCCAGGAACATGTGCTGGACAGCTCGTTCTGCCGCATCGGTTACATCAAGCAGCGCAGCGGAAAGAAACGCCTTCATCCCGGTGCTCAGCTCCGCGACCGGCGTTGCGAACAAGGCGTCGGAGGCATCCTCCACCGTATGGACGATCCTGAGCCCACGATACAGCGATACATCAAACTCCGGGGGTGCAAATACAGTAACAGGTAGTCCGATCTGCGCGACATCGACTGTCACGCTCGACGGGGTTGTCAGTACCCGGTCTAGCGAGGCCAGCGCCGCAACGCCCGTCTGGCCGAGGTTGTCCCGGTTTGCCGGATTAATGATCGAGAGATTGGCCGGCAGTCCTGTCGTTTTGATGAATTTGACACTCCACAAACCTGCCGGATGAGGAAATATGACGAACTCGGTTTCAGGATGCCGCTCGGCCAGGGCAACAACCATCTCCTTGAACGAATCGCGGAAGCTGTCTGGATAGGCATGCCAATGCAGGTTTTCGAAAATTCCAACGCGCTCAGGGCGCCGGTCGCGTGGCCGGGTGTTCTGAAGTGTCGTAGCAAGCGATTCTGTAATTCTCCCGATGGCAACGCTCCGCTTCCGGATGGAAGGCTCGACCCATTCCGGCAGCAGTGCCGGATCATTCCAGGTAAAGATTGTCTCCGAGGCTATTTCGGCATCTTTTGCCAGCGGGTCGGTCAGGGCAATATTGCAGAGCCCATGCTGCGCAGTATAGGTGCGCACTGACGCCAGCTTTGCAATCTTGGTAAGCCAATGGGGTACGGCATGGGCAGGCAGATTGGATTCTGAAGGACAGAACAAGGCGGATGCGTTCCGCAGCCATCTGAAATCGGTGCGCCGGGTGTCCCGCCGCTGAATGAAGGTCGGTGAAATACGCCGCGCAATGAGATCCTCTATCAACTGCGGATTCCGGAAGCATGCCTCTCGCGAAACGATCACGCCGGTTTCAATGCCTGACCTGCGCGCGGCATCCAGAACCGCCATGGCGATTGGGCGGTCGGTGGCATTGTTAATCAGCACAAGGAGATTTTCCCGGAGTTCCAGTTCGCCATACTGTCCGCGCGGTCTGACATATGGCTGAACCGTGTCGAATGCCTCTTCCCACAGCTGGGTGATCCTGTTGATCGGAAAGTGCTGATGCGCCGACGTTCGAAGCGTTTGAGCTGCCCTTAGGGCAGTTTCGCGGTCTTCAAGGCAGGTGACAATCGCTTCGGCGATGCCGGATTGGTAGACCCCGCTCTCCATCCATTCCAGGCTCTCGAGGGGCTCGGCGATCACAGGTGTGTTCTGCTCTAGAGCCAGCGTGACGCGATTGGCGGACTTGCTGAGCGAAAAGCTGTCATTGCCGGTTGGCATGATAAATGCGCGCGCTCTTTTCAGCAGAATCTGAGTGCCTTCATGGCTCCAGGGCACAAAGCGGGTCGGGACGCCAATCGGCTCTATCAGGTGTTTCCATTTTTCCTGGTCGTTGCTGACCACGATCAGCACAAAGGGGGACCGGCGGTAGGCTTCCCGCAATTCCGGCGCGATTCTCAGGAGCGTCGCCATCCCGAAATCGCTGTGCGGCCCGCCATGGTTTCCAAACCAAATCAGGCTTCTGCGCCTGTCGTTCAATGCTTCGAGAAAATAGGGATCGTTCTTCGCCGCTTCGATATCCAGAGCCTTGGCGCTGCCATCTCCGTGAATGACGGTCCGGAAGGCTTTGCGCAGGTCCAGCATGGAACGCCGCGGATGGCGAAACGCCTTGTAAAGGCGATACAGAAAGTCCCGTGCAGATTTCAGCTTTCGTTTGGCGGCCGACGCTGCTGCCGCCTGCCGCGTGCTGGGTTTGACAGTCCGGTTCAGAAAATTTTTGCCAAGCTCGGCCAGTGCGGGCGTTTCGACACAGTCCGGAATGATCAAAATCGGCGCCTTGAAACCATAGGCCTCGAACCGGCGCTTGAGATAGCTGCCCGTCGTTACGAGGGCGGATACGCGCGGGGCAATGGCATCAAAGACAATCCGGAACATCTCATGCCCAGTCGCGCGGTAGTCCTGGGCGAGTACGTCATCGCATAGATCGAGAATGACGGGCACGCCCGCGTCATTTGCCTCGCTCACAATCCGGATAATGGCAGGATCAAGCCGCTTGACGATAACGATGGCGTCGAGTTCCGGCAGGTGTTTGATCAGGGAATCTGGCGAAGATGTAACAATGGTTTCCCATCCTTGCTTGTTCAGAAATGCTGCAGGATACACTAGGCGATAGCGGATGCTGGCGACCCCGAAGTCAACACTGCTGCATATCCAGGCAATCCGGCGCACGCGTCCGGAAAGTGTGGTCTGATCTTCGGTCATCAAGGGTCCCCCCGCATCGGAAAGCGCAGGTAAGCTACTCACTTGGGCGTTCCGATTCCGCCATGAACATCCCCTGCCGGTTTTGCATGAAAGAGCTGGGGCGCACAACCTTGCGGTGCTTCTCTCTGCAATTTCGCCCGGGGTGTGCGCAGTTGGAGACGGGCACGCTCACAAGATGGTCACGAAACGTACCAGCTAGCTACAGTCTACGGACATGCACTTTGTGCAAATGCGCCCAGAGCGGATTCCAGGCCATGGTACGCAACAGGTCCATCATGCCCTTCCGCCGATTGAGGCACTTCCACTGGCTGGACTTCCAGATTTCAGAAAGCCCCCCGAACCCATCACGCAGGCCCCGCAGCATGGCTTTGGTATTTGAGCGCTTCAGACCATTGAGAAATACATACAGGGTGAAGATCAGATGCGCTGGCAGCGTCAGGATCAGCACGGCGGCGGGCATATTCTTGAAATAGGTCCAGATACGGTTACGAGTGCCGTGATAGGTGGAGAAATCGCTCCTGCGGCCGGAAATACCGCTACCTGCGTGCAGAACGGTCGCATCGGAGACAAACAAACAATCATGGCCAGCCAGCTGGAGCCTGAATCCCAGATCGACATCCTCACAATAGCAGAAGAAGCGCTCGTCGAAGCCGCCCACTTCCCTGAAGAGGGAGATGTCATACATGGCGGCCGCGCCGCAGGCGCTGAAGCACCATCCCGTAGCGGGGAGTTCGCTTGCCGGCCTGCCAAATCCGCCGCGCCAGGGAAAGCCGAAGATCAGATAAGCGTCGCCCGCGCCATCCAGCACCCCCGGCGCGTTCATATCAAGCTGCGCCGACGTAAACGTCCTGCAGGCGGGAAATGTCCGGGTGGCGGCAATGAGCTTTTCCAGCCAGTCAGGCGAAGCGACCGTGTCCGGATTAAGCAGCACAAGCCATTTGCCGCGCGCCTGTTCTGCTGCCCGATTATTGCCCGCTGCGAACCCGATATTGGATTCATGCCGGATCAGCCGCGCTTGCGCTATCCCAGACAGGTCCAGGGCATCTGCCGATCCATCCGTCGACGCATTATCGAAGACGATCAGCTCAAAATCCGCGAATGTTTGCCGCGTCAGAGAGTCCACCGCATCCTGCAGGAACAAGCCACCATTGTAGTTGATGATGACGACTGAGATTTCTGGCGCTGTCATGGCTTCAGTCCGCGCAGCAGGCCAGCCTTTGCCGCCAGAGCAGCGCTCCTCAGAATTGCCCAGCTGTAAGGTGTATGGGGCAGGGCGATCATTCCAAAGCTACTCCGCAAATCATCTTGGCCGCTAGTTAGCGGAATTTGCCGGGCTGACGAACCCGTTTCCTCATAGCTATGAGCTTAACTTTGCGGCGGCCGGATGACATTTCAGAAGGCATCTTTTCCGGCGGCCTGAAGGACAACGTATCCTCGACAAGCTGGGGAAAACTGCTTGCGGGGGCCTTGCCAGGGTGGCTAGTGACAATGAGATTCAACCTGAGAGCTGTTTTCGTGATCGAAAACCTGCACATGAAGGAGTGTTCCCGTGTCTAAGGTCATTGTTACAGGGGGAGCTGGTTTCATCGGATCTGCGGTTGTCCGCCATCTGGTCAGGGACCTGGGCGTCGAGGTCGTTGTCATCGACAAGATGACCTATGCCGCCACGCGCGGCAGCATCGCCCCGGTGGAAGACACCGGCCGGGTGAAGCTGATCGTCGAGGACATCTGCAATCAGGCGCAGATGGCCGAAATTATCGCGCGTGAAAAACCTCAACAGATTCTGCATCTTGCCGCAGAAAGCCATGTCGACCGGTCCATCTCCGGCCCGCAGGCCTTTATCGAAACCAATGTCACCGGCACCTACAGCATGCTCGAGGCGGCGCGGGCCTATTGGAACGGCCTGACGGGCGCCGCGAAGGACGCGTTCCGCTTCCTGCATGTCTCGACCGATGAGGTCTATGGCTCCCTCGGCGATACCGGCCTTTTCACTGAAGAGACGCCGTATGACCCGTCCTCGCCCTATTCGGCGTCGAAGGCGGCTTCGGACCATCTGGCGAAGGCGTGGCAGCGCACCTATGGCCTGCCGGTGGTGGTGTCGAACTGTTCCAACAATTACGGGCCGTATCATTTCCCGGAAAAGCTGATCCCGCTGGTGACGCTCAACGCGCTGGAGGGCAAGCCGCTGCCGGTTTACGGCAAGGGCGACAATATCCGCGACTGGCTCTATGTGGAGGACCATGCGCGGGCGCTGGCGATGATCGCGTCGAAGGGCCGGCCGGGGGAGACCTATAATGTCGGCGGGCGCAATGAGCGCACCAACCTGCAGGTGGTCGAGGCGATCTGCGATGAGCTCGACCGGGTGATGCCGGGGGCGGCGCCGCGCCGTAATTTGATCACTTTCGTTGCCGATCGTCCCGGGCATGATCACCGCTACGCAATTGATGCGACAAAGCTGGAGGGCGAACTTGGCTGGCGCGCGCAGGAAAACTTCGAGAGCGGTCTTCGCAAGACGATCGCCTGGTATCTTGAGAACGAGGCCTGGTGGGCCCCGCTGCGCAAGAGCGTGTATTCGGGGCAGCGCCTCGGCCTTGCCGAGAAGGCCCCGGCCTGACGCCGCGCGCGGCCTGGAGTAAGAGAGTTTCCATGACGACATTAACTGTCCTCATTGCCGGCAGGGGCGGGCAGGTGGCGCGCGCGCTTGCTGCCTCCGTGCCCGAAGGCGTGAACGCGGTCTGCCTCGGGCGGCCGGAGATGGACATAACGGACAGCGCCAGCATCGCGCGGGCGATGGAAACGGTGGCGCCGGATATCGTGATCAATGCGGCGGCCTATACGGCGGTTGACCAGGCCGAGAGCGAGCCGGAGGCGGCCCGGGCGGTGAACGCTGTGGCCGCCGGGGCGCTGGCGCAGGCGGCGGCAGCGCGCGGGGCGCCGATCCTTCATCTTTCCACGGACTATGTGTTCAATGGCGAAAAGAGCTCGCCTTATGTGGAGAGCGATCCTGTGGCCCCGCTCGGCGCCTATGGGCGCTCCAAGCTGGAGGGCGAGCGGGCCGTGGCGGCGGGAAATCCGCAGGCGGTGATCCTGCGCACGGCGTGGGTGTATAGTCCGTGGGGGAAGAATTTCGCCAGGACGATGCTGCGCGTGGGCGAGACGCGCGAGGAGCTTGCCGTGGTGCATGACCAGCGGGGCAACCCGACGAGCGCGGGCGCGATTGCCGCCGGCCTCTGGTCGATTGCGCAGGGTTATGGGCGCGAGGCGGCGTCGCTGATGCCGGGCGTGTTTCACATGACGGCGCAGGGCGAAGCAAGCTGGGCGGAATTTGCCGAAGAGATTTTCGCGGTGAGCGCGGCGGCTGGCGGGCCCGGCGCCCGTATTAAAAGGATCACAACTGCCGAGTATCCCACGCCGACGCAGAGGCCAGCCAATTCCCGGCTGGACTGCAGCGCGCTGGCGGCAGCCTATGGAATCACACTGCCGCCCTGGCGGGACAGCACCCGCAGCGTGGTGGAAGAACTGGTCAGAACGAAAGGTTGGAGTGCATGAAGGGCATTATTCTGGCGGGGGGCAAAGGCACGCGCCTTTATCCGATCACGCGCGGCGTCTCGAAACAGCTGCTGCCGGTCTATGACAAGCCGATGATCTTCCATCCCGTCACGACACTGATGATGGCGGGTATCCGGGACATTCTCGTGATCTCGATGCCCGAGGCCCTGCCGGCGTATCAGCGCCTTCTTGGCACGGGCGAAGACTGGGGCATGAACTTCACCTATGCCGAGCAGCCTGAAGCGCGCGGTCTGGCCGAAGCGTTCCTGATCGGCGCGGACTTCGTGCGCGGGGGCCCGAGCGCGCTGGCGCTGGGCGACAACATGTTCTACGGCGCAGGCCTGCGCGGAGACCTGCAGGAAGCCGGCAGCCTCACCAAGGGCGCCGAAGTGTTTGCCTTCCAGGTGACCAATCCGTCCGAGTTTGGTGTGGTGGAGATCAACAAGGAAGGCGTTGCCCTTTCGATCGAGGAAAAGCCGGTTAAGCCGCGCAGCAACTGGGCCGTGACCGGACTTTATTTCTATGACGAGCAGGTGGTCGATATTGCCCGCGAGGTGAAACCCTCCGCCCGCGGAGAGCTTGAGATCACCTCGATCAACGATTTCTATCTGCAGAAGGGCCTGCTGAAGGTGAAACGCCTGCCGCGCGGCACGGCATGGCTGGACGCGGGCACGTTTGACGGGCTCATCCAGGCATCACAGTTCGTCCAGACTCTGGAAAAGCGCCAGGGGCTGAAAGTGGCGTGCCCGGAAGAAGTTGCCTGGCGCTGCGGCTTCATCGGCGACGCGCAGCTGGAAAAGCTCGCGGCCGGCTACAAGAACGAATACGGCGACTATCTGCGCGGTATCCTGCTCAGCGAGCATTGAGCCGCGCCGGCCCTCGTCATCCGTTCACGGCCATGTGGACGGCTTTGAGGGTAGCGAGAAGGTCAGCGGCGCCGGAGAGGGGTAGGCAGCTTGGCCCGTCGCAGAGGGCCTTGTCGGGGTCTGTGTGGAACTCCAGGAACACCCCGTCGGCGCCCGCCGCCACAGCAGATTTCGCGATGATGGCAACCCCGTCGCGGCGCCCGCCGGTGGAGGCTCCACCGGTGCGCGGATCGGCGCCGGGCAGCTGGACGGCATGGGTGGCGTCAATGGTGACCGGGCAGCCGAGCTTCTTCATCTCGGGAATGGAGAGCATGTCCACGACGAGATTGTTGTAGCCGAAGCTCACGCCCCGCTCACAGAGGATGACGCCGGTCTCCGGGGCGACTTCGGCGATCTTGGAGACGATGTTCTTTGCGTCCCAGGGCGCCATGAACTGGGCCTTCTTGGCCTGGATCAGGGCTTTTTCCTTTGCGGCGGCCTTGGCGGTGGCGATGACGAGGTCGGTCTGGCGCACAAGGAAGGCCGGCAGCTGGATGATGTCGGCAACGGCGGCGACCGGCTCGGCCTGGCCCGGCTCATGCAGGTCGGTGACGACGGGTACGCCGAGCTTGCCCTTGACCCGGGCGAGGATGCTCAGCCCCGCCTCCAGGCCCGGGCCGCGATAGGAGGTGATCGAGGAGCGGTTGGCCTTGTCAAAACTTGCCTTGAACACATACGGCAGACCAAGATCGGCGCAGATGCGCTTGAGCTCGGCGCCCACTTCCAGCGCCAGCCCCTCGTCTTCCAATACGTTGAGCCCGGCCATCACCGCCAGCGGCCCGCCTCCGCCAATCATCCAGCCAGAGGGAATGTGAGTCAGCGCGGTCATGATTCTTGCTCCGGGAATGGTTTCTGGCGGCTTGTTAGCGGAATTGCGGCCCTGCGCGAACCCGTTTCCTGCCGCAAATGGCCATTGTGTGATGATTGAAAACAAAGAAGCCGCCCTGTCGAGGGGCGGCTTCCGTGAGCCCCGTGGGGCCCGTCAGATCGCGGCGCGTTTCAGCGCCGAACCTGTATCTCTAGGCGCTGACCGGAGGCTGCTCCAGCCAGACACCATAGGATACAGACCCAACGGCCTCACCTGGTTTCTCACTCGACATTGGATCACCTCCTTTCAGGCGTGCTGCAGGCACGTACTTTTGCCCTGGACCATCCAGCGCAAGGCAAAGCTAATCACGATTTTCGCCAATTGTAAGTTAACATCGCGGTGAATTCGGAAATGCCCGCAAAACGCAAAAAAAGCCGCCGCGTAAATTGCGCGGCGGCTCATAACAAAGGCTTGGAGAGGGTAGCCTTATTTCTTGGCGGCGGTGTTGCACTCGGCCAGTTCTTCAGCGGTCAGCTCAGCAGAAGCGTTGCGGAAAGCGGTGACAGCGCCAACTTCCTTGGCGATCTTCTTGCAGACGCGCACGGTCGGGGCTTTGCGCTTCAGGTCGCCGGTGCAGACGGTCGCGTCGCAGGTCCAGACGACGCTTTCCGCGATGACGCGCTTCTGCGAGACGGGCTGAGCGGTTTCGAAGGTGTAGCTGGCGAAAGCCGGAAGGGCGAGGCCAGCGAGGGCCAGAGCGGCGATAGCGGAACGGAGCATGGGAGGTTGCCTGTGTTCGGTTGGTTGTTGCTGCGATTTTTTTCGGTGGGGCATTGCTGCCTAATTTTCAGGCTAAAGAATGCTGAACATTTCGTCAAGCGTTCAGAGTGCTGAATTCAGGATTTTGGAGAACGGATCGTTCCATTTGCTGCGCTGCAGCACATTCCGTCGGCTTCATTGCCCCGGCGGCACAAATTGTCCAGCGCCGGAGGTGGCGTAAGGTGAATGCATACTGACGCAGCCCGAGGAAACGCCCATGGATTTCAACATCCCAAAGGACATCGCCGACTATCTGGTGGTGCTGGACAAATTTATCGAAGACGAGATCAAGCCGCTTCAGGCCCAGGACGACAATGAACGCTTCTTCGATCATCGGCGTGAATGGGCGCGCACCGATTTCGAAAATGGCGGCCTGCCGCGCCCGGAATGGGAGCAGCTGCTGAAGGAAGCCAAGCGCCGCGCCGACAAGGCCGGCCACCTGCGCTACGCCCTGCCCAAGGAATTCGGCGGCCAGGACGGCACCAATCTCGGCATGGCCATCATCCGCGAGCATTTCGCCCGCAAGGGCCTCGGCCTGCACAACGACCTGCAGAACGAGCATTCGATCGTCGGCAACTTCCCGCAGATCCTGATGCTGCGCGACTTTGCGCGCCCAGATCAGAAACACCTCGCCGAGGCTGCGCTTGCGGGCAAGTTCATCGCCTGCTTCGGCCTGACAGAGCCCAATCACGGCTCGGACGCGACGCATATGGAAACCCGCGCCGTGCGCCACAAGAAAGACGGCAAGGATGGTTGGCTGATCAATGGCGAGAAGATGTGGATCACCGGTATGCATGTCGCCACCCACATCATGCTGTTCTGCCGCACGAGCGGAAAGGATGGGGACGCCAAGGGTATCACCTGCCTGCTCATTCCAGCGCGCGATCCCGGCGTGATCATTGAAGAGTATATGTGGACCTTCAACATGCCGACCGACCACCCGCGCCTTACCATCAAGGATGTGTGGGTGCCCGAAGACGCCGTGTTCGGCCCGCCCGAAGGCGGCCTCGCGCTTGCTCAGCATTTCGTTCACGAAAACCGTATCCGCCAGGCGGCTTCGTCCTGCGGCGCGGCGCTCTACTGTATTGAAGAAAGCGTGAAATATGCGCTCGAGCGCAAGCCCTTCGGCAAGGCGCTGGCCACCAACCAGGCGATCCAGTTCCCGCTGGTGGAACTGGCCACGCAAGCCGAGATGCTCCGCCTCCTGATCTTCAAGACGGCCTGGGAAATGGACCAGATGTCGAAGCCGGAAGTGGCGATCAAGCTCTCCGACAAGGTGTCGATGTGTAACTACTACGCCAACCGCCTTGTCTGCGAAGCGGCTGACCGCGCGATGCAGGTGCATGGCGGCATCGGCTATTCGCGCCACAAGCCGTTCGAGCACATCTATCGCCACCACCGCCGCTACCGGATCACTGAAGGCTCCGAAGAGATCCAGATCCGCAAAGTGGCCGGCCACATGTTCGGCTTCATGGGCCCCGGCAAGCACGGCCAGCCCAAGGGCGAAACCGACGGCAAGGGCAAAAGCACCGAGCCGACGGATTTCGCGGTGAGATAAGGACGCCCTGCCTTTCAAATGCAAAAAAGCCTTCGCGGAATGACCGCGAAGGCTTTTTCTTTGGGGCCCAGCTTCAGTTGAACTCGAAACGGACCGGCAGGCTCTTCAGGCCAGAGACGAAATTGGCGCGGGTGTTTTTTGGCTCTCCGGCCAGCTCGATGGATTTGAGGCGCGGCAGTAGCTCGGCAAAGAGCGCCCTGATTTCCATCCGGGCAAGGTGCATCCCGAGGCAGAGGTGGACGCCGTGCCCGAAGGCCACCTGCTTCTTCACATCCCGGTCGACCCGGAATTCGAAGGGTTGGTCGAACACCTCCTCGTCCCGGTTGCCGGACCAGTAGAAGAGGGCGAGACCGTCGCCCTTGCGGATGGTCTTGCCGCGCAGATCATAATCCTGCGTCGCGGTGCGCATGAAATGCTTTACCGGCGTCACCCAGCGGATCATCTCTTCCACAGCATTGGGCAGCAATGAGAGGTCATTCTTCAGCTTTATCAGCTGATCGGGCTGGCGCATCAGCTGCAGCAGGCCGCCAGAGGCGGTTGAGCTCGTCGTGTCATGGCCGGCAGTGGCCACGATGATATAATAGCTCATGGCCTCGCGCTCGCCGATGGGCGCGCCGTCAATCTTGCCATTGGCAATGATGCTGGCAAGGTCGTCCTTCGGGTGGGCACGGCGGTCAGCTGTAATCGCGCCGAAATAGGCGAAGAGTTCCTGGGCGGTCTGCAGCAGGTTGATGCCCTGATCGCTGGTCATCGACGCGCCGTCCTCGGAGACATTGCTGCTTTCGGCGGCGACATCAGGGTCGCCAGGTCCAAAGATTTCCTGCGTCATCTTCATGATGAATTTCTCATCCGAACGCGGAATACCGAGGATCGAATTGATCACCCGCAGCGGATACCAGAGCGCCACTTCCTTGACGAAATCACACTCGCTCCCCAGGCTCTGCATATGATCGACATGCTCTTTGGCAAGGCCGGCGATCCGGTCTTCCAGCTTGCGCAGGCTCGGCGGCATGAACCAGCCTTGCGTGAGCGCGCGCAGCTTAATGTGCATGGGATCATCAAGATCGACCAGCGTGCGGAAGAGATGCGTGTCGCCGGTCGTGGATTTGATCCACTCCTCGCCGGCAATCGGGCTGAGATAGGTGCGCGCGCTGTTGATGAAGATCGGATGCTGGCGCTCTATCTCGAGGATGTCCGCCTGTTTGGTCACCGACCAGAACGGCCGGAAGCCTTCCGGCTCGGTCCAGTGCAGCGGGTCTTCCCGCCTCAGCCGCGTATAGACATCGTGGATTTCTTCACTGGCATAAAGCTCCGGATTGACGATCTCATCATCCATCCGGCCCCGCTTGAAGCCTGCAAAAACTGCCGGTGCGCCATCCTCGGCCATGATCTGTCTCCTCCCAAACTTGCTGTTTTGAGCAGACTGGACGGTATGACCGAAGGGGCGTCAAGCACTCACTAGTGTTTGAAACAGTTCTCACGGTGCCACCCTAGGAAATTCGGGTGTGGTCTCAATTGTTCATCAATTGGTCGATGCGCTTTTCGATCCTTGTTGGCCAATACCCAGATTTGATCTGGATTGTTGACTTGGCGGGAAACCAAAAGGTCGAGATCATCTGAGAAGGAGATCAAGCCTCGATCAAACATCCAATGTACGGTTCCGGATAACGCAATTCCATTGCGGATGCTGTCAGGGCCGCCATTCGCAACCGGTTTGATATGTGCCGCTTCAACTTCTGCTCTGCCGCCGCCATTTATTAGCTGCAGACCGGTCACGGCGCACTTTCGATCATATGCTTCTATTACGGTCTTTCGGAAGATCCGATCTCGGACGGCTCGGTTCAGTGTCTGTTCAATTCGTGGCCGCTCGATCTCGAAGTCAAACCCCGTAGCGTGTTCTTGAACGCCAATATAGTGGCTTTCCCTTAGACCTTCTCCAACCCGAGGCAAAGTCTGGTCATCTGCTTCAAAAGCCCTCGAAAGGATTCGATAGAAATCATGATCCGATATTTCGCGGACTGCGTTTCTTATCAAGCCGCTTGGCTTGTTGCTTCCGGTCTCCAGCCCGCTTTCAAGAAATCCAGTTTCTGAATAGTAGGAAACAAACCGCTCGAACGGCAGGAAGGAGCCGGGCTCTATAATCGCGATAAACATGTCTGCTATGGTCGGATCGGGAATTACCTGCTGAACCTTCGCCACGGCATTGTATCCAAGGCGCCCACCGCCACCCCGGGGTTCGTAGTATATGATCCAATCGCCGATGAGCTTATCAACGCGAGACTTGTAGATCTTTGGAAACTGATACCGGGTTTCGGGCAAGTCATCATAGATCGAATCAGGACGATGCGCAAAAATGCCTTTGACCATGAGCGTAACTCTAGAAATTTATTGAAGCCGACTCAGTTAAAGCGAAATACGTCTTCATACCATTCTAAAGCGCGCTCTGTTGTCCCCACGTCGGGCAATCGCCACATCTGGAATACGGTCTGAATGGTGCCCATCACTCTTGCCGACCAAAGATGATACTGAGTGATGGCAGATTCAGGACTATCGGCATCGATAAACACATTTGCATTTTCGCCGTCCGAGTTTACCGCACTGAAGAAATACCGTTTCATTATCTCCTCCATAGGAGAAGAGGTCCCACGTTCTGGTGGAAATGTCTATGAAAATGCCGGCCCCTAAAGCTTCTCAAACTCCGCCGTGAAATGCCGCATCATGGGCGGCTCTTTCACGATGCGCAGGCCTTTGAGCTTGTCCTTGCTGGCGGCCACTTCCTCCAGCACTTCGACCACATAATCCGCATGGCTCTGGGTGTAGACGCGGCGGGGCATGGCGAGGCGGACGAGGTCCATGGCGGCGGGGGCTTCGGTGCCGTCCGGCTTGCGGCCGAACATGACGGTGCCGATTTCGCAGGCGCGGATGCCGCCGGTTTCGTACATCGCGCAGGTCAGCGCCTGGCCGGGATATTCCAGCGGCGGGATGTGGGGCAGGAAGGCGCGCGCGTCGATGAACACGGCATGCCCGCCGGCGGGCTTGACCACCGGAATGCCCATCGCGTCGAGACGCTCGGTGATATAGGAATTGCTCCGTACCCGGTAGCGCAGGTAATCCTCGTCGATGATTTCCTTCAGGCCCTGCGCGATGGCGTCAAGGTCGCGGCCCGCCAGGCCGCCATAGGTGGGGAAGCCTTCAGTCTGGATCAGCAGCGTGCGGGCGCGCTCGGCCAGGGCATCATCGTTCAGCGCCAGCCAGCCACCGATATTGGCGAAGGCATCCTTCTTGGCGCTCATCGTCATGCCGTCGGCAACGGCAAAACAGTCGCGCACAATGTCCTTGATCGAACGATCCTGCTGGCCTTCCTCGCGCAGCTTGATGAACCAGGCATTCTCCGCAAAGCGGCAGCCGTCAATGTAGAACGCCTTGCCATGCGCTTTCGCCAGCGCGGCCGCGCCGCGGATGTTTTCGAGGCTGACAGGTTGCCCGCCCCCGGCATTGTTGGTGATGGTCATCATCACGGCGGGAATGCGGTGGCCTTCTTCTGCCAGGACGCGCTCCAGCGCAGCCAGATCCATATTGCCCTTGAACGGATGATCCAGCGACGGCACGCGACCCTCGGCAATCGGAATGTCGAGGGCCTCTGCCCCCATCGCCTCGATATTGCCGCGTGTTGTATCGAAATGCGTGTTCGACGGGATAAGGTCGCCCGGCTTGGCGATCAGGCTGAAAAGCAGATGTTCGGCGGCCCGGCCCTGATGGGCTGGAATGATGTGGGCGAAGTCCATCAGGTCTTTCACCGCCGCTTCGAAGCGGTAGAAGCTCGGCGCCCCGGCATAGCTTTCATCGCCCGTCATCACCGCGCCCCATTGGGCCGCGCTCATGGCGGAAGTGCCGCTATCGGTCAGAAGGTCGATGATTACATCCTCCGAATGCAGCTTGAAAAGGTTGTAGCCGGCCGCCGCCAGCAGGCGCTCGCGCTCGGCGCGGGTCGTCATGCGGATCGGCTCGACCGATTTGATACGGAAAGGTTCGATAATGGTCTTCATTGGGCTCACTCCCGGCTGAAACATTCCTGGGAGTGGGGCCTTGATGGCAGAGCCCCGCGCACAGGAACTGGTCGCGCCGCGGTTGCCTCTCCAGTTGCCTGGATGACGGCCGCGCTCAGCGCCTGTTGCGATAGGCCGGATTTATCATGGCGGGTTGCCCCCTGCCAAGCGCAGAAGGTGAAATAAGGTTAACAGCACATTCACCATTTCACGCCACCAATAGCGTCCTGATTTGCTCTCAGGATGAGACCATGACCCTGCTTGAACGCGTTATCCGCGCGCACCGCTGCCGCTCGACGCATCATTTCATCGCGTTTGATGCGCTCTCCCTGATCGAGGGGCCCGAAGCCGAAGGCTGGAAATCGCTGATGCTGGTGCATCATGAGCACCTTCTGAAAGGCGCCAAGGCACCCGACGATACCTTCAAGGATTTCAAGAACCATGTCCTGCATGTCGGCGAGGGCGAATGGGGCGGGGCGCGCGCCAAGGCGGCCGAATGGTATGCCGTCGCGGTAGACCTGCTGCGCCGCAAGCGCTGGAGTGATGCCGCATGGGCGCTGGGCGTGCTCAGCCACTATTACGCAGACCCGATCCAGCCTTTCCACACCGGCCAGACCGAAGCCGAAGGCGTCATTCACCGCGCCGTGGAGTGGAGCATCGCCAAGTCGCGTCCCGAAATCGACGCGCGGATCGCCGAGCAGGGCTATCCGGACATCACGGTGCCGGCCGGGCTCGGCTTTGTGTCGGACATGGTGCGCGAAGGCGCCCTCCGCTCGCATGCCTATTATAATGTTTTCATCGACCATTATGACATCGATGCTGGTGTGGCCGATCCGCCCTCGGGCCTCGACGAGACGATGCGCGCCGCCATTGTGGACCTGATCGCCTACGCCACCGCCGGCCTGGCCGCGATCATGTCGCGGGCCATAGAAGAGGCCGCCGTCTCTCCGCCCAAGGTCAACCTCACCCTGCAGGGCTATATCGAAACGCTGGACATTCCCCTGCGCTGGATCACGGCAAAGCTCGAAGACATGGGCGACCGCCGCCAGGTCGAGAAGATGTACAAGGAATACCAGAAGACCGGAAAGGTCATCCGTACTCTGCCGGAAGACGACAAGCTTATCCGTGAGCAGCACGCCAAGGAAGTGCGCCGGATCTCTCTGAAAGAACTGAATGCGGAGCCCATCGCGCCGCTGGGCACGAAGCGGGATCCGGAGTTCGTACAGTCTGAGGACTATGCTGAAGATCTGCCCGGCGAAACACTCGACGCTGAGGACGAAGAGATCCTCGAAGCGATCGAGGATGAAGACGAAGACATCGTCGAAGAGGCTGATGCAGACGCCGAAGCCGATATGGAAGACGAATACGAGACAGAACTCGACGCCTCAGACGAGGGGGACGTCTATGAAGAAGAGGAAGACCTGGAGGACGAGTTTGAGGCAGATGCCGAAGACGAGACTGAGGAGGAAGGCGACCCCGCGCCGCCAGCCATCATCGCGCCGGCCGCCGCGCGCCGTCACCGCGCTTCGCTGACCTTTGACTCGCCCGTGGTGGAGGCCCCGTCCATCGGCCCGAAAACGGCCGCGCATCTTGCCAGGGCCGGCATTGAAACCGTGGGCGATCTGCTGATCTGCGACCCGGATGAGGCGGCAGAAGCCATCGGTGTCCGGCACATCACGGTGGACGCCATCGAGACCTGGCAGATGCAGGCGACGCTGATGATCGAAGTGCCGGGCCTCCGGGTGCATGATGCCCAGCTGCTGGTGGGCGCGGGGATTTCCTCGCGCGAGGATCTGGCGAACGCGTCTGCCGCGACGATCTTCGAACTTGCCATGGAGTTCCTCCAGACATCTGCCGGCTCGCGTGTCCTGCGGCCGGGGGAAACGCTGGAGGAGGAGGAAGTCGAAGAGTGGATCGAGATGGCGAACGAAACTGCCTGATCAGTTCCCTCGCGCCTTCAGTCCGCCCGCCTCATAGATCGCGTCGATCATCGCCATATTGGCCACGGCGTCCGCGCCGCCTGTCAGGGGCGCGGCCCGGCCCGCAATCACGTCGAGCACATGGGCCAGCTGATAGTCATAGGTCGTTTCTCCGGCTACGGAGTAACGGGTAATTTCTCCGCTGCGCTGGATCGAGATGGAGTTCCCGAAGCTGGGGTGGATCGGGTTCGTGGCGCGCAGGATGCCTTCGCTGCCCTTGATGGCCAGCAACGCCTTGAACTTCTGATCCGGCTTCATGCTGGTTCTGAGCCGGGCGGGAACCCCGCCGGGAAATTCCAGCTCCGCTTCGGTGAGAAGGTCGATACCGGGCGCGCCCTCTTCCATGCGGGCGGAAACAAGGCGCGGCTCGCTGCCGGCAACGGTGCGCAGCCAGTGAAGCGGATAACAGCCAAGGTCCATCAGCGCGCCGCCGCCCAGGTCCGGCCGGTGGCGCAGCTCCTCTGGTGCATAGGGAATTCTCACCGAGAAATCCGCTTTCATCGCGCACAGCCTGCCGATGGCGCCGCAGCGCACCTTTTCCAGAATATCGAGGAACATCGGATGGAAGCGGTAATGAAACGCCTCGATCAGATGCTTGCCCGCCCGCTCTGCTGCCGCGGCCATTCTCCGGGCCTCTTGCGCATTCATCGCGAAGGGCTTTTCACACAATACGTGCTTGCCGGCCTCCAGCGCCGCAATCGACAGATCCGCATGACGGTGCGGGGGTAGGGCGTTGTAGATCAGGTCGATATCCGGCCGCGTGATCAGCGCTTCATAGCTTTCCACAACTTCCGCAATGCCATGCTTGCCGGCAAAGAGTGCGGCCCTCCCGCTATCCCGCGCGGCGATCGCTGTGATGCAGCAATCACCCCGCTTTTTTACCTGCGGGATCAGGGCCTTGGGCGCAATTTTCGCTGCGCCGAGAATGCCGATCCGGATCATGCAGAGGCCCTCCCTCCGGCCATAGGTAAACAAACGCGCGCGGTTTGTTTACCCCGGCCTAACGCTGCTTAACCCCTTTCTTGATAAGTGACCCAAAAAGATTCACCCGATTCAGAAATCGGAAACCACACCTCGCGTTTAGTGCGGGCTCCACGGGGCCGTTGGATCTTAGGAGTGCCTTCGCCATGATAAATGATCTCATAGCGCACATCGCTAACACCAATGGTCTCGAGGAATCCCTCGCCCGCAAGGCGCTGGGCATCCTGCTCAATGGCGCTGACCGTCAAGGTGCGCCGCTGGCCGCTGTCACCTTCCGCACCGTTCCGGGCGCGCGCGCCCTTGCCGCCTCGGCCGGCGCTGAAATCGGCGCGCCCACCGGTGAAATTGCCCGCCTGATCGAGCTCACCCCCGGCGGCCGGCGCCGGGTTGTCGAGCATATGTTCGGCGCGCTGCGCACGGCTGGCATCGATCACGAAACCATGGGCCGTCTCCTGCCGTCCATCGGCAGCTGGATGCACGATGTCTGCGGGATTGAAGGGCTGGGCCAGCTTGGCGCCCTGATTGCGTATGACGCCGAGACGGCAGCGGCGGCTGCTGCCCGCGCAGCCTGACGCACGGGCGAGGCTTTTCAAGCCTCTCCAAGCCCGCTAGAGCCCCTCGTCAGAACTGACGCACGGACTGACAGGGGCCCGCCATCATGACGATTGAAAGCCTTCACGCGGATGAAGCCATCGCCGTTCGCCTCATGCAGGCGATCCGCGCCGATGCAGAAGCCGCCTGCGCGCCGGACGCTCTGGATCTGGTGTCGGTAACGCTTGATCTTTCCGCCACCGCTGAAGCGCCCGGCGCCCTCGTCTATACGCCCCGGATTGACCGCAAGACGCGCACCATTCTCTTCACGAGCGGGTCTGCCGCCGGCCCGGCAGGCGCCGTGATGACCGCCACGGTCGTCTACCGCATCCGCCCGGCGGGCTGAAAGCTGGCTGACCGGCCGGATTATTCTGCGGCCGGCAGAATTTCCTTGGACGGTTTTCCATCCTCATTGGCAGCGACACTGCCCGATGGGGGCGGCGTGCGATTTCCGCCCCTGCGGGCCCGCAGCCAGCTCAGCAGCTTGCGCACATAGGGTTTCAGCCAGTTGATGACCTGGCGTGCCCGGCGCTTCATCCGGTAGGGCACCAGAAGCCAGGTTGGCGTGACCAGCAGGATCATCATGGTGGAGAAGGCAAGGCCAAACACCACGGCGGTTGCCAGCTGAACCCACCATTCAGAGGTCGCCCCGCCGAAATTGATCGCCCCTTCGGAGAAGACCACCGTCATCTGCAGCACCATGGGCAGCAGACCGCAGACGGTTGTGCCGGTGGTGAGAAGGATGGGGCGGATACGCTGGGCTGCGGTTGCCAGGGCGGCTTCCTCAGGGGGGCGCCCATCCGAAAGCAGGCGGTTGAAGGTGTCGATGAGCACGATATTGTTGTTCACGACGATACCGGCCAGCGCCACGATGCCGGTTCCGATCATCAGGATGCTGACATAGGGCAATACGAGGTTGATGCCCACCAGCACCCCGGCCGTGGAGATGATCACGGCAGTCAGGGTCAGGATCACCTGCCAGAAGTTGTTGTACTGCCAGAGCAGGATCACGGCCATCATGAAGAGGGCAGCCGCCGCAGCCCCGCTGAAGAAGGCGGCGGCATCTGCGGAGTCCTCGTCGGCGCCCTCAAAGCGCACCTCGACCCCGGCAGGCATGTCCTGCGCGTCGATCCATTGCTTGAGCTCCGCCACGATGGCGGCGCCCGCGCCCTGTTCCGTTGCGTTGCCGCGTACGGAAATCACGCGCTTGCCATCCCGGCGTTCAATCGTGCTGACGCGCGGGGCAGGCTCGCGGTCAACAAACAGCGACAGCGGCACATTCCCCTGCGGGGTTGCGATCCGCAGGCTATCGAGCGCGGAGGCAGACCGGGCATCTTCCGGGAAGCGTACACGGATATCGATTTCATCATTGGAATCGTCCGGGCGGTAGCGGCCCACAAGAATACCGTTGGTGACAAGCTGCACCGCCGCGCCCACCTGGGCAACGTCCACCCCGAACTTGCCGGCTTCGGACCGGTCGACCGTCAGTTGGTATTCGACGCCCGGCAGCGGCCGGGAATCGTCGACCTCGCGCACATCCTCGCGCGCTTCGAGCCATCCCCGGATCATGTCCGCAGCCTGATGAAGCTCGCCATTGTCAAAGCCGAGCAGGGCAACCTGGATATCCTTGCCGCCGGGCGGGCCTTGTTCGCGCGGGCTGATCTGGAAGCGCAGAGCCGGAACATTGGAGAGACGCTCGCGCACCCGTTCCAGCGTCACGCGGCCGTTATAGGGGCCGTCAGCGGTCGTCTTCAGATCCATCAGGATCTGGCCAATCGTATCGGCCGGCATGCCGCCAGAGGCGTTCATGTTGACCCCGTTGCTGCCGGATGCGCCTGCGCGCGTCGACAGCGCCGTGATCCCGTCAAGGTCAGCGATGGCCGCTTCGGCGCGTTTCACCAGTTCAGCCTGCTCAGCTGCGGACAGCGCGCCCTGCGCCTGCACGAACACATAGGCCTGTTCCGGTTCGATATCGAGGAAGAGTTCGGATTTGTGCTGCGCTGAGCCAAACCACATGAAGATCAGAATGACGAGCCCGAAAGCCGCGCCCGTCGTCAGCAGGGGCCGGCGGATCGTTTCGCTGACCACGCGCACATAGGCGCCCAGCCAGCCTTTCGCCTTGCGCGGATCTGCGTCTGCTGCCAGAGCGGCGAGGTCTTCATCGGTGCCGCCGGGACGGGCGCCAAAGGTTGCCCCCATCACCGGCAGGAAGATCAGCGCGGAAATCAGCGAAGCCGTCAGCACGAAGATCAGGGTGATCGGCAGGTAGGCCATGAACTTGCCGGGCATCGAGTTCCAGAAGAGGAACGGCACGAACGCGGCCAGCGTCGTCAGCGCCGAGCTGACGATTGGCCAGAACATCCGCTTGCCCGCCAGGGCATAGGCTTCCTGCTTGTTGAGGCCCTCGGCCATCTTCCGGTCAGCATATTCGGTGACGATAATGCCGCCATCCACCAGCATACCCACCGCGATCACCAGGCCGAACATCACCATCATGTTGATCGTGAAGCCGAACGCGCCGAGCAGCAGGAACGCCATCACGAAGGTCGCCGGGATCGAGATCCCTACCAGCGCGGCCGAGCGCAGGCCGAGCGCGGCCACAACAATGATCATCACCAGCAGGATGGCCGTCATGATCGAGCTTTGCAGCTGGCCCAGCTGTGTGCCGATCATCTCGGACGTATCTGAGGTCACAACCGCCTGCACTGTCGGCGGCCAGGATTGCTGCTCGATGGCCACCGCTTCGCGCACGAAATTGGCCGTATCAAGAATGTTCGCGCCGCTGCGCTTGACCACTTCGATCAGGAGGGCGTTTTCGCCATTGAAGGTGGCAAAGCCGGTCGGATCCTTGAAAGTGCGGCGCACATCGGCCACGTCGCCAAGCGTCACGACCGCATTTTCGGTCTGCTTGACTGGCAGGGAGAGCGCGTCGGCGCCGGTGCGGATTATGCCGGGCACCTTCACGGCAAAGCTGCCCTGGCCGGTCTCGATGGAGCCTGCCGCCACAAGCCGGTTGTTGGCTGAGACGACCGCCATGATCTCCTGATAGGAAATATTGTAGGTTTCCAGCTTCACCGGATCGACGACGATCTCCAGCAGTTCCTCGCGCTTGCCCAGCACGCGGGCTTCCAGGATCGTGCCGTTGCTTTCCAACCGGTCCTTGAGATTGTCGGCAATCCGGGCGAGGCCGCGCTCAGGCGCGTCGCCATAAAGGTTCACCACCAGCACAGGGAATTGCGCCGCATTGAACTCGGTGACAATCGGCTCGCGGGCGTCATCGGGGAAATAGCGTTTCGCCATATCCACCTTGTCTTTGACGTCGAGCACAGCCTGATTGATGTCCGCGTCGATCTCGAACTCCAGCACCAGCTGGGCAGCGCCCTCGGTGCCGTATGAGTTGAAGGTCTTCAGGCCCTCAAGCGACTGGATCTCCTGCTCGATCGGGCGCACCAGAAGGCGCTCGGCGTCTTCGGGCGTCACGCCGGCGAGCGGCACGGTGATGGCCACGAAGGGGATCGGAATATCCGGGTCCGCTTCCTTGGGCATGTTGATATAGGTCGCCGTACCCGCAATCAGCACGCAGACCAGGATGGTAAGGATCATCCGGGTCCGGCCGATTGCCCAATCGACAATACCGGTCATTTTCCGGCTCCATCGGCGGCGACCGGTTTGATCGTCACGCCGTCATTGAGATAATCCTGGCCCATCGCAATCAGCCGCACGCGGTCAGGCAGGCCGGTCACCCAGGCGCCTTCGCTCGTTTCGTCGATGATGCGCACCGCCGCAAACGCGACTGTGTTGTTCTCGGTCACATAACGCGCGCCCAGCTGGCCGCCATCAGACAGGGTAAGAAGCGAGGGCTTGATCAGCGTTGCGTCCGTCTCGCCGGCGGGAATGGACATCGATGCCGTGATGCCGGCTGCCACCAGCGCGTCGCCGGTATCCAGCTCGGCTTCAATCGGGAAGGTGCGGGTCTGTTCGTTTGCCGTGCGCGCTACAAAGCGCAGCTTGGCTGGGAACTTGCGGCCGTCAGCCAGCACCACTTCGGCTGCCATGCCCGTCTGCAACAGGCCGGCCTGCGCTTCGGTCACTTCTGCCGCCACGATCACCGGATCAAGATCGACCAGAAGTCCGCAGGCGCCGCCCGGAGAAAGATAATCGCCCGCTTCCGCCATGCGGCGTTCGAAGACGCCATCAAACGGCGCGCGGATCTGCGTGCGGGAAAGTTCCACCTTGGCCGAGTTCACAGCCGCTTCAGCCGCGTCAAGGCTGGCCTTGGCCGAGGCCTCGCGGTTTGCCGGCGTCAGGCCCTTCTCGGCAAGCTTCACGGCAGCTTCATACTCCACCAGCGCAGAGTCGCGGGCCGCTTCGGCTTCTTTCACCCGGGCGCTGCGCGCCTCCACTTCCAGCCCGCAGAGCAGCGTACCGGCCTTGACGAACGTGCCTTCGCGTACCGGCGTTGAGATCACCGTGCCGGAGGTTCCCGCCTTCAGCGTCACCGATTTGTCCGGCGCCGTGCGCCCCTTGGCGGCAATCCGGATCGTATGCCGCTGGCTTTGCGCCTCGGTGACGAGGGCCTGGGGCACATCGGAACGGGTGGAGGCTTCGGCCGCGGGTTTCTCCGTGCTGATACTTCCCCGCACCATGCTGCGAAGTCCGAAGTAGGCGACAATAGCCGCCAGAATGATGGCGGCGATCAGGACGGAACGGTTCACTTTGCGGGTCTTTCCTGGGAGGACGGGCGGTAAAATAGGGCATCCTGACGCAAGAGTCAGGGTTTGTGCTAAAAGATTTCTAGCACACGACCGGTTTCCAGCCTGCAAAGGACTGGACCACTTTGGTTAATTGCTTGATCTGCCTGATTAATTCTTGCGAATATTACAGAGCGGTGACAGGCGGTTTCCGCCCAGCCCAGGGCCGGGCGGCCTCCAGTTCCAGCGCCAGTTCGAACATCAGCCGGTCATCGCCCCGCCGTCCGGAGAACATTGCCCCGATGGGCAGGCCCGACGGCGACCAGGAAAGCGGCACACTCATCGAGGCGGCGCCCGCCACATTCATCGGCGAGGTGTAGGCAACGAAGCTCAGCACGCTGTCCATCACCGCGTCAAAGTCCCTGTCCGGGGCCTGCTCCCCGATGGCCACGGCCGGGCTTCCCGTTACCGGGGTCAGCAGAATGTCGAGATCATTGAAGAAGCTGTGATACTCTTCCTCGAAGGCCAGCAGATAGCCGATGATGCCCGGCAGGTCGTCCATCCGGCTGGCCGCCATGTTTGCCAGGCCCAGAGTCCAGGGTTCCAGAATGTCCGGGCTGATCGGCTTGCCGGAATAGGCGCTGACCTGACGCGCAAACTCTCCGGCACCTGCAGCCCAGTACATGATGAACGCGTCGGTGAATTTCGGCCCGTCCATCGGGAGGGTATAATCGATCACGGTATGGCCAAGCTCGCGGCAAAGCTGCGCGACATCCTCGATTGCGGCGCGCGTATCGGGATGCAGCATTGTTCCACCAATCGGTTCGGGCGCAAAGCCTATCTTCAGGCGCCGGGTCAGGGGCTGGATTTCTCCGAGCGCGGGATACGCTCCGCCGGGCACTTCCGCCGCGCGGAAAAGCTCAATGGAATCCCGTGCACTGATGGTTACGGCATGGTTCACCGAAATCTGAAGCGGCGGCGGCGCCGCGCCGGGCTCCGTATAGGGCAGGCGGTCGCGCGAAGGTTTCATCCCGAACACGCCGCAGGTGGATGCGGGTATACGGATGGACCCGCCCCCGTCGCTGGCATGGGCAAAGGGCACAACGCCGGCCGCGACCAGCGCGGCGGCGCCGCCGGATGATCCGCCTGGTATGCGGGAGACATCCCAGGGATTGCGGGTCGGGCCATTAGCCAGAGACTCTGTGGAGGAAATCAGGCCCGCTTCCGGCGTTGCCGATTTGCCCAGCGATACAATGCCCGCCCGCCGCCATCTGGCGGCAAATACATTGTCTGCGGTTGCCATATGCCCCTCAAGGCCCCGGCAGCCTCTCAGCGTCGGCGCGCCCCGCCAGTCGATCAGATCCTTGATGAAGCTCGGCACGCCCGCAAACGGCCCGGCCAGCACCCCGCCGGCATCAGCGCGCGCAATCTCGAAGGTCTCGGTCACGATGCCGTTGATCTGTCCTTCAACGGCCCGCGCCCGCGTGATCGCCGCCTCCACTTCTGCCAGAGCCGTCGTCTCTCCCGAAGCGATGGCGGCCGCGATGGCGACCCCGTCCCGGAAGCCGGCGGGCGCCGCCGCGATGTCCGGCTTGGAGGCAGTGTCTGTCGCCCTTGGCGAGCAGGCGGCGAGGGCCAGCGTGGCGGCGCCCCCGGCAAGGGCGGCGCGGCGTGTCAGTCGTGTCATGTAAGGAAAGCTCCCGGTCCCATGCAGTCTCTGCAATTCATCGGCGCCCATGGTGGCGGCCAAGCGCGCCCGGCGCAAGCCCCGCCGGGCGTGACCTTGACACTGGCCGCGCCTATCCTTTTGCGGGTATGGCTCCTGCCAAGCCCGGAAAGGATCCCTCCTGATGACAGACGCGCCGCCTCCCGAGCGTGATCGCGCCGACAAGATGCTGGTCGCCCTCGGCCATTTTGAAAGCCGGGCGGGCGCGCAGGCGGCCATCGCAGCCGGCCGGGTCAAGGCCGATGGCCAGCTGATCCGCAAGCCCTCGGACATGATCGCCCGCAGCGCCCGGATCGAGGCCGAAGCGGCCCATCCTTATGTCTCCCGCGGCGGGCTGAAACTTGCCCATGCGCTCGAGACGTTCGGCATCGATGTCACCGGCAAGACCTGCCTTGACCTTGGCGCCTCCACCGGCGGCTTCACGGATGTCCTGCTGCAGCGCGGCGCGGCGCATGTCACCGCCATTGATGTCGGCCACGGCCAGCTCCACCCGAAGATCGCTGCGGACACGCGCGTCTCGGCCTTCGAAGGGCTGAATGCCCGCGATCTGACGCCCGCTCATCTGAAGGCTGCGCCGGAGATCATCGTCTGTGATCTGAGCTTTGTGTCCCTGCACAAGGTTTTGCCCGTACCGCTGACGCTTGCCGCGCCAGGCGCCCGGCTCATCGCCCTGTTCAAGCCCCAGTTTGAAGTCGGGCCGGAGAATGTCGGCAAGGGCGGTATCGTCACCGATGAAGAAGCGGTGCGCGAGGCCCTCGCACGGTTTCCGGTCTTCCTGTCAGAGAATGGTTGGCGGGCCGAAGCGCCCATCCCCAGCCCGATTGAAGGCGGAGACGGGAACCGGGAATATCTCTTCCTCGCCCGCAGGCCTCAGATCTAGTCGCGCGCAGCAACCGTCAGCGGCACGTCCACATCTTCCGTAGTGCCATCTTCAAACTGTACACGGACGGTGACCGTAACTGCGGTGCCGGGCGTGAGGCTGTCGGGTTGCACGCCGAAGAACATCAGATGGTCGCCGCCCCGCGTCAGGGAATGATCGCCATTGGCGGGCACGGTAAAGGCATCCACCTTGCGCATCGCCATCTTGCCATCGGCGCTCATCTCATGGGTGTGCAGCTCAACGGCCTGCGCAAACGGCGCCTCGGCCGCAATGATCGTCACCGGCCGCGCGCCCGCCGCAAAAGTGCCAAAGCCAGCGGTCACATCACGCCCGGCGGGCGGCATCAGCAGGCTGCCTTCGACCAGCGCCAGCGTGCCGGCAATGATGCCCCGGTCTACCGGCGCGTCAGCCGCGCTGCCCATGTCATCGCCATGCATCCCGGCATGATCGTCGTGCACGGCTTCAGCTTCCACCGTGGCCACGGCGGCGTCGCCCGCAGGCTGCTCGTTTGCCGGCGCGCACGCCGCCAGAAGCAGGGCCGAAAGGCTCGCGGCAGTAATCAGGGACACGCGCATGGAAAAACTCCGTTCAGATCCGCACCAGCGCGCAGTGAACATCAGCTTCCCCCTGGTGGCAATTCCGTTTCTTGCCGCGCGTCAGGCTGCCTCAGTAGCCGTAGAGTTCTTCCTCGCCCCAGCCATCCTGGATCTGCCACTGGCGGGTGCGGTCGTTCCAGCAGGCGGTCACCGGATCACGCATCACCTGGCCATCGGGCATCTGCGTTTCGCGGTGGATCACCCGGCAGTCCGGGCCCCCGGAAGCTGGCTGGCCGCCGCCATACTGATACCCGCCCGAGGGCGGATAGGACGGGGCAGGCGCCGGCGCCGGATAGGAGGAGGGATAGCCTGATGCCGGATAAGGCTGCGGCGCCGGATGGGGATAGGTGTTGGGCGCCCCGCGCATCACCTCGGCCCCGCCATAGAGGCCCTGCGTCGTCTGAGGGATCGAGCCGTAAGGCACCGAGGAATAGCTGCTGACCGGCGCATACGCCACCTGGCAATCCCCGGAGGATTTCTTGCCGATGTCGCTGCCCGCGAGGCCGCCAACCAGCGCGCCCAGCGTCGCGCCAACGGCCACCTGGCCGGAATTGGATCGGCTTTCCTTATAGGTGCGCGGCGGTCCCCGGCGGCGGTATTCGGTGTAGTAGCGGTCATTGTCGATATTGTTGCCGATGGCGCCGCCGATCAGGCCGCCAACCACCGCGCCGACGACCGCGCCGGCCGTCCCGTCAGACGATTTCTGCCGCTCGCACTGCACATTGCGCGCCGGCGCCGGGTAGGGATCATAGCCATAGCCGTATTGGGCATGGGCCTCGCCAGGCAGGGAAACGGCCAGAAGGCTGACGCCGCAGGCGAGAATGGCCATCTTCATCATCACCACACTCCTTGTGAATGAAGGCCGAGCGCCTCCAGTGTTTGCGCCAATCTGGCCCGGTCAAGCTGAACCGGACCTGAAGGCACTGCCCCCACCCCAAACCTGTCTGGACGCGCCGCCCTGCCGGGCACATATTCCACCCATGGAATGGCACAGGATCGCCGCAAGAACAGCAGGGCGGGCCCGGTATGCGGCCGGCCAGGGGCTGCGCTCTGCCTGGTATACGGCGCAGATGCAGGCCGCCCGCGCCCGGGCCGAAGGCTTCAACCGCCCCGGCGAGCCCGCCTTCCAGCCGAGCCGCGGCCGGCCCGACATGGCAGAGCTGCGGCGCGCCTATTTCGAGCTTTTCCTTCAGGACCGGGCCAATATCGAGGCCGGCCTCTATCCCGAGCCGCGCGAGCTGAGCCTGGCCGGTCTTCCCGGCGCGCTGAAGGCCGCCCGCGCTTTCCAGCAGGATGTGAAGGCGGTGGACGAACGGCGTCTCGCCAGGGACGGGAAGGCGCTCCAGCGTGATCTTCAGGCGGGCGGCGATTTCCTCCACAGGAACGCCAACCGCTACCCCGATTATTATCTGCAGAACTTTCATTACCAGACCGGCGGCTGGTTCACCGATGAAAGCGCTGAGCTCTACGACACCCAGGTCGAAGCCCTCTTCTCCGGCACGGCCGACGCCATGCGCCGTGCCGCGCTCGCCGAGATCGCCAAGGCCCTCAAAGGCCGCGACCAGCGCGGCGTTCATCTGATGGATGTCGCCTGCGGCAATGGCCGCTTCCTAGAAAAGGTGCTGGAGATCTGGCCGCGCCTCAAGGTCACCGGGCTTGACCTCTCTCCCTCCTATACCGAAGCGGCCCGCGCGCGGCTTGCCCGCTGGCGGCAGGCCGACGTGATCCAGGAGATGGCCGAAGCCATGCCGGTGGAAAGCGAAAGCCTCGACATCGCCGTGTCGATCTATCTGTTCCACGAACTTCCGCCGCGCGTGCGCCCGCGCGTCCTGTCCGAGATACTCCGTGTCCTCAAGCCTGGCGGCCTGTTCATTCTGGCAGACAGCCTGCAGTTTTCAGATCGTCCGCCTCTGGACGGTTTGCTTGAATATTTCCCGCATGGTTTTCATGAGCCCTATTACAAGGACTATCTTGCATGGGATCTGGACGGCGCATTGACGCAGGCCGGTTTCGTTAAGGAGTGTGGCACACTTGCGTTCCTCACCAAGGTAACGGCTTGGCGCAAGACACATCTCTGACAACTATATTAAGTCTCTGCAATCAATCGTGTTTTTTCAGACACAGTGTGCCGGCAAAGCCGGAAAATGACTGTATGGAAAGATGGAACACGGAGGATTCGTGGCTACGTCTCTGCCTGTGCCCGGCCAGAAAGCCAGGCGCAGTAATAAGGAGAAAGTAGATCATGAAACTTGCACTTGCTTCCCTCGCAGTTGTTCTCGCCGCCACGCCCGCTGCCTTCGCGCAGGGCGATGTTGAAATCAGCGGCGGCTATTCGAACTTTGATGTCGGCCCGGCAGAAGTCGGCGCGCTCACAGGCCGGGGCACCTACTTCTTCAACAAGAATTTCGGTGTTGAAGGCGAAGCCTCTGTTGGCGTGAAAGATGACGATTTCGGCTTTGGCAAGGTCGAGCTTGATCATTCGCTGGGTGCCTTTGGCGTCATGCAGGCGCCGGTGTCCGAGCGTGTCAGCCTGTTCGGCCGCCTCGGCTACTCGTCAACCGAACTCAGCGCCAACGATCCTGCGCTCAACGCAGCAGCGGCTGACATCAAGGGCGTCGCTTATGGCGTCGGCGCGAAATTCAATGCCAGCGAACGCTTCGGCATTCGCGGCGAGTTCACCAAACACGAAGGCGACCGTAACGACGCCGACGTGGTGTCCATCGGCGGCGTGATGCGCTTCTGATGTAATTCCACAGCCAATTTCCTCCCAAACACTTCCCCGGCGCCCCGTGCGCCGGGGTTTTTGTCTGTGGACAGAATGTTGCGCAAAGGTAAACATTAAGCGCCTGTAATTAATCGTGCCTTTTCTGACACAGGGGTCAGGGATTTCCGCAACATTGCTGCGAAGAAAGGTGGCATACGGATTTTTCATTGCTATTTCGGCCATGCGCTCAGCGCAGTTTTTTGGAGAAAGCGTATAATGAAAATCGCACTTGCTTCCCTCGCCATTGCCCTCACGGCTGCACCTGCAGCTTTCGCTCAGGGCGATGTCGAATTGAGCGCCGGCTATTCGAACGTTGACATCGGCTCTGCCGATCTCGGCGCCCTGACGGGCCGCGGCTCTTACTTCTTCACCCGTCACCTGGGTGTCGAAGGTGAGGCATCCATTGGCGTGAAAGACGATGATGTTGGTCTGGGCAAGGTCGAACTCGACCACTCCATCGGCGCTTTCGGCGTCGTGCGTGCTCCGATCTCTGATCGTTTCCACATGTTCGGCCGGGTTGGCTACGCCACCTCCGAACTGAGCGCCAGCGTTCCGGGCGTCGGCTCGGCTTCGGGTGATTTCGACGGCGTGGCATACGGCGTCGGCGCGAAATTCTTCGCCACCGAACGCTTCGGCATCCGCGGCGACTTCACGAAATATGAAGGCGACGACAATGATGCCGACGTGATCTCGATCGGCGCAGTGGTCCGCTTCTAAGCCTCCCTTGCACCTCAGAACAAAAACCCCGGCGCAGAACGCGCCGGGGTTTTTTATTCTGTCAGCTGATGGTTTTTACCGCCCCGTCTGCCCGCGATGGCGCAGCTTGGCGTCGGCCAGCACGCAGGCCATCATCGCTTCGGCCACCGGTACGGCGCGGATGCCCACGCAAGGGTCATGACGGCCAATGGTGCGCACATCGACTTCCTCGCCGTCCCGGGTGATGGATTTCACTTCGTTGAGAATTGAGGAGGTCGGTTTGATCGCGATACGGACGACCACATCCTGGCCCGTCGAAATACCGCCTGCCACCCCGCCATTATTGTTGGCGAGGAAGCGCGGCGCGCCATTGCCGGCGCGCATCTCATCGGCATTCTCTTCCCCGCTCATCGCGGCGGCGGCAAAGCCTGCGCCGATTTCGACGCCCTTGGCCGCGTTGATGCTCATCATCGCGCCGGCAAGTTCGGCGTCGAGCTTGCCATAGACCGGCGCGCCCCAGCCGGCCGGAACGCCGGAGGCGTGAACTTCAACAATCGCCCCCGTCGAGCTGCCGGATTTACGCACGCTGTCGAGATAGTCTTCCCACTCCGCGGCCATGTTTGCGTCCGGGCACCAGAAGGGATTGTTCTGGGTTTCCGCCCAGTCCCAGTTTTCCGGGTCGATCATGTGCGGGCCGATCTGCACGACAGCGCCGCGAATGAGGATGCCCTCGCCGAGCACGCGCCGCGCCACCGCGCCGGCGGCCACACGGGCGGCGGTTTCCCGCGCTGAGGAACGCCCGCCGCCGCGATAGTCGCGCACGCCGTATTTCTGGTCATAGGCATAGTCAGCATGGCCGGGGCGGTAGCGGTCACGGATTTCGCGGTAATCTTTCGAGCGCTGATCGGTGTTCTCGATCATCAGCGAGATCGGCGTGCCGGTGGTGACGGGGCCATCGGTGCGGTCGTCCTCGAAGACGCCGGAGAGGATTTTCACCTCATCGGCCTCCTGGCGTTGCGTCACGAAGCGGGAGGTTCCCGGCCGGCGCTTGTCGAGGAATTGCTGGATGAACGGGGCGTCCAGCGGCAGGCCGGGCGGGCAGCCATCGACCACGCAGCCAAGGGCCGGCCCATGGCTTTCGCCCCAGGTGGTGACGCGGAACAGGTGGCCAAATGTATTGTGCGACATGTGACAGGCTATCCTCTCGCGGCTGCGGGCCTCGTCCTATATGAAAAACGAAGCCTTACAAACCGCGAAAAGGTGGGCGTGCCCATGACCTCTCCCGTAATTCCGCCCAGCCCCAGCGCGGCTGACTATGCTGCCGAGGGCGACCGCCCGCTGGTGCCGGAGACTGATAACCCCATCGGCCTCTTCCAGGACTGGATGGCGCAGGCCCGCGCCAGCGAGCCCAACGATTCCAACGCCATGTCGCTGGCGACGGTTGACGCCGAAGGCCGGCCAGATGTGCGCATCGTGCTGCTGAAGGGCGTCGACCCGGAGGGCTTTACCTTCTTCACCAATCTTGAGAGCACCAAGGGCGTGCAGCTGGCCGCTCATCCGGTGGCTGCGCTCTGTTTCCATTGGAAAAGCCAGCGCCGGCAGGTGCGGGTGCGCGGCGGGGTGACGCCCGTGAGCGCGGCCGAGGCCGACACCTATTTCGCCAGCCGCGCGGCCCAGAGCCGGATCAGCGCGATTGCCTCCGACCAGTCCCGCCCGCTGGCCGACCGGGCGGTGTTCGAGCAGCGGGTAGCCGAAATCTCGTCCATCTATGGCGACGACAAGGACATTCCCCGCCCGCCGCACTGGGGCGGTTTCCGCCTGGCGCCGACCGAGATCGAGTTCTGGCAGGACCAGGCCTTCCGGATGCACGACCGGCTGCGCTTCTACCGCAAGGAGGGCGGCGGCTGGGCGACGGTGCGGCTTTACCCGTAAGCCGCCGCCCCTTTGCCGTCAGATGATCCCGGCTCCGGTGCGCTCCACGATCATGTGGGGCGCCCCGTCGCTGGTGCGGGCCTGCGAGACGCCGGCGGCGGACACGGTAATCGTCACGCGGGTGCGCAGGTTCGAGAAGCTGTCAAACGCGACCACATCAACGGCCTCATCAAAGTGGATCGTCACTTCAAAGGCGGCCCCGTCATGGAGTTCCCGCACGCCGAGAACCCGGCCGGAGAAGGGCTGTTTGAGATACCGGCCCGAGACCAGATCGCCGACCTGAAGGGGCGCTTCGGGTTCGTTCGACAGGCGGGCGGATGCCGTGTTCCAGTCCCGGTAGCCGAGGTCGCGGGCGACCAGCTCCAGCGCATGGGAATGGGAAACGGGCGTGCCCGATCCGGCGAGTTCGGCGCGCAGCGCGCGGGCGCGGGCTTTCGCCTGCGCGCGGTTGGTGATGGGGGAAGACATGCGAGGTTCCTTCTTCCGCCAGTCTCAGTGAAGCAGGGCTCGCATTGCTGCAGGACTGGCAGGGAGAGGAGGGCTCATCTGCTGTCATGACCGCGCGCCGGAGCGCCGGGGGATCTTCACCTTGAGGCGATAAGCCTTGCGAGCGGCGGGCGTCCCGGACCTTGGGGCGCGCAATACGCTGGCGCGGGCAAAACGTCAAGAATTGCCAAGCCGCGCGGAGTATCGGAGAAGGTGGCATCAAATATGACAAAACATGCCTTTGGGGGAAACGTCATGAAACTTGGTCTGCAGATTGTGCTGGGGCTGTTCTCGCTGATCCCGCTGGCCTTTGCCGTGATGGGCGTCATCGGGGGCGCGGCCGCGCTGTCGCCCCATGCGCCGGTGGCTTCAGCGGTGGATAACCAGTTCCGGTATCTTTCGGGGATGTATGTGATCGTCACCCTGCTGCTGTGGAGCATCATTCCGCAGATCGAGAAACACTTCCGGACCGCCGCGATCATCTGCGCTGCGCTGTTCATCGGCGGTATCGCCCGCTACATCTCCTGGCAGGCCGTAGGGCTCGGCACCAGCTATCAGTTGACCGGTATGTTCATTGAACTGGGCTCCCCGCTTGTGCTCCTGTGGGTCTGGCTGGTGGCGCGGCGCGTGAAGGGCTGAAGGCAGCGGGTTTGTCCGGAACGCGCGGGGCGCGGCCGGGGGTTTGTTTGTGCGGAGAGCGCCCCCACCCTTGCCCTCCCCCATGTCTGGGGGAGGGGACGTGTTGCGTGGTGGGGAGAGGTTGGGTTTCGGTGGAGAGCGACTTTTCCCCAGGGCGCGACTTGCCCCCTCCCCGCTTGCGGGGAGGGATGGGGTGGGGTGGCTGGCGGCTAGGAGGTGTCGGGGTGTGGGGCTCCCCCCTCCGCCCCTGCGGGGCACCTCCCCCGCAGGCGGGGGAGGAGGACAGTGCCGGAGGGAGAGATTTCGTCCGTTGGAGGAGTTTTGGACTCTTCCGAGAAAATAGTGACGAGGTTTGGGGAGATGTGACTTTCCCAGATGGGGTCATCCCAGCTCGGTTTGACGGCTTTGGGTTTCTTGTAGGCGCGCCAATGGTCGCCGACATGGACGATGTGGATGTGGCCCCATTTGCTGACCGAGATCAGGAGGGTGCGGAGTTCCTTGTCCTGACGTTTGAAGATCCAGCGCAGCTGCAGCCAGAGGTACGGCCAGAAGACTGGCAATACATGGGCATAAAGACGGGCGGCGATCTGGGGTGACATGGGAGGGAGTATAACTCCGTTCCCGGAGGGGGTGGATGAAATTCCTGGAAATCGCCTAGGTGCTGCAGGTTCAGCGGGAAATTTGTTGGATAGGCTGCGGATTTTCGGAGAGCAGCCACACCCTATCCCTCCCCACATTTGTGGGGAGGGGACCTGTTGCGTTTTGGGGAGAGGGACGGTTTCGGCGAAGGGTGACTGGCCCCCTCCCCGCTGGCGGGGAGGGATAGGGTGGGGGCGCTATCGGCTTGCTGCGCCCTCGGAGTTTTTCGTGGAAGGCTCCAAGGGCGCTCCAGGGACAGACTTGGACAAATCCGGACAAATCCGGACAGGTCCGGTCACGGGGTGGCGCAGGTGGCCCAGCCTTGGTCGTCAGCGGTCAGCCATTCGGCGACCTTGTAGGGTTCATCGGTGGCGATGAGGACGACGCCGTCATCGACGAGGCGCTGGTATTCGCTGCCATCGCCATCGGCCCAGTATTGATCGTCGAGGCGTTCGCCGGGGCGGCCGAGGGTGCCGAAGGCGGGCTCGACGCCTTCGGCGAGGAGGCGGGCATAGGCGGCGGGGTCGGGCTCGCGGGTGCCGGTCCAGGCGACGAGGCGGCTGCGGTCGATGCCGAGGCCTTCGAGGCGTTCGATGTCGCGCCCGCCAAAGGCCGAGGCGGTCATCATCGCGCCGGGGGCGACACGGGCGATTTCGGCGGCTTCCTCATCCGAATAGGAGATCATGAGGACATTGCCTTCGGCGCCGGCGGCCACGACGGCGGCCCAGATATTGGCGAAGGAGGTGGTCTTCTTCCGGTCAAGCTCGACGATGGCGCCCGTATTGCGCGCCCAGATCAGGGCGTCGGTCAGCTTGGGCGGGTGAAACTCCGTCACCTCGCCGGTGATGTCCTTCAGGCGGTAGCCGGCGATGGTGGCCCAGTCAGTATCGGAATTGTAGCCGGTGGCCTCGATGGTGCGGCCGAAGCGGTCGTCATGGTGGAGGAAGAGGACGCCGTCGCGGCTTTCGGCAACGTCGATCTCGAAGACGCGGATGCCGCGCTCGAAGCCGTATTGCATCGTTTCAATCGCGTTTTCCGGATAGCCCACGGCCGGGCCGCCGCGATGGGCCGCCACGAGGACGCCGCCTGTCTCGCGCAGGCAGTTGAAGAAATCGGGCAGCGGGGCGGTCAGCGCCGTGCTCATCGCGGCGGGCGCGCTGCCGGGATCGGCGGTCTCGATGGGCGTGTCGACCGGATCTGTGGCCGGGGAGGCGGCCGGGGCCTCACTGCAGGCGGCCAGGAGGAGGGCCGACAGGCCCGCGATCAGAAGCCGTGACATCAGCGTTGTCCTTTCCTTGCGTCAGCGCGTCTGCCCGAATAGACAGGGCTTTGAAAAATCACAAGACACGACCCTGCGCAGAGACAGCGAAGACAAAACCTATTCCGGAGGAAGAGTTACATGAAAGGCATTATGCAGGACTGGCCGCTGACGGTGGACAAGATCCTCGAACATGCGCGTCTGCAGCACGGCAACCGCGAGATCATCACGCGCCGCGTGGAAGGCAATATCGCGCGGATCACCTATTCTGATCTTTATGACCTGTCGAAACAGGTTTCGACGGCGCTGAAAGATGAGGGCATTGGCCTGGGCGACCGGGTGGCGACGCTGGGCTGGAACTCCGAGCGGCATATGGCGAGCTGGTATGGCACGATGGGCATCGGCGCCGTGCTGCACACGATCAACCCGCGCCTGCACCCCGACCAGATCGCCTGGATCGCCAACCATGCCGAAGACAAGGTTCTGATCTTCGACAAGACCTTCCTGCCGATCGTGGAAGCGATCAAGGACAAGCTGGAAACGGTGAAGACCTTCGTGATCTATGCCGGCGCCGACACGATGCCGGAGAATACGCTCGGCGCGATTGCCTTCGACATCTGGATTGACGGGCGCAGCAAGAGCGTGCGCTGGGGCGACTTCCCGGAAGATACCGCCTGCGGGCTTTGCTATACCTCCGGCACGACGGGCAATCCCAAGGGCGTGCTCTATTCCCACCGCTCCAATGTGCTGCACACGCTGGTGACGATGGGCAAGGATGCGATGGGCATGGGGGCTTCGGACTCGGTGATGCCGGTGGTGCCGATGTTCCATGCCAATGCCTGGGGGCTGGCGATGTCCTGCCCGGCGACGGGGGCCAATATGGTGATGCCCGGCGCGCAGATGGACGGGGCCTCGATCTATGAACTTCTGAACACGGAGAAAGTGTCGATCACCGCAGCGGTGCCGACCGTGTGGCTGATGCTGCTGACGCATCTCCAGCAGAATGATCTGAAACTGCCTTACCTGAAGAAGGTGCTGATCGGCGGCTCGGCGATCCCGGAGAAGATCCTGCGGGCGTTTGAGGAGGAGTATGAGGTGGATGTGGTCCATGCCTGGGGCATGACCGAGACTTCGCCCCTGGGAACCCTCGGCGCGCTGCCGCCGCATCTTGAAGATGCGCCGGTGGAAGAGCGCATGAAGCAGAAGCTGAAACAGGGCCGCCCGCCCTTTGGCGTGGAGCTGCGCCTGGTCGATGATGATGGGGTGGAACTGCCGCGCGATGGCAAGACGTCTGGCCGTCTGCTGGTGCGCGGGGCGGCGATTGCGGCGGGCTATTTCAAGGGCGCCGGCGGGCATGTTCTGGATGCGGAGGGCTGGTTTGATACCGGCGACGTCGCCACCATCGACGAGATCGGCACGATGACGATCACCGACCGGGCAAAGGATGTGATCAAGTCCGGCGGGGAGTGGATTTCCTCCATCGACATCGAGAATATCGCCGTGGGGCATCCGAAGGTAGCGAACGCGGCAGCGATTGGCATCTACCATCCCAAATGGGATGAGCGCCCGCTGCTGATCGTGCAGCCGGCGGCCGGGGAAAATCCGACCAAGGAAGAAATCCTCAAGAGCCTCGAAGGCAAGATCGCCAAATGGTGGACGCCCGATGATGTGCAGTTTGTGGAGAGCATTCCGCTGGGCGCCACCGGCAAGATCAACAAGCTGGCCCTGCGCGAGAAGTTCAAGGACTACAAGCTGCCAACGGCTTGAGGGGGGGGGGCTGGACGCTTCCTTTCTGCCGTCATCCCGGAAAGCGCCCTGGCGCTTGTCCGGGACCCAGCTTGGCTGGACCTGGGTCCCGGTCTTTGTGCCTGCGGCACAAAACCGGGATGACGGAGGTCAGCTTTATTGCCGCCGCCCCATCCCTGACACCGCGCCTCATTGCGGGGCGGGGCAAAATCGCTAGGGTCGCGCGCGAAGCATGAGGACGGCGATGAGCGACACTCCACAGACAGGCAATGAGCCGGCAGGCTGGCGCGGCAAGCTGGCCGGGGTGGCGCTGCTGGCGGCGATCGGCGCGGTGGTGTGGTTTGGCGTGGCGGCGCTGGGCACGCGGGCGGGCCTCTGGAGCTGGCAGACGGGTCTGGAGACGCTGACGCTGAAGTTCGGGCCGCCGCTGGTCTGGGCGGTGATCGGCCTGTCGGTTGCGGCGGGCATTGCGGCGCTGGCGAAGGCGCCGCGCAAGCGGCCCTTCATGATGGCGATGGCGGCGCTGCTGGTGTCCGGCCTCACAATGGGGCGGCTGGCCGCGCATGAGGGCCAGATGGACCGCCTGCCGCCGTTGCACGACATCCAGACCGACTGGAGCAATCCCATCGCCCCGAGTGACGCGCTGGTGACGGAGCGAGAAGCGGCGGGCGCGCAGAACGCGATTGAGGAGGATCCGCTGATTTCGGCGGCGGCTGAGGCGCGCTGGCCGGGGCTTTCCGGGCGGCGGGTGGCCGAGGTGCAGGAAGAGGCCGAATTTGTGCCGGGCGAGCAGAAATCGCCGCGCGCAACGCCCTATCCCAAGCTCGCGCCGCTGATCGCGCCGGGCAGCATGGCAGAGGGCTATGCCGCCGCGCTGGCGGCTGTGGAAGGCAAGGGCTGGGACATCGTGCTGGCCGATCCTGAAGCGGGCCTGATCGAGGCGACCGAGACCAGCTTCTGGTATGGCTTCAAGGATGACATTCTCATCCGTATACGGCCCGATGAAGCGGGGGTGCGGATTGACGTGCGCTCGGTGAGCCGGGTGGGCCTGTCAGACCTTGGCGTCAACGCCAAGCGCGTGCGCAACCTGCTGGACGAGCTGGAAGTGCGCCTCAACAAGGCCGCGCCCCCGCCGGGCTGAAGCTTACTCCCCGGCGAAGGGATCGGCCCAGGTCTGCATCGTGTCTTCGGTGATGAGGCTGCGGTTTGGCTCGGCGCCCCAGCACATCTGGGAGCAGGAGCCGGCATGGTAGCGCCCGTCTTCATCCTGCGACACGGCCACGGCGTTGAGGCCCTCGAAGCTGAACGTCACCCCGCAGGCCGCAGAATTGGAAGCGCTCCGCACCATGACATATTTGGGCATGTCGCCCTTCAGGCTGCGCGTCACCTTGAAGAGGTAAACCAGCTGCGGCGGGTATTCGAAACCGCCCTCGGTCTCGGCCGGGAAGTTTCCCGTCGCCGGCTTGCGCACCGAGATCAGCTCGCCGACGAAGGCGCCGGCGGTGTATTCGCTTTCGAGCAGCGGGGGCTGGCTGTCACAGGGCAGGCAGCTGCAGGCGAGCGCGGCGGGGGCGGATACGGCAGCCAGAGCGGCAAGGGCGGCGAGGGGCTTCAGCATGGAGGGTCTCCTTTGGGGGCAGCCTGCCAGAACGCGCTGAACTTGGCCAGAGTTCCAGATCGCCGGTTTGATTGACCTATCGGATGGCTCATGCTGAGCGTCCTTCGCCTGGCTCAGGATGAGGGTCGAAGGACGAGCCGGGGCTAGCGTTGCGCTGTGGGGCCATCCTTCGACTTCGCTCAGGATGAGTGTTGTGGAAAGTGGTGAGCCTACCGTTTCAAATTCAACTCTTCCATCGTGCGGATGGCCTTGGCGGCGGAGACGCGGACGAGGTGGCGGCCTTTTTCGTCGCGCCAGTCGGCCTCGACGAAGCCGGAGGTCTTGCCGCGCGAGATGAGGCGGCCTTCGATGGTGATGAGGCCATTGGGCACCGGGCGGAAGATGCGGGTCTGCAGCTCGGTGGTGGTGAACCACTCGCCTTCTTCCAGGGCGCTCGCCATCGTCATCGAGACGATGTGATCGGAGAGGCCGGCGACCCAGCCGCCGAACACGCGGTCCGGGCCGATGTCGCGGCTGCCATCATTGGGCCATTCATAATAGACGCGGCCATAGGAGACTTCCTTCAGCCAGTCCTGCGGGCGGATGCCGAGATTGCGGATGCCGGGGGGCAGTTCCCATTCGCCCGAGCGCAGGCGCTTGAAGAAGGCCTCCTGCTGGGCGGACATTTGCGTGCGGGGGGTCATGTTTGGGTACGGAGCTTTCAGATGGGTTCGCGGCTTTGGGGGACGTCATCCCGGAATTTGCGCAGCAAATGTCCGGGACCCAGAAGCAACCTTTTTGGTTTCAAGGGCTGGGTCCCGGTCTTCACCTTCGGTGAAACCGGGATGACGCCCCGAGCACATGTTTTCCTCAACGGATCAGGTAACCGTGGCGCCGCCATCGACGACGAGCATCTGGCCGGTCATGTAGCTGCCGGCCTTCGAGGCGAGGTAGACGGCGGCGCCCGCGATTTCTTCCGGCTCGCCGATGCGCTTCAGCGGGGTGCCGGTGAGGGAGCGTTTGAGGGTTTCGGGGTTTTCCCAGAGGGCCTTGGCGAAGTCGGTCTTGATCAGGCCCGGCGCGATGCAGTTGACGCGGATATTGTCGGCGCCGAACTCGGTAGCGAGGTTGCGGGCTAGCTGGAAGTCGGCTGCCTTGGAGATGTTGTAGGCGCCGATGATCGGGGTGCCGCGCAGGCCGCCGATGGAGGAGACGATGATGATGGCGCCGTCTTTCCGGGCCTGCATCTGGGGGGCAACCATCTGCACCAGCCAGTGATTGGAGATGATGTTGTTCTGCAGGATCTTGGTGAACTGATCATCCGAGATGCCGGCCATCGGGCCATAATAGGGGTTGGAGGCGGCATTGCAGACGAGGATGTCGATCTTGCCGAAGGTCTTGTTGGTTTCGTCGACCAGGGCCTGAAGGTCTTCTTTTGAGGAGATGTTGGCGGGGATGGCAATGGCGGTGCCGTCACCATGCTTCTTGTTGATTTCGGCGGCGACTTCCTCGCACGGGCCGGGCTTGCGCGAGGAGATGACGACGCGGGCGCCCTGATCGGCCATCGCCTCGGCAATGGCGCGGCCGATGCCGCGGGACGAACCGGTGATGATGGCGGTTTTGCCGGTAAGATCGAACAGGCTCATGGGGCGCTCCTCTTTGTATCGTGTTCAGGTTTCTTGGCTGGGCGCACGCTAGGGCGTACCTATCAGAATCGCTAGGGGTTCCGTAAGGGAATTTCGGGAGGCAGGCCGCTGCGGCGATTACGCAACTTTGCGTATACCGGCGGCGCAGATAGACCACGGCCCGATGTCGCGCCCCCTCACCGCCTCTCTGGCCCGCCTGTTGGCGGTTGCTGCCCTGCTGATCCAGGCCGTGATGCCTTGGGCAATGGCGGCGGCGGCCGAGCGTGCGCCCGGTCTGGTGGCCCATTACTGCTCGACACCGGGGGACGCCCCCGGCGCCGTGGCCATCGGCGCGGAGCTCTCCAGGCTGCTGGCCGAGAAGGAAGGCAAGCCGGGCAAGGCCGACCCGCCGCATGATTGCGGGGACTGTATGCTGGGCCAGCCGGTTCCGGTGCCCGGCGCGGTGACCTTCAAGGTGCCGGTGATGCAGCCGGTGCCGGCCGATGTGATCCTTTTCGAGGTGCGCTTTGTGGAGGTGGCCCGTGGGCCGCCGCTGGGCGCGCGGGCGCCGCCAATGCCGACAGATACGATCTGAGCGCTGCCCGGCCGACGGGCGGCAAAGCCGGGCGTGCCCGGACCTTATCTGTCTCGAAGAATCCAATCTCATGAAACTTACATTCCATCCGGGCTCCGCCGTGAGCCTGACCGCCCTGTCGCTGGCTCTGGGGGCCGTGCTGCCTGCCGCTGCGCAGGAGACCCTCGAAGACGCGCCGAAGATCGAAGAGACGATCCTCGTCACCTCCACCGCCCGCGCCGCCGCCGCGATGGAACAGGCCGCCAAGACGCCGGGCGGCACCGATGTCATTCCGTATGAAGAGTTTGCCGACCGTTTCCTCGTCTCGATGCGGGATACGCTCGGCTTCTCGCCGGGCGTCTACACCCAGCCGCGCTATGGCCAGGAAGTGCGGATTTCCATTCGCGGCTCCGGCATCAGCCGGGGCTTCCACATGCGGGGGCTGACGCTGCTGCAGGACGGGGCGCCGATCAACCTTGCCGATGACAATGGCGACTTCCAGGAGCTGGAGCCGATCTTCTTCGATCACCTTGAAGTCTATCGCGGGGCCAATGCGCTACGCTTTGGCTCGGGTACGCTGGGCGGGGCCGTCAATGGCGTGACGCCGACCGGCGAGACCGCGCCGGGGGTCTATGTGCGCGCCGATGTTGGCAGCTTCGAGACCTATCGCGGGCTCGTTTCGGCGGGTGTGGCGCGGGGCAAGCTGGACGCCTGGGGCGCGGTGAGCGCGGATACCTCCCATGGCGACCGGGACCATGTGCGCCGCGACTCGGTGCGCTTTCAGGGCAATCTGGGCTATCAGGTGACGGACGCGGTGAGCACGCGTTTCTATCTCAGCCTCAATGACATTGACCAGGAACTGCCCGGCGCGCTGACGCTGAGCGATGCCCTCAACAATCCGAAGAAGGGCAACTTCGCGGGCGATCAGGCACGGGACGTAAAGTCCGTCCGTGTGCAGAACCAGACGCGGATTATGCTGGGCGAGGGGGAGTTGGCGCTTGGCGTGTTCCTCAATGACAAGGACCTCTACCATCCGATCTTCCAGGTGCTGGACTACAGCTCGCAGGACCGGGGCATCTGGGCGCGGTATGACTGGGAGCGCGGCCCGTTTGCCCTGACGGTGGGCGCCGAAGCGCGGGAGGGCGAGACCGACGCCAAGCGCTATGTGAACCTCAATGGCCGCAGCGGCGCGCTGACCTTCCAGGCCGATCAGGAGGCCTGGACGGCGAACGTCTATGCCGAAGGCCGCTACAGCGTGACCGATAAGCTGACCCTGATTGCCGGAGCGATCTATGCCGAGGGCGAGCGCGAGCAGCAGCTCAATTTCAATAATGGCGCGCCCACGGATGTTTTCGGCACCGCCAGCTTCGACGAATTCTCGCCGAAGTTCGGCCTGCTCTATGACCTCTCGCCGGAAATCCAGCTTTATGCCAATTACAGCCGCTCGGCCGAGTTCCCCGGTTTCAGCGAAGTGGCGCAGGTGGCAAGCTTCGTGCCGGTGGACGCGCAGACGGCCTGGACGGCAGAGATCGGCACGCGCGGGCGGGCCGGGATCGCGGCCTGGGACGTGTCGCTCTATTCGGCCGATATTGATGGCGAGATGCTGCAATTCACCGTCGGCCCGGACATTCCGGCGTCCACCTTCAATGCCGGCAAGACCATCCACCGGGGCATTGAGGCGGGGCTTGATCTGGAGTTCACTGACTGGCTGACCCTGCGCCAGGTCTATCAGTATTCGGACTTCAGGTTTGACGGCGACGCCCAGTATGGCGACAATGCGCTGCCGGTGGTGCCCGAACATGTCTACCGGGCGGAGCTGCGCTTTACCCAGGACCGGTTCACGATTGCGCCGAACCTTGAATGGGTGCCCGAGGGCGCCTGGGCAGACTATACCAACACGACGCAGACGGACGGCTACACCCTGCTGGGCGTGACCGGCAGCTATCAGGCAACCGGGAATATCGCCCTCTTCCTCGACGCGCGGAACCTCGCCGGGGAGAAGGCCGCCGGGGACATCTCGGCCGTGATCACGGCGGCGCCGGCTTCGGCGATCTACTATCCGGTGGAGCGGCGGGCCGTGTTCGGCGGCATCCGCGCGCGGTTCTGATCCGGCGGGCTGCGGGCTTCCCCTTTGCGGGCGGCCTGCAGCCCTGCTTGCCAGACCTACCCTTGACGGCGCAGACTGCCCTCAGGACTTGAAGGGAGGGTTTCATGCTTCAGCCTGTGCGAACTGTGGCGGCCATGATCTGTCTCGTGTTGCCGATTGCCTGCGCGAGCGCGGGTGAGGCGAAGGAGGCGGCGCCGCTGCCGGTGACTTATGACGCGGCACTGGCCGAAAGGCTGGGGGCGGATGATCTCGGGATGCGGTCTTATGTGCTGGCGATCCTGAAGACCGGGCCGCAGGACGGTGTGATCACGGACAAGGTTCAGCGGGCGGAGCTTTTTTCCGGGCACTTCTCGAATATGGGCCGGCTGGCCGAAGAGGGAAAGCTGGTGTTGGCCGGGCCGCTGGGCGGGGAGGACGGGCGGCGGGGCCTGTTCATTCTCAACACGCCCGACATTGCCACGGCGCAGGAATGGGTGGCGAGCGACCCCACCATCGCGGCGGGCATCTTTACCGTGGATTACAGCAAGTATTACGGCTCAGCCGCGCTGATGCAGGTGAATGAGGTGCATGCGGTGATCCAGAAGAAGGGGATCGGGGAGTAGGAAACGCGCGCCCCCGTTCCGTCATCCCGGAATTGCCGCAGGCAATGTCCGGGACCCAGAGGACCGTACGCCTGGATCCCGGTCTTTGGGCCTGCGGCCCAAAACCGGGAAGACGCTCTTTAAAGGTTGCGTTTAAGTGCGGGTGCCGATCAGCCCGCCAGGCCCCAGGCCTGCATCAGGATGTCGGCGAGTTTTTCCGTCCGGCGGCGGACGACATCGGAAGTCCAGGCATCCTGATCCATCAGGTCGCGGGTGAGCGCGAATTCCTGGCCGCCGCCGCCATTGAAGTAGATTTCCTTCTTGGCGCGGTAGTCCAGCCGGTCTGCCTGCTGGTTCACCTTGTTCGTAAGCAGAACGAAATTGCCCAGCGTGTCGCATTGTTCGCGCCGCTTTACCGGGTCGGGCCAGGTGATCATCCAGTGGCTGTCCTCGGGCGGGTTGCGCGGCAGGACATGTTCGACGGTGGCGTCCGATTCCGGCGGGATGGTGCGCCCGCCCGCGATGGCCGCGCACAGGCGCAGGGCAATCGCGCGGCGCTGGCCATAGGTGCCAAAGCGCGTGGTGAGCCGGTCGCGCAGCTTGCGGGCTTCGTCGCGGCTGATGGAGAGGGGGCCGGATTTGGCAAACAGCACGCGGTCATTGCGCACCGCTTCTGTAATCCGGGCGAGGCGTTTGTTGCGGGCCTCGCGCTCCTGCACCATGACCTGGGACATGTAGGAGAGGCGCTCGAGGCCGGCGAAGAATTCCGGCGCCATCGGATCCTTGAGGCCGCGTTCGACGATGAACTGGATGGCCGGCGCCCGCCAGGTCTTGTGTTCGAGGGCGCGCAGCTGGTTGATACTGTCGAGCACGCTCTGGGGCGCGCCCATGCCGAGATGGTCGAAACCGGTTTCGACCACGCGGAAGGCGGCGACATAGTTTGGCAGCATGTCGTCGAGGAAGGCGCGCGGATCGATCTTGTTCAGCACCGCCTTCTGGAAGCCGGCGAAGAGATCGCCCTTGGGCGAGCGGTCATGGATCGCGCGGATCTGGCGGAGCAGGTCGTCAAAGGCGCCGCCGCCGAGGATGGTCTCGTGCTCGGCCCAGCGCTCGGCATAGGCATTGGCTTCGTCAGCGGTGAATTTGGCGCGCTGGAACAGCTCGGTCTTGATGATGTCATGGGCGCCGGGCTCCTTGCCGCGCGTGTTCAGCACGCGGAACACCTTGAAGCCCTGATCCTTGTTGTCGACCACGACACGTACGAGGGCGCAGCCGCCGGTGACGACATCGGCCAGGGCGCGGCGGCGCTCGGGCGCCATCTCGCGCAGCTCGCGGTGGAAGGCGGCGGCGTTGGCGATGATCTTCTGCTGGCTTTCGCTCTCGCCGGGCTCGTTATCCAGCTTCAGCGTGGCGCCGGGGGTCTGGATGGTGTCGCGGAAGAAGGCGCCGACATCATAGTTGAGGGCAATGCGCCAGTTGGCGCCTTCGCCAAGCAGGGGGCGGTCCTCGTCGGCGATCAGCTTGTGCAGCTCCTTGGAGCGGGCGGGGTCTGGCTCCAGATCGCGCAGCACGCAGAGGAGGATGGTGAGCGTGGTCAGGCGCTGCTGGCCATCGACGATTTCCAGATGGCCGGGCTCCTCGCCATTCACGAACACCAGCGCGCCGATGAAGTGGGCAATGGAGGCGTCCATCGCATCGACAAGGTCTGCCAGGAGGTCGAGCGCTTCCCGGTCGCCCCAGGAATAGCTGCGCTGGTAATGGGGCATGCGCAGCCGCTCGCCGGGCGCGAACACTTCGCTCAGAGAACTTTCCTGCGCGCGGACGCCAAGTTGCATCAGTCTACCCTTCTACTCGCGCCCTCCCTAGCTCTTGCCAAACCGGTCGACAACGCGAGATGAACACCCCGCAAGGTTCTTTGGGCAGTAGTGTGACAGGAGAGTAACGATATGCGCCTCGTGAGATTCGTGGCCGAGGGTCAGGTCCGGTTTGGCCATCTGGAAGGCGATACTGTCGTGCCGGTCGCAGGAGACAGCTTTGTCGAGGCGCTGGAAGGCCGGGAGAAGGGCGCCCCGCTGGCCCTCAGCGTGGTGCATCTTCTGGCGCCGGTGCCCCGGCCCGGAAAAATCCTGGGGATAGGTGTCAATTATGCCGCCCATGCCGCCGAGAGTGTGAGCTTCATTTCCACCGCCAAACCGGAGGTGCAGAAATGGTTCAACAAGCAGGCCACGGCCGTCAACGGGCCCTATGATCCGGTCCACCTGCCGAAGGTGTCCGGGCAGCTCGACTATGAGGGCGAACTGGTGGTGGTGATCGGCAAGCATGGCCGGCATGTGCCCCGGGAGCGGGCCCTGGAAATCGTCGCAGGCTTTTGTATCGGTTGCGATTATTCGGTGCGCGACTGGCAGAAGGCGAGCCAGACAATGATCATGGGCAAGGGCTTTGACACTCACGCCCCGTTCGGCCCGGCGCTGGTGACGCCGGATGAAATCGAGGACCTGCCGGGGCTGGAAGTGCGGTCTTACGTGAATGGCGAGCAGCGCCAGTCCGGCCATGTCCGCGACATGATCCATGATATTGCGGCGCAGATTGCACATCTCACGGCGGCCTTTACGCTGGAGCCTGGGGATGTGATCTTTACCGGAACGCCGGCAGGGGTCGGCGCGGGGTTCGATCCGCCCAAATGGCTGAAGGCAGGTGACCGTGTACGCATCGAGATCGACGGGCTGGGCCATATCGAGAACGAGATCGTTCCCGAGCCTGAGACCATGCGAATCGGGTGAACGGGGCGGCCTGCGCCGGGGAACGACGGGGCCTCGCCTTGCGGGCAAGGCCCCAGTCTCCCCCGAGATCGCCCCCGCTCCGGCCAGCACTGGCCGCGGACCGGGGGCGTTCACAAACGGGAACACCTCCTGGTTAACCTTTGATAATCCCGGTGTCCACGCGCCATCTGTAGCCAGAACATCAGGAAAAGGCCGCTTGTGGCTGATTTGCAACGGTTTGCCGCTGGCTTGCCGGACGGGGCAAATCAGGACAATTCCCAGCAATTCGTTAACTAATTTCGCCTTATTTTTAAGATTGATGGGCTGATTGCGGGTGCTGACCTGATGACTTTTTTCTTGATCCTCCTCTATCTCGCCGCAGGCGCGGGGACCGGGTACGGTCTCTTCACGCTGACCACGGCGGGCCTGCCGCTGTCGATTGCGGGCGGGGCTGGGCTGGCGGCGGTGCTCATCCAGATCCATGTTCTGATCCGCACCTCCCTGACGGCGAAGGCCGCCAAACAGGTGGAACAGCGCGTCGAGGGCTTCGAGCGGGAGATCACCGACACCGCCCGCCGCATGAATGTGGTGGAGGCCCGCACGGACGCCATCGAGGAAACCGTCAAGATCGAGCTGGGCGAGCGCCGCGACGCGCTTGTCAACGAGATGCGCCAGCTGGAAGGGCTGATCGACAAGCTGACCCGCAGCTTCGAGACGCGCCTGACCGACAGCACCGTGGCGGCGCGCGTGCAGCCGGTGGAAGACGCCGCGCTGCGCGATGTGCGCGACGCGCTGAAGGATGGCCGGGTGGACCTGCACCTGCAGCCGATCGTGTCGCTGCCCCAGCGCCGGGTGACCTTCTATGAAGGCTTCACCCGCCTGCGCCGCCCCGATGGCAGCCATATCACCCCGGCCGATTTCCTGGACGCGGCCCGCCGCGCCAATCTGATGGGCATCATCGACAATTTCATGCTGTTCCGCTGTGTGCAGATCGTCCGGCGCCTGGCCGAGCGGGACCGCCGCGTCGGCGTGTTCTGCAATATCTCGTCCATCTCGCTGGAAGACCCGACCTTCTTCCCGATGTTCCTGTCCTTCATGACCGAGAACCGGGACCTTTCCGGCTCGGTGATCTTCGAGATCCGCGCCGACCGGTTCGAGCAGCGCTCGCCCACCATGCGCGCGAATATGGACAAGCTGACCGCGCTCGGCTTCCGCTTCTCGATCGACCATGTCGCGGGCATCGACCTTGACCTGCCGCGCCTGCAGGCGGCGGGCGTGCGCTTCGTCAAGGTGAATGGCAGCCAGCTGATCGACCAGCTGCGCGACCCGCATGGGCCCCGCCCGCTGACCGCGCTGAACCGCAAGCTGACCGGCAATGAAGTGGGCGCGGCCTTCTCGCGCTATGGCATCATGCTGATCGCCGAGAAGATCGAGGATGAGGCGAGCGTTGTCGAAATCCTCGAATACGAGATCCCCTTCGGCCAGGGCCATGTGTTCAGCGCGCCGCGCCCGATCAAATCCTCGCTGATGGAAGACACCGCGCCGCCGCGCGAGCTGATCGAGCGCCTGTCGAACTATCACTGAGTTTCAGCGCGTTTTATGTCCAGGTGTGCCCGGTGGCTGACAGGCTGCCGGGCCGCTTTGTTTCTGGCGCGGGGGTGCGCGGGATTTGCCTTTCGGGATCCCCGCCTGCGCGGGGAGGAGCGGGGACAGGGGCGGGAGTGGCTGAGCCTTGGCCATGTGGCTGTGTCCTCGCCGGGGGTGCCGGGAGGGCGCTTTTGGGTATTTTTGAAGGGATGGTGTTTGAGGCTCCCCCCTCCGTCCGCTTCGCGTCCACCTCCCCCGTAAACGGGGGAGGAGAGCAGCGCGCGGCCTTGCGGGATCTTTGCGTCAGGAAGTGTCGGTGGCGAAGTAGGTGAAGACCAGGTCTGTCAGGTTGCGGAGGGTGTCTTTCTCGTGGCCGGGCAGGGCGCTGCGCAGGCCGGGGATGCGGTGGGGCGAGAGGGGGCAGGGCTTTGGCGCAGGGCCGGCAAAGTGGCGGCGCAGCCAGCGGGCGGCGACGGCGTGGGGATTGCCGAGGGCAGCATGCAGCGCGGTGAGGCGGCGGGTGAAGCGGGCGGCGAGGTCGCGCGGCTTTGCGGCAGGGGCCGGCGGGGCGCTCAGGACATCATCTGTCAGTATACGGATGCGGGGCAGCTGTGAGGCGGGGAGATAGCCGGTCTTCGGGCGGGGCTGGGGCTCGCGCATGTTGAAGATGGGGGCGCGGGGGCTGGAGGTTTTCTGCGGCAAGACGGTCCCGGATCGCGGCTTTGCCGCGTCCGGGAGGGCGCGCGGTTTGGGGCGCTGCGGCAGGGGCTGGTGGGCGGCGAGGATGAGGACGACGCGGCGCAGGGCCGCCTCTGCGGGCACGAGGGCGTAAGCCGTCAGCTTGCGGATGAGGGTGTCGCTGGGCTGGGCGGTGCCGAGGCGCTCGAAGATGGAGTCGATATAATGGACAAAGCGCAGGATGAGCTGGCGCGCCTGTTCGAGCAGGACGTAGACGGGATCATCCGTGGGCTGAGGGGCGGCGTTTTCCATGCGGAGAATATAGCATGGGGCCGGAGGGGGGTGGACAAGGCGGGGTTGGATTTGGGGGAAGGGGTTGAGGGGATTGGGGTTTTTGGGGGTGGAGGGGTGGATAAGGGCGGGAGCCCGCCCATCCTTCGACTTCGCTCAGGATGAGCTTCTAAAGCGCAACATCAGAGTAGCTCATCCTGAGCGAAGTCGAAGGATGGCGGGCGTTGCTGCCCTCACCTCCCATTGCTGCGCAATGGGCCTGCTCCGGGCGTTTGCAGTGCAAACGCTGATCCTCCGCAGCCTCTCCCAGAGGGAGAGGGGTTTAGCGTTGTGCTTGCGGCTTCCCCCCTCCGCCCTTCGGGCACCTCCCCCGTGAACGGGGGAGGAGTGCGTTGTGCCTGGGGCTACTCTGCCGTTTCAGCGTCGATCGCGCGTTGGACGGCGGTGTAGAAGGCGTCGCGGGCGGGCCATTCGCCGCTGCGCAGGCCGAGCGCGCTGGTCCAGTTGGCGTTGGAGGCGATGACGAGGTTTCGGGAAGGGTCGATGAAGATGCCCTGGCCGAAGATGCCGTCGGCCATGAAGGCGCCGTCGTCGCGCGTCCACCATTGGAAGCCGTAGCCGAAGCCTGCCTCGCCGATATCGGCCTGCTTGACGGTGGCGGCGGGGAGCCAGTCTGTGGGGACGACCGGGCCGTTTGACGTGGTGGCGCCGTCGAGGATGAACTGGCCGAAGCGGGCAAAGTCGCGGGTTGAGGCCTGGATGCAGCAGCCGGAAATCTCATGGCCGTCCGAGCCGAGCAGCCAGGTGGCGTCCTGTTCCATACCATAGGGCGCCCAGATTTTTTCGGAGAGGTATTCGGCCACGGTCTTGCCGGTGGCGGCGCTGACGAGGACGCCGATGAGGTTCGTTTCGCCTGTGGAATAGTTCCAGACTTCGCCGGGGGGATGGGCGCGGGAGAGGGTGCGCATATAGGTGACGATGCCGATCTGGCCGGGGACGGGCTCGGCGCTGTCGAAGCGGGCGACATCGGAATTGGGGTCTTCATAGTCCTCGTTCCACGCAACGCCTGAGGTCATCGTCAGGAGCTGGGCGATGGTGACGTCATCATAGGGGGAGCCGGCGAGGTCCGGGATGTATCGGGCGACGGGATCGTCGAGGCTGTCGATATAGCCATCCGCGATGGCGGCGCCGACGAGGGTGGAGGTGAGGGATTTGGCGACGGAGAAGCTGGTCCAGCGGCCCTCTGGCGTGAAGCGGTTGCCGTAGCGTTCGAGGCGGATCTGGCCATCCTGCAGGATGACGAGGGCGGCGGCGTTCTGGGCGGCGAGATAGGCGTCAAGGTCAAGCTCTGCGGAGAGATCGAGCGGGGCGCCTTCGGGCAGGGGGCGGATGGACGCCCCGCGCGGGATGGGGCGCGATTCGATGATGAAGGGCAGGCGGTCCATCATCCGGAAGGCCGCGTCCCGCTGGGGGCCGGACCAGAAGAGAACATCGCGGCCGGAGGGGGGATTGGCGAGGACGGCGCGCCAGTCCGGCCCGATCAGAACCCAGCCGGCCCCGAGGATAAGGGCGATGACAACGCCAACAATGCCGATACCCCGCAGCCATTTTTGTGCGCCGCCCATAAACCTGACCCTCCCGTCATTTTTTCCCGGCTGCCAGCTTTAGTTGGGCGCGGTTTCGCCGCAAGGCGCAGTGCAGCAAATTGCCGGTGGGGCAAGCATGGACAAGGCGGCAGGGGCGGCTTAACGGAGACGGGTTTGTTACAGTTTTGAGGGGCCGAGGACGCATGTTCAAGAAGATCCTGATCGCCAATCGCGGTGAAATCGCCGTTCGTGTCATCAAGACCTGCCGCCGCCTGGGCGTCAAAACGGTCGTGGTTTACTCCGATGCGGATGCTGGCTCGATGGCGGTCGAGATGGCCGATGAGACGGTGTATATCGGCGCCTCGCCGGCCGCCCAGTCCTACCTCGTTCAGGACAAGATCATCGACGCGGTGCGCCAGACGGGCGCCGAGGCGATCCACCCCGGCTTTGGTTTCCTTTCGGAGAATGCCGGTTTTGCAAAGCGCCTTGAAAAAGAGGGCATCGGCTGGATTGGCCCGAACGCGCATGCCATCGACGCGATGGGCGACAAGATTTCGTCCAAGAAGCTCGCCGCGGAAGCCGGCGTTTCGACCGTGCCGGGGCATATGGACCTGATCAAGGACACCGCGCATGCGGTCGAGATCAGCCGCCAGATCGGCTATCCGGTGATGATCAAGGCCTCGGCCGGGGGCGGGGGCAAGGGCATCCGCGTGGCGGCCAATGACAAGGAAGTCGAAGAGGGCTTCCCGGCAGTGAAGGCCGAAGCGACGGCCTCGTTTGGCGACGACCGCATCTTCATCGAGAAGTTCATCCTGGAGCCGCGCCATATCGAAATCCAGGTGCTGGGCGACAAGCATGGCAATTGCATCTTCCTGAACGAGCGGGAATGCTCGATCCAGCGCCGGAACCAGAAGGTGATCGAGGAAGCGCCCTCGCCGCTGCTGGACCCCGAGACGCGCAAGAAGATGGGCGAGCAGGCTGTGGCGCTGGCCAAGGCTGTGAATTATGACAGCGCGGGCACGGTGGAGTTTGTCGCGTCGGGCAAGGACAAGGGGTTCTATTTCCTTGAAATGAATACCCGCCTGCAGGTGGAGCACCCGGTGACCGAGATGATCACGGGCGTCGACCTTGTGGAGCAGATGCTGCGCGTGGCCTATGGCGAGAAGCTGAAGATCAAGCAGTCTGACGTGAAGATCAATGGCTGGGCCGTGGAGAGCCGGGTGTATGCGGAAGATCCGTACCGGAACTTCCTTCCCTCGATTGGCCGCCTGAAGCGTTTCCATCCGCCTGCGGAAGGGAAAGTGGCGCGCGGGGAAGTGCGCCTTGATTCCGGCGTGCGCGAGGGCGACGAGATCTCGATGTTCTATGACCCGATGATCGCCAAGCTGATCACCCACGGGAAGGACCGCGACGCGGCGCTGGACGCCCATGGCGAGGCGCTCGACCGGTTCCATATCGAGGGCATCCAGGACAATATCCCGTTCATTGCCGCCGTGGTCGACGAGAAGCGGTTCCGCTCGGGCAATATCACGACCGCCTATATCAAGGACGAGTTCCCGCAGGGCTTTGAAGGCACCGCGCCGACGAAAGAGCAGGAAGCGATGCTGATCTGCTCGGCCGCTTATGTGCATGCCTTCTTCGCGCGCCGGGCGGCGCAGATTTCCGATCAGATGTCGTCGCCGGCCGCCTCTGTCCGCAAGGACTGGGTGGTGATCCTGGGCGACAAGCATCATCCGGTTACGATTGATATCGGCAAGGACGGGGAAGCTCAGATCACGGTCAATGGCGGCAAGGCGCACAGCCTTGTCACCTCCTGGCAGCCGGGGCAGCACCTTGTTGAAGGCGTGCTGGATGGCAAGCCGTTTGCCGTGAAGTTTGCCGACCGCACCGAGGGCTATCTCTTCCGCCATCGCGGCGTGGCGCTGCGCGCGCTGGTGTGCACGCCGTTCGTGGCCGACCTGCATGGCCGCCTGCCGGAGAAGCCGAAGGCGGATACCTCCAAGCTGGTCATCTCGCCGATGCCGGGCCTGGTTGTGTCAATGGACGTGTCGATAGGCCAGGAAGTGCAGGAAGGTGAAGCGGTCTGCATCGTGGAAGCGATGAAGATGCAGAACATCATCCGCGCAGGGGCCACCGGCACGGTGAAGGCCATCAATGTGAAGGCCGGCGACAGCGTGGCGGCCGACGAGATCATGGTGGAATTCGCGTAGGCCGGCGGGCCGAACCTGTCTCGAACTTAAAGTTTCCTAAACCGGTTTGTTCTGGTAATCCTCCTGACGTGGCGGCAGGGGACTATTCCCATGGATGGGCTGTCACTCTGAACGGACGGCAAATTCATCCGTTGCCGGACATAGAAGGGACGCTTTCATGGAACTTTTCCTCAGCCCCAATGGCCGGATCGATCAGCCTACCTACTGGCGGGCGGTGCTCATTCTGTTTGGCATCAGCGCGGCACTGAATGTTGTCAGCGCTTTCGTTTCGCCATTTCTCGGTTTTGCAGGAATTCTGTTCATCTGGCCGTGGATCGCGGTGCATGTGAAGCGCTTCCATGATTCGGGAAAGACGGGCTGGCTGGTCCTGGCCGTGATTGTTCTGGCGTTTATCCTGTCATGGGTGCTGGGACTTGTGCTGCCGGGACTGTTTGGGGTCGATCAGGCAGCCCTTCAGGCGGAAATGCAGCGCGAGATCGAACAGGCCGCGGCAAGCGGAAACCCCGCAGCGGCCATGACTGTTGCAATGGAAGCGACGCGTGACATGTCGCAACGCATGCTCCTGCCGGGTCTGATTCAGGGTGTGATCATGACCGGTTTGATCGGCGTTTTCATGGGCGCCATCAACAAGACAGACCCCAATGACAACCAGTATGGCCCCGGCCCGGCGGGCGCATCTTCCACTTTCGTCTGATCCGGCCTTCTCTCAACCAACATCGAAAAAGGGGATATCCTTGATGGTAAGTTTTCCTGACGCCGTAAAAATGTTTTTCACGCGCTACACCGATTTCCAGGGGCGTTCGCGCCGGTCGGAATACTGGTGGGTGGTGCTGTTCAATCTTCTGGTCATGCTCGTGCTGGGCCTCCTGCTGGTGACGCTGGGCGGGTTCAACCCGGAGACCGGAGCGATGGGGCCGCTCGCCTATGTCTTCTTCGTGATCATCGGGCTTTATGGCCTTGGGATCATCATTCCGAGCATCGCGCTGTTTGTGCGCCGGCTGCATGATATCAACCAGACCGGCTGGATCTATCTGGGGCTCGTGATTGCGGGCTTCATCCCGTTCATCAACTTCCTGGCCTCGATCGCGCAGATCGTGATCGCCTGTATCCCCGGCACCGTTGGCCCGAACAAGTATGGCCCCGATCCGAAAAATCCGGGCGCGGGGAATGCCGACGTCTTTGCCTGATCCTTCAGGCCGGCAAATTTTCCAGAGAAAGCCGGGCGGAGGCGTCCGGCTTTTTTTGTTGCGTACCTTTATCGTTTATTGATAAGGGCGACGTAGAGTTTCCTGAAACCCGCCCCTGAAGGGACGCCGCAGACCGCATGGATTTCCGCCAGACTTTCTTTGACGCTCAAGGCCGGATGAGCCCGCGCAACTTCGCCCGGGGGCTGATCGTGCTGACCGGCGTGATGGTGGTGATCCAGGCGCTGGCGGTGATCGCCGGGCCGCAGGCCAATGTGCTGCAATATGCGCTGGTGTTTCCCTATATCTCCGTATTCGCCAAGCGCCTGCACGATGCCGGGCAGACGGCCTGGCTGTGGCTGGCTTTCCTGGTGGGCTGGGTGGTGGTGAACGCGGTGGTGGGCGGTATCCTGATGCAGCTGATGGTGCCGGGCGCGATGGAGCTGTCCACGGATCTGGTGAACGCCATGATGGCGCCCGAAAGCGTGGATCAGGCGGCGCTGAGCGCCAAGGTGGAGGAGTTTGCGCGGCTTTCGGCGGTGCCCAACATCCTGTCTTTCCTGATTGCCAGCGGCGTGACCGGCTATGTGGCCTACAGCCTGAAATCCGACCCCAGACCCAATCGCTTCGGCCCGCCCACGACCGGCAGCCGTTCTTCCTGACGCCCGCCCCTTAAGAGACGAGGACCTGCCATGGAATATACCGCCGGCGCCGTTGACCCGCACCGCCCCTGGATCCGTGATGCGCGCGACGCGCCGGAAAACATGAACTGGCGGGGCACCCTCTTCAATCCCTTCGGGAAGAGCTACAAGCTGCACTTCACGCGGGCCTGGACCTTCATGTTCCTCGGCCGGGTGGCGCTGTATGTGATCCCGAGCTTCATTGCCTTCGTGGCCGGGATTGCCGGGGTGAGCAGCGAGGGCTTCAACAAGCCGGTGAGCCTCGTTCTGTTCACCGTTCCGGCGGTGCTGCTGCCCTTCGCGCTGTTTACGCTGCTGACGGAGTATACGTCTTTCGTGGTGCATGTCCGCAGGCTGACGGAAGCGGGGCGCTCTGCCTTCATGGCGGTGATCGTTCTGGTGCCGCTGCTGCTGGGGCTGATTGCCTATGCGCTGGGCACGCAGGCCGGGGCGGCGCAATACCGGCAGATGCATTCGCCCGCCAATACCGAAGCGGTGGAAACGCGCACGGAGAAGAAGGGCGAAGAGGAAGAGGGCGAAAACGCCGCGTCCAAGGATACCCAGCCGGCGGCGGCCGGTGGCGGCGGGGCGCGCGACCCGCGCCGGGCGGCGATGATGAAGATGAGCGAGCGCGAGATGGCCATACAGGCGGGCATGGGGATGGCCTTCCCGATCTGGTGGCTCGCCTCGTTCGGGGCGATGCTCTGGTCGCTGATGTATGTGGCGCGCCTGCCCAATGGCGGGGAAGGGAAATTCCGCACGGGCAGCCATATGTCGCCGGAAGAGATTGCGCGCGGGGTTTAACGGCGCGCATTTGGCTGGCGCTGTGTTTCTATTGAGAGCTGCCCCACCCTTTCCCTCCCCATAGTCATGGGGAGGGGACCTGTTGCTTTGTGGGGAGAGCTTGCGTTTCGGCGGTGAGCGGCCTGCCCCCTCCCCATGACTATGGGGAGGGTTGGGGTGGGGTATGGTGAGGTCAGGCGGTCACTACGGGCGCTTCCACCCGGATCAGCTCGCTGCCGAAGACATCCTCGAAGGCGGCTTTCAGGGCCATGTCCACCTCTGCCATCGAGACGATGCGGCCGAGGCCGGCGAGGCTGGTGACGCCGTAGCGGGGGTCTTCGATGCCGCAGGGGGTGATGCCGGTGAAATGGTCAAGCTCCGGCTCCACATTCAGCGAGATGCCGTGGAAGCTGACCCAGCGCTTGAGGCGCACGCCGATAGCCGCGATCTTGTCTTCGCGCAGGGGGCTGCCGGGCTCTGTGCGGTCGACCCAGACGCCGACACGGCCCTCGCGCATGCCGCCCTCGACATTGAAGGCGGCCAGCGCCGCGATGATCCAGGCTTCCAGGCTGGCGACGAAGGCGCGGACATCGCGGCCGCGGGCGGCGACGTCCAGCATCACATAGGCCACTCGCTGGCCGGGGCCGTGATAGGTGTACTGGCCGCCGCGCCCGGCATCGTAAACCGGGAAGCGGGCGGGGTCTTTCAGGTCTTCGATGCGGGCCGAGGTGCCGGCGGTGTAGAGGGGGGGATGTTCCAGAAACCATACGAGTTCCGGGGCATTTTCCTCCCTGATGGCGCGGGCGCGGGCCTCCATGGCGGCGAGGGCCGCCTCGTAAGGCACCGGAGCCTCGGAAACGGCCCATTCGACGGGAGGAAAATTCTTCATGGCCGGTGCGATATAGGCGTTTTTCAGGGCTTCACAAAGCCGAATGACCGCCTTATACGGCCCGTCTGCCTCGAGAATACCAGTGTGCGGTCGTGGCGGAATTGGTAGACGCGCAGCGTTGAGGTCGCTGTGGGGCAACCCGTGGAAGTTCGAGTCTTCTCGACCGCACCATTCTCACTCCGGCGGAAACGCAAAAAACCCCTCCCTGGCCTGGCCCGGGAGGGGTTTTGCGTTTCAGGGCCGGGGAGCCGTGCCTTCAGAGGTTGCAGTCTGCTTCCGGAACCGGGGTGCGCGCCCATTGCTTGCCGGGGCGGGGCGGGGTCCAGGGGGTGTAGGTGAGGGTGAAGGGCTCTGCCTCCCGCTGGAGGGTGAGGGTGACCGGGGTGCCGGGGGCGGCGTCGCGGGCGGCCTCAAGGGCCTCGGGGTTTAGGATGAGGTCGTAGCGCTGGATGCCGGCGGCTTCGGCGGGAGTGCCCGGCACGATGGGGCCAGCGCGGGTGTTGCCATCTTCATCCTTATAGGGACGGAAGCCGATCACGAAATTCTGCAGCATCTTTTCCTCTGCCACAAAGCAGGGGCCGAAAAGGTCTGAGGGCAGATCAAGCGGGGTGCCTTCCATCATGGCACGGAAGCCGGTCTGGCCGGCCTCGCCGAGATAGACGCCGGCAAGATCATGCCAGAGGGCAACGCCGTCTTCAGCGTCCTTTCCGGCTTCCAGAAAATCGAAGATCAGATTGTCGACGCGCAGCGTTCCGCCAGAGGTCGCGCGGATCTGCGCGTCGAGGAGGGCGATGTAGAGGGGGCCGCGATTGTAGGGCACGATCTGGGCATTGCCATCGGAGAAGAAGAGGCGGGTGACCTCGGCATTGGAAAGGTTCGACTGCGGATTGGTGTAGTAGGATTTGGCGTAGCCGTTGAAGCCATCGATGAACTGCTCGAGGCTGGTGAGACCGGCGCGGTAGGGCAACAGGACGGTGTAATAGTTCGTCACGCCTTCGGAATACCATTGCTGGCCGCCGGCGCCGCCGCCATCGCCATAGCCGCGCACGAAATGGTGCAGCGCTTCATGGGCGAGGAGGGAGCGGACTTCATCGGGGTCACGGTCTTCGCCCTCGACGGTGCCGAAGATGAAAGAGTTGAAGCCCCCGCCCCCGCCGCCCTGGAAGCGTTCGGTGGTGCGCATGAAGATGCGGAAGGGCGTGTCGCTGGCCCCGAAGAAGCCGTTGAAATAGTCATAGGCCTGGCGCGTCCAGTCGGCGGCGCCGTCCAGGTCGAAGGCGGCCGGCGTCATCCAGTAGGTGACGAAGGGGCCCGAGCCGTCTTCCGGCTGGCTGCGCAGGGGGCCGGCCATGAAGAAGGTGTTGTTGAGGTTCTGCGCGGTAACCGTGGCGGTGGCATTGCCTTCGCCGAGGCTGGAGGCGGCGCGGGCGCCGGGCTCAAGCTCCGAGAGATCCCAGTTGAGGGCAACGTTCCGCGGCCAGCCGGAGACGGGCAGGGCGAGCATGGTGTTGCCCGCGCCATAGAAGCCGGTGAGCTCTGTGCGGGTGTCGATCAGCGGGCCGGGGCGGGTGGATGCGGTGATGACGCGCGGCGCGATCGTGTAGCGCACGGTGACATCGCCCTGGCTGGCACGGGCGGCGATCCAGCGGCGGTCTTGGCGGAAGTCTGACGGGTCGACGGGGTCTTCCTCGATGGTGAGCGGCAGGGGGCCGGCAACGTCTTCGGCGACGAGCGTTTCCGGACGGGTGAGCGCGCCGGGCGCCATGACGCGCACGATGGCCATGGAGAGGAAGGTGTCGCCTGGCTGCAGCGCGGGCTCGCGGATGAGCAGGGTGATGTCGATGGCCTCGACCTTTTCGCCGGCCGGGCGGCGGGGGGTGAGGGCGATCTCCATATCGGCAGGCGCGGCGGCTTGCGCCTGGGCGGCGGGCGCGGGCGGGGCGGCGCAGGCGGCCGGCAGCAGGCAGGCGATGAGGAGCGCGGCGGCGGCGAGGAGCGAGCGGTCTGGGCGGGCGGAAATCATGCGGCGGGGTCCCCGGTCTGCTGTGTCGGCCTGATCCTACAGGCTTTGCCGGGGAGTTTTAATCGAATGGAGGAGGGCATGGGGCGGAACGGAAAAATCTATCCCGGCAGCGCGCCCCTGGCGGGGCATTCATGCGGAGGGGCACTCTTCGGCGGCAATATCGAAAGGACTATTCCTCCGTCTCTGCCGAAAGTTGACCCTGAAGAATGATTTGAGGCTTTCGATGGCAGAGGCTGCCAGATTCGGGATTCTGCAGGCGCGCGGACGGGCGGCGGGGCTTCTGCTCTGCGGGCTGATCGCGCTGGCCGGTTGCAAGGGCGCGCCGGACGGGGCGCCTGAAGCGGCCGCTGAGGCGAAGCCGGAAGCCTATTATGAGATCACACTCCGGCCGGAGCTGGGGGCGGATGGCGAGGTGGAAGCCATTGCCGTGACGTCCCGTCTCCATGGCGTGCTGAAGGACGGGGAAACCCGGCTGAAGCTCTCCGCGCCGGTTGTGTATGTGAATGTCATGGGCATCGCGGACCGTATCCGCGATCTGCGCGTGACAGACGGGGCCGGCCCGGTCGCGTTTACCCTTGAGCAGGACGATCCAGTGCCCGGAGGCTTCCCATATTTCCGGCATTGGACGGCGACGCGGGATGTCGATTACCCTCTCGACATTTCCTATAGAGCGCTTGTCCAGCCTGAGGGGGGACCAGCCGGGCCGGCCTTTGGAATTCGTCCGTCTGCGGGCGGCGTAAGCGGCGCGGGCGCGGGCTATATGATCGTGCCCGTCAATTCGGAGTCCAGCCTGTCCTATCTCGATTGGGATCTGACAGAGTTCGGACCGGGAGCGGTGGGGGTCACCACGTTCGGAGAGGGGCGTGTTGCGGTCAAAGGCCCCCCCGCCGCTCTGATGCAGGGCTGGCTGATGGCCGGGCCTGCCGGGCAATATCCGCCTGCGGAAGAAGAAACGCATTTCCGCGCCTACTGGCTGGGCAATTTCCCGTTCGATGTGCCTGCAGAAATGGCCTATGCCAAGGATCTCTACGACTTTTTCGGCGCGTTCTTTGCCTATCTTGATCCGGCGCCGGATTACCGCGTGTTCCTGCGCCAGCTCGACACCGAGCCTTATGGCGGGGCCACGGCGCTGGCCAATTCCTTCATGCTGTCGCGTGGGCCGGCAAGACCCGAAGAAATGGGCGGGCAATCGCCGCGTTCCACCCTGGCGCATGAGATGATCCATATGTGGGTGGGCGGGCTCAGCGGCGAGCATGCCCTGACCAACTGGTTTTCCGAAGGGCTGACCACCTATTACGAATATACCGTGCCGTTCCGGGCGGGGCGTGTCTCCATCGAGGACTATATCGACGGGCTGAACCGCCTCAGTGACCGGTATTATTCCAATCCGGCGCGGGCGATGGCTGCGCTCGAGATTGGCCGGGTGGGCTTCAATGATGGGCGCGTGCGCCATGCGCCGTACGAACGGGGCGCGCTTTACTTTGCCGACCTTGATTCGCGCATCCGGGCGGCGAGCGGCGGCGCGCGGACGCTGGACATGCTGGTACGCGACGTGTTTGCGCGGCGGGAGCGCGGCGAGATCGAGCTGACGCTGGAGGCCTGGAGCGATTTCGTTTCAGCCGAGCTTGGCACCGAGGAGGAACCCTTCGTCCGGGCACTGCATATCGAGGGGCAGCTGATCTATCCGGCAGGCGATGGCTTTGGCGCCTGCGTGCGGGGGACGCCTGCGCGGATCGACGTGGACGGGGAAAGCTTTGACGGCATGCGCTGGACGCGCGTGGACGGGGCCGCGCCCGAGGCCTGCTTTGCCAGCGGCGCGCCGGGCTGATCGGTATGGGCACCGGAGGCTATGACGGGCAGGGGCGGAGAAGAACGTCTATGCGCTGGAGGCGCCGGCACTGCTGGCCTTTGCATAAACAATTTTGCGGCTGCCTGTCAGATTTCGGGCAACGCTCTGGCGGCGCGCGCCCCCATGGGCTGCGCGCGCCGGAAGACATAACAGATTCAAAGGGTAAGGATTAGAACGCAGTGGACGCATCTGATGGTTCCAACGAAAACGTCCTGAGCTTTGCCCATTGGGTGAGGGATATGCTCACATTGATGCGGTCCGGCGCGCCGGGGACCGTTCCCCTGTTTGAAAGCTCTGTTCCCGAGCCGGTCGACATGCTGGCCGAGGTGATCCGCACCGCGTTCCGCGACGGGTTTCCGGACAGCTATAAAAGCGTCTTCATGCGGAATAATCCGGATGTGAGCGAGCATCTGGCGGCGCGCTATGGCGTGCCTGAAGACTCCATCCTCTGCACCACCGGGGCGACCACGGCCGTCTCGATGATCTATACCGGGCTGCTCTCGCCGGGCGACCGCATTCTGGTTGAGGCGCCGGGCTTTGACATCTTTGCCAATATGGCGCGCGATGTGGGCGTGGAGGCCGATTTCTTCCGGCGCGAGGCGCCTGGATTTGGCATCTCCGTGGACGGTGTGCTGGAGGCGCTGCGGCCGGACACGCGCATGGTGGTGGTGACCAACCTGCATAATCCGAGCGGGGCCTATGTCAGCGATGAGACGCTGGCCGAGCTTGCCCGCGCGCTGGAAACGCGGGGCGTGCTGCTGCTGCTGGATGAGGTGTACCGGGACTATCTGGGCACTGCCGGGCCGGGCCTGGACCCGCGCCAGCATGAGAATGTGCTGCGTGTCAGCAGCCTGACGAAGATCTTTGGTCTGAGCACGCTGCGCTGCGGCTGGGTGATTGCCGGGCGGCGCCTGCTGCGCCGGTTGCGGGATTATTCGGAACGGGCCGATTTCAATGTCTCCCGCCTGTCGCATTGTGTGGCGGCGGAAGTTCTGGCGCGGGCGGAGAAGTTTGATGCCTGGCGCAATCAGATGATGGCGACGGCCCGGCCGATTGCGGCCAGCGCCCTCAGCGAGATGGCAGAGCAGGAGCTGATCCAGACCGGCGTGCCGCTCTTGGGGTGTACCTGTTTTCCGCAGCTGATCGGCGTGGAAGACACGCGCAGCCTGTCGCAATGGCTCTCGGCCAAGCATGGCGTGGTGGTGGTGCCGGGCGAGTGTTTCGGCGCGCCGGGCTATCTGCGCATCGGCTATGGCCTGCCGCCCGAGCGGCTGAGCGAAGGGCTTGCCCGCCTGTCGCGCGGGCTTGCCGAGCATCGCGCGAGCGGCCAGAAGCGCCATATTGCCTGAAGGAAAGCCGATGTCTGACACCCCGCCCGCCGCCGATGGTCTGAAGCGCAATGTCGGCCTGTTTGGCGTGGTGTCGCTGGGGCTGGGCACGGCGGTGGGGGTGTCGATCTTCTCGATCCTGGCGCCGGCAGCGGCGGTGGCCGGGCCGGCCATGCTGGTGTCGATGCTGATCGCGATCATTCCGATGATCGTCTTTGCGCTGATCTATTCCTTCATGGGGGCAGCGGCCCCTGCCACGGGCGCCTCGTTTGAATGGCCGCGCCGTTTCGTGCATCCCTTTGCCGGTTTCCTCATCAGCTGGATGCGGATTGCCGGCAGCACGGCGGCGCTGATCGTGCTGACGATGGTGCTGGTGTCCTACATGTCGGCGGTCATAGCGCTGCCTTCAAAGCTCGTGATGTTCGGCATCTTTGCGGCGGTCTTCCTGATCAATCTGGCGGGCGTTTCCTTTGTGGCGCGCAGCCAGGCGATCATGCTGGTGATCCTTCTGGCCACCTGCGCGGTGTTTGTGTTCGGCGGGGCGGGGCATGTGGCGCCGGAGAATTTTATTCCGTTTGCAGACAAGGGGCTGATCGGCATCTTTGCCGCCATTCCGCTGCTGATCTCCCTCTTCCTCGGCATCGAGAGCGCGACGGAAGTGGGCGGGGAAGTGCGCAATCCGCGGCAGAATATTCCGCTGGGCATCGCCATTTCCGTGGCGCTGACGGCGGCGGTTTACCTGTCGGTGGCGGTGATTGCGCTCGGCATCCTGGGAGCCGATCGGCTGGCGGCGTCGTCTGCCCCGCTGCTGGACGCGGCGCGCATCTCGCTTGGCAATAACGGGCAGATGCTGATCCTGATCTGCGCCTTTGTGGCCATCGGCAGCTCCATCAATGCCACTTTCGTGATCATGACGCGGTTTCTTTATGCCATGTCGCGGGCCGGGATGCTGCCGGGCTTTCTGGGCCGGGCGAACGAGAAAAGCGGCGTGCCGCAGAATGCAGTTTACCTTGCTTTCGGCCTCTGCTGCCTCGGCCTGTTCATGCCGCAGAACCTCGTTTTCCTGTTCCTGGCGGTGAATATCCCGACGATCCTCAAATATGCGGCGACCTGCCTTTCGGCCATCGGTCTTTGCCGCCGCGAGCCGGAATTGCGCGAAGCGGCTTCGTTCAGCCTGCCGGCGGGCATGGTTTATGCGCTGGCCGGGTTCGGCATCTTTCTGGGGGCGGCGATCATCCTGCTCGGCATTTCAGCCGACTGGCGGCCCTATCTGCTGCTGGGCGGCTGGGCTCTGCTCGGTATCGTTTACTACCTGGTCAACCTGCGGGTACGGAGCGCCCGGAAGGGCAGTTAACCGCGCTGGCAGAAATATTCCCCAGCCGGGCGCTGGAGAATAGTTGTTGCACAAGCCGGGGCGGCGCTGTCGCAAATAGTATAAAAAAACCGTCACCTGTTTCCTACCGTGACATCCAAGGAAAAGCCGTGCAGCAGCCAGCGCCAATGAGGGGCTGGAAGGGGAGCGCGGCTCGGGTCGGAGATCAGCGATGGAGAGAAATGTGATCGTGAAGCGCCTGTTGAATACGTGTGCTCTGGCAGCCATAGCGTCTGCCCTCGTGGCGCCGCTTGCGGTCGCGCAGGAAGATGAGCCGGCGGCCACCGTGCCGGCCGCAGAAGACGCCACCGCAACGCTGGAAACGGTGGTCATCACCGGGTCTCGTATCCGCCGCGATGTGGCCTCCACGCCCGCGCCGGTGGTCACCTTCGGCAGCGCCGCCTTCGAGGAGCGCGGCCTGATCAGTGCTGGCGACGCGCTGAACGAGATCACCTCGCTGCGCCCGCAGCTCAACCAGGCAGCCGGCGACGGCTCCAACTCCGGCTCCGGCCAGCAGTACCCGGAACTCTTTGGCCTCGGCACCGGCCGCACGCTGACCCTGGTGAACGGCCGCCGGTTTGCAACGACCTCCAGCGGCCTGGGTGACGCGCAGGTGGACGCCAACATCATCCCGACCGGCCTCATCGACCGGATCGAGGTTGTGCAGGCAGGCGGCGCGGCCGTTTACGGCTCTGACGCGATTGCCGGGGTGGTGAACTATATCCTGAAGGACAATTTCGAAGGCCTGGTGCTGGACCTGCAATATGGCGATACCGAGCAGGGCAATTTCGAACAGTGGAGCGGCCGGGTGACGGCTGGCCAGAACTTCGACAATGACCGCGGCAATATCGCCGTCAATTTCGAGGCCTCCTCGTCTCCGGTGGCCCGCTTCCGCGATTTTGAAGCCTCCAACCGCTCGCGCATCACGCAGGGCAATCCGGCAGACACAAGCCCGACGGATGGCATCCCGTCGCTGCGCGAAGTCATCCCCGCATACTTCTGGAACTTCAATGGCAATGGCGTGATCTTCAACGCGCCTGCGCCGCCGCCGAACTTCCTCACCAGCGTTGGCGGCACGCCGGCGCAGTTTTCGCCGGACGGGTCGATCATCTCCTACAATCCGGGCACCATCCTGGGTATTCCGTTTGCGGAAGGTGGTGATGGCACGCGCTATTCCGACCTGGCAGGCCTGCGCACGGGTGTCGAACGTTTCACCGGCAACCTGATCGGCCATTACGACATTTCCGACAATCTGCGTTTCAATGCCGAAGTACTGTATGCGCAGACGAATGGCGAAAGCGTGCCGCAGGGCTATGCGCGCACCGTACTGAACCAGACCAGCGTGACCTCCGGCGCCATCCGCTTCACCAATGCCAACCCCTTTCTCAGCCAGTCGGCGATTGATGCGCTGAGCGCCGCAAGCCCGGCCTTTGCCTCGGGCGGCGGGCTGTGGCTCTCCCGCCACTTCTATGACGATCTCTTCCCCGGCAACCTCCAGGAGAACGAGACCACGACCTGGCGCGCTCTGGGCGGATTTGAGGGCGATTTCGATGCGGCCGGCCGCAACTTCTACTGGACCGCTTCGGCGAGCTTTGCCGATGTGCGCGGTGAGCAGGGGCGCTGGGAGGCGGACTTTGCGAAGTTCAACAAGGCGGTGAACGCCGTGCGCAATGGCGCGGGTCAGATCGTCTGCGCGGTCAATGCCGACGCCATCACCACCAATGATGATCCAGCGTGCGCGCCGCTGAACCCGTTCGGCGCGGGCAATATCAGCCAGGCTGCTTCGGAATACGTCTCTGTGCGGAGCGGTTTCGAATTTGCCAACGAGCAGGTCGACCTGCTGGCGACCATCGGCACGCAGCTGTTCACCCTGCCGGCTGGCGCGGTGGATGTGGTGCTGGCCTATGAGCACCGCCGCGAAGAGGCGACCTTCACGCCCTTCCTGGCCAACCAGCAGGGCCTTGTCGGTACCGGCGCCGTGCAGACCGAAAGCTCGGGCAAATACAACACCAACGAATATTCGGCTGAAGTGCTCGTGCCGATCTTTGGCGGGGATCTAACGCTGCCGGGTGTGAAAGCGCTCGATTTCAGCGGCACCTACCGTTTTGTCGACAACTCCATTGCGGGTGAAGAGTCCGTGTGGAGCGCCGGTTCGCGCTGGCAGGTAACCGATGGATTGACCTTCCGTGTAACCCGTAGCCGGAACTTCCGCGCGCCGACACTGGAACAGCTTTTTGCGCCGCAGAACACCATTCTCACGAATGGCGGGTTTGACCCTTGCGACGCCGACCGCATCAATTCGGGGCCCAATCCTGCCGTACGCCGGGCCAATTGTCAGGCCGAGTGGGCCGCTAATCCGCAATATGGTGACCTGGCCACCTTCCAGAACCCGGCCGAAAACTTTACCGTCACCAGCGTTCTGACCGGCGGCAATCCGGACCTTGCCAACGAAGTTTCCGAGACAACCACCTTCGGCGTGGTGTTTGACAACTTCATCGTGCCGGGCCTGACGGTGGCGGCAGACCGTATCGAGATCGACCTGACGGATGGCCTTTCGGCCTTCACCACGGCCGACTTCATGGCGACCTGCTATGACAGCTCCCCGCAGCCTGCGGCCATCTGCTCAGCTTTCACGCGCCTTCAGACGGCGGACGGTTCCAACCCGGCGGGCACAACCGCCACGGGCCGCACGACGACCTTCAACGCTGGCCAGATCAAGTTCCGCGGCGAAGTCTATTATGTGAATTACGGCTTTGACGTGAACAATCTCTTCAGCGGCGCGACGGGCAATGTCACGCTGGGGCTTGAAGCGACGCATATGGCAGAGCTGACCACGTCGGTGACGGGAACGACCTTCGTTCGCTCTGACGACACTGTGCAGCGCCCGGACTGGACGGCCCGCCTCAACGCGGCCTATGCCAACGGCCCGCTGCGCATCAGCTATCAGATGGACTATCTCGACAATGTTCTGGCAGTGCCGGACGCGACCATCGAGAACAATCCGAACCCGTACATTGATGCCAATTATGTCCACTCCCTGTCCGGTCTCTATGAGGTTCGGGAAGGCTTGACGCTGCGCGCCGGTGTGACCAACATCTTCGATGAAGGCCCGTCCTATCCGACGCTCTTCCACGGGGACATCCTTGGCCGCCGTTACTTTGCGGGCGTGAACTACCGCTTCTGATCTGACCAAAAGGAGGTGCCAGACACCATGACCATGACTGCCTGGCGCCTTCTTTCCGGTATTTCAGTGTTATCTCTTCTCGCAGGTTGCGTCAGCGCGCAGCCTGCGATGCCTGTTCCAGAGGCCGCTCTTGTGGCGCCGCTGGCGGAGGCAGCGCCACTCATTGCGGCGGACATTGCCGTACCGGGAAGCGGCATGTTTGGCGGGGTGGAGGTAAACTATACAGCCTCGCTGGAGCGGGTCAGCATTGCGCCGGGGAAAGATCTTCCGCCAGCGGATCTTGTGACGATTTCGTATGTTGCTGAGGCTGGCGCTGCACCGGATGACCGCCCGGTGCTGTTCATCTTCAATGGCGGGCCGATCTCCGCCTCGCTCTGGCTGCACATGGGCGCGCTAGGGCCGCAGCGGGTGTTTGTGCCGGAGGATCTTACTGCCTCGCTGGAAGAATACCGGCTGGTGGCCAATCCCTATTCGCCGCTGGACGCAGCTGATTTGGTCTTCTTTGATCCGGCCTCCACCGGCTTCAGCCAGGTGGCGGAAGGGGAAGACGCTTCGAAATATTTCTCCATTGAGACCGATGCCGCGCAGTTTGTGGCCTTTGCGAATGCCTGGCTGGAGAAGCACGGCCGGGACGGGGCGCCGGTGTTCATTCTGGGGGAAAGCTACGGCACCCACCGCGCCGCCGAGGCCGCCGGGCAGATTGCCGGGGACGGATCAATGAACCTTCAGGGCGTGTTCCTGATGGGGCAGGCCGTCAACATCATCGAATATTCCCAGCGCAAGCAGAATATCCTCAGCTATATCGCCTCTCTGCCAACGCTCGCCGCCATTGCCTGGGACCTTGGCAAGGTGGATCAGCAGGGGCGCAGCTTTGAAGCTTTCATTGAGGAAGTAACCAGCTTTGGCGAGGCAGAATATCTGGGCGCGCTGTTCAAGGGGCAGCGGATTACGCCTGAAGAATTGTCGCGCGTGGCCGGTAAGCTGGAAGCGTATACGGGTATTCCGTCTGCCTATTATATGGAAAACCGGCTGCGCATTTCAAAGGAGCAGTTCCGGGTGGAGCTTCTGAAGGATCAGGGGCTGATCCTGGGGCGCAGTGATGGGCGCTATACCGGGCCGCTGAGCGAAGGGGGCGATCCATCGGGCATTCTTCAGAAAGCGTATGCCGAGGGCTTTGCGGCGTTCACGAAGGAAACCTTCGGGGATTTGCCGCAGGCTGAGTATGTGCCTTCCTTCAGCGCTGGAAACTTTGATGCCTGGGGCTGGGGCGGGGCGTCTCCCTTTGCGCATTTCGCTTACGCCGAAAGGCTTCAGGCGGCCTTTGACAGGTATCCCGCGTTCAGAGTGTTCGTTGGCACAGGCTATCATGACACGATGACGACCGTGGGCGCAGCGGACTATCTGGTTGACCAGTCGGACTGGCCGAAAAGCCGTGTGCGGAGTGGAAAGTATATCGGCGGGCATATGGCCTATTCGGTGGAAAGCTCTGCCGAGGCTTTCGGGAACGATATCCGGCTCTGGATTCGCGGCTGGCATGATACGGGCAACTGACACCGGGGGCGCGGCGTGATTTTCATCAGTGCAGACGAGATCGCAGGCACGCTCGGCTATGCCGCCTGTATCGAGGTGATGCGGACGGCGATGGCGCGGCTTTCCTCCGGCGAGACGAAGCAGATGCTGCGCCAGATACTGCCACTGGAGGAAGGCCGGATGTTTGGCATCATGGGCGGCACGCTGGGGCCGGGCGGGCCGTTCGGATCAAAGCTCGTTTCGGTGACGCCCCACCGCGCCGAGGGCGGGCCGCCCTCGCATCAGGGCGCGGTGGTGATCTTCGATCCGGTGAGCGGAGCGCCGCTCTGCCAGTTGGAGGCCGGGATGATCACCGCGATCCGCACGGCGAGCGCCAGCGCGATGGCGACCGATGTTCTGGCGCGGAAGGATGCGCGTTGTCTGGCCATTCTGGGGACCGGCGAGCAGGCCTGGCATCATGCCTGCGCGCTGCCTGAAGTGCGCCCGTTTGATGAAATCCGTATCTGGGGGCGCAGCCTGGAGCGCGCTGAGGTCTTGGCCGGGAAAATCCGCCAGCGGACGGGTATCGGCTGCGTGGCGATGGCAGATGTAGCGGGCGCCGTGGCCGGGGCCGATGTGATCTGCACGGTGACCGGGGCGGCCGAGCCCATTCTGACCGCCGGTATGGTCAACCCCGGCGCGCATGTGAACGTGGTCGGATCAAGTTTTGACGGGCCGCGCGAGATTGACGACGCGCTGGTGGCGGCGGCGCGCTTCTTTGCCGACTCGCGCGCATCTGTGCTGGCGCAGGGCGCGGAGCTGCGCCATGCGATCGCCAGCGGCGCGGTGACGGAGGCGCATTTGCTGGGGGAGATTGGCGAGGTCGTTCTGGGGAAGGCGCCGGGGCGCACCGGCCCGCAGGACATCACGATCTATAAATCCCTCGGGCATATCGTGCAGGATATCGCATCGGGCTATCATGTTTACCAGATGATCCAGAATGAGGGCGGGCAATGACGCGGTTTGGTTTTCTGGCAGGCTTTTGCGCGGCATCCATTCTTGCGCTGAATGCGTGCGCGCAAACCGGGGAGAAAGCTGTCCCGGCGCCGGCGCCGGTGGCGCCCGCTGGTGCCGCTGCAATGCCTGCCGAAGTGGCACCCTATCGCCGCGTGACCGAGCATACGCTGGTCGCAAATGGCCAGACGATTTCCTATCAGGCGATTGCGGGCGAGACCTGGCTGCGCGACATGGACGGCGCGCCGACCGCGAGCATTTTTTCCTTCACCTATCTGAGGACGGATGTTCAGGATGCCGCCCGCCCGGTGGTTTTCGTGTTCAATGGCGGGCCGGGGTCTGCCTCCATCTGGATCCATATGGGCGCCATCGGGCCGCGCCGCGTGGCGCTGGACGCGGATGTAAACCCGTCGAATGTGCCGCCCTTCGGGCTGGAGGACAATCCAAACAGCATTCTGGATGTTGCTGACCTGGTCTTCATCGATCCGGTGGGGACGGGCTTCAGCGTGCCCCTCAACGGGACAGATCCGAAGGCTTTCTGGGGCGTGGACGAAGACGCCGAAGCGGTGGCGCAGTTCATTGAGCTGTGGCTCAGCGAATATGGACGCTGGAACGCGCCAAAGTACGTACTCGGAGAAAGCTATGGCTCCATCCGGGCGGCGGTGCTGCCGCGCGCGCTGATGGGCGGGCCGATCTATACCGGGCTGATGCGCGGCATCACGCTGGACGGGATCATCCTTCTGGGCACGACGCTGGAGGCGAGGCAGACGGGCGGCGAAGTGCCTGCCGGGCAGCTGGCAGCGAAGCAGGCGCGGTCCCTGCCGGGCATCGCGGCGACATCCGCCTTTCACGGGCTGGTGGAGATGCCGGCCGGCGGCGTGGTTGAGATATATAAAGCGGCCACTGAATATGCGCGCGAAATCTATGAGCCGGCCCTGCGGGCGCAGCTTGCCGGAACGCTGGCGCCGGAAACGCGGGCGCAGGTGCTGGCTGACCTTGCCCGCCTGACGGGCCTGCCGGAGCGCGCGATTGGCGAGGATCTCTACATTGACGAGCGCAGCTATGCAAAAGCCGCGCTGCAGGGGCGCGGACTGGAAATCGGCATGTATGACAGCCGGTATACGCTGCCGCTGGCCAATAGCGGCGGTGATCCGGTGGCGGATGATCCGGCGATGACGCGCTATGTGCCGGGCTTTGTGGCGGCGTTCCATCAAATGCTACGGAATGACCTGAAAGTCAGCCTGGGGCGCCCTTATGCGTCGATCCGCTGGCGGGAATTGCTGTTTGGCTGGAACTGGACGCGGGCGGGCGTTGCCGAAGGGCAAAGCTATGCCACCGACCTTGCCTGGGCCATGCGGCGCAATCCGGATCTGCGCGTTCTGGTGGCGTCCGGATACTATGACCTTGTCACGACGCCTGCCGATGCGCGCGCCTCGATCGAGGCGGCAGGGCTGCCGGAGGACCGCGTGACGTTCACGGATTATGCGTCCGGGCATATGCTCTATCTGGGCGGAACATCCGAAGCCTTTTCGGCCGATCTGAGAGCATTTCTGGAGAAATGATCCTTCAGGCCGGACCGATGGCGGCCAGGAAGAGGTCGATGTCGTCCGCCGTATTGAAGACCGAGACGGACGGGCGGAACCGGTTGGCCGATACGGTGGTCGTGATGCCCGCTTGCTTGAGTTTCGGGCTGATCCGGGCCCGCGCGTTTTCATAGGCGCAGGCCACGAGCGGCGTTGCTGCCCCCTCCGGGGTTAGCAGCGTATACCCTTGCGACAGCAGGCCTTCCTTGAGGCGCGTGGTGAGCGCCGTCGCATGGCGCTGGATCGTCTCTACACCGATCGAGGCGATGTAATCGAGCGAGGCGTTGAGCAGGGCGACGGTCGTGTGGGAGTAGGTGCCGAGCGCGAAGAGACCGGTAGCCGTATCGGGGAACCCATAGCTGGCCACTTCATCCCCAGGCGGATCAAAGGGGTAGACATGGCTGGTGAAGCTGCTGACGCCGTAATAGCCATACTGGGTGCGCGTGAGCGCTTCGCGGGCGCCCCGGCGCACATAGAGGAAGCCGAGGCCGAAATCGCCCATCAGCCATTTATAGCTGGCGCAGGCGGCGAAATCGACGCCGCTGGCGTGCAGGTCTACCGGCACGCAGCCGGCGGCGTGGATGATGTCTGCATAGACCAGCGCGCCGCGTGAATGGGCAAGGTCGCAGATGGATTTCAGATCATGCTGGAAACCATTGACCGTGGAGACGAGCGACAGGGCCACGAGGCGTGTGCCGGGCGTGATGGCGCGGTCCATGTCTTCCAGGAGGATGCGGCCATCGCGGTGGTTTACCCAGGCAACATCGCAGCCCGCCTTGCCAAGCTCCATATAGAGCGGGACCGAGCCGAAGAAATGGAGCGTGTCTGTAACGATGCGGGCGCCGGGTGAGGGGAGCATCAGGGAGCGGACGATCATCTGCTCGCCGGTCGTTGTGCTCTGGACGAAGGTGATCTCATCGGGATCGGCGTTCACGAGGCGCGCGAACTTTTCGGTGGCGGCGTCGCTGCCAAGTTCATAGCCCGCGCCTGGCGGATGGTGGGCGCGGTTATTGAGGTAAGCTTCCAGCGAGGCGCGCGCGGGGCGGCTGATCGGGTGCTGCGAGCCGGCGTTCAAATACACGCCGTTAAGGTCGAAATTCGTGCGGTCGGGCAGGGCCGCAGGCAGTTGCGCGGTGGCGGGGCTGGCGGAGGCCGGGCTGCGGCAGGCAGCGGCGCCGGCAAGGGTTGCGGCGCTGAGCGCCAGCCAGTTGCGGCGGGTGATGTCTGACATATGCGTCTCCGCAGTGAGGGACAGGCTGAAGCTGTCATTCAATATAGCGCGGCGCGGCGAATGGATCATGCATTCCTTTGAGGGATTGCGCATGAATGTGCCGGGCGCTCTGTTCAGATTTGGCCGATAGGCATAGGAATTTTCCGGGCAGGCGTGGAGAGTTGGGAGGATGCGTATGGTTTCTCAGGTTCGACTCGTTTTTTCCGCTTTGGCGGTGGCTTGCCTCGCCGGGGCGTGCGCCACGCCGCTGGCGGCGGAGGGAAAGGCCGAGGCCGCGCGCCCGGCCTGGACGGTGTTTGCCGGCGGGCCTTCCCAGAGCGTGGCAGACCGGTTTGCCGGCGCGCCGCTCAGCTATTCGGTTTCCTGGAGCGAATTGCAGCTTGACCCGCATGAGGGCGAGGCCAGCGCGACGATTTCCGGTACGGCCTATCTCGCCGATTGTGCCTGTGACCGCAGCGCGCGGCCCGTGATGTTCCTGTTCAATGGCGGGCCGGGAGCTTCCTCCTCGCCGCTGCATTTCTCAATGGGCCCGAAGGCAAGGGGCGCGGGCGGCACATTTCCGGATAATCCGTATACTATCCTTCGCGCGGCTGATCTCGTCTTTATCGATCCGGTCGATACGGGCTTCAGCCGCGCCAATACCGAAAGTGGGCAGGCGCGCTATCTGGGCGTTGAGGGAGATGTGGAGGCAGTAAACCGGTTCATCCGCAGCTGGCTGGCGGAGAATGACCGGCAGGGCGCGCCGCTGATCCTGGCGGGACAGAGCTATGGCGGCGGGCGGCTTGCCAATCTTGTGGCAAAGGTGACCGATCTGGATGTGCGCGGCCTGGTGATGGTGTCCCCTGCGCTCGATAACGCGGCAGGGCAGACCGATCTGGGCCATGTGTTCACGCTGCCGACCATGGCTGCAACTGCCTGGCGCTATGGCCGCTCGCAGATCGAGGCGGGAAGTGAGGCAGAAAGCTGGGAAATCGCGCGGGCCTATGCCGAGAGCGACTATCTGATCGCCCTGCAGAAGGGGGACGAGATCGGCGCTGAGGAGAAGGCGGCTGTGGCCGAAGAAATCGCCGCGATGACAGGGCTTTCCGCACAGGCCGTGGAGGCTGCAAACCTGCGCGTGGACATTCAGTATTTCCTTGAAACGCTGCTGGCCGATGACGGATTACTCGTCAGCCGGCTGAATACCGGCGTTACTTCGCCCCTGCCTTCGCCGGATGTCAATTCCCACCGGCCTGCCGCCGCCAATGATCCCTCGCTGGGTCTCGGCCAGTCGAATGTGATTCTCTCGGCGGAGATTGCCGGGTATCTTGCGCAGGTGGCCGGTGTTCAGATGGGGGACGAATACCGGTCCCTCAATCTTGACGCCAATTTCCTTTGGGACTGGCGGCCTTCGGAGAAATCTCCGCGCTTTTATGTGAGTTCCGCGCCAGCGCTGGGCAAATACATGCAGCAGAAAGAGGCTGTACGCCTTCTGGTGTTTGCCGGTTACCGGGATCTTGCCACGACGCTGCTCGGCACGCGCTATGCGCTGACCCATAACGGCCTGCCGCAAGACCGGGTGACGGTGGTGGCGCTGCCCGGCGGGCATTCCCCCTATGACGAAGACGCGCTGAAGGCGGGCATCGCCGATCAGCTCCATTCCTTTATTGAGGCGGCCGTTCGGGCGGCGCCCGTTCCCCTGCAGGAGACCGCAGAATGATCCTTCGACTTTTCCCGGCACTGGCTGCCGCCTTCCTCCTGCCGATGCTTCAGGCCGCTTTTGCGCAGACGGCGCGCTATGAATATGCGATTGTCCAGAACGGAGAATCCGTCGGCCATCTGAAGGTTGAGGAAACCGGCCGCAACGCAAAGATCGACTATTATGTCGACAGTAATGGCCGGGGCCCGAAGCATAGGGAACAGCTGACGGTGGATGAGGCGGGCGTACCCGTCAGCTGGCTGATCGAAGGCACGTCCCTTATGGGCGCGCAGGTGGAGGAGTCCTTTGCGATCAATGACGGCGTGGCCCGCTGGCTGAGCCAGGCGGATACAGGCCGGGTGAACCTTCCGGAGCCGGCGCTATACGCCGTCAATGACGGAAGCCCGTGGGCGGAATATGTGTATGCGCGGGCCCTGATGGCCGATGACGATCAGCGCATGCCGGTTTTGCCGGGCGGCGAGATCCTCTTGGAGAAAGTTCGCGATGTGCAGCTGCCTGCGGGCGAAAGCGCAAAGGCGGTGAGCGTTTACCGGCTGTCGGGCATCGACATGAGCCCGAGCCTTCTGGCACTGGACGGTGATGGCAGCTTCTTTGCGAGCTTTGGCGAGACGTCTGCTGTCATCCGCAAGGGATTTGAGGGCAGCGTTCAGCCGCTGCTGGAACTGGCGCGCGACATCAACTCGGCCCGCTCCGAAGAACTTGCCCAGAGCCTGCTGCACCGGTTTGACGGGACCTATGCGATTGCCAATGTCCGTGTGCTGGATGTGCGGGATGGGACGCTGAGCGGGCCTTCCGTGGTCACCGTCAACGGCGATACGATCACCGCGATTTCGCCTTATGTTGAAGGCGTGCTGCCCGAGGATGCGGGCACAGTTTTTGATGGCGCAGGCGGCACGCTGATGCCGGGGCTTGTCGACATGCACTCCCATGCCTCGGCCACGTCCGGCCTTTACTATCTGGCGGCAGGGGTCACCTCGACGCGGGATATGGGCAATGAAAACAGCGCGCTGGCAGACCTTATGGCGCGGATGAAGGCCGACCGGCTGGCCGGGCCGCGCATCACACCGGCGGGTTTTGTCGAAGGGCGCAGCCCCTATTCGGCGCGCAACGGCATCATCGCCGCCTCGCAGGAAGAAGCGCTGGCGGCTGTTGATTGGTATGCGGAGCGAGGGTTTGGGTATGTCAAATCCTATAACTCCATGAACCCGGCCTGGATGGCGGCGGTGGGCGAGCGCGCGCATTCGCATGGCATGCGCCTGATCGGCCATATTCCGGCCTTCACCAATGCGGACGCCATGATCGATGCCGGGTTTGACGAGGTCACCCATGTCAACCAGTTGATGCTGGGCTGGCTGCTGGACCCGTCCGAAGATACGCGCACGCCGCTGCGCCTGACCGGCATGGCGCGCGGCGCAACGCTCGACCTCTCCTCGGAGAAGGTTCAGTCGACCGTCCGCCGGATGCAGGAAAATGACACCGCGCTTGATCCGACGGCGGTTATTCTGGAACGCCTGATGCTGAGCCGCGCGGGCACTGTGAACGCAGGCGACAAGGCGTATCTGGATCACATGCCGATCAGCTATCAGCGCTATCGCCGCCGCAGCTTTGTGTCGGTGGCGAACCCGGCAGAGGACGAAGCCTATCAGGAAGGCTTCCGCCGCGTTCTGGAGACGCTGAAGATGCTGCATGACGCCGGTATCACGCTTCTGCCGGGAACGGATGATGGCACGGGCTTCACGGTTCACCGCGAAATCGAGCTTTATGCGCTGGCGGGCATTCCGGTGCCCGATGCGTTGCGTATCGCGGCGTGGACCCCGATTGACTATATGGGCTATGGTGACCGGCTGGGCGCGATCGAGCCGGGGCGCCTGGCGGATTTCATCCTGCTGCCGGGCAATCCGCTGGAGGATATCAGCGCGATCCGCACGGCGCAGATGGTGGTGCGCAATGGCGATGTCTATTACCCCTCCGAAATCTATGAAGCGCTGAGCGTGAAGCCGTTTGTGCCGCCACCGGCGCTGTTGCGCGGGGAGGCGCAGGCCCTCCCGGTGGCAGTGCCGGCGGCAGCCCCTCAGCCGGCACCTGTGGCGGCAGAAACCTCAGCCCCGGAGACGGGTTTCGTGCAGCACTATCCGATGATTGCCGAAGGGCTGTCGATCCGGGCGGAAGACCTGCCCTTTTCCGGTGCCGTCCGGGTAGGGAATATCATCTACCTTTCCGGCCAGATCGGCGGGCAGGAAGGCGGCCCTTCCGATGACTTCCGCGATCACGCCGTTGAGGTGATGGAGGCAGTGCGCGGTGTGGCGGCCTCTGCGGGGGCAGGCATGGACCAGATCTTCAAATGCACCGTGATGCTCGACGATATGAGCAACTGGCCGGCCTTCAACGAAGTCTATGCCACCTATTTCACCAAGGGCCGGATGCCGGCGCGCAGCGCGTTCGGCGCAGATGGGCTCGCCCTTGGCGCCTCTGTCGAAGTGGAATGCATGGCGTACACAACCGATCCGTAAGCGGAGTGGCCGCTCAGAGCGCGATATTGCCGCGCACGGGGATGGCGGTGGTGGATTTCAGCTCGCCCAGCGTGGCGGTGGAGTTGACATTCTCGACGCCCGGAAGGTTCAGCAGGAAGTCCATCAGGAACTCCTGATACCATTTCATCGACTTGGCGAGGATCTTCATCATCAGGTCCATCTCGCCAAAGATGGAATAGCATTCGAGGATCTCGGGCGTGTTCTGCACCTTGCGGAGGAAGATTTCGCGGTCCTTCTCCGAGAGGCGCGCCACCTTCACATAGGCGAAGATGTGGAGGCCGTAGCCGAGCTTTTCGCGGTCTAGAATGGCGACCTGCTGGCGGATATAGCCCTCATCCTTCAGCCGCTGCAGGCGGCGCCAGCAGGGCGATTGGGAGAGGCCGACAATATCGGCCAGCTCAACGGTGGAGACCGAGCAATCCTTCTGGAGTTGCTCAAGGATCTTGATGTCAAATATCGAAAGTTCTTCGCTCATGGCTATAGAATAACCAATGTGGCGCCAAAGGCAACATTATGCAGACCGATTTCAGGCTGTGTGCCTAAAAGTTATGCGGTTGCATTTTCGGCAGCCTGGAGTGTGGCCCGAGTGATCATCACGCAGGGACCTGCAGCGGGGACAGCGCGGCGGGGTTGATTGTCAGCCATCAGTGTCCCGTCTAAGCTGTGTTCCGATGGATGGCCGGAGAGCCATTGGGAGGACAATTCCATGAATGCACGTATCAGCGCGCTGCTGTTTGCGCCGGTTTTGCTGGCGCTTGTCGCGGGATGTGAGGCGCGCCCGCCAGCCTCTGTAGAAGCCGCAGCGCTGTCCGAGGCGGAGACATGGGCCACGATTGAGCCCGGCGGAGAGACGCTCTGCGCGACGGGCACGCCCTTCCGCTTCCATGTGCGCAGCGGAGATCCAGAGCGCGTCATGGTCTTCCTGAATGGCGGGGGCGCCTGCTGGAGCGGGGACCTCTGCGACGTGAAAACGGAGCCCACCCCCTACACGCCCTTTGCCGAGATGGATTCGAACAATCCGGCGCTGCTGGAGGGGGTGTTTGATGGGGTAAATCCGGCCAACCCGTTTGCCGGATGGACGCAGGTTTTCGTGCCTTATTGCACGGGCGACTCTCATCTGGGCGGCGGCGACGTGACCTACACGACCAGCGCGGGCCAGGAGGTGACCATCCACCATCGCGGCAAGGCGAATGTGCAGGCGGCGCTGGACTGGATGTATGCCAACCGCGCCGATGCCAGCCGCATTTTCTTGACCGGCGGCAGCGCCGGGGCGATTGCCTCGCCCTATTATGCCGGGGTCGTGGCGGATCATTATCCGCAGGCAGATGTTGTGCATCTGGCCGATGGCGCGGGCGGCTATCGGTCCCCCGCGATTGCCGGCGTGCTGGAAGCGTGGGGCGCGTTCAAGGGCGTGCCGGACTGGCCGGAATTTGCGGCCATCGACCGGGCAGCGGCAACGACGGAGGATTTCTTCCGCGTGACGGCAACGCGTTACCCGCAGATGCAGATGGCGCGATTTGATAATGTGGACGACCAAGTGCAGCAGGATTTCCTGACCCTGCTGGGCACGGGCGAGCCCGTGCGCGGGTTGCTGGCGGCCAACAATGCCGACCTTGCCCGCGACATTCCAACGATCCGCACCTTTGAAGCGCCGGGCAATGCGCACACATCGCTTCGCTTCAGCCGTTTCTATACGGAGGAGGCAGGCGGCGTGAAGCTCGTTGACTGGGTGCGTGACCTTGCCAATGGCGAACCGGTGGCGAACGTAAGCTGCCAGAGCGATCAGAGCTGCGACTAGATCATTGGGCGTCTGATCTGCCAAACAAAGTGCCACTCATCCTGAGCGACGTCGAAGGATGGCCACATGGGACAGCGCTCCCGGCTCGTCCTTCGACTTCGCTCAGGATGAGCCGTTCAACGAAGCGATCCTGACAGGTTCGCCCCGCCTTTCCGGCAGCTGCTAGCCGAGGCGCTGGAGCACTTTTCCGCGGCCGATCAGCGGCAGGACGGGGCCCATGTCCGGGCCGTGCTCGAGGCCTGTCAGGGCCTTGCGCAGCGGCATGAAGAGGCCGCGGCCCTTGCGGCCGGTGGCGGCCTTCAGCGCATTCGTCCAGGCGCTCCAGCTTTCGCCGGTCAGCTCGCCTTCCGGCAGATGCGCGGCGGCGGCGGCGATGAACTCCTTGTCCTCGTCCGCCACCAGCGGAGCGGGCGCGCCGAAGACGATGTCCACCCAGGCCATGGCATCGGCCACGAAGGTGCAGTTTTCCCGCACGGCCAGCCAGAAGGGCTCTGAAGCGGCGCGCGCATCGAGCGCGGTCAGCCGTTCACGGACGGCTTCGAACGGCATCGTGTGAACGAGCGCGGCGTTGAGGGCGTTGAGATCATTATCGTCAAAGCGGGCGGGCGCGCGGCCGATCTTGGAGAAGGCGAACTCTTCGCAGAGCTGCTCCAGAGTGGTGCGCGCCTCGATATTGTCCGAGGTGCCGAGCTTGGCGAGATGGCTGCAGATGGCCATCGGCTCATAGCCGCGCGCGCGCAGCTCGCCCATGGAGAGAGAGCCGATGCGTTTGGAGAGGGCCGCGCCATCGGCGCCGATCAGCAGCGGGGTGTGGGCCATTTCGGGCGCCTTGCCGCCGAGCGCCATGAAGATTTCGATCTGCGCGCCGGAATTGGTCACATGGTCTTCCCCGCGCACCACATGCGTGATGCCTGCCTCGATGTCATCGACCACCGAGGGGAGGGTGTAGAGATAGCTGCCATCCTCGCGGATGAGGATGGGGTCGGAGACCGAGGAGGTGTCGATGCTCTGCGGGCCGCGCACGAGGTCGTTCCATTCGACGCGCTCGCCCGAAAGCTTGAAGCGCCAGTGGGGCTTTCGCCCTTCGGCTTCGAATTTTGCCCGGTCGGCGTCCGTCAGCGTCAGCGCCGCGCGGTCATAGACCGGCGGGCGGCCGCGCGTCTGGGCAATCTTGCGCTTGACGTCGAGTTCCTCGGCCGTCTCGTAGCAGGGATAGAGCAGGCCCATGGCGCGCAGCGTGTCGGCGGCTTCATCATAGACCTTGAAGCGGTGCGACTGGTTGAAGCTTTCATCCCAGGTCAGGCCGAGCCAGGTGAGGTCCACTTTCAGGGCCTCTTCATTCTCCTGGGTGGAGCGTTCAAGGTCTGTATCGTCGATACGGAGGATGAATTTTCCCTGCTGCCCGCGAGAAAACAGCCAGTTAATCAAGGCGGTACGCACATTGCCGACATGCAGGCGGCCAGTGGGCGAGGGCGCAAAGCGAACAACGGGGCGGGTCATGGGCAGGGGGCTTTCTGGTTCGGGAAAGTGGCTTGAGACATCAAATCGCGCCAAAAGCCAAGCGTCACGGTCATATTCTTGCTATTGTTATGGTTCACCTCCATTTCTAGCGGACGGTATGGGAGCAGAAAATGCGATTCGGCTGGATTCTCTCGGCAGCCCTTCTTGTGGCGGCTTGTGGACGGGGTGACGTGTCCACGACGGTGGGCTCTGAGGCTGCGCCGGGCGCTGACATGCCTGTGGCGGGCGTTGACAGGGAAAGCGCTTCCGCGCCGGCCGCCCCTACAACAGATTATGCGGCCCTTTCGGGCTATGACGGCAACTGGTTCCTCAGCCCCGGCTGGCCGGGTGAATACCCGCCGGGATTTGCCGTTCTGGACGCCGATGTGCGCGTGCCGGCCCGCGCCCGTCCCAACCCGACGGACCCGCAGGATGTGACCTGCCTCCTGCCGCAATACGCCAACTATCAGCTGTGGAACAATCCCCGCAACAAGGCGGATGACCTCGACTATTTCGTGGCCACGAAAAAGCTGCCGGTGACGGTGCTGGAGGACGCGGAGGTGGAGTTTGTCGGCGATGCGGGCATCGAGAAGCTGCCCCTGAAGGCGGGCGACCAGCTCACCTATCTGCGTTATATCGGCGAAGGCTTCACGGTGATGAGCTTCAACGGCCGCGAGTTCGACATCAATGAAGGCGAACTGCGCGAGATCACCGATATCGGCGCCATCGAGAATGAGGAAGATCTCTGGGTTCGCGTGACCTGCCTGGGGGGCAAGCAGGCCTGGCTGCTGTTTGATGAGGTGGTGCTGGAAAAGGGTGTCTATCCCTCTCCGATCACCGGCTATGGCGAGGCGCATGACATCCTGCCCGACGAGGTGGAAACCGTCCGCGCCATGATGAGCCCGGAAGCCTTCGGTCTTGATCCCACCGCGCAGAGCATTGATCCGCCGCCGGTCGAATAGGCGGGCGCGCGCTTAGCGCATTGAGCCGGTTTCAATATAGCGCTGGTGCCAGGAGAGCGCCTCCGTGAGGAGGTGAGGTGTCTGCTGGCCAAAGGCGCCCTTCAGAGCGCGGGCATGATAGTCTGCCAGCGCTTCCCGGAAATCCGGATGAACGCAATTGGCGATGATGACCTTCGCGCGCTGTTTCGGCGAGAGGCCGCGCAGATCGGCAAGGCCCTGCTCGGTGACCAGAACCTGCACGTCCTGCGTGATATGGTCCACATGGCTGGCCATCGGCACGATGGCGGAGATCTTGCCGCCCTTGGCCGTGGAGGGGGAGACGAAGCAGGAAATATAGGCATTCCGCGCGAAGTCGCCTGAGCCGCCGATGCCGTTCTGGATGCGCGAGCCCATCAGATGGGTGGAGTTCACATTACCGTAGATATCTGCCTCGATCATGCCGTTCATGGCGATGCAGCCGAGCCGGCGGATGATTTCCGGATGGTTGGAGATTTCCTGCGGGCGCAGGATGATCCGGCTGCGGAATTCATCCATGCGGCGGTTGAGGTCGGCGGCCGCTTCCGGGCTGAGCGAGAAGGCGGTGGCGGAGGCAATGGTCAGCTTGCCGGATTCCAGAAGGTCCAGCATCCCATCCTGCAGCACTTCGGTATAGGCGGCCATCCGCTCGAAGGGGCTGTTCTGCAGCCCGGCGAGCACGGCATTGGCGACATTGCCGACCCCCGATTGCAGCGGCAGCAGCGTGGCCGGCAGCCGGCCGAGTTTCACCTCATGCTTCAGGAATTCGATCAGATGGCCGGCGATGGCGGTGGCCGCCTCATCGGGCGCGGCGAAGGGCAGGTTGCGGTCTGGCGAGTTGGTGCAGACCACCGCCACGACGCGGGCCGGATCAATGCGGAAGGCGGTGGTTCCGATGCGCTGTTCGGGCGATGTCAGCGGAATGGGCACGCGGCCGGGCGGCAGGGCGGTGCCGTAATAGATGTCGTGCATGCCTTCCAGCGCCGGGTTCTGCCAGTCATTGACTTCCAGGATGATCTGGTCGGCGCGGTCGAGCCAAGTCTTGTTGTTGCCGATGGAGGAGGAGGGCACCAGCGCGCCATCTTCGCGAATGGCGGTTACCTCGACCACGGCCGTGTGCAGGGGCCCGAGGAAGCCCTGCCAGGCGGCCGGGGCGACCTGGGAGAGGTGCATGTCGAGATATTCCATCTCGCCCTTGTTGATCCGCTCCCGGGCGATGGGATCGGAATTGTAGGGCAGGCGGAATTCGATGCCGTCGGCCTTGGCGAGGGCGCCGTCGAGTTCCGGGCCGGTGGAGGCGCCGGTCCAGACGCGGACGCGGAAGGGATTGCCGGCGGCATGGGCCGCTTCGATGCGGGCGGCGAGGGCGAGGGGG
>NZ_PNMA01000012.1 GCF_013823385.1 Hyphomonas sp.
GCGCCGCGAAGCCCTCTTCTGCCTGATCGAAGAAACGCGCCTCGCCCGCGCCGCCTCAAAATCGGACGGCGCCGACACCCCTTTCGTGCAATGGGCGCTGATGATGGAAGCCGCCCGGCGCCTTGCACTGGTGCTGAATCACCCCGAACAACACGCCCTGCGCCTTGCCCGCTTGCTCCGCAGGCGGAATGGCCGTGTCCTGAAGGATCTCCCTGTCCCCGGCCACATCATCCGCCGCCTGTCGCCCTGGACCGATGCGCTGCTGCTCCGCCTGGACGAAGAAGCCCGGCCTCAGGATTGGGCCGGGATAAACAGCGGCTAGGCCCCCCTCCGTCAGCCGGCTGACGCCGCCTGCCACCTCCCCCGCTTCGCAGGGGAGGATAAGGGCGCTGCAAGTAAGGCACAGTGAACCCTCGTCACCCTCGATGGCCAAAGGCCATCTGAGGGCCCAGCTCCTGCCGGTGACGCAGGCGCAAGGGAAAAGGCAAGGAGATGGGCCCTCAGATGCGCTCGCGCGCATCGAGGGTGACGAAAGAAGGGCAAAGATCAGGAAACCCTCAGCCGTTAAACCCCAGCACCGCCTCAATCACCCGGTCCTGATCCTCCACCCCCAGATAAGGATGCATCGGCAGGGCCAGCACATGCCGGCTCGCCGTTTCAGTGACCGGCAGAGTTCCCTCAGCCGGGGCAAAGCGGGCGGCGAAATCCTGTTGGTGGATCGGCACGGGATAGTAGACCATGCTCGGAATGCCCTTGGCGGTCAGATGCGCCTGCAGCCCGTCGCGGTTCTCGTGCTCGATCACATATTGCGCCCAAACGCTCTGCCCGCCCGCAATCACCTTCGGCACACGGCGCACCTTGCCCTCCAGCGCCTGCGTATAGCGGCGGGCAACAGCTTCGCGTTTCTCGATCTCATCGGCGAAGATCTTCAGCTTCTCCAGAAGGATCGCCGCCTGGATCGTATCCAGCCGCGAATTCATCCCCACCCGGAGGGAGAGATATTTCGGGTCATGATGAAAATTGCGTTGCGCCGCATCGGTCGGCGTCACCTTGCCATAGACCCGTAGCGACTCGATCAGTTCTGCGAGCGCGCTGTCATTGGTCACGATCGCCCCGCCATCGCCATAGCATCCAAGGGGCTTGGCCGGAAAGAAGCTCGTTGTGGCAATGTCGGCCCAGTCTGAAGGATGCCGGCCATTCAGCGTGCAGCCATAACCCTGCGCCGTATCGGAGATAAGCTTCATCCCTTCCCGGTCGCAGATCGCCTTGATCGCAGGGTAATCCGCTGGCTGACCAAAGAGGTCCACCGCAATCACCACCTTTGGCTTCAGCTTGCCTTCCGCCTTCACCCGCGCAATCTGCGCTTCAAGGCTTGCCGGGTCCATATTGTAGGTGTCGGCGTGGATATCCACGAACACCGGCGTTGCCCCCAGCCACGGAACCACCTGCGCCGTCGCCACGAAGGTAAAACTCGGGCAGAACACCGCGTCCCCCGGCTTCAGCGCCCACGCCATCAGGGCCAGCGCCAGCGCATCGGTGCCATTGGCGCAGCTCACCGCATGTTTCGCCCCGCACCAGGCCGCCAGCTGCTTCTCCAGCTCGCCGACCTCGGGCCCCAGAACATACCGCCCGCTTTCGATGACGGACTGAACGGCTGCATTGATCTGGGGTTCGATGCGGCGGCGCTGGGCCTGAAGGTCAATGAATTGCATGGGTCCGGTATCCTGATCTTGAGCCGGCAAGGGCTTGCCGGCGCTGTTTGGCGCGCCTCGCGCGCGCTTTCCAGTCACACTTGGTTTCAGCCTGTGTCAGGAAAACTCTACGCGTTCCTGCGAGAAATAGAACAGCGAGCGGGTCTCATCGTCGATCGTGGTGGCATCAACATGCAGCAGCTTGCGCATGGCATTCTTCCGGTCCTTGAGCGCATGATCGAAATCCGCCTCGATCAGCTTGTCCACGCCGAGCCGCGACATCGCATCGCGCACTTCCATGTAAAGCGTCAGCGATCCGCCGAGGAACATCGACTCATAGGCAATCTTGCTGGCAATCTTGTCATGGATATCGCCATAGCCAAACTGGCGTTCCATGACCGACTGGCGCTTGGTGATGAAGTCGATTTCCTGGCGATAATCCGGGTGCCGCAGGTAGATCGATTTCAGGCGCACCATCTCCGAGTCAATCGTCTCCTTCACCTCTTCGGGCAGGGCGTCGGAAAGGATGATGACGATGTCGACATCCGATCCCTTCACCATCTCGCCCGAAGCGGCATGTTCGCGCGGCTCATTATGTGCGAGGAAATAGGCAAGGTCGCCGGCGATGAAGGCGCAAAGCTGGCTGCGGGTTTCGCGGCTGAGCTTGAGGAACACCGCCTTCATGGCCGACTGGGCAAGCGCGATCTTCTCCCGGCTGATCTCGCGGTGCGTGTTCGAGAGAAATCCCTGCCGCTCGATCATCTGCTCGCGCTGGCCCGGCAGGCCGAACAGGGTAAAGGAGAGGAAGTCCCGCAGGATGGAGGGGCTGAGCCGCACCTGATCCTCACGCGTAATGTCATAGCGCAGATAATAGCTGGCGAAGTGAGAGATCAGGAAAGACTGGCTGCGGAAACAGGCCTGCCAGAGGGCGAGCACCGGAATATCCGGCATGGCAAAGGCGAGCTCCTTGCCGATCTGCGGCCCCTTTTCCGCGAGCCGCTCGAGGACGCGCGCCTCAATTTCACTGATCGATGCCACTGGCCCGCCTCTTCGCCTGATTCCCGAAGCGGCAGGTTATTCCACCGTCACCGATTTGGCGAGGTTGCGCGGCTGGTCAACATCCGTGCCCCGCGTCAGGGCGACATAATAAGCCAGCAGCTGCAACGGAATGGCCGAAAGGATGGGCAGCGAAATCTCGTCGCCGTCGGGCAGCTCGATCACATGATCGGCGCGTTTGCCCGCGGCCTTGATGCCGGCTGCGTCGGAGATCAGGATCACCTCGGCGCCGCGCGCGCGCACTTCCTCGACATTCGAGATGGTCTTCTCGAAAAGTTCGTCCTTCGGCGCCACAACGATTACCGGCAGGCCCTTCTCGATCAGCGCAATCGGCCCATGCTTCAATTCGCCGGCGGCATAGCCTTCGGCATGGATGTAGGACACTTCCTTGAGTTTCAGCGCGCCTTCCAGTGCGAGGGGATAATACCGGCCACGGCCGAGGAAGAGGATGTCGCGCTTGCCGGCAATGTGCTTGGCGATTTCCCGGACATGAGCCGCAGATTCCAGCGCCTGCGTCACCTTGCGCGGCAGGGCCAGCAGGCTACGGACGAATTTCACCTCATCACCCGGCAGCAGGTGTCCGCGCGCCTTGGCGGCCGACAGTGCCAGAATGGCGAGCACGGACAATTGCGCGGTGAAAGCCTTGGTCGAGGCAACACCGATTTCTGGCCCGGCATGGGTCGGCACGATGGAGGCGGCTTCCCGCGCAATCGAGCTTTCCGGCACGTTGACCACGGCAATCGCGGGCGTGCGGTTTTCGCGGCAATAGCGCAGCGCCGCCAGCGTATCGGCGGTCTCGCCAGACTGGCTGACGAAGATCGACAGGCCTTTGACCGGCAGCACCGGGCGGCGATAGCGGAACTCCGATGCGATGTCCGGCTCGAAGGCGAGGCGGGCAATCTGCTCGAACCAGTATTTCGCGGTGAAGGCGGAATAATAGGCCGTGCCGCAGGCAATCGCCACGGCGCGGTCGGCATCGGCAAACAGCGACCGGGCAGCTTCGGGTATACTGATGGTCTGATCGGCCTGGTTGATATAGGGCATGATCGACCGGGCGAGGGATTCAGACTGCTCGTGGATTTCCTTGAGCATGAAGTGATCATACTCGCCGCGCTCGATCAGCGCGTCATTAACCGCAGAGGTGACGCGCGGCCGGTTCACCCGCTCGCCGCGCACATTGCGGATGTCGAAGGCGTTGCGGCGCATCACCACCCAGTCACCCTCTTCAAGATAGGTGACCTCGCGCGTCAGCGGCGCCAACGCGATGGCGTCAGAGCCAAGATACATCTCGCCCTCGCCATAGCCGAGCACCAGCGGCGAGCCCTTGCGGGCGCCGATCACCAGCTCGGGGTCATTGGCGAAGATGGCGGCGATGGCGAAGGCGCCCTCGAAATGTTTCAGCGCCTCTTCAAAAGCGGCAACGGGGTCTTTTCCCTCGCCCATATAGGCGTCGATCAGCTGGGCGATCACTTCACTGTCGGTTTCCGATTCAAACGTGCGGCCGCGCTTCTCAAGGTCCTCGCGCAGTTCGCGATAATTCTCGATGATGCCGTTGTGAACGATGGCGACCGCGCCCGACTGGTGGGGGTGGGCGTTGGTCTCATTGGGCGCGCCATGCGTGGCCCAGCGGGTGTGGGCGATACCGGTAAGGCCCTTCAGCGGGCTTTCGGTGAGGCGCTCCTGCAGGTTGACGATCTTGCCCTTGGCGCGGCGGCGTTCGACCCCGCCCGCTGCGGCCACGGCCACCCCGGCGCTGTCATAGCCGCGATACTCAAGCCGCTTGAGGCCATCGACCAGACGGCCTGCCACTTCATCCTTGCCTGCAATCGCGACGATACCACACATGATCGGTACTCCGGTTCTCTGACCCAGCCTGCGCCCTGCAAATGCTCTGCCATAGGCTTGATCGTTTCCATAAACCTCGCGAGTCGGGCTGCACAATGACGATTTATGTGCATTTGTGACACCGATTGCGGCGGATTCGGGTCTGGCGCCCGGCCCGCTTTCGTTTAGCTTTACTGAAGGGTCAATGCGCAGCCGTCACAGAGCCTTCCTTCTCCCCACAAGGCCCGCTACGGAACGCGCAGAGTGCCAGAACAGGACCAGTAGCCTTGCCCAACCTGACCCATCTTGACCGGCTGGAAGCCGAAAGCCTGCACATCCTGCGGGAGGTGGCGGCCGAATGCGAAAAGCCCGTGATGCTCTATTCCATCGGCAAGGATTCGGCGGTGATGTTGCATCTGGCGATGAAGGCTTTCTATCCGGCCAAGCCCCCTTTCCCGCTGCTGCATGTCGATACCGGCTGGAAGTTCCGCGAGATGATCGCGTTCCGCGACCGCAAGGTGAAGGAGCTGGGCCTGGAGCTGCTAGTGCACACCAATGAAGACGGCGTGCGCGAAGGCGTCGGCCCGTTCAGCCATGGCTCGGCCTATCATACGGATGTGATGAAGACCGCCGCGCTGAAACAGGCGCTCGACAAGTATGGCTTCGATGCGGCCTTTGGCGGGGCGCGCCGCGACGAGGAAAAATCTCGCGCCAAGGAGCGCGTCATCTCGTTCCGCTCGGCCGGGCACCGCTGGGATCCCAAACGTCAGCGTCCGGAAATCTGGAACCTCTACAATACACGCATGCACAAAGGCGAAAGCCTGCGGGCCTTCCCGCTGTCCAACTGGACCGAGCTCGACATCTGGCAATACATCCGCCGCGAGAAGATCGAACTGGTGCCGCTCTATATGGCTGCGCCCCGCCCTGTGGTGACCTGGAACGACACGCTGATCATGCTGGATGACGACCGGGTGCCCGCCGAGATTGCCGCCAAAGCAGAAGTCAAATCCGTCCGTTTCCGGACGCTTGGCTGCTATCCGCTGACCGGCGCAGTGGAAAGCACCGCCCACACACTGGATGAGGTCATCCAGGAAATCCTTCTCACCACCACCTCCGAGCGCCAGGGCCGCGCCATCGACAAGGACCAGTCCGCCTCGATGGAGAAGAAGAAGCAGGAGGGCTATTTCTGATGCGCCTCAATGACGATCTCATCGCTTCGGATATCGGCGCCTATCTCGAGGCGCATGAAAACAAATCCCTGCTGCGCTTCATCACCTGCGGCTCGGTAGATGATGGCAAGTCCACGCTCATCGGACGGCTGCTCTACGATTCGAAGATGATCTTCGAGGATCAGCTCGCCGCGCTGGAAAACGATTCCAAAAAAGTCGGCACGCAAGGCGATAGCATCGATTTTGCCCTCCTCGTCGACGGCCTCGCCGCCGAGCGGGAACAGGGCATCACCATTGATGTCGCCTACCGTTTCTTTGCCACCCAGAAGCGCAAGTTCATCGTGGCCGACACGCCGGGACATGAACAGTATACGCGCAATATGGCGACCGGCGCCTCGACCGCCGACGCCGCCATCCTGATGATCGATGCGCGCAAGGGCGTGCTGACCCAGACGCGCCGCCACAGCTTTATCGCGAGCCTCCTCGGCATCCGCCATCTGGTGCTGGCCGTGAACAAGATGGACCTGGTCGGCTTCAATCAGGATATCTTCGACGACATCGTGGCCGACTATATGACCTTTGCCGAAGGACTGCCCGGAAAGGTCCGTATCCAGCCTATCCCTCTCTCGGCGCTGGCGGGTACCAACATGACCGAGCGCTCGCCCGAGACGCCCTGGTATGACGGCCCGAGCCTGATCGAATATCTCGAAACGGTCGAGATCGAGGACGAGCGCGCTGCCCGGCCATTCCGCCTTCCGGTTCAGTGGGTGAGCCGCCCCAATCTCGATTTCCGCGGATTTGCCGGCCAGGTCGCCAGCGGCAGCATCAGGCCGGGCGACAAGGTGCGCTCGCTCCCCTCAGGCCGCGAGACGACCATCACCCGTATCGTCACCGCCGGCGGCGACCTGGATGAAACCGTTTCCGGCCAGTCCGTCACGCTGACCTTCGCGGACGAAATCGACACCTCCCGCGGCGACATGATCGTCTCGGCCGATCAGCCTGCGGAGGTATCCGACCAGTTCCAGGTTCACCTCCTCTGGATGAACGAGCAACCCCTGCTGCCAGGCCGGCGCTACATCCTGAAGGCTGGCGCCAAGACGGTGACCGCCACGGTCAACGCGCCCAAGCATGGCATCGACGTCAACACGCTGGCGGAAACCTCTGCCCGCTCGGCGGAGCTCAACCAGATCGTCGTCACCACCCTGTCGCTGGACCAGCCGATCCCGTTTGATCCCTATAAGGACAACCGGGAAACTGGCGGGTTCATCCTGATCGACCGCCAGTCGAACGACACTGTCGCCCTTGGCCTGATCGACTTTGCCCTGCGCCGCGCGTCCAACATCCACTGGCAGGCCCTCGACATCAGCCGCGATGCCCTCGCCGAACAGAAGGGCCAGCGCCCGGCCGTGCTCTGGTTCACCGGGCTTTCTGGCTCAGGCAAATCGACCATCGCCAATGCGCTGCAGAAGCGCCTCTTCGCCTATGGCCGCCACACTTTCATTCTCGACGGCGACAATGTCCGCCACGGCCTTAACCGCGATCTCGGCTTCACCGATGCCGACCGGGTGGAGAATATCCGCCGCGTGGCCAATGTGGCCCGGCTGATGTCGGACGCGGGCCTGATCACGCTGGTCTCGTTCATCTCGCCCTTCCGGGCCGAGCGCCAGCTGGCGCGCAGCCTTATGCCGGAAGGCGAATTCATCGAAATCCATGTCGATACGCCGCTGGAGGTGGCCGAAAGCCGCGATGTCAAAGGCCTCTACAAGAAAGCCCGCGCCGGCGAGATCCGAAATTTTACGGGCATCGACAGCCCGTATGAGCCGCCGCTGAACCCGGAAATCCGCATCAGCACGGCAGACCGCTCCGCCGACGAGGCGGCCGAGGAAATATTCGTTTACCTCCAGAAAAAGGGCTTCCTCAGCATCTGGGAAGGCCCTGGCAGCGGCATTTGACGCCGATTTAACCTCAAAACGGCCCACAGTTTGCATATCCGGCGCCGATGGGCATTGTTGCCCACGGGCAGCCACTGATGCGAGCGAAGTATGAGTATCCATCCCGTGATCATGTGCGGCGGCGCCGGCACGCGGCTCTGGCCGGCCTCTGACAAGGCGCGTCCCAAGCAGTTTCACGGCCTCGTTTCAGACAAATCGGTGTTTCAGGAGACAGTCCTGCGCTTTCAGGCACCGGACTGCGCAGGCGCCTTCGCCGCGCCGATCATCATCAGCAACGCAGCCTATGCCGACCTGATCGAGGCGCAGCTGGCGGAAATCGGCGTGGAAGCCGCCGCCATCCTGCTGGAGCCGATGGGCAAGAATACTGCGGCGGTCGCAGCGATTGCCGCGCGCGTGATTGCAGACCGGTTTCCCGGTGGACTCGGCCTGCTTGTGCCGTCCGACCATTATATCGGGCGGCCCACGGTCTTCACCGATGCCATCCGCGAAGCCGCCGCCACCGCGCAGGCCGGTTACATCACCACCTTTGGCATTGCCGCCAGCCGGCCGGAAACCGGCTTTGGCTATATTCAGGCCGGTGCGCCGCTCTCCGGCCCGGTCTCGCGCGTTACCGCCTTCAAGGAAAAGCCCGATCACGCCACCGCCGCCAGCTATCTGGCCAGCGGGCAGTATAGCTGGAATGCTGGCATCTTCCTGTTCGATGCGGCCACGCTTCTGGCCGAACTGGAAGCGTTTGCCCCGGATATTCTGGAGGCTTCTTCACAGGCGCTGAGCGCTGCCCGCACGGACGGCACGCGGGTCTTTCTGGACCCGGACATTTTCGCCACCATCCGCAGCACGTCGATCGACTATGCGATCATGGAGCAGACCCGCCGCGCCGCCGTCTATGCCCCGCTGGAATGCGCCTGGAGCGATATCGGCACCTGGGCGATGATTGGCGATGTTTCCGGGCGGACAAATTCTCCCGAGCCGGTCAGCATCTCGGCGGGAGAATGCGTCGTTCATGCCGCAGACGGAATACTGGTTGCGCTGGTGGGCGTTGAAGACCTGGTTGTGGTTGCCGATGGCAAGCGCGTCCTCGTCGCCTCGAAGAACAGCGCGCAGGATGTGGGCAAGGTCGTTCAGGCCCTCAAGGATCGCGGGCTCGACAGCTATCTCTGACGCGGAGGTGCGCGGCTACTCGTTGCGGCGCTTGTAGCGCGGCGGGCCATCCGGGCCGACCTTGCCGGCATAGGGGTTCTTCCCCTGGCGCACGAACAGGCGGATCGGCACGCCGTGCATGTCGAACGCCTCGCGGATACCGTTCACCAGATAGCGCTTGTAGCCTTCCGGCATCTGATCCCCGCGCGAGGCAATCAGCACGAAGGTTGGCGGACGCGCCTTCATCTGCGCCATATAGCGCGGCTTGATCCGCTTGCCCTGCACGCTCGGCGGCGGGTGATGCTCGACCGTATGGCGCAGCCAGCGATTGAGGTCGCCGGTTTTGGCGCGCGCCGTCCAGTCCTTGTAGACCTTCACCACCGCCGGCATCAGCTTATCGATGTTCCGGCCCGTCAGGCCGGAGAGGAACACCACCGGCGCGCCGCCGGCATTCGGCATCAGCCGGTTGGCCATGTCGCGGATATGCCGCGCGGCAGCATCCGTATCCTGAACAGTATCCCATTTGGAGATGACGAGCACGAGCCCCCGCCCTTCGCGCAGGGCAAGATCGGCAATCTGCAGATCCTGCTTCTCCATCGCCTCATGCGCGTCCATCACGAGGGCGACAATGTCGGCATACTTCAGGGAGCGGATGGTCTCGGCGGTGGACATCCGCTCCAGCCGTTCCTGAACCTTGGATTTGCGGCGCAGGCCGGCGGTATCCACGAGACGGATCTGACGGCCTTCCCATTCCCAGTCGATGGTAATGGAATCGCGCGTGATGCCTGCTTCCGGCCCGGTCAGCAGACGGTCTGATTGCAGCAGCTGGTTGATCAGGGTGGACTTGCCCGCATTCGGGCGCCCGACGATGGCCAGGCGGATCGGCCGGTCTGCCTGAACCGGCGCAGCCGGGGCGTCCACATCGGCCGCCTCGATGGCCGCGACGAGTTCCTCGTCCGACATCGTCGTGTCTTCAATGTCGATATGGGCGAGCTTGTCGAGAATGTCGTCGCCCGCGCCGCCGGCATAATCAGGCTCGGCCTCTTCGAGGGCACGTTCGAAGGCTTCCGGGCCGAGGGCATTGCGGATCGCTTCGTAAAGCTCGGCCATGCCTTCGCCATGCTCGGCCGAGAGGCCGACCGGTTCGCCGAAACCGAGGCGGAACGCATCGAACACGCCTGCTTCCCCGGCGCGGCCTTCGGCCTTGTTGGCGGCCAGCACGACCGGAAGGTTTGCCTTGCGCAAGAGGGCGGCGAAGGTCTCGTCTTCCGGGGTCACCCCGACGCGGGCATCGACCAGGAAGAGGACAAGATCGGCCTCCGCGATGGCCGCTTCGGTCTGGGCGCGCATGCGCGCTTCCAGGCTGTCATCCTTCACATTCTCGAAACCGGCGGTGTCGATCAGCGACAGGGGCAGCGAGGCAAGCCGGCCTTCGGCCATCTTGCGGTCCCGGGTGACGCCGGGCTGGTCGTCCACAAGCGCGATCTTCTTCCCAACCAGACGGTTGAAAAGGGTCGATTTACCGACGTTTGGCCGGCCGACAATGGCGAGCTTCAATGGCAAGGCAGACGCCCTCCGCAGCGGCTATGAGCCGGAGGGTCGCCCCGGCCCGAATTATCTGATGGCGATCAGGCGTGCCTTATCCGTCAGGATGTAAAGCTTACCCTGAGCCGCGATGGGCTCAAGATACACCGTATCGCCAAGTTTCAGCGAAGCGGTCTGCTGCCCGGTCTGCGTGGAGAATGCAAGCAGTTCCCCCTCTGAAGAGGCCACCAGGACCCGGTCAGACGCGATAATCGGGGAAGAATAGCTGATCCGGTTCTTCTTTTTCTTCTCATTCTTGAACTGCGGCAGCTCCGTCACCCAGAAAGCATCGCCATTCTGGGCGTCGAGGCAGGCGAGTTCGCCATTGATGCCAACCACGAACAGATAGCGGCCGGCCAGGGCAGGCGCGCGAGTGGAGCCGATGGTCTTGCCCCAGACGCGGGTGCCGGTGCGGCCATCAATGGCCACCGTGGCGCCCGACTGGTTGGACGCAAACACCAGACCGGAGCCGAGGATCGGGCGCGAGCCGATATCGTTGATCTCCGAAATGGGCGTGAAACCGCCGGCCTGCTGGATCGCATCGGTCCATAGACGGCGGCCATTGGCGGCCAGATAGGCAATGATCTCACCCGAAGAGAAAGGCGCAATCACGAACTCTTCGACCGCGGCTACGCTCGGGCTGCCCAGCACGCGGGCGGTTTCGGAGATGGCCTGATCGCTCCACAGCGTCTGGCCGGTGGCCAGATCAAGGGCGAATATCTCATTATTGTTGGAATTGATGAATACGCGCCCATCGGCAATCGTCGGCGAACCGGTCATCGGCACGCCGAGCGGGCGCTTCCATTTTTCGGCGCCATTGGCCGCGTTCAGAGCGGCGACATAGCCATAGCCGCTGGCGACGACCAGCGTATCGCCGGTAACTGCCAGGCCGCCGCCGACGGCGGCCTTGTCACGGCGGGAGAGCCCTTTCAGCCGTTCCGACCACACAGCGCCGCCATCCGACAGGCGCAGGGCGCGCACGGTCTGCTGGGAATCGAGCACATAGATGAGGGTGCCATCGGTGACCGGGGCGGAGGTCAGGGCGGAGCGCTTGTTGGAGCCCTTGCCGACGGAGCGCCGCCAGTCGATCTTCAGATCCGGCGCGGCCTGGATGTGGCCGGTGACCTTGGCCGGGTTGCCGCCCGCTTCGGGCCAGGCATTGACCGAGACGGCTGGCGGCAGGTCGATGGCCACGCCGGCGAGGCCGGGCTCGGGCGTTACCCGCTCATCATCCAGCACCATCGCCAGACGGCCGGCTCTCTCTTCAGCGGTCTGCTCCGCCTTCTTGTTGTTGCCAAAGCTCGGCAGGCTGCTGCAGCTCGACAGGGCGAGCGCGGCTGCCAGTGTCGTGCTGACAAGAATGGTGCGGGCAAACTTCATTGGCCGGTCTCCTGCGGCTCGGCCGGTGCCGCCTCGGCGGGCGCGGCCTCTGTTGCTTCTTCAGTTCCGGTCTGAACCGGGATCGCCGCCAGGGCGATCTCGGCCCGCCGGACCAGCCCCTGCGGCGCATAAGCGTCGAGGCGCAGCCGGTTATATTCGGTACGGGCGCGGGCAAAATCGCCCGCTTCATAGGCCTTGGCCGCCACCAGCTCCCGGGCGAGCGCGCCGACCGTGCTGTCATCGGTGACGAGGCTGCCAAGGGTGGTCTCAAGGTCTGCGAGGCTCAGCTCGTCTGCCTTGAAGTAGGCCGACTTCAGGAGGGCAAGGCGCTCATACGGGCCGCCTTCGACCCCGCCGACCGAGGCGAGCAGCTCAGCCGCGCCGGCGGCATCGCCGCCGCCTTCATATTTGGTCTGGGCAAGGAAATGGGCGGCCAGCGGGGCGAGCTTGGCATCCTCGTTCATGATCCTGGTGAAGGCTTCCTCAGCCTCGGCATAGCGGGCGTCTTCCAGCGCGCGGATGCCGTTTTCCAGCGCCAGGGCGCGGGCTTCGCGCCGGGCTTCGGCCTGCGGGGCCAGCACAAACTCATTGACGGCGACGCCGATGATCAGGGCCGCCACGCCGCCATAAACGAAGGGCCGCCATTTCTTCCAAAGGGTTCCCAGCTTTTCCTGGCGAATGCCTTCGTCAACTTCAGTGAAAATGTCGCTCACGCTGGGGCTCCGGCGGGGGTTTGGGGACTCGGGCGCGAACCTAGACGGCCCAAGGCGGGCCTGCAACGGATCAGCGCTGTTAAGACCCTTGTTTTCGCAGGCTGTAGGTTTCAGCCGTGCCCGGGAAGCGCCGGGCGCGCACGTCAGCGGCGTATTCTGCGGCGGCCTGATCGATGGCCTCGCGCAGATCGGCGTAGCGGCGGACGAACTTGGGCGTCCAGTCGAACAGGCCGAGCATGTCCTGGGTGACCAGAACCTGGCCGTCGCAGGCGGCCGAGGCGCCGATCCCGATGGTAGGGCAGCTGACTTCGGCGGTGATGGCGGCGGCGAGATCCTCGGCGACGCCTTCGATGACGATGCAGAAGGCGCCGGCATCGGCGGCGGCGCGGGCCTCGGCGAGGACGCGGGCGCGTTCATCTTCCGTGCGGCCCTTGGCGCGGAAGCCGCCATCGACATGGATCGCCTGCGGGCGCAGGCCGATATGGCCCATCACCGGGATGCCGCGCTCCACGAGGTGGGCGATCTGGCCGGCGGCATAAGCCCCGCTTTCGATCTTGATCGCCTGGCAGCCGGTTTCCTTCATGATCCGCACCGCGTTCAGGAAGGCCTGATCGGCATTGGTTTCATACGAACCGAAAGGCATATCGACGACGACCATCGCACTTTGCGAGCCGCGCATGACGGCCTGGCCATGCAGGATCATCATCTCCATCGTGACGCCGACGGTCGACGGGAGGCCATGGACGACCATGCCGAGGCTGTCGCCCACCAGCAGGATGTCGCAATGGGGATCGAGGATCGCGGCGGTCGGAGCGTCATAAGCCGTCAACATGACAAGCGGCGTCGCGCCCTTGGCGGCGGCGATGTCCTTGACGGTCTTTCTGGCGGTCTGGGTCTGTTTTGACATGGCCCTGCGATTACAGGGTCCGCCCCCGGCGGGCAAGCAATGCCTTTGCCGGGCTGGTTATTGCGGGAGGGCGGGCATGCCGAAGAGGATCGGGTGGAGCCAGAGCAGGATGGCGGCATACACCCCTGCCCCGATGACCACCGCGCCGATGTCGCCAACGGCGGAAACCGGCGCGTCCGGGCCGGGGCCGATATCGCCGCGCTTTTTGAGGGCAATCCGGTCAATCACCCCATAGGCAAGGAAGCTGCCGAAAAGGAGGACGGAATTCAGCTCGCCATTGGCCAGCAGGTGGCCCAGCGCCCAGATCTTCACCGCCGCCAGCATCGGATGCTTCGCCGCCTTCTTGATGCGTCCGGTGGGCAGATAGGCGGCCGCCAGCAGGATCATCGCCGGCAGCATCAGGGCAAGGTTGAGGTGGGCGAGGCCCGTAGGGGGCGTGTAGAGGATGGGCGCGGGCCGGGCGGCGTCAAAGCCCCAGATCATCAGGCCAAGCCCCACAGCCGAAACAAGGCTGTAGAGGCCCATATAGGGGCCGTAGCCGAGCTTTGCCTTCAGATCCTTCCCCGGCGCGCGGCTGCGGAAGGCGCTGAACAGATGCGCTCCGAAAAAGATGATGATCCCCAGAATGAGATAGGTCATGGCGGTGCCTCCCAGCGTTTGGCGGCAGGGTAAACTGATTGGGGAATGGCGGGAAGCGCCGCGTTTGGGGCAGCACGGAGGGCCGGAACGCGCGGGGGGCGCGGCCGGTGTTTGCTTTTTTCTTGAGAGGTGCCCCACCCCATCCCTCCCCACATCCGTGGGGAGGGGGCCTGTTGCTTTGTGGGGAGAGGTAGGGTTTCAGCGGAGGGCGACTTTCCCCTAGGGCGCGACTTGCCCCCTCCCCGCAAGCGGGGAGGGTGGGGGTGGGGCTGCTTGCAGCTAGGAGGTGTCGGGGTGTGGGGCTCCCCCCTCCGTCCGCTTCGCGTCCACCTCCCCCGCTTCGCAGGGGAGGATACTTGTGTTGGGGGCTGAGGAATTGGCAGCCAGAAGGGTTTTGGAGTCCTCCTGAAAAACTCCAACGAGGTTTGGCGCAGTGTGGCTTTCCCAGACGGGATCATCCCAGCTCGGTTTGACGGCTTTCGGCTTTTTGTAAGCGCGCCAGTAGTCGCCGACATGGACGATGTGGACGTGACCCCATTTGGAGACCGAGATCAGAAGCGTCCTGAGTTCCTTGTCCTGACGTTTGAAGATCCAGCGCAGCTGCAGCCAGAGGTATGGCCAGAAGACTGGCAATACGTGGGCATAGAGGCGGGCGGCGATCTGGGGCGACATGCGAAGGAGTATACCTCCGTTCCCGGAGGGGGTGGATGAAATTTCTGGAAATCGCCTAAGTGCTGCAGGTTCAGCGGGAAATTTGTTGGATAGGGTTGAAGGCCCTCACCTCCCATCGCCTTGCGATGGGCCCCTCCTCTCCCACTTCGCGGGAGAGGGGTTTAGCGTTGTGCTCGCGGTGAGGTCCCAACCCCTCTCCCTCTGGGAGAGGAGGGGCCCGCGCGCGAAGCGCGTGGGAGGTGAGGGCTGCGGCGTTGGAGTTTTTTGCAGAAAGCTCCAAAAAAACTCCAACGGCGCTCCAAAGGCAGGTCCGGACACTTCCGGAACGCTTTTGCAACCTTTAAGGACAAAAAAAACGCGGCAACCGGTATTAACTGTCCTCAAACTCTCTTATGGTATGCCATAACATCTGACCAAGACTGGATAGACCCGCCATGGGCGCGCAACTGATCGACCGGACCCTGCTGACCCATGGCTCTGACGCCAGGGCCCAGCTGAATTTTCGAGAGGCCTGCAGGGCCGCCGTGCGCGTTTTTCAGCTCAGCGAGAAATACAAGACGGCGCCCTACCCCAATGCCTATGCGGTGTGGTTTGCCTATTCGACCAAGTCTGATCCGGCGCTTGTGGCCGAGATTGACGAGTTGCTGCTGGGGCAGGACACGATTTCGCCCTATGACATCGACGTTCTGTTCCAGGCCTATCTGGCCGAGGACCAAAGCGCTTTTGCAGCGCATGATCTGAGCCAGGCGATTGGCGACGAGATTGGCGAAGTGCTGAGCGTGATCGATGCGAGCCTGCAGCAGAATTCGGCGTTTTCCGAGACGCTGACGACGCTGGAGCAGGACCTGCCCAAGGCGGCAACCTCACCCGAACAGCTCAACTCTCTGGTTTCCGGACTGATCGAGGAAAACCGCCGGATGAGCGCGATGACGATGGAGCTCAACCAGGGCCTTGTCCGGTCGCAGACCCTCATCGCGGTTCTGAGCGACCAGCTGGACGAGGTGCGCTCGCAGAGCCTGCGCGACCCGCTGACCTCCATTCCCAACCGCCGCGCCTTCGACAAGACGCTGGAAGACGCCATCAAGCAGGCCAACCGCACGCGCGAGCCGCTGTGCGTGGCGATGGCAGACCTCGACCATTTCAAGGCGCTGAATGACACTTACGGGCACGAGGCCGGTGACGTGGTGTTGCAGAACTTCGCGCGGCTGATCTCGTCCAATGCGGATGAGCCGCGGCTGGTGGCCCGGCATGGCGGCGAGGAATTTGCAATCCTCTTCCCCGGCAGCCAGCTGATGGAGGCCTATAACCGGCTGGTGAACATCAAGCATCTGCTGAGCCAGACCGAGCACCAGCTGGATGGCAATCCGGTAGCCTTGCCGGTGGTCACCGCGTCCTTCGGCGTGGTGCAGTACAAGCCGGAAATGACCCCGCGCGAACTTATGCAGAAGGCGGATAAATACCTCTATGAGGCCAAGGCCAAGGGCCGCAACCGCGTCTGCGCGCCGGGGCTGGGATAATCCATCACGGCGCCGCCAGGCCCGCCCTGGCCGCCGGATCAATTCCTTGCAAAGAGTAAATCCCTTCCGCACAACTTCCCAGCGCGGTCTTTCCGGGAAGTTAACTCTGATATGTTAGAGAAAATGCCAAATTAGTGCCCAAGAGGCTGGCAATGGCAATTCTCCGCAGAATCCGCACAGAGGTCGAAAAACTGGCAATGTTTATCCGGCCAGTGCCTGTGCCGGAGAAACTGCAGGCAGCGCTTCAGGCCAAACAGGTCAGTTCCATCAACCATCTGATTGTGCTGATGATTCTTGTCGGGCTGATGAATACCGCAATTGTCCTCCTGGAACTGGGCTCGAAAAACCTGAACCCGATGATGATTGTCTGGGGCGCCGCGCTGACCCTTCTGAACATCGTGACCTATGTGCATCACGTCCGGGGACTGAAATACAGCCACAAGGAAGACTATGCCGCCCGGAAGCTGGATATAGGCGCAAAGAATTCGACGATGCATGGGCTCTTCTGGGCGGCCCTGCCCATGCTGGTGGCCATCAACGCGCCGGACATGCAATTCATGGTGACGATGCTGATTGCGACCGGCATGGCATTTGGCGGCACCTTCCTGCTCGCCCGCGTGCCGCGCGCGGCCCTCTGCTTCATTGTGCCGATCAGCCTCGGCATGAGCGGCGCGGGCTTCCTGCGCGGAGACGCGACCAGCCAGGTGGTTGGCGTATTGTCCATCATATATGTCTTTGTGCTGATCTATTCCGTTCTCTGGGCCCACCGGCAGTTCGTGCTGCAATTCCTCAGCGAGGCGGCAGTCAGTGAACAATCTCAGGTGATCAGCCTGCTGCTGCGGGATTTCGGCGAAAGTTCTTCGGACTGGCTGTGGCAGACCAACGCTGATTTCCGGATGGAGAGCGTGCCCTGCAATGGGCAGAATACCGACGCTTCGAGATCCTTCATGCACGCGGACCGCAATTTCTTCTCGCTGTTCCAGAGCTGCGAAGCGCGCCGGAAACTTGAAGAGGCCATGCACGCCCACGAACCTTTCCATGATGTGGTGCTGCAGGTGCGCGTGTCTGGCCCGGAAAAGTGCTGGGTCGCCCTGACCGGCAAGCCGATCTATGAGGACGGGCGGTTCATGGGCTTCCGCGGGGTGGCCTCGAACGTGACGCAGGCCAAGCAGGCCGAAGACCGGATCGAACGGCTGGCCCATTATGATGACCTCACCGGCCTGCCCAATCGCGCCCATATTCTGGAGCTTCTGGAGGAGTGGACGCGCGCGCCGCTGGAAATTTCCTCGATGCGGGCGATGATCTGTCTCGATCTTGATTCCTTCAAGGTGATCAATGACACGCTTGGCCACAAGGCGGCAGACCAGTTGCTGCGGCAGGTGACAAACCGGCTGACCGAACATGCGGCCGCCGACGACCTCGTGGCCCGGATTTCCAGCGATGGTTTTATCCTGGCGGTGAAACGCCAGGCCAGCGTCGGCGGGCTGGAAGCATTCCTCGATATGCTGAGCGCCTATCTGAACGAACCCTACTCCATATGGGACGCAACGATTGTGTGTACCGCCTCGATTGGCGTGCGCCGGTTTGACGAACCCGATCTCGATGCCGCAATGGCAATGAACCATGCAGACTTGGCGATGCATGCCGCGCGCCAGAAGGGCAACGGACGATGGGCGCTATTCACCCCGGACATGGCCAACAAGGCCGCCGCGCGCCTGCGCGGGGAAGTGGAACTGCGCGAAGCCATCACCCAGGGTCAGCTGCGCCTCGTTTATCAGCCCCAGGTCAGCGCAGAGACGCGCAAGGTGGTGGGCTTTGAGGCCCTGGTGCGGTGGCATCACCCCAAGCTTGGCATCATTCCGCCTTCCGAGTTCATTCCGCTGGCGGAGGAAAACGGCCTGATCGTGCCCATGGGCGAATGGATTATCCGCACGGCCATGGCGCAAGCGGCTCAGCTTCCGGCGAATATCCGCATGGCGATCAATATCTCCCCGCTGCAGATGAACGCGACAAGCCTTGTGTCTACGATTGTGCATGCGCTGGCCGCCAACCAGCTGGACCCGTCCCGCATAGATCTGGAGATCACTGAATCGGTCCTGATGGCAGATACCGGCTTTGCGCTGGAGCGTCTGCATCAGCTGCGCGATATGGGCCTGCGGATTTCACTGGATGATTTCGGGACGGGATATTCCTCGCTGAGCTATCTGCGGATGTTCCCCTTCCACAAGATCAAGATCGATCAGAGCTTTGTGCGCGGGATCGAGACCGATGCGGAAAGCCGCGCCATCACGCAGGCGACGCTGGCGCTGGCCAAGCTGCTGGGACTGCGCTGCACGGCCGAAGGGGTGGAAACACTCTACCAGGCAGACTTCCTCAGCGGCCATGGCTGTGACGAGCTGCAGGGCTATCTGGTCGGGCGGCCCCAGCCGATGGAGGCCATGCAGCATCTGATCGACGCGGCGGCGGCGGAGTACGAAGCGTCCCTGCCAGCCGAGCCCGATGAGGCCCCGCTGCAGAAGATTGCCCGCGCCAACTGATCGCGGCCGTTATTCCGTCTGCTGGACCGGGCCGCCGCGGCTGGCGCTGCGGGAGCCCCCCGAAGCGGCTGCGAAGGCCTGGGCCATGCCGCGATAGAAGGTGATGCGCTGCTCCGCTGCCGGATCAAGCACCACGGCCCGGTTTGCCCCGAAGAGAGCTTCAGGTTTCTTGCCCTCATGGGCAACCTTCATGATGTCTGCCCAGAGTTCAGCCGGGAGGCCGCCGCCGGTGACCCGGCGCATGGGGCTGTCATCATCATTGCCGACCCAGACACCGCCGATATAGGCCGCCGTGAAGCCGACAAACCAGGCGTCGCGCGATTCCTGGCTGGTGCCGGTCTTGCCCGCGACGGTCCAGTTCGGGATGCGGGCGCGCCCGCCGGTGCCGAAGGAGGCGGTGATGACCCGCATCATCATGGCGTTCATCTCTGCGGCGAGGTCTTCCGGGTACACACGTTCGCGCTCGGAGACGGGATGTTCGAAATAGACCTGGCCGCGCGAATCCGTCACGCGGGCGATGAGGTAGGGCTCCATCCGGTAGCCGCCGGACTGGAAGACGCCATAGGCGCGCACGAGTTCCCAGAGGCTGACTTCCTGACTGCCAAGGGCGATGGAGGGGAAGGGCTTCATCTCGCTCGCGATGCCGAAGCGTTTGGCCAGGGCCGCAATCCGCTCGGGATTGGTTTCGTTGCCAAGCTCGGCCGCCACCGTGTTGGTGGAGCGGGCGAGCGCTTCAGACAGTGTCATCGGCCCGTGATACTCGCCGCTATAATTCACCGGCTGCCATTTGCCGATGGAAATCGGCCGGTCATTGAACACGTCATAGGGCGAATAGCCGTCTTCCAGGGCGAGGGCATAGACGAAGGGCTTGAAGCTGGAGCCGGGCTGGCGCCGTGACTGGGTGACCCGGTTGAAGGGCGAGGCAGCGTAATCGACCCCGCCCGTGAGGGCCACGACGGCGCCATTGCGATCAAGGATCAGGGCCGAGACCTGGCTGGCGGCAACGGCCTTGCCATCCTTGGTCATCCGCTCGCTGAGCAGCGTCTGCGTCTTCTGCTGGATTTTCGGATCGATGGTCAGCTGGACGACGGCATCCCCCGGCACGCGCGGCAGCAGGGTTTTCAGGCGCTCGGCAGCAATGTCGAGGGCGTAGCCAAGCTGGGGATCGTAGCGCGGGGCGGCGATGATGTTGATCGGCGCTTCCCGGGCGGCGGCGGCTTCCTGGCGCGAGATGTAGCGCTCGCTCTCCATCTCCTTGAGCACATAGAGCTGGCGGGATTTGGCGCCTTCCAGATTGTCGCGCAGGTTGAGCTTGGAGGGGGCCTTGGGCAGCGCGGCCAGGAGGGCGGCTTCATGGATCTGAAGCTCGGCCGGAGGCTTGCCGAAATAGAAGCGCGAGGCCGCGTCGATGCCGTAGAGGCCTGCGCCGAAATAGATGCGGTTGAGATAGAGCGAGAGGATCTCGTCTTTCGTCATCCGTTTTTCGAGCTGGCGGGCGAGGGTGATTTCCTGCGCCTTGCGCTGCATCGTCTGGCGGCTGTCGAGAACGAGGTTTTTCACCACCTGCTGGGTGATGGTGGAGGCACCCGAGACGGTTTCGCCGGCCGCGGCGTTGGAGAGGGCGGCGCGGGCGATGGCGGCCTCATCGGCGCCGTCATGCTCGTAGAAGCGCTTGTCTTCGGCCGCGATGAAGGCCTGGGAGACGTGTTTGGGCAGCTCCGTCACGGTGATGGCGCGGCCATAGCGGGGGCCGCGCACGGCGAGAGTTTTGCCTTCCGCGTCGATGAACTCGATGGCCGCCTCGCGCTGGGCCTGCCAGAGCTCGGACACTTCGGGCAGGCGGGGCATGCCCGAATGCAGGCTCTGCCACTTCCACAGGCCCCAGGCGCCGGCGCAGAGGGCGATGGCGCCGATCGCGATCAGCAGGATGCGCAGCGGGCTCAGCCGGCGCGGCGAAAGCGCCTGCGCGGGAACGCGGATGACCCTTGGCATGCGGGGCGGTTGATGGCTGTCGGTCATGCGTGAATGGCCCGGCCTGAATGCTGGAGTGTGCCTGAAACCCGGAGCCTAACTGATAGAAGATTACGGCAGGGTGAAGGCACCGGCTGGAACGGAACGCTGAGTACAGGCCCTGAGCGTGCACCCCGCTAGGGAAAAGTACGGGATTTGCCTTCCGGGAGGCCGGTGGCAGGATGAAAGTGTGATATAGTGAGGGATCAAGGGCCGATTCTGGCCTGCAGCGCCCTGCCCCAACTTTCTGCAAAGGAGCCCGCCGATGCGCCCTTCCCTGCCTTTCCGCCCGGTTGCCATCCTGCTGGCCGCAGGCTTCATGACGCTGGCCGCCTGTGAGCGCCAGCCGGTAGAGCAGCCGCATGTGCCCTCGCCCGGTGTGGGGCTGGAGACCCCGGCGGAGCCGGCCGCGCCGGTCTTCGATGTGGAAGCGCTGGGCATCCCGATGGATGAGGCCTCGATTGCCGATGGCAAGGCGATTGCGCAGACCCATTGCGCGATCTGCCATGGGCTGGACCAGGATGCGAGCCTGCGGGCAGACGCCCCGCCGCTGCGCTATGTGCTGTCGCTCTACTCCCCGGAAAACCTGTCTGAAGACTTCCGGGCGGGCATCCATGTCGGTCATGAGACGATGCCGGATTTCGTGTTCGGCGATCTCGGGATGGATGTGCTGCTGGCCTATCTGGTGAGCATTCAGGAGACCCCGCCCACCGCGGTGGAGTGAGGCCCGGCTAAGCCAGGCCGGGACGCCAGGCATCCTTCAGGTGATGTGGCAGGCGGCCGGGGGCGAGCGCGACGATGTCATAGCGCCAGCCATAATCTGCGAATTTCGGGCGCTGGCCCATCCAGGCCTCGGCGGCGCGGGCAATGCGCTGCCAGGACTGCACGCTGACGGCGCCGAGGGCATCCTCCTGCCGGGCGCGGGCCTTGACCTCGACAAAGGCAATCAGCTTTCCCTTGCGCGCGACAAGATCGATCTCGCCCACCGGCAGCTTCACGCGGGCAGCCAGGATGGAATAGCCCTTCAGGCGCAGCCAGAGGGCGGCGCGGCGCTCGGCAGACCGCCCCCGCGCCTCGGCGATCTGGCGCTTAGCCGGCATCTTCCGATCTGATCTGGAGGGCGCGCTGATAGACCTCGCGGCGCGGCAGGCCGAGGGCTTCGGAGACACTGCTGGCCGCTTCCTTGGTGGGCATAGTTTTCAGGGCGTCGCGCAGGGCGGAGTCGAGATCAGCGGCGGTGGCGTGTCTTTCTTCCGGCGGCCCGGCGAGGACGACAATCTCGCCGCGCGGGGGCCCGGCCTCTTCATAATGACGGGCGAGGCTTTCCAGCGTGCCGCGCCTTGTTTCCTCAAACATCTTGGTCAGCTCGCGGGCGACGGCGGCGGTGCGGCCCCCGCCCAGAACGCTGGCGAGATCGGCCAGGCTTTCGGCAAGGCGTGGGCCGCTCTCATAGAAGACAAGCGTGGCGGGGACGTGTTTGAGGGTTTCGAGCGCGGATTTGCGGGCGCCGGATTTGGGCGGCAGGAAGCCGGCAAACATGAACCGGTCGCTCGGCAGGCCCGAGGCGACGAGCCCCGCCAGCAGCGCTGAGGCGCCGGGCACGGGATGAACCTTGTGGCCCGCCTCCAGCGCGTCATGCACCAGCTTCCAGCCGGGGTCCGACACCAGCGGCGTACCAGCATCCGAAATCAGGGCGATGCGGCCACCTGCTGCGAGGCGGGCGAGGATCTGTGGCCGCCGTTCGGCCCCATTATGGTCATGGTACGGGCTGAGACGGGCTTTAATCCCGTAGGCGGACATTAGTTTTGCCGCCACGCGGGTGTCTTCGGCCAGTACCTCATCGGCAGCGGACAGGATGTCCAGCGCGCGCAGGGTGATGTCCCGGAGGTTGCCGATCGGGGTGGAAACAACATAGAGGCCGGGAGAAACGGCAACGGGCTGTTGCCCGGCACCGGCGGCGCTCATAGAGTCGCCTTCGGCTGGAATCGAACTGGCGTCGGAAGGATCGGAAGATGACATTGTTGCCACCCTTACTCAGGAAACTCCGGGCGCCAAGCCTTGTGCTGGCTTCGCTGCTTCTGGCGACAGCCTGCGCCTCGGCGCCGGCGCGTCCGCCGGTCTCCATCGGGACAGGCCAGCCGCGCGTCGATCCGGTGACCGGGGAGCCGGTTCAGCCAAGGCCCGGCGAGACTTACGACACCGGCCAGATGGCCGAACCCTATTACCGCGATGATGGCGGTCTGACGCCGGAATTCATGCGCGGGAAGGATGTGAAACGTGCCGCCGTGCTGCTGCCCTTCACCCATCCGAGCGCCAATGTGCGCGCCGAAGCCGAGAGCATGCTGGCCGGGATCGAACTGGCGCTGTTCGAACTGGCGGGAACCGACTTCCTGATCATGCCGATGGACACGGCAGGCCGCGCCTCCACCGCCGAAGCGCGGGCCGATGAAGCCATCAAGGAAGGCGCCGACATCATTCTGGGGCCGCTGTTTGCCGCCAATGTGGGCGGGGTGAAACAGGCAGCCAATCGCAAATCGATCCCCGTGGTGGCCTTCTCGAACGATCCGACCGCTGCGGGTGGCGGGGCGTATCTCGCCTCGATCATGCCGGAGGAGGAAGTCATCCGCGTGATGGGCTATGCCGCCAGCCGGGGCACGCGCACCTTTGTGTATCTCGGCCCGGACAGCCCGTATGGCCGCCAGGTGGAAGCCGCGATGCGCGCCGAAGCGGCCCGGAATGGCTGGCGGATGGCCTCGAGCGCCTTCTATCCGGCAGACTCCGGGGCCGGCGATCAGGCCCGCCAGATCGCCAGCGTGGTGAAGGCCGAATATGCCGGCGCCAACCAGCGGGTGGGCGTGATGATCCCCGAGCGCGGCACACGCCTGCTCGCAGTGGCGCCGCTGCTGCCCTATAATGGCGTGGACCTGAAGCGCGTGCGCCTGATGGGGACGAGCAACTGGGATGACAGCTCCGTCTGGCGCGAGCCGACGCTGGAAGGCGGCATCTTCGCCACGCCAGATCCGGACAATATGACGACCTTCAGGGACACCTATCGCCGGATCTATGGCCGCGCGCCGACCGACCTGGCAGCCGCCGCCTATGACGCTGCGGCCATGGCGGTGAACCTGTCGGCTACCGGGGCGATCCAGCATTCGGGCGTGACCGATCCCAACGGCTTCATGGGGGTTAACGGCCTCTTCCGCTATCGCCTCGACGGCACCGCCCAGCGCGGGTTGGCCGTGAAGCAGATCGGCGGCGGCGGCGCCTCTGTCGTGGAGAAAGGTATTACCCAATTCCCGCCGGGTGGTAGCTAATTGGCCTGAACTGCACCTGACTCCGGCCCTTGCGGGGGGCCGGAGGGCGCCCCAAATGACCCGCACAGGGCGGACCAGAGTTCAGGCAGCGACGAAAACATGAACAAGCGCGACTATTACGAAGTGCTCGGCGTTGACCGCGGCGTCGACGAGAAGGCGCTGAAATCAGCCTATCGCAAGCTGGCGATGAAGTATCACCCCGACCAGAATGCCGGGGATGCCGCAGCAGAAGAGAAGTTCAAGGAGGTCGGCGAGGCTTATGCCGTGCTCTCCGATCCGCAGAAACGGGCAGCCTATGACCGCTATGGCCATGGCGCCTTTGAGAATGGCGGGATGGGCGGCAACCCGTTCGGCCAGGGCGGCAATCCGGAAGACATCTTCCAGGATCTGTTCAGCCAGGTATTTGGCGGGGGCTTTGCCTCCAGCCGCCGCCGCAGCGGCCCGCAGCGCGGCGCAGACCTGCGCTATGACCTCGAAATCACGCTGGAAGAAGCCTTCTACGGCAAGGATGAAACCATCCATGTGCCCCAGGCGGTGACCTGCCGCCCGTGCGAAGGCAGCGGCGCCTCGCCGGGCACCAAGCCGGAAACCTGCGAGACCTGTGGCGGCCATGGCCGCGTGCGCGCCCAGCAGGGCTTTTTCACCATGGAACGCACCTGCCATATCTGTCAGGGGCGCGGCCAGATCATCCGCAAGCCGTGCAAGAATTGCGGCGGCGCCGGCCAGGTGAAGGAAGAACGCAAGCTGCAGGTGAAGATCCCCGCCGGCGTCGAGAGCGGGATGCGCATCCGGCTTTCCGGCGAGGGCGAACCGGGCAGCGCCGGCGGGCCGAAGGGCGACCTCTACATCTTCGTCGAAGTGGTGGATCATGACATCTTCGAGCGCGACGGGCCCAACCTCTATTGCCGCGCGCCGGTGCCGATGACCACGGCTGCCCTTGGCGGCGAGATCGACATTCCGACCATCGATGGCGGCCGCGCCCGCGTGGCCATCCCCGAAGGCGCGCAGACGGGCCGCAAGCTGCGCCTGCGCGGCAAGGGCATGCCGAGCGTGCGCGCCAATGGGCAGACGGGCGATCTCTATGTCGAGATGTTCGTGGAAACCCCGCAGAACCTCACAGCCCGCCAGAAGGAACTGCTGCGCCAGTTCTGTGACTGCTCCGGCGCAGACTGCCACCCGGAAAGCGAAGGCTTCCTCGGCAAGATCAAACGCTTCTGGGGCGGCGAAGGCGACGAGAAACGCCCGGTTTGACAGCGCGACTTCACACCGCCAGCCTATCCTCTGTTATCTGACAAAGCGGCACGGGCGCGGCTGCTCAGCGTTGGCGCAGGCCGTCCAGGAAGAGGCTGACGGCATCGTCCACCACGTCACGAATTTCGTCTGCATCCGGAAAGTATCCGGGGTTCAGAAGGGCGCGGTGCGCCAGGGTGCCGCGGACCATTTCTAGGAAGAAGCTGGCGGCGCGGTGGGGGTCGCGCAGTTTGAGTTCGCAGGCCGCTTCCCGGTCTATCAGATAGGCGGCAACGGCGGCGCGCACTTCGCTGAGGCCTTTCTCGTAGAACTGGCGGGATAGATCCGGGAACTTTGGCGCGAGGCCGAGGATGACGCGGTAAAGCCCAACGCCGGTGGGCGTCAGCAGATGGGCGACGAAGTTCTGGCCGATGCGGCGCAGACCCTGCTCCGCCGGTGCCTGGGCGGAGATTTCCAGCTGCAGGGCGCCGGAAAGCTCCTTCACGCGGCGGGTGACGACGGCGAGGAACAGCCCCTCCTTGTCTCCGAACTGGGCATAGAGCGTGGAGAGCGAGCCGCCTGCCCGCGCCACGATCTCGGCCATGCTGGCGGCTTCATATCCCTGCTCCAGGAACACATCCCGCGCAGCATCCAGAAACGCCTCGCGGCGCTGGGCGGCCCGGCCCGGGCGCCCCGTAAGCGCTGTTTCTGAAGCTTTTTCCGAAGAGTCAGACATGGATGCACTTTCCCGAATTGGTGTAATTGACATTACACATTTTGATGGTGTAATCAAGATTACAGTTTCGGGAAATCATCAGCCCGGACATCAGAAACAAGTGCCATGCGCCCACAAACTCTCTCCCCGAAGCCTGCCGCTCAGCCGATTCCTCCCCGTTCTGAGCCCGGGCCTGCGCCCTCCCAACCGTCCCCACCCCCTCCCGCCACCCCTGCCGAAGATGCCAGTGCCGAGCCTGAACCGGCCGGCTTTGCCCAGCGGTATCGCCGCCACATCCTGACCGGGCTTGGCCTGCTGCTGGCCCTGGTCATCGGTTGGAAAGGCATCGATTGGTGGACCACCGGACGGTTCGACGTTTCCACCGACAACGCCTATGTGCGCGCCGACATCACGCTGGTGGCGCCCAAGGTGCAGGGCTATGTTGAAGAAGTGGCCGTGACGGACAATCAGCCGGTGAAGGCCGGCGATCTCCTGATCCGGCTGGAAGGGGCGGATGCTGCCGCGCGGATGGAAGAGGCGCGCGCCGCCCTGGCCGCCGCCGAGGCAGAAGCCGCCCGGGCCCGCGCCCAGCTGGCTTCGCTGAAATCCACCGCTGCGGGCACGGCTGCCAGCCTCGCCGCTGAAAACGACCGCCTCTCCGAACTCAACGCCGGGGCCGAGGCCGCCAATGCCAATGCCCGCCTCGCCCAGGATGAACTTGCCCGCGACCAGAAGCTTGCAGAGCGCGGCTTCTATCCCAAGGCCGGGCTCGACACGGCCGCCACCAGGGCGGACGCGGCCAATGCGTCGGCCGATCAGGCCAGCGCCGCCATCATTTCCCAGAAAAGCCGCATCTCTGTGGCGCGCACATCGCTCGCCCGCGCGCAGGAAGACATTGGCGCTGCAGAAGCCGCCATCGCCAGCGCCGACGCGCAGGTGGCCGCGGCGAAGGCGCGCGTTGACGCCGCCACCCTTGACAGCGGCCGGTTTGAAATCCGCGCGCCAGTGGACGGGATCGTCACCAACCGGACGGTTTCGCAGGGGCAACTGGTCAGTCCCGGCCAGCAGACAATGGCGATCGTCCCGACACAGAGCGCTTATGTGATTGCCAATTTCAAGGAAACCCAGCTTGGCCGGATGCGGCCTGGACAGCCGGTGGAGCTGCATATTGATGCGTATCCGGACATGAAGGTGCATGGCATTGTGGAATCGCTGGCCCCCGCCTCTGGCGGCCAGTTCAGCCTCATTCCGATGGATACAGCGACGGGCAACTTCACCAAGATCGTGCAGCGGGTTCCGGTGCGGATTGCGATTGCCGAGGACGCGCTCGCCACGGGCCTGATGCGGCCTGGCCTGTCGGTTGAGGCAACTGTTTCGGTAAAGCCCGCCAAGAGCTGACATGACCGCCGCCACCGCCTCACCCGGTGCAGGCACTTCTCCCGCAGCCAGCGCGGCGGAAGAGAAGATACCCCTGACGCTGCATATCGGCTTCTTCGCAATGGTGATCGGCATGTTCATGTCGATCCTTGACGTGCAGATCGTGGCAAGTTCCATCCGTCAGATCCAGGCGGGCGTGGCCGCCAGCGGCGAAGAGATCGCCTGGGTACAGACCGGTTATCTGATTGCCGAGGTTGTGGGCATTCCGCTCTCGGGCTTCCTCAACCGGGTGTTCGGCCTGCGGCGCCTGTTCATCTTGTCGGCGGGCGCATTTACCGTTACCAGCCTGCTCTGCGCGCTTTCCTGGGATCTCGACTCGCTGATCTTCTTCCGCGCCATTCAGGGCTTTGCCGGCGCGGCGATGGTGCCCACCACGATGGCGGCAGCCTTCACCCTGTTTCCCGGTGGGCGATCGATGACGCAGCAGGTGATGATCGGCATGGTGGCCACGCTTGCCCCGTCGATTGGCCCGACACTGGGCGGCTGGGTGACCGAGCATCTGGGCTGGCACTGGCTGTTCCTGATCAATATCGGCCCTGGCATTGCCGCCTGCGTGCTGGTCTATCTGTTCGTACCCAAACAGAAGGGCGACTTCGCTCTGCTACGCCGGCTGGATGTGCTTGGCTTTGCGGCGATGGCGCTGTTTCTCGGCAGCCTCGAATGGGTCGTCGACGAAGGCCCGAGCGCAGGCTGGTTCACCGACAGGGGCATCGTGTACGGGGCGGCCCTGTGCGCAGTGGCGGGCGTGATCTTCTTCTTCCGCTCCTTTACCTATCATACGCCGATCGTGGACCTGATGGTGTTCCGTAACCGGAACTTCTGGTCCGGCGCCGTGATTGCCACCATTGTTGGCCTCGGGCTTTACGGCTCGGTCTATATCCTGCCGCTGTTCCTCGGGCAGGTGCGGGGGTTTTCGCCGCTGCAGATCGGCCAGATCATGAGTATTTCCGGCATCGCGATGTTCATCGGCGGGCCACTCTCGGGCGCGCTGACGAAGCGGTATGATCCGCGGCTTGTGGTGGGCATGGGCATCGTACTGGTGACGGCGGGCCTCTGGGGCAATGCGCAGCTGACCGCACAATCGGGATTCAACGAGCTGATGTGGCCGCAGGCGCTGCGCGGGATCGGCCTCATCATGACCATGGTGCCGGTGTCCAACCTGGCGCTTGGCACCTTGCCTGCGCCGATGGTGGCGAATGCTTCGGGCCTGTTTACCGTGGTGCGCAATCTGGGCGGGGCTTTCGGCATCGCGGCGCTGAACACGATGACCTATCATTTCACCGCCCTGCATGAGCAGGAAATTGCCTCCGGCCTCGATCCCGCGCGGCCGGAAGTGCAGGCTTTCCTGCAACAGGCCGAAGCGGCCGGCGCGGCCCATGGCCTGACGGATCCGGCGGCCGCGGCCTATGCGCAGCTGGTGATGCGGATGAAGATCGAAGCGATGACCATGACGTTCAACAACCTGTTCATGGCGATGGCGATGGCATTCTGCCTGATGCTTCTGGCGCTGCTTGTGCTGAAGAAGCCGGTAAATGCCCCCGCAGGCCCGGCGCACTGACGCGGGACGGGCGCTCGACTTCCTCTGGCGGTCCGCAATTCAGGCGGAGAACCCGGACCAGGAAGCCGCACGGATGACCGGCGCAGAACTTAACGGCCGGAAAACCATCTCATCGACTGACCCGGCGTCACGGCTTCCCATGCTCCTTACGCACGCGTAAGCCTTGAAAACAGACGCTGCCTGAACGCGCCTACCATCACAAAGACAGGGAGTAACATCATGGCTGATGCCTTTATCGTTGATGCCGTCCGTACGCCGCGCGGCGTCGGCAAGGTCGGCAAGGGCGCTCTCGCCCACATGCACCCGCAGCACCTTGCGGCCACCGTTCTCAGCCAGCTGCGCGACCGCAACAAGCTGGACACCGAGACCGTCGACGACATCATCTGGGGCACCTCCAGCCAGCGCGGCGCGCAGGGTGGGGACATGGGCCGCATGGCCGCCCTCGACGCGGGCTACAACGTCAAGGCCTCGGGCGTGACGCTGGACCGTTTCTGCGGCTCGGGCATCACCACGGTGAGCCTCGCGGCGGCACAGATCATGTCCGGCATGGAAGATTGCGTGATCGCCGGCGGCTGCGAAATGATGAGCTACACGGCCGCTTCGGCTGACCCGAAAACCCCGCCGATGATGGACGCTGGCAACCTGCGCCTGCGCGCATCGCATCCGCAATCCCAGCAGGGCTGCTGCGCGGACGCCATCGCGACGCTGGAAGGCATCGACCGGGAAGCGGTTGACCGCCTCGCCGTCGTCTCTCAGGAGCGCGCTGCCCAGGCGATCAAGGAAGGCCGTTTCAACAAGTCGGTTGTTCCGGTTTACAATGTCGATGGCACGCTCGCCCTCGACCATGAAGAATTCCCCCGCCCCGGCACCACGATGGAAAGCCTGGGTGGCCTGAAGACCGTGTTCAACATGTTCTGGAACATCCCGGTCGACGACCAGGGCACCACCTATGGCAGCCTGATCGAGAGCCGCTATCCGCAGCTCAAGGGCAAGATCCAGCACGTGCACCATGCCGGTAACTCCTCAGGCGTCGTCGACGGTTCGGGCGGCGTGCTGATGGCGTCTGAAAACTACATGAAGAAACATGGCCTGAAGCCGCGCGCCCGCATCGTGGCCACAGCAAACATGGGCGACTGCCCGACGCTGATGCTGAACGCGCCGGTTCCGGCCGCGAAGAAAGTGCTCGAGAAAGCCGGTCTCACCACCAGCGATATCGACGTCTGGGAAATCAACGAGGCCTTCTCGGTGGTTGCCGAGAAATTCATCCGTGACCTGAAGCTCGACCGCGAGAAGGTGAACATCAATGGCGGCGCCATGGCGCTGGGCCACCCGATCGGCGCTACCGGCTCGATCCTCATCGGCACCGCCCTTGACGAGCTTGAGCGTTCGCAGAAGCGCTATGGTCTCGTGACGATGTGTGCCGCTGGCGGCATGGCCCCGGCGATCATCATCGAGCGCCTCAGCGCCTGATTTTCCCATCCGCAATAAAGGCAAAACCCCGCCGGTTCGCGCCGGCGGGGTTTTTCTTTGGCGGGCTGGCAGGTGCAGATTCCCCTGCGCCCTCAGCGCGAGACGGCTTTCCTCCGGGCGCGCGGGCGGCTATCGGTGCCTGCATGATGGATACTGTTGTTTTTGATACATTGCTGCTGGCGCTGGATACGGGCGCCGTTCCCGTGCCCGAACACGGCCCGATCCTGGTGCTGAATGCCGAACCGGGCAGCTGGATGGCTCAGCTGCCAAAGGAGCGCGTAGTCTGCCGCACGAGCCTCAAGCCGGCATATGACACCCTGAAGGCAGCGGGCTACAATGTGTTGACGCCTGACAGCGTGGACATTCCCGAGGCGATGCTGACCATCGTGGTGCCGCCCCGGCAGCGTGACTATGCTCGCGCGCTCTATGCCCGCGCCCTGCTGGCGGCGCCCGAGGGCGGCTATGTGCTGGCCAGCCTGCCAAATACGCTGGGCGGCAAGACGGCCGAGAAGACCCTGGCCGAGATTGCCGGTGACGCCGAAAGCCTGTCGAAGCACAAATGCCGGGCCTTCTGGACCGTGAAGCATGCCAGCCTCGTGAATGAAGACCTGGCGCAGGAATGGATCGAGGAGGACGCCCCGCGCGAAATCGAACCGGGCCTCTGGAGCCGGCCGGGCCTTTTCAGCTGGGACCGGATTGATCCGGGCAGTGAGCTTCTGGCCGACAGCGTGCCGGAATACACCAAGGGCATCGGGGTCGACATCGGCGCCGGCAACGGATTCCTCAGCCGGGAAATCCTGCGCCATTGCGACAAGGTCGAACGGATGGACCTCTTCGAGGCCGATTACCGCGCGCTGTTCTGCCAGGAACAGACAATGGCGGAGTTTGGAGAGCGCTGCACCCTGACCTGGGGCGACGCGCTGAAGGACATGCCCCGGGCGACCTATGATTTCGCCGTGATGAACCCGCCTTTCCATACGGGGCGGGCAGACAATTCCGAGCTTGGCCGCGCCTTCATCCGGGCCGCCGCCGCTACGCTGAAGCCCTCGGGCACGCTGTGGCTGGTGGCCAACCGGCATCTTCCGTATGAGGCAGAAATTTCTGCCTGCTTCCGCGGTCAGGAAATGCTGGAAGACGAAGACGGCTACAAGATCATCAAGGCTGAAAAGCCCAAGCGCCAGAAATGAGCCGGGCATGAACGATACCCGCAAGCTCGCAAAATACCTTGCCGGCCTCGGCTATGGCTCGCGCAAGGAAATGGAAGTGGCCATCCGGCGCGGACGGGTCACCGGCTGGGGCGAGGATGTGCGCTTTGACGACGAGCCGCTGGACCCCGCGCCCGGCATGGTGCTGATGATACACAAGCCGGCGGGCTATACCTGCTCGCATCAGGATCAGGGAAAGCTGGTTTATGATCTTCTGCCACCGCGCTTTCTCAAGCGCGACCCCAAGATTTCCTCTGTCGGACGACTCGACGCGGACACGACCGGTCTTCTTCTGTTCACAGATGATGGGGCACTGCTGCACAAGCTGATCTCGCCAAAGTCTGACATCCCCAAGACCTATGAGGCGACGCTGGCGCGCCCGCTGGAGGGGTTTGAGCGCGAGTTTTTCGCCTCTGGCTCTCTCATCCTGCGCGGCGAGGACAAGCCCTGCCTGCCGGCAGAGCTTGAAGTGACCGGAGCGCGCACCGCCCGCCTCACCCTCACCGAAGGCCGCTACCACCAGGTGCGCCGCATGTTCGCCGCCGCCGGCAACCATGTCGAAGCCCTCCACCGGAGTCGGTTTGGCCCGCTGACGCTGGGCGATCTGGCAGAAGGCAAATGGCGCCTGCTGACAACGGAGGAGCGGGCGGCGATCTGCCCCTAGCGCGGGGCGGCGCCAGCCGCTATCTCACCGCTATGGCTCAACCTCCCCTGATTACACTCACCGATGTGCGGCTTTCATTTGGCAATACGCCCCTGTTTGAAGGGGTGACGCTGGCGCTGTCGAAGGGCGAGCGGGCCGCCTTGGTGGGGCGCAATGGCGCGGGCAAATCCACGCTGATGAAGATCGTCTCGGAAGCGGCCGAGCCCGATTCCGGCGAAGTGTGGCGCCAGCCGGGCGTGACCTTCGCCAGCGTGGCGCAGGAACCGGACCTCTCCGGCTACGCCACAGTGCTCGACTATGCCGCTGACGGGCTGGAGGCGGCCTATATGGCCGAGGCCGAGCTGATGGAGTTCGGCATCGATCCGGCCGCCGATCCCAAGACACTGTCAGGCGGGCAGATGCGCCGCGCCGCGCTCGCCAAGGCATTTGCGCAGGAACCGACGATACTCCTGCTCGACGAGCCGACAAACCATCTCGACGTACCGATGATCGAGTTTCTGGAAGGCCGGCTGAAGGCGTTCAACGGGGTTGTGCTGGTGGTAAGCCATGACCGGCGCTTTCTGGAGAATGTCTCCACAAACACGCTTTGGCTGCGGCAGGGCAAGGTGCTGAAAAGCCCGGAAGGCTATGTGAAGTTTGATCAGTGGGCCGAGCAGATCGAGGAGGAGGATGAGCGCCAGCTGAAGCGGATGACAACTCACCTCAAGGACGAACAGCACTGGCTGGCGCGCGGCGTCACCGCCCGGCGCAAGCGTAACCAGGGCCGCCTCGCCCGGCTGCGCCAGCTGAAGGTGGAACATGCGCAGGTGCGCAGCGCGCTGAACGACCGCAAGGCATTGGCGACGATTACGGCGGATGCCGGCGACTCCCTCAGCAAGAAGGTGATTGAGGCCAAGGGCCTTTCGAAAACCTATCAGACCCCGGACGGCACGGAACTCATCATTGCGAAGGATCTCGATCTGCGCATCCTGCGGGGCGACCGGATCGGCATTATCGGGCCAAATGGGGCGGGCAAGACGACGCTGGTGCGCCTGCTGCTGGGCGAAATCCCGCCCGATGCCGGCACGCTCTACCATTCCAAGACGCTGCAGGTGACCTATCAGGATCAGACGCGCGATACCCTCAACGCCAGGGACACGATCTGGGAAGCCCTCGCGCCGGAAGGCGGGGATTCGATCACGGTGCAGGGCCATCAGCGCCATGTGGCCGCCTATGCGAAGGACTTCCTGTTCAAGCCGGAGCAGCTGCGCCAGCCTGTTGGCGCGCTGTCGGGCGGGGAGCGCAACCGGCTGGCCCTCGCCATTGGCCTGGCGCGCACGTCAAACCTTCTGGTGATGGACGAGCCGACCAACGATCTCGACATGCAGACGCTCGACCTCCTGGAAGACATGCTGCTGAATTATGAGGGCACGCTGATCCTCGTCAGCCATGACCGCGCCTTTCTGGATGCGACGGTGACGAGCTGTCTCTCGCCCATCGGCGGGGGCGAATGGATCCAGACGGCGGGCGGATGGAGCGACGCGCAGGAACAGCTCAAAGACGTGCGCCGGAAGGATGCTCCGAAGGCGGAGCCTCAGAAGTCGTCTGCCACCGCGCCCGCCCCGGCCAAAGCCAAAGCTCAGACGAAACTCTCCTTCAAGGACGAGCACCGCCAGAAGGAGATCAACGGGCTCATACCGAAGCTTCAGGCGGAAATTGCAAAGCTGGAGGCAGACCTTGCCGATCCGCAGCTCTATGCCCGTGATCCAGGCGGCTTCAACAAGAAGTCTGCCCGTATTGGCGCGGCGCGTAACGAGCTTGAGGGGATTGAGATGGAGTGGCTGGAAATCGAGGAGAAGCGGGAAAGCCTCGGCAACTAGGCCCTCGAATTGTAAGGCAAACGCTTCGTTAATACGGGGCGGGTAGCCTTCGCCGCAGATTATTGCCGGAGCCCGAACCCATGCGCCTTGCCATGCTGATCGCCGCCGCCTGTCTTGGCCTTGCCGCCAGCGCCCATGCCGATGGCAAGGAGGGCAGGACGCTTTCCGTCAGACCCATTGCGCCGCTGGAGGCCACCGGAACGGTGACCGAGGCGGCCTACACGCCCGCCCCGGCCAGTCATGAACCGAATATCTATCGTTTTGGCGCGACATATTCCGTGGTCGACACCGCCTCGGCGCTCGCCTGCGAAACGGCCTGTGACGAGGACGCCAGCTGCAAGGCCTGGTCTTATGTGGATACTTACGGCGCCTCCCGGGCACGCTGCGAACTGAAGCGCGGCCAGGGCCGGAAGGAAGAAAATCCGCTCGCCACCTCCGGCGTCGCCAACCGCCTCAAGACGGCAATTCTTGGGGATGTGCCCGAACCGGCACCCGCCCCGCAGATTGAACCGGGCCAGCTCAGCGGCGGGCTTACGCCAGCGCCCGCTCCTTCGTTGCCGTAAAGCGGATGCCCGGATTTTTCTCCTGGGCATAGCCAACATCCCAGGCATTCTTCGCGAGGTATACCGGCGCGCCGTCAAGGTCTGTTCCGGTGGCTGACTTGTTCCGCTCAAGGAACTCTTCGAGCTTCTTCGGATCGTCTGATGCCATCCAGCGGGCAACGTTATAGGGCGCCTGCTCGAACATGACTTCGAGATTATACTCCGCCGTCATCCGCTCGATCATCACCTCAAACTGCAGCTGTCCGACGGCGCCGACGATCATGTCGGAGCCGATGGCGGGCAGGAACAGCTGCGTGACACCCTCTTCGGCGAGGCTTTCCAGCGCCTTGCGCAGGTGTTTGGCCTTCATCGGGTCTTTCACGCGGGCGCGGCGGAGGAGTTCCGGGGCGAAGTTTGGGATGCCGCCGAACTGGATGTCGCCATTCTCAGAGAGCGAGTCCCCCACACGCAGCTGGCCATGGTTGGGCACGCCGATCACATCGCCGGCATAGGCGGTCTCGGCGATCTCGCGGTCCTGCGCCATGAACATCAGGGGATTGTGGATGTTGAGCTGCTTGCCGCTGGTGGTCTTCAGGCGCATGCCGCGCCGGAACTCACCCGAGCAGAGACGCAGGAACGCCACACGGTCCCGGTGGTTGGGGTCCATGTTCGCCTGGATCTTGAAGACAAATCCGCTGACGGAAGGCTCGTCCGGCGAGATCATGACTTCAGCGCCCTTCTTCACGGCCTTCTGAGACCGGGGGCCGGGGGCATAGGCATGCAGCGTGCGGAGCAGTTCCGCCACGCCGAAATAGCGCAGCGCCGAGCCGAACACCACCGGCGTCATATTCCCGGCGCGGAAGGCTTCCGGGTCAAACTCCGGCAGCAGGCTGCGGGCCATTTCAATCCCCTCCACCATTTCGGCGAAGACGTAGGGGTCGAGACCCGCCTTGAGGCTGACCTCATCGCCGGGGATTTCCGTGGCCGGACCGATGCGCGCTGGCTCGCCGGGGCGGCGCTCAAACTGGAGGAACTGGTTGCGGGCAAGGTCCAGCATGCCGGCAAAGCGCTGGCCGCTGGCGGCGGGCCAGTAGAGCGGCGCGGTGTCGAGTTGCAGCTTGTCCTGCACTTCATCCAGCAGCGCGATGGGCTCAAGCGCTTCGCGGTCCATCTTGTTGATGAAGGTGACAATCGGAATGTCCCGCATCCGGCAGACTTCAAACAGTTTCAGCGTCTGCGGCTCGATACCCTTGGCGGCGTCGAGCACCATGACGGCGCAGTCAGCGGCGGTCAGCGTGCGGTAGGTGTCTTCGGAGAAGTCTTCGTGGCCCGGCGTGTCGAGCAGGTTGAACATGAAGCCGTCAAATTCGAACGTCATCACCGAGGCGGAAACCGAGATGCCCCGGTCGCGCTCGATCTTCATCCAGTCAGACTTTGTGCGCCGGGCCTCGCCGCGCGCAGCCACTTCCCCTGCCGCCCGGATGGCACCGCCCGCCAGGAGGATATTCTCCGTCAGCGTGGTCTTGCCCGCGTCAGGGTGGGAGATAATGGCAAAGGTGCGCCGCCGGGCGGCTTCGGTAACGTGCGACATGGGGATGGGCCGGTCTTAGATGATCTGGCCGAGGGCCTAACCGATTTAGGCCATGGATAGAAGGGGTTGCCTGCCTTGGCGGGCCGCTCCCGCCTAAGCCGCCCGCGTCCAGAACGCGCCCGTATCGGTGCCCCGGCCTTCGGCGAGGCGCGTACGCACAGCGTCGAGGATGGCTTCCGGCAGGATCGTCAGGCGCGCTTCGGCCACGCGGCCGTCATGCACGGGGAACAGCGCCGCATTGGCGCCGGTCTTGGCGATGATCAGGGCGGCGAGGTCATCGACCATCGCCCGGTCGGGCACCTGGCCCCGGTCATGCAGCGCCTGCAGGCGGCCGCGCACCAGGTCCATCGCCTCGCGGGGCCGCATCCCGTGCACATCGCCGCCAAACACGGCTTTCCGCACGAGCAGCCGCATTTCGGGCGCCTCGATCTCGGTCACGATGTCATTCAGAAGGAACAGCATTGCCGCCCAAGCCCCCGATTATCCCAGCAGGCCACAACCTGCGGGGATAGGGTAAACAGGCGGTTTATGTGGCTGCCGTCAGCGGTTCAGTTTCAGTCCGAGGGCTTCCATCAGGACACCGGTGCGCGCATTTGCGCCACACGCGCCTTCATGGGCGGCAATCGCGGTGACCAACTCAGCCTCTGCCGCGTCCCATTCGGGCTGGCGGTCGGTCCAGGCAAGCTCGGCGGCGCGGATCTCGCCCCGGAAGAAATCGATCTCGGCCTGACGCTCCGGCGTATTGCCCTTGGTGTCGATTTCCTTGCGGACGAGGCTGCGCTCCTTTTCGGCGTCCTCAAACCGGGTCTGCACCGCCATCCGCTCATTGTTGGCCGCCTTCACGGCAAGACCGGCCTTGTTCACATCGGCGACATAGGATTCGCAGGCAAAGGCGGCGGGGGTAAGCGTCAGCGCGGCCAGCGCGCAGGCAATGATCAGTTTCATGGAATCTCCTCCTATCAGTGAAGGGAGGATGCCTCGCGCATTGCAAGATGGCCAGATTACAGTCGCATCAGTCTTGCGGCGGAAAAGGGGCGCGGCCCCAGCGTCTCACTCGGCCGGGCAAGCGGCCTGGGCTGCTTTCAGACGGTCATGGGCAGCTTTGGCGGCATCGTAGCGGGCCTGATAAATCGGGAATTCGGGTTCCCCGTTTTCCATCTCTTCCAGGAATTCAGCCTCCTCGATCCGGCCAGCATCATAGTCGTACTCGATCCATGTGAGGATCTCAGCCAGTTCGTTTAGGAGAATGTGTTGCCGGGCTTCCTCTCTGGCGGCGAGGCGCATGGCTTCATCAAGTTCAGGTCCGCAGGCGGGCATGTTTTCAGCCAAAGCGATGCCACTCAGGCAGACCGCGACGAGACATGTTCCCGGAAATCTCAGCATAAGGCACTCCTGCAAGCCGGTGGTTCCCCCGATGGGAACGCTACCCACTCGCGTGCCGCAGTCATTCCCCTGATCCGGGGGGCTCGCCTTCAACGTCTTCGGTCAGGAAATGGCGGCCCTGCCGATCCTCGATCTCGATGACCCACAGGTCGCTGTCGCGTGCCTTCGCGCGGCGGACATAGTCGTCCACGGCAGCTTCGTCCGGGCCGATCCCCTGGACCAGAAGATTGAGGAAGACCCGTTCGCCCTCCATGTTCATGGACGGAATATAGGCTGCGGCCGTGCCATCGAGACGGGCAACCTTCACCAGCACATCGCCGCGATCTTCATCGCCGTGCTGGGTGACGAACGCGCTGGCGCCGGCAAGATTTGCCCGGCGGATCAGCGCGTCCGTCCATAGTCTGGCTGGCAGGCGTTCCATCATCGGTCCGAATGTCCCGCCTCACGCCTGCCCGTCACGCTTCAGGCGCCGCCAAAGGCGCACTGCATGCCGACGGACATCATCGCGCCTTCTATCTTTGCCTTCTCCGAAGCCGGGAGCTTATCAAGAACCTCACCCCCCTTTTCTTCACCCTTGGCCATTGCCTTGCCAACAGTGTTGAAGGTTTTGGCGTCGAGAGTTTTCTCCAAGCCATCAGCAATACACGTACACATTGCGTTGTCTGCGGCCGACTCCGTACAGGCTTTCACTATCGAGGCCTTGGCTGCCCCAGTACCGCCGCATGCGGTCAGCGCAAGCGCCAGTGCGCCCGCCACAATTGCCATTCTCATTTTGAGATATCCCCTTGGCTGATAGTAATAGGCAAGCGTGCCACGCTTCGGGAGGCTAAGCCACCGCTTTTTGAGGCCGGAATGATGGCGGCCGGGCTGCGCCTCAAAGACCGAACGCAAAAGCCAACCGGTCCCTGAGGATCGTGCGGTTCTGGGTCGTCAGGCCCTTGTCGCGCGCCGCTGCCGCCATTCTCGCAAGGCGTCCACGGGCTTCGGGAGAGCGGACGATGTCAAGACAGGCCTGCGCCAGATCGTCTTCCCCCTGCACGCAGATGAAGTGCTCATCCTCGGTCAAACCGAGGCCTTCGGCGCCGACCGGCGTGGTGATGACCGGAACACTGTGCTCCAGCGCATCGATGATCTTTGTCTTGATGCCCGTGCCTTGAAGGATGGGCGCCACCAGCACGGCGTCGCCTGCCAGAAACTCTGAAAGGTCGGGCACGAAACCGGCCACCTCGACCTTCTGATAGGCCGCATCGGCCAGCGGCTTGCCGGCTGCCTGGAAGCAGTAATCCGCATCCGAACTGCTTGTATTCCGGCTCACTTGCACAGCGGCGCGATCGAGCAGGTCAAGCGCTTCGGCGTTGGGCGCGTAACCGGCATTGCCGATGAAGACAAAACGCACGCTCCGGCTGAAATCCTGCAGCGGCACCGGCAGTTCGGCGATCAGCGGCGGGAAGGCAACAACACTGGCCCTTCCAGGGCAGTCTGCCCGCATCTCGTCCGCTTCCAGCGCCGACACCATCAGGATCGCGTCAAATACATCCGCCGCGCGGCGTTCGGAGCGTTCCATCAACTGCTTTTCCACGCGCAGCAGCAGCTTCTTGAGCCTCGGCACGAGGAAGCGGATGGCGCCCGGAAGCCGCGATTCAAATGTGCCGCCCAGATCGCCCACAGTCTCATTGGCCAGCATCCGCTGATACCGTTTCGACAACCGGTCATCCATGTCGAGGACAAGGCGAACGTCGGGGTAGCGGCGATGAATGGCGAGGGCGAGATGGGAGAGGCGCGCCATGTCGAACACGATGACATCGGGACGAATGCGTTCGACTGTGTCCATCACGGCCGTGGTCGCCTTCCTGTTCAGGAACAGATGGCTCTGCAGCGGCAGCAGCGGGCGCGTGATCAGGCTGAGGGCCAGCCCCATTATCCCCGACATTTCCAGCATTGCGGAGGACCGGATGTAATCCGGGGCGGGCGTCTTGGGCGCTTCTCCGAAGGAGAGGAGGTGAACCTCGCCAAGCGCAGACGCAAATTCAAGCGTCTGCGCAATCATGCGCTGACGGCCCATCTCGACCGGCCACGGCCAGCGCGTGGCTATATACAATACCTTCACAGACATCCCCAATCTCCCGGGCGCGTCCCTACACCCGGTAAAATCCCAGCCATCCGGGCGCCTGCAAGCTTCATGCTAGAAGCCCCGCTGACACCGGATTTACCCTACATTCCGCACATAATCGCGGCGAAATGGTGGTCACTCCGCCGCTTCGTCCAGTGGTCGGAGATCGGCCTCGCTGGCACGGGGCAGGATGACCTCTGCCCTGGTTCCCCGTCCCGGTTTCGAACTCAGGCGCAGCTCGCCGCCGTGCAACTCTGCAAACCGGCGTACGACCGACAGGCCAAGCCCGGTTCCAGCCTTGGCACCGGTCGCCTGGACGAAGGGCTGGGTGAGACGGGCAAGATCGTCAGCGGGAATACCCGCGCCCCTGTCCTGAACGCTGAGGATTGCGGCGCCCCCCTCGATCCGCGTTTCCAGTGTCACCGTCTTGCCGTTACCCGAATATTTGATCGCGTTGGAAACGAGGTTCTGCCAGATCTGCCGCACGGCGCGCGCGTCCGCCTCTGCCCAGGCCTCGCCTTGCGACTTCAGCTTCAGCGTCACCCCGGCCCGGTCTGCGTGGCCCTTCAGCTGGCGCATGACAGATTCGGCAGACGCCGCCAGATCCACCGGTTCGGGATCAAGACGCGGCTGGCCAGCCTCGGCGCGGGCAAGGTCGAGTATATCATCGACCAGCAGCAGAAGGTCCGTACCACTCTCATGGATGATCGCCGGATAGTCCGCATACACTTCGGGCATCGGCCCCATGAGTTCGGCCTGCATGATCTCGGCATAGCCCAGGATGGCGTGCAGCGGCGTGCGCAAATCATGGCCGAGAGAGGCGAAGAAGGCCGTGCGCCGTTTCAGTTCTTCCTCAAACGCCACGCGGGCGTCCTCAGCGGGATCAGCCAATCCGGCCGGCGGCGCGAAAAGGAGCAGGGTGGCACCGCCAGAACTCGTCTCGGCAGCAATCAGCACGCGCTGGCCAGATACCAGAGTGGCCTCCCCGGTCACCCGCGCGCCAGGCTGGGTAACGTCGCCGGGTAATCCGCCGGGTTCGAAAAGCGATGTCAGCGCCGCGCCCGGTCTCAGGGCATGCAGCCCGAATGTATCCCCGGCCACCCCGCGCAGGCGCCCTTCCGGCGTCACATCCAGCAGCGCTGCGCCGCGTCCCGGCACCCGTGGAACCTGCGGCCGCGCGGCGGCCGCGCCGTTGGAGTTTTCCGGGACTGAAACGGCCGCTGGTTGGAGTTTCTGTTGGAGTTTTTCGGCCATGCCGGAATGCACCAGCATCCACACCATCAGGGCCGAAACGACGAGCCCTGAGAAGGCAAATGGCACCGCCACAGCCCCGGCCCAGGCGGCAGGCTGAGGCACCCAGCCCAGCTGCCCCCCCACCAGCGCCAGGAAAAGGGCAAGGGTCGCAAACACCCCTGCTTCGGCCGCCATGCGCCGTGCGCCAGCCAAAAGCCCCGCCAGCGGCGCCGCCAGCAGCAGTATGGTTAAGGGTGAGGCCCCGCCACCGGTCAGAATCAAGCCGGCAAGCGCCACCAACGTCCAGGAAATCACGACCAGTCCGCGCCAGGACGAATCACCTGCCGGAACGAGGCTTCCGGCGATTCCCGGCACACTCGCGGTAACCATAATCGCAAGCACCGCCCACAGGGGCGCGCCCGCGATCAGGCCCGCAAGCCCGCTGCCGCCGCACAATGCGAGCCAGGCAACGTGGACAAACTGTAATCGCTTCTGCGACATAAGGGGGTCCAAGCGTTAACACCCCAGAGAGATTTATTAGGCATTTTCTGCCAGAACGATCACCTGCTGTATTTGTAATGTTGCAAACAGACAAGGCGAGGTTCCCCCGTCAGGGAAGTTAAGGCATCACTATCGCGTGTCGCGTGAGGGAGAGAGAAACATGGCTGCAGTGCGGATTTTCGCAGCGGTTCTGGCAGTAGCTGGGCTTGCCGGCGTATCGATAGCTCAAAACAAGGACCCGGTCTCTGAAAAGGCCGCCGTCTATATGACTTACCAGTCCGACGCAGACAAAGTCGGCGGGAAACCTTTCAAATCTTCGGGCGACATTGATGCCGCCCTCGAAACACTCGGCTCCTACAATGCCGACCAGCTGACGCGGGGCTGGATTTCCTATTCCGCCCTTGTCGCCTCGCAGGATCCCGATTTCCGCGCCAATGTGCGCGACATCGAGGCATTTTACGGCCGTGACCGCGTGGTCAACAGCTTCGCCAGCGGCGGTGGCTATGCGCGCTCGCTCAAAGGCGGCGATGATGCGGTCGGCTCTGCCATCGCTGTGACGGATGAAGACCTGGCACGGCTCTATTCGACGGCCGCCATCGTCAAGGAGCAGGGATATTCCCTTCAGGGTTATGGCTGGGCGAAATCGCGCATCCGGGATGGCGGCCGGCGCGCCGAAAACGTCAAACTACTTCAGGGCAGCGGCAAATCCGCTGACAATCTGATCCTGGCGGCTCTTGTGGCGCCCAGCGCCACGCCGCTTTCCGACACCAACGCTGCCGGCGTGACCACAGCGGTTGCAACCGCCTCTGATGTGGCAACCGCCGTGCGCCTGCCCACCTTCCTCACCGGCAATTTCACGGGCGGGAAGAAGAAGGTGAAGTATGGCAAGGAGCCGGTGGCAAACCAGATTGCTTCGGTCGCCGCGCTGCGCATCCTGGGCGCCGACTCGGTTGAGGAAGCCAGGCTCAGCCGCGTGATGCTGGAGCCCAGCGTCCAGAGCTGCATGAAAATGCAGAACCTTCAGCTGCAGGGCTGTGTCGCCGGCGTGGGCCAGGAGTTTGAAGTTCCCCACTGCATCAGCCAGCACGCCCTCGCTGAAATCGCTGACTGCCTCGGCGCCGTTTACAAATAGGCGCTGCCAAAGATTTCCGATGAACCCCGGCGCAGTGGCCTGCGCCGGGGTTTATTTTTTGCCCCGCTTGCCCCAGATGACGGCGATGAGCATTCAAGACGCCGCCGCCGACATTCGCGAAGAATTCTCCTGGCTGGAGGATTGGGAGGCCCGCTACGCCCACATCATCGATCTGGGAAAGCAGAATCCGCCGCTGGAAGCGGGTGAGCGTACCGAGGAAAACAAGGTACGCGGCTGCGCCTCGCAAGTCTGGATGGTCACCCGTATCGACAATGACCAGATCAATGTGCGGGCGGAGTCCGATGCGATGATTGTTTCCGGTCTCATCGCCCTGCTGATCCGTCTCTACTCCGGATCGGACCTGAAAGAAGCCGCGGCGTTCGACGCCGAAAGCTTTCTCGACGAGATCGGCGTCAAAGGCGCGTTGACGGCCCAGCGGTCCAACGGGCTCGCCTCAATGCTGGCGCGCATCCGGCGGGATGCCGGGGCCGCTCTGGCAGGCTGAGCACCTTCAACGCGGCGCCTTGATCGCCAGATCATACGCCTCGATCAACGCCATCAGCGCAGCGAGGGCGGCCTTGTAAGCCCCGGGTTCCTCCAGCCCGGCCTCACGCGCAAAGGCTTTCGCCGTATCCGAACGGACCAGAAGGCTTTCAAGCTGACGGAACCTATCCAATCCAATCACGGCCTCCAGCGCAGCCAGACGTGACAGCGCCGCCTCCGGCCCCATACTTGGCGGCCTGCGTTCACCGAGCTTGGACGGGCGCGTGGACGCCTGATGCATATCGACAAGGAAACGCTGGCTGGCCGCCCTGAGCCTTGCCAGCTCGCCGGGCTTGCTGATGAGGTCAGCGGTGATCGTATCGAACAGGGAAACCGGCTTCTGCCCACGCCTTCCTTCCAGCAGCCTGACTGGCGGAGGAATGGCCGCGCCCGAAGGGGCAAGCGGCTGGATGGCAAGCCAACGCCGGGGCTTTTGCGGGTCCGCGTGCACCGCGCCTTCGGCCTTTAGCCGCCCCGCAATCAGCGGGGAAATGCACCCCGCAGCCGACATCCTTGCATCCTGGCAACGATAGGCCCGCCACTGGCCGCCGCTTTCCACCAGCATGCCACCTGCCGCCAGCACGCGGCGCACCTGCGTTTCGCTCAAGGCGCGCAACCTCGCCCGGCTCATACCGCCACCTCCGCAGCCCCCAGCAGGACAACCGACTGAATGCCGCTGGAAAGCTGTTCGATCCAGATGTCGAAATCCGCGTCCTCCCGATAATCCTCGATGATCCGGCAGGCATGGGAAATGGTCGAGCGGTCCCGGCCGAAGGCACGGGCGACGCGGGCAAGGCTCATTCCGCAGGCCGTATGGGTCAGATACATCGCAATATGCCGGGCGCGCGCATGGACCGGATTTCCACGCTCCTCCGACAGCACAGCCTCGGCCTTCAGGCCAAGGGCGTAAGCCACCAGCGCGCCCGCCAGATAGGCCCTGTCTTCATCTCTTTGGGGATTGAACTCCGCCATTCACCACTCCTCTTCGGTTATGAGGAGATCATAGCCGAGATCGAGAGGTGTAGGATAACTTTCCTATTCCAGCAAGCAAGTGCCCGGAAAATGCTGGGGATCAGGCGGCAAAGCGTGACCTGGAATGTTGGATAAGCCCGTCATCCTTGGGGAGCGTCCGCAGCAGCCTGCGGCTCGGCAGCAGCTCATCATGGCACAGAACCTGGCTCAGCTGGCCATCATCGCCCACCAGTGGCAGACGCAGCCAGGCATGGATCCGGCCCTCGATCTCGATAATGCCGCCGACCGGCTCGCCCCGCTCCAGCGCAGCGGAAAGCCCAAGCGCATAACACTCGCCATGGGCGCCGGCGATTTCCGTCAGGCGCATACCCCGCACCTCAACCCCGAAAATCTCCCGCAGCCTCGACCCGGCGATCCGGAACCGGCATTCACCGGCCTCATCCACTTCGACGATCGAAATGCAGGCCAGCGCGCTGCGCAGGGCGCCGGGATCGATGTTGTCTCTTGCGACCCGCCCCTTGCCATCACGGCGCGACTGCCAGTGCTGGATCAGCACTTCCTGAGCATCTGTGATACCGGCAAAAACATTCTGTTGACGCATGACTGCCGCCCCCGCGGTGATTCGATAAGAATCACCTATCGCGCGAGTAGACTCTGGGATCAAGAGTCGATGAAGGAATTTGTTAACACAGATTAGCGAAATATTTCGTTTCGATTTCGCAATGACCTGTATTTTCTTGCGCTATGCTTAGCGTTCTTGGCGGCCGAGGCCCATTTTCTTGGCCAGTTTTGACCGCTGCGCAGAATAACCTGGGGCGACCATGGGATAGTCTGCCGGCAGGCCCCACTTCTCGCGATACTCATCCGGCGACATGTCATATTTTGACCGCAGGTGCCGTTTCAGCGATTTGAACTTCAGCCCGTCTTCGAGGCAGATCAGATAGTCGTGCTGTATGGATTTCTTCACGGAAACAGCCGGTTTCAGCCGCTCCGGTTCGCGTATGGGATCGCCAAGTTCCACGAGGGAGCGGTGAACATTGCGAATCAAGTCCGGAAGTTCTGTCGTCTGCACCGCATTATTCCGGACATAAGCAGCCACAATTTCTGTAGCATATACAACGAAATCGTTCGATCTGACCGACACGTTCTCTTCTTCCGGCATACCCTGCACCCCGTCCATTACTTGGGAAGCGTATGTCACCTCTGACAAAGGTCAAATACAGAAATTCCGAGACTGTCTGACAGGCCGCCAGGCGGGCGGCCTCCATTGAGGTTTTATTGCATCCGTGAGCGCGTGTCCCGGGCAGGAAAAACGGGCCAGCCGGGGTTTCCGGCTGGCCGTTTCGTCAGCTCGACAGGAAGGACATCAACAGCACAGCCGCCAGGATAACGGCGGTCCAGATCGATGCGCCGCCGGACAAACCACCCCGCGCGATCTCTCCTCGCGGACTGAAGGCAGATTCCAGCCGCTTGTAGGCCCTCTCCGACAGCCGCGAGAACATGGCGGACATCGCCGGCCCCATCTTGCCCCAGACCGTGCCCGACCATTGCACGAAGCCGTAGCCGGCCTTGCGGTAGAACCAGTCGGTATCGAGGATCGTGCCGGGCTTCTCTGCCGGATAGAGCGCGAAGCGCTTGAGCAGAATGAAGGCAAAGGTAGCCAGTACCAGAAGCTGCATCTGGGTGAGGATGTGCTCCAGCGTGAAGGGCTGATAGCTGGAAGCCTCAACCGGATATGGCAGCAGGCTGTAGAGCCACTGATAGCCAAAGCCCGGAATGATCGCGGGGAGGCCGACGGCGATACACAGGAAAGCGGCCATACCCATTGCCAGAAGCATGTTGAATGGCGCTTCCTTCACCCGCTTGCCACTGTCGTGGCCGAAGAAGGCAAAGTACGGGATCTTGATGCCCGAATGCTCAAGCACACCTGCCGAGGCAAAGAGCAGCATCAGCCAGACGACAACCATGCCGGCATCCGACACGCCTTCATACGCCACCGCGCTCATTGTCAGCGACTTGGCGACGAAGCCGGAGAAGAGCGGGAAGGCCGAGATCGACAGGCCGCCGATGATGCAGAACAGCGTCGTCCAGGGCATGGAGCGGTAAAGCCCGCCCAGTTCCGACGCCTTGGTCGTACCGGTACGGTAAAGCACCGCGCCCATGCTCATGAACAGCAGGGCCTTGTAGATGATGTGCGCAAAAGCATGCGCGCTGGCGCCATTCAGGGCGAGCGCGTTGCCCACCCCGGCTGTGCCGACCCCGATGGCGCAGATCATGAAGCCGACCTGGTTGTTCAGCGAATAGGCCAGAACCCGGCGCAGATCGTTCTCGATCACGGCGAAGAAGACCGGGAAGACGGTCATGATGGCGCCGATCCAGATCAGCGCATCGAAGCCTGGGAACAGGCGCGCAAAACCATAAACCGCAAGCTTCGTGGTGAAGGCAGACAGCACCACCGCCCCGACCACGGAGGCCTTGGGATAGGAATCCTGCAGCCAGTTATGCATGAAGGGGAAGGCCGCCTTGATGCCGAGCGCGATGAATATGTAGATCGCGCCGGGATCGCTGAAGCTCTGGAAGGCCTCGAGCGAGAGCGTGCCATTGTAGCGCCAGACATAGGACAGGCCATCGAGCAGGATCACGCCCGACAGGATCTGGATCACCAGATAACGCATCGAGGCAAAGTAGGCCGCCCGCGTGCCCGCCTGCAGCACCAGGAACACCGAGGTAATGGCGGTGATTTCCCAGAAGATGAACAGCGTCATCAGGTCGCCCGCAAAGCTCGCCGAAACCGCCGCGCCGGCATAGGCCAGCGCCATGCCATCCTGGCGGGGATTGTTCGTGTGCAGCGCATAGATGGCATTGAGCAAAGACGCGATCAGGAAGGCGAGGCCGAAGATGAAGTTCAGGCTGTCGACGCGGTAAAAGCTGAAGGTGATGTCGAGCGCTTCGGCGGTCAGCAGGTCCACCTCATGTGGCGCCATCACGAGCAGCGCGATCGCGACGATGGGCGTGCCGACGGTAAGCACCTGGCGAACCTGGCGGTATGGGATGAAAAGGGCAGCGATGCCCACAAGGATCATCAGCCAGCCGGGATTGAGGGCAGCAAGCCAAGCCGGCATCATTCTTCTCCCTCAAAGGCTTTGGGTTCGCCCGCATTCAGGCGGTCAGCAATCGCCGGATCGATATCGGCAGGCGGACCGCTGAGATCGCCATAATAGTTTTCGTCACGGCGCAGCAGCTTGCCGAGCGGCCAGCCCATGAGCACGACGAACGAGAACGCCGCAAAGCCCCACAGCGCGTAAAAACCGACAGCATTTGCGATGCCGATCTTTTCATGCCGGGGCACCACAAGATCGAGCAGAACCAGCAGGATCGACAGGCCAGCCATGCCCCAGAAGATGATCCCGCCAATGCCCTTCTTCTCGGTCCAGCCGAAGAGCACCCGCGACATCGGATGAATGCCGTCTTCCGAAGTCCGGCTCATGGCATTCACCTTTTCAGCCGCCGTTTTCACGAAGCGGCCGGACGTATCCCGGACGGGAGGGGTCGTGTCGTTGCTCATGGCAGCGCGGCCTCCTGAACTGTGGTTGTGGCCGCATCCAGCGCGGGCGCAAGGAAATCTCCCATCGGATCAACCAGCAGGAAGAGGATGAGGCAAAGGAAGGCGGTGAACAGCGGCGCCGCCACCGTCAGCGCGGGCGCCCCGCCCGGCCGCTTGAATTCCTTCACCGGAGCTTCCGGTGGCGGCGGCATCAGCGCCAGGATCGGGATCGGCAGCAGATAGGCAATGTTCAGCACCGAAGACGCAATCAGGATGAACGGCACCCAGTCTGCCCCACGGTCGACCGCGCCCTGCATCAGCTCATACTTCGGCCAGTCCCCAGCAAAGGGCGGCACCCCGATGATCGAGAGGGAGGCCATGAAGAAGGCGATGAAGATCAGCGGCATCTTCCGGCCAAGGCCGCGCATGTCGGAGATATTGGTGAGACCCGTGGCCACATAGATAGCCCCGGCGCACATGAAGAGCGTGATCTTGGCAACGGCGTGGGCCGCGATCTGCAGCGAGCCGCCCATGAAGCCGGCCTTGTCCGCCAGCATGGCACCGAGCGTGACATAGGCCAGCTGCGCCACCGTTGAATAGGCAAGACGCGCCTTGAGATTGTCCTTGGTCAACGCAATCAGCGACGCGACCACAATGGTGATACAGGCCACATCCATCAGGAATTCGCGGGATGGGGTCGCGTTCAGCAGGTCAGCGCCGAAGATATACATCGACACCTTCAGCACCGTGAACACCCCTGCCTTCACGACCGCCACGGCGTGCAGCAGCGCAGAGACCGGCGTTGGCGCCACCATCGCGTTCGGGAGCCAGAAATGGAACGGCATGAGCGCCGCCTTGCCGATACCGAACACGAACAGCAGCAGCAGCGCGCTGGCAACGACCGGCGAAATCTGGACATTCGCCAGAAGGCCGCCCTCGACAAAGTCGAGCCGCTGACCGGCCACGAACCAGGTCCACATGATGGCTGTCAGGAAGAAGCCGATGGAGGTGCCAAGCAGGGTCAGCAGGTAGATGCGCGCGCCGCGCTGGGCGGCTGCGTCTCCCTTGTGCGCGACCAGCGGATAGGTCGACAGCGTCAGCACTTCATAGAAGATGAAAAGCGTGAACAGGTTGGCCGCCGACGCAACGCCCATGGCGCCGCAGATGGCGATGGCGAAGCAGATGTAGAAGCGCGTCTGGTTCCGCTCGCGGTTCCCGCGCATGTAGCCGATGGAATAGAACGAGTTCACGATCCACAGGCCGCTGGCCACGATCGCAAACAATGCGCCGAGCGGCTCCAGCTTGAACGCAATCTCCAGCCCCGGCGCGGCCTGGCCGACGAACAGTTCCGGGCGCGCGCCAGACGACACCAGCGCCGCCAGCTGGATCACCACCGCAAACAGGGCAATCGATCCGACAATCGTGACACCTTCCCGGATGTTCGGGAACTTGCCCATGGCGGCAATGCCCGCCGCGATCATCAGCGGCAGGAGAATGACGGCGGCAATGAGGGTTTCCGGGGTCATCGGAACGCCTCCAGACCAAGGGCAGCCACGGCCCCGTCACGGGCAAGGCCCAGCGGGAAATCGGCGGCAATGCCGAAATAAAGATTGGCGAGCGCCAGTATCCAGAGCGGCACAAGGATAAGCAGCGGCGCCTCCTTATGGGTTTTGCGCGGGTTGATGGGCGGCTGGAAGAATGCCGCCTGCAGAATGCGGCCGACATAGAAGACAGCCAGGAAGCTGGAGAACACGACGAGCAGCACCGCCCACCACCAGCCTTCGGCAAACAGCGCGTAGCCGAGCTGCAGCTTGGAGATGAAGCCTGCCGTGAGCGGCACGCCGATCAGCGAAAGACCGGCAATTGCGAAGGCCGTCATCGTCCATGGCGCCGTGCGGCCAAGGCCGGCAAAGTCACGTATCGTCGTGCCCTGATGGGTCATCACGATCCCGGCAATGGCCATGAACAGCGCGCCCTTCATCAGGGCGTGGTTGAAGAGGTGAAGCAGGCCCGCCGCCACGCCCGGCGCGGTGGCCAGTGACACGCCCAGCAGCATGTAGCCAACCTGCGCTACAGAGGAATAGGCCAGGACGCGGCGCACATCGGTCTGGAACACCGCCTGGAAGCTGCAGATGACCATCGCTGCAATTCCCAGCGGCGCCAGGATCCAGGAGAAGCTTGCCAACTCAAAGCTGTATTCCGGGCGGAACACCGTGAACAGGAAGCGCACCAGCGCGTAGAGCGCCACCTTGGTTGCCGTTGCCGAGAGGAAAACGGTGACGAAGCTCGGGCTGTAGGAATAGGCGTTGGGCAGCCATTGGTGGAGCGGCCACATCGCGGCCTTCAGGCCGAGGCCGACGATGATGAACGCGAAGCCGACCTGAACCGACCGGCTGGTGGTGAGCGCCGGAAGGCGGTCTGCAATATCGGCCATGTTCAGCGTACCGGTGGCCGCATAGAGGAAGCCGATACCGATGATGTAGAAGCTGGCGCCCAGCGTACCCATGATCAGATAGTTGAAGGCCGCCGGCAGCGCCCGCCGATCGCGCTGCGCACCCATGGCAACCATCACATAGGTGGCCAGCGAACTGATCTCCAGGAAGACGAAAAGGTTGAACGCATCCCCTGTCGAGGCGACGCCCAGGAGGCCCGCCATGCAGAGCAGGAAGGCCGCGTAGAACATGCCGAGCTTGTTGCGGTTCTTGAGCTCGGAGGCAATCGTGGGCCAGGAAAATACCGATGCCAGAAAGCCGATACCGGTCACCAGCAGCAGGATCATCGCATTCAGCGCATCGGTCCGGAACTCGATGCCGATGGGCGGCGGCCAGCGGCCGATTTCATAGGACAGGACCCCTGTCGGCGAGGATTGCACCAGCCCCAGCGTGACGATGGCCAGATAGAAGGATACCGCCGCCGTCAGGACGGAAATGAGCCAGGCCGCACGCCCGTTGGGCAGGATCGCCACGAGCGGCGCAATCAGCATCGGCACTGCAACGATCAGTATCGGCGCGTGCGCAAGCGCCCAGGCGGGCGCGGAGGTCAGCACGGATTCCAGCGTCATGCCGAAGCCTCTTTGATGTCTTTGTCTGCTTCGAGTTCCTGGGCGAACGCAGTTTGCATGTCGATCTCGCGAACCTCATCGGCTTCGATGGTGCCATAGGCTTCGCGAATGCGGACGATCAGGGCGAGGCCAAGCGAGAGCGTGGCCACGCCAACGACGATCGCCGTCAGCATCAGGACGTGCGGCAGCGGATTGGAATAAAGGTGATGCAGGTCGGCGAAGCGTTCACCGGTTGCCGCCAGCAGCGAGTCTGGACCGTTCACCCCGTCATGCACCGGGTCGGAATGATACGGCGTATCTTCCGGCAGAAGGATCGGCGCTGTGCCGCCACTGACTTTGGCAAGCGACACATAGAAAAGACAGATTGTCGTCTGGAAGATCGACAGCCCGACGAGGCGCTTGATGAGGTTTTCAGCAGAGAAGGCAATGTAGAGGCCGATCATCATAAGACAGATGATTGCCCAGTACCCTGCGCGTTCGAGAACAAATTCGACCATGGCTTACCAGTCCTCGTCACGGATTTCAGCCACGCGGCCAGCCAGCGCGTAGAAGATGGTGATCATCGCACCTGTGACCGCAAACAGCACGCCCAGCTCAACGATGATGATACCGGCATGCTGGCCGTCATGACCACCCGGCGGCTCGCCGAACAGCGCCTGGTATTCCAGGAACAGGCCGCCCTGCATCATCGACCAGAAACCGACGCCGACATAGATCAGCACACCGACTGCAGCGAGCGTACGCGCAAATACTGGCGGCACGGCGCGCATTGTAGTGGCGAGGCCGAATGTGAGCGAATGAAGGATGATGGCAACGGCCAGCACCACACCAGCCTGGAAGGCACCGCCCGGCCCTACTTCACCATGGAACTGGACGTAAAACCCGTAAATCACGATCAGCGGGATGAAGCATTTTCCGATAACGCGCAAAATCACGTGATGATCACTCTTCATGATGCATCGCCCTCTTTGCCCTTGCGCTTTTTGTTCCGCAGCGTTTCGGCGAGCGACCGTTCGCCAAAGCCCAGCAGCATGGCAACGGCCAGACCGGCAACAAAGACCACGACTGTCTCGCCCATCGTGTCGAAACCACGATAGCTTGCCAGAACCGAGGTCACGACGTTCGGAACGCCGGTATCGAACCAGTTCACATGCACATAGGTCATGCCCGGTCCGGTATTGGCGGGAGAGTTGGGATCGCCGAGGCCCGGCAGGTCAACTGTTGCATAAATCAGCATGGCAGCGGTGGCGCCGCAAACCAGGAACGGGCCGAGTTTCGACAGGGGCTTTTCGGGCTTGGCGGTGCGCGCGGTCAACAGCATCGCCCCCAGAAGCACCGCCGTGGACATGCCGGCCCCGACCGCCGCTTCGGTATAGCCCACATCCACCGCGTCAACGGAAATATACCAGGCAGCAGAAACGAGCGAATAGACGCCCGACAGCATGACGATGGCAAACAGGCTGCGCAGCCTTGCAATGGCGAGCGCCACGATAAACAGGATAGCCAGAAGCGTGATGTTGATCAGCAGCGGGCCGGCATCTGCCGTAAACAGGTCCCTCATGCTTCGTCCTCCGGATTAGCGGCGCCGACAGGACCAATCCGCGGCTGCAGGCCGGCAACATGCGCGGCGTTCACAAGCGCATGCGAGGCCGTGGGGCTGGTGAGGAACAGGAATATGAAGATGCACAGCAGCTTCACCAGCACCAGCCAGTTGGGCGCCATCAGGGCCATGCCGATCAGGATCAGCGCGGCGCCGGATGTGTCGGTCACGCTGGCCGCGTGCAGGCGGGTATAGAAGTCAGGAAAGCGCAGCACGCCGATAGCGCTGACAATGCAAAGAAGCCCGCCGGCAAGGCAAGCCACCCCGCCGAGCGGGTGGCGCAGGAACTCCCAGAAATTTCCAATATTTGCGAAGAAGTCGCCCATGTCATTCACCGCCTTTGGCAGGATCAACCCGCCGCGCAAGAGGCACCTGGAAGGAGCGGTAGCGGAAGAACTTCAGGATCGCGATCGTGGTGACGAAGTTGATCAGCGTGTAGATCATGGCGATGTCCAGGAAGTCGGGACGGCCCATCACATAGCCAAGCAGCCCTATGACGAGCACGGTCTTGGTGCCGAACGCATTGACCGCCAGAATGCGGTCATAGAGCGTCGGCCCCATCAGCGCCCGCACGAGCAGCAACACCATTCCGATCAGAATGGCGATCAGAGCAGCAGCTGTCATGCGCGGGTCTCCTTGGGGTCACAGGCAGCAGCGCAACGCTTGTCCATTTCAATGAACCCCTCCGGCTCCGTGCCAGACTCGTAGAGCCCGTGAACCAGCAGCTTGTCTCCCTCGATTTCCACAGTCACCGTGCCCGGTGTCATCGTGATCGAATTGGCGAACGTCACTCTGGCGAGGTCGGTCTTGCAGGTGGTTTTGATCTTCGCGAGGGTCGGCGTGATGTCCAGATCAGCGCGCAGGCACGCCCGGATCACGACCCAATTCGACTTGACGACTTCGACCGCCAGCCAGGGATAATACTTCATCAGCTGAGGCAGCCGCACATAGGGCGCGCCTTCGCGATCGATGATATCCAGCCGGTAGGCAAGTATCATCGTCAGCAGCACCGAGGCGCCGCCAAATCCGAGCATCAGCGGCTTGTAATGGCCCGAATTACCGAGCCAGAAAGCCACCAAGGCCGCCAGTAGTCCCAAGAAATACGCCACAGCGCCCCTCAGCTCCGACCGATCCCAATTTGGTGAACGACCCACCTAAAGGGCGCGGGCCCGCTTGAAAAGCCCGTTCGCCCCGAAAAAGACACTAACGCCCGAAGACGAGGCGAGCAGTGCGTTGGGCGGTCGAGAACTCAGCCTCTTCATTGGCGGGCTCTCCCAGGGATTGGGCGTGGCGTAGCGCCGCAGGCGAGTAAGCGGAGGACAAAGCCCAGTTCCAGTAGCGCAGCGTTGTCTGCGCCTTGAGGACCGAAAGCACCTCATATGTTTCCGCAACCAGCTGGAATTGCGGATGGGGCACACCGGGATCGATTTCCAGCGGCCGGCGGAGCGCCGTCCAGAGCATGCCGAGATATTCCCGCTTGAGACCCGTCGCCTTGCAGAGCACTGCCAGAGCTTCCCCGCCCGGATCAGAGAGTATCTTGGCGGCCGTTACCGGTTTGATGCCCGAGAGATAGCCGATCTCCTGAGCAATCTTTGCTTCCATGCCAGAACTGGCCGCAGCGTGAACAGCGTCTTCAAGGCTGTCATAGGGGCTGCGCTCGATCGCCGCCCGGTTACGTTGCCGCCGCTCGATCAGCTGCAGCGCCTTGCGCGCGACAGGATCCTGCCACCCCTCCACAGCCGCCATTTCGAACACATCCGAGCAGAGAGAGATCATCTCCTGACGGTCAGCCGCATGGCGTGTCAGTATTTTCCGGCGCGTGGCCGCATCAGCCCACCAGAACATCGCCATCGCGTGGGAAGGGCGCAACTCGATCCGGTCGACCAGGAGCGGACAATAGCTGGGCTCATCCCGCGAGGCCGCGATGAGCCTGTCCATGGTTGTCTCGGCGAAGGCCGCTGTCCGGTTGGCCAGCAGCTCCCGCATGACGTGCGGCTCGCCAACGTCTGAAATGGCAGCGGTGACGGCAACCGAGAGGTTCCGCCGCCGGGCCACCGTCAGCCGGTGCTCAGGGGTCGTCTGCCGGACGATCTCTGCAAGGTCGCAGTCATCGAACGCTTCACTTTCCTCCAGCAATGGCCGGGCTACGGTAAAATTCGACTGGGCAAGATACCGGAGGAGGCGCCGGGGCGCTTCGCGGCTCGCCGCCAGGCGGGTGGAACACATAACGCGCTCACGCTCTCCGGCATGAAACAGCATATCGAGCAGAATATCGCCCGCCATCTGCCGGTCCTGAGGCGGGATACGGGATGCCGGCATCGAGACAACATCCAGTATCCGGCGGAGAAGCGCTTCCTGAGCAGCCCCTACCGGCAGATGTGTTCTGGACTCTGTCGCGTCAGCCATGCGCAAACCTAAGGCGTTGCCGGGCAGGTTTGCATCAATTTATTAATGAGAAATGGAATCTGGTTTACGCATGCCGCCAGTATTGGGCAGGCGTCAGCACCCGGCTTGTGCGCGAGCGTCCCGGATGGACCACCAGCAGCAACAGGCTGAGGGCAAGCAGGATCACAGCCACCAGAAAATGGGTTCCCCCATCCATTGCCCCATCCGGAAGCACGATTTCCCGCCCCAGCCAGGGAGAGAGATGCAGGGCTACGCCTGATCCGAAAATAAGGACGGCGATTATTGCCCCGAACCGGCGGCTGAAGGGCAAGACGATGAGGATGGCGGCCACAAGCTCAAGCAATCCAGCCACAAACCTGCCTGCCGGCTCGAACAGGGTAATTCCTGATTTCTCCGCCAGCGCAGCGAAAACCACGTGCTGACCAGGGGGGTCGAAGAATTTCACATCCCCCACACCCGGCGCCGGCCAGGGATGCAGCGTCATATGCAGGAACATCACCGCCAGAGCGAGGGCGATCCCCCAGCTGACCGCGTACCGGAACGTCCGCATCGGAAGAGACCTCACCCACATGGTTTACAAGCCATAAAAAACCTATCGGCACAGTCCTGCCTTTGCAACCATGCCCGGCTGCTGCTAGCGATCGCGTTCCATTATCGGCAGGTTTGTATGAGTATGCGCCGCGTGGGGACCAATCAGTGACAGAAGAAGCCGGAAAAGACGCCGAAGAAACGCGCGCTCAGGAAGACAGCCCGGCCGCAGTCGATGCGACCGTGAATGTGACGTCACCCGTCAGCGGCGTCAGCGAAGCGATCACGGCAGGCGCGTCCTTTCTGGTGACCGCCACCAACTGGCGGGCCAGGAAACTCCGCCGCGGCGTGAAGATCGAGCTGCCTGCCTATCTCGGGGTCCAGTGCAGCTGGTTCATGGCGTTCGGGCTCCAGCTGGTTCTCTTTCCATACCTGATCACCGGACGAAACCACCTGCATCTGGACGGCCTCGCGCTCGGGCTTGCCAATATGGCCTTGTCGGCGCCTTCCGTTGTGTTCCTTCTGATCGGCGGCGTTGTGGCCGAGCGCGCAGATGGCCGCCGGCTGCTGATCCTGCTTCATCTCCTGGCTTCCGTGCCATCTCTCTTCCTGGCCGTTGCTGTTTCACGCGGAGAGCTGACCTATCCGGCGATGATCTTCTACGCACTGGCGATTGGCACCATTGGCGCCTTCATGATGCCTGCGCGCGACGCCATCGTGAATGAAGTGGTCGAGCGGCGGATGCGGGTCGGCTCAAGCGTCACCCTGCAGCTGGGGGTGACGCTCGCCACCATGGCGCAATTCCTCGCCCAGATCGGAGGGCTCATCCTCGCGGGCTATGCCGACAAGGCGACCCGTATGCCCCTCTGGCTTGGGGGTTTCTCGGTCGGGCCGATTTCGGCCAGCACCCTGTTGATTGTTCAGGGCGTTGCGCTGGCCTGCGGGGCCGGCTTTGCCCTCTTCATGGCGCGCGGGCGCCAGGTGCGCACCGGCCGGAAGGGCATCGGCGCTGCCGTTGGCGACATCCTCGACGGGGTGAAAGCCGTGCGCAGTGATGGCAAGCTCTCGGCCATGACGATGCTGATGTTTGGGGTCGGCGTGTTCGTGATCGGGTCTTTCCTGGTCGTCCTGCCGATCATCAACCGGGACGTCTATCACTTCGGCTCCTCCGGCATTCGGGACATGTTCGTCACCTTCTGGATGGGCGCCTTTGCCTCGTCGGTAGTGCTGGCGATCTTCCGGCGCATCAAGCGCCAGGGCCGCCTGCTGCTGATTGCCCAATTCATAGCGTCTGCGGCCATGATCCCCATGCTCTGGGTGGTGCCGCACTGGGCCTTCCTGATGATCGTGTTCATCTGGGGCAATGCGGCGGGCATCTCCATCGCCATGAGCCGGTCGATCGTTCAGGACGCCGCGCCGAAGGAAAAGCTCGCTCGGGTGCTGTCTATCTACCAGCTTGGCTTCATGGCCGGCGCCCCCTTCGGCGCCGCCCTCATGGGGCTGCTGGTGGATATCTTCGGGCCGCAGAAGATCGCCATTGTTCCGGCCGGCGGCATGATCCTGCTGATCCTGTGGATGGTGTTCTTCACGCCCGTCTGGAACATGAAGGGCTCTGCCTGGGTCGCGCATAATGAAGGTGGCAAGTAGCAGGCAGGCAGGATGACAAGGCGCTGAAACTCGCCTAGCGATGGGCCCATGAGCCACACGCCCCGCGCCACCGTCCTGACCGGCAATATCGCCGACAATTGGAGGACGCTCGATGCTCTGCATCCGGGCGCCACGACGGCGGCTGTGGTCAAGGCAGATGCCTATGGCCTTGGCATCGCGCGGGTTGCCCGCGCCCTGCGGATCGCCGGTTGCCAGACGTTTTTCGTCGCCTATCCCGAAGAAGGCGCCGCTGTCCGAAAGGCTGCCGGCAAGGCCGCCCGCATCTTCGTACTGAACGGCCCCATGCCGGGCCGGGAACTGGCCCTTTACCGGGACGCCAATCTCACAGCCGTCCTCTCCAGCGAGGCCCATGTCCTCCTCTGGACGAACATGATGCAGGGCTCCTGCGCCTTGCAGTTCAACACCGGGATGAACCGCCTCGGCCTCCCCACCGATCTTGGCGAGAAGGAACTCGCCAGCCTGCGCCGGTTGCAGCCTGTGCTGGTGATGAGCCATCTTGCCTGCGCCGACGAGCCAGACCACCCGATGAACGCGCAGCAGCGCAAGGCCTTCAATGAGGTGGCCGACGCCTTTCCGGATACGCCTGCCAGCCTTGCCAACTCCAATGGCTGCTATCTCGGCAAGAAGTTCGCCTACGATCTGACCCGCCCCGGCCTCGCCCTCTATGGCGGCACGCAGCCTCCGGCAGGCACCCATCTGAAGACCGCCGTGATCCTGGAGGCCAGCATTCTCTCAGTCTTCACCGGGCGCGCCGGCGAGCATGTCGGATATGGCGCCACGCATACGCTGGCTGAAGACCGGCTTCTGGCAACCTGCAGCCTCGGCTATGCCGATGGCATTCCCCGCTCCGGGGGCGGCCGGATGACTGCCTGGTTGGGCGACCTTCCCTGCCCAGTGCTCGGACGTATTTCGATGGATCTGATCACGATCGACATCACCGGCTGCACCAAGCAACCCAAAATCGGCGAACGGGTTGAATTTCTGGGTGAGAACGCCAAACTCGAGGCGCAGGCATCTGCCTGTGGCACGCTTGGTTACGAACTGCTGACAGGGCTTGGCCCCAGAGTGCAACGTGTTTACCGCTGAGGCCTGACCATGCAGAATCCCTTTCAACTGATTGGCCGGGCTGTGCTTGGGCTGTTTGCCGAGGTTGGCCGCCTCGCGGTGTTTGCTGCGCAGGTCAAAGGCGCCGCCTTCACCCCCCGCTGGTATGGCGGGCAGATCCTCAGCCAGATGGTCAAGATCGGCTTCTATTCGCTACCCGTGGTGGGTATGTCGGCCGTGTTCATTGGCGCGGCCCTTGCCCTCAATATCTATGAAGGCGGCAGCCGCTATGGCGCCGAACAGTTTGTGCCCAGCATCGTGGTGCTGGGTATCACCCGCGAACTTGGCGTCGTGATCACAGGCCTGATGCTGGCCGGCCGCGTGACTGCCGGTATCGCCGCCGAAATCGGCGCCATGCGCGTTACCGAACAGATCGACGCGCTGGAAACCCTGTCCGCCTCACGCTTCCGCTATCTGTATGCGCCGCGCTTCATCGCAGCGCTGGTCACCCTGCCGATGCTGGTGGCGCTGGCCGATGTCGTCGGCGTGATGGGCGGCTGGCTCGTCAGCGTCTATGGCCTCGGCTTTGATTCCACCGTCTATCTGCGCAACACGATCGACTTCGTCACGATGAACGACATTATCGCGGGCCTCATCAAGGCGGTCGTGTTTGGCGGCGTAATCGCGATAATGGGCTGCTATCAGGGCGACCGCAGCCAGGCGGGCGCCACCGGCGTGGGCCGCGCGGCAACCCTTTCGATGGTTGGCGCGGCAGTACTGATCCTTGCGTTCAACTATGTCATGTCCACCCTCTTTGTGGAGATCGGCCTGTGACAGTTTCCCTGCTCAAGCTTGAAGGCGTCGAGAAATCCTTCGGTCCGAAGAAGGTGCTGCGCGGCGTCGACATTGATGTGGCGCCCGGTCAGAGCCTTGTCATCATCGGCGGCTCGGGCTCGGGCAAATCCGTGATGCTGAAAAACGCGCTGGGTCTGATGACGCCGGACGCCGGACGCATCCTGTTCGACGGGCAGGACGTGACAAACGCCAAAGGCAAGACACGCGAAGCCATGCGGGCGCGCATCGGCATGCTGTTCCAGGCAGGCGCTCTCTTTGACTCGCTCACCGTCTGGGAAAATGTTGCCTTCCGCCTGATCAACTCCGAAGGCATGCGCCGCAAGGACGCAAAAGAACGCGCCATCGAAACGCTGAAGAAAGTGCGCCTCGGCGCCGATGTCGGCGGGCTCTATCCGGCGGAGATTTCCGGCGGCATGCAGAAGCGCGTCTCGCTCGCCCGCTCGATCATCTCCGAGCCGGACCTCATCTTCTTCGACGAGCCGACCACCGGCCTTGATCCGATCACGGCAGACGCCATCAACGACCTGATCCTCGAAATGGTCCGCGGCCTCGGCGCCGCCGCCGTCACGATCACCCATGACATGGCCAGCGCGAAGAAAATCGCCGACGAAATCGCCATGCTGCTCGACGGCAAGATCATCTGGCGCGGTCCGGCGAAGGATGTCTACGCAAGCGGCAACGAATACGTGGATCAGTTCGTCAACGGACGAGCCGAAGGGCCGATACAGCCGGCGATTTAGGGGGCACAATCAAGCATTTGCCGATTCTTTTATAATCGTTGCTGCCCTCTCTATCTGCTCGACCACCTCCAAGGGCATTTGATCCGGCCGCGTCCTATAAGAATAGAATTGAGAGATTGCGTCATCAACCAATTCAGCCACTGGCAACCCTAAGCTATCGTCTTGCCAAAGATGGTAGACATGGACTCTGAGGTCGGTTTTAGGCAGACCTTTGTACTTTCGACGCCTACGTCCGTCCGACACGTTTGAAACAAGTTTATCTACAGCAGCGCGGATTTCTCCAAAACCAGCTGATGCGCGCGAAAACGGCCTAAGATTGGCATTCGGTTGTTCAACTGCGGTATCGATTTCTTGTTGTGTTGGAAGATCAACCTGCAGCTCGTGTCTTTTGGACAGCTGCTCGTCAACTGCTTTCTTTCTCTGTTGATCTGTAACTTCATCTACGCGCTTCACGATTTGCCGTGCGATCAGCGCCGCAACAATTGTCGCAATCGCAGTAATCAATGTTCCGGCAGCCTGAGAATTAGCTAACTCCCAAACCGTCAAATCTGAAGGTACACCATGGTACATACTCTAGTCCCCCAAAAGTAGCTCGCCATGCATACACTACCACCTTAGGGTGTCCATACCGCTCGATTAGATGGGGGCACTTTTTATCTATTGTCAGCCCCCACAGCCCGCCCCATCGCCAGGCAGGCCGTCAGCAGATAGCCGCCCGTGGGCGCGTCCCAAGCGACCATTTCGCCGATACAGTATGTACCCGGAATAGCCTTGAGCATCAGGCGGTCGTCCAGCGCATCCCATGCAACGCCGCCGGCGGTGGAGATGGCGGTGTCCATCGGGGCGGTGCCGGTCAGCGTAAGGGGCAGGGCCTTGATCAGGCGGGCGAGCGTGGCGGGGTCTTTGGGCGGCGCGCCTTTTGTGACTTCATTCAGAAGGGCGATCTTTACCGCATCGAGCCGCGCCGCCTTTCGCAAGCGGTTTGAGGCGGAGTCTTTTGCTTGGGCGCCACCAAGGCGCGCTGCAAGCGCCCCTTCCTCCGTATCCGGCAGAAGATCGACCAGAAGCGTGGCCGCGCCGCTGCCCGCCAATTCCTGCCGGAGCGCCGCCGAGAGCGGATAGACGGCGCCGCTCTCGATGCCGGCCCGCGTGATGACGAAATCCCCGCGCTGCGTCCTGCCGCCTGCGGTGAGCGCCACCCCCTTCACAGGCGCGCCTTCCTGCGCCGCCAGCATTCGCGTAGACCAGTCTACCGTGAACCCACAATTCGATGGCGCAAACGGCTCAATCTCCACGCCGCGCGCGGCCAGAATGTCCGCCCACGCCCCATCTGATCCAAGCCGCCGCCAGCTTGCCCCGCCCAGCGCCAGGATGGTGGCGTCTGCGGTCAAGCGCACCTCGCCTTCCGGCGTATCGAAGAGAAGCGCGCCGTTCCCGTCCCATCCTTTCCAGCGATGGCGCGTGTGCAGCGTGGCGCCCCCTTTCCCCAGCCGCGCCAGCCAGGCGCGCAGCAGGGGAGAGGCCTTCATGCCCACGGGAAACACCCGGCCGGAGGAGCCCACATAGGTCTCGATCCCCAGCCCCGCCATCCAGCGCACAATCTCCTCAGGCCCAAACGCCTCAACCATCGCCGCCAGCCGCCCATCGGGCGCAGTATACCGGGAACGGAAGATCGCCTCGTCTTCGGAATGGGTGATGTTGAGGCCGCTCTTGCCGGCCATCAGGAATTTGCGCGCAGGGCTCGGCATCGCGTCATAGATGGCGACGCGGGCGCCGCGCTCCAGCGCCGCTTCCGCCGCCATCAGGCCCGCAGGCCCCGCCCCGATGATCGCAACCCGTTTCATCCCGCCCCTTTAGCGGGCGGGCGCGGGCGTGGCCAGCTACTGCCCCGCCGGCACGGCACACTGGCCGAGAATGGACACGAAGGAGTAATCCTCCCCCCAGACCACCCCTTCAGCGATTCCCCAGGCGGTATCGGTGCGCTGCTCCAGGAACAGCTCTGTTTCCGCGTCCAGCTCTCCCATACCGAGGCCCATCTTGAGCGCCGCTTCTTTCTCCCAGTAGGCGTAGGCAGCCTGCGCGGCGGCTTCGCCCAGGGCCGGGTCCAGCCGGGCCATCATCGTCTCGCCAAACTCATCTGCGGCAAACTCCGACCAGACATGCCAGAAGACGGCGCAGGTCCAATACTCATTAGTGGTCTGCGGCTTTTCAAGCGCCTTGCCCTGCGCGAACGCCGTATTGACGTTGGCAGAGTCGTCATACTGCGCCATCGCCGGCAGGCAGGCCGCAGAGAGAAGGGCGATTGAAGCGAGCGTGCGGATGATCATGAGCAGTCCCCTTTTCTGGAACCTTGCCTTCTTCCTCCCCGCCCGAAAACCACCGGTTCAGGTGGGCTTCCTGTTTGCGCAGACTCAGGCGCGCGCCTAGACTCCGGCGCTCAGAATCCCTGCTGGAACCGATTCCCCATGGCGAAACCGCCCACCTCTGCCTTCGTCTGCCAGAATTGCGGCGCCGTTTACGCCAAATGGGCCGGGCGCTGCGAAGCCTGCGGGGAGTGGAACACGCTGGTCGAAGAGACTGTCTCTGCCCCGCCCGGCGCGCTGAAGGCTGAGAAGGCTGGCACAAAGCGCGGCCCGAAGGCGGAGTTCATCGCCCTCGACGCCGAAACCGAAACGCCAAACCGCATTGTCATCGGCGTGGACGAGCTTGACCGCGTCTTTGGCGGCGGCATCGTGCCGGCGTCTGCCACCCTGATCGGCGGCGATCCCGGCATCGGCAAGTCCACGCTTCTCCTGCAGGCTGCTGCCCGCCTCGCCCGCAATGGCGTGAAGACGGTCTATGTCTCCGGCGAGGAAGCCGCCGCCCAGATCCAGGAACGGGCGAGGCGCCTGAAAGTGGCCAATTCCCCCGTCCAGCTCGCGACCGAGACAGACCTGCGCAAGATCCTCGCCGCGCTAAAGGAAGCCTCGCCCGATTTCGTGGTGATCGACTCGATCCAGACCCTCTGGTCAGACAGTCTGGAAGCCGCCCCCGGCTCGGTGGCGCAGGTGCGCGCCTGCGCGCAGGAACTCGTGCGCTGGGCGAAGAAGTCCGGCGCAGCCCTCGTGCTCGTCGGCCATGTCACCAAGGAAGGCACCATCGCCGGCCCCCGCGTGGTGGAACACCTTGTCGATGCCGTCTTCTATTTCGAAGGCGAACGCGGCCACCAGTTCCGCATCCTGCGCGCGGTGAAGAACCGCTTCGGCCCCACCGACGAGATCGGCATCTTCGAGATGCACCAATATGGTCTCGCCCCGGCAAAGGAGCCGTCGGCACTCTTCCTCTCGGCCGAAGATGAAGGCGGCGGCGGCACAGCGGTATTTGCCGCCATGGAGGGCTCGCGCCCCGTGCTGGCCGAAGTGCAGGCCCTCGTCGCCAAAAGCCCGTTCGGCACGCCGCGGCGCAGCGTGATCGGTTTCGACTCCGGGCGCCTCGCCATGCTGATGGCCGTTCTGGAGACACGCTGCGGGGTCAACTTCGCCGGAATGGATGTCTATCTCTCGGTCGCAGGCGGCTACCGGATCAACGAGCCGGCAGGGGATCTGGCTGCCGCAGCCGCCCTCCTTTCCTCGCTCGCCGGAAACCCTGTTCCAAAGCGTTCCGTGTTCTTCGGCGAAATTGCGCTTTCTGGCGCCGTCAGGCCAGCGCCGCGCATGGACCAGCGCCTCAAGGAAGCCGCCCGGCTGGGCTTCCGCACCGCTTTTGCCCCGGAGGGCATTCCTTCAGCAGAGAGCGGCTTGACGGTGACGCCGATTGCAAGGCTTATCGCGCTCGTCGACTTACTCGCGCCGGACGCGCCTGATGCTTGAAAACATTTCAGCTTTTGACGGAATCGTCGTCGGTGTGATCATCGTTTCGGCGATCATGGCCTTTGCGCGCGGCTTCCTCCGGGAACTTGCCACGCTTGGCGCCTTCATCGGCGCGCTGGCAGCAGCCTATTATGCGCGCAAATTCTTCAGCACGACGGTCGCCGGCCTGCTGCCGGAAGGCACCCATCCGCTGGCGCCGGACATCATCCTCGTCGTGACTGCTTTCCTGATCGTCTATGTGATCGTGGCCTGGTTTGGTCAAAGCCTGTCAAAATCGATCATGACAAATGGCGAGATCGGCCTGTTCGATCATATCGCAGGCCTCGTCTTCGGCATTTTCCGCGGCTTCATTGCGTTGGTCTTCTTTGCCGTGCTGCTGAACGTGGCCGTCGAGCATGACCGCGTGCCCCCCTTCATCTCGGAGAGTTTCAGCTATCCCTACCTTGAGCAGATTGCTGACAGGGTGACCGGAGAGGCCGAAGAAGCCAGCCGCGAAATCAGTGCCCAGCGCCAGCCATAACCGCGCCAGCTTGCCAGCCCGGACGGGTCAGCTAGTCTCCGCGCCAGCACTTTCCGGGGACACGATATGAAGCTGCTCTGCGCGCCGACCCTCGCCCGCCGCCTGCTCCTTGCCGGCATAGGGTCTGCCATGCTCGCCGCCTGCGCTACCGAGCCAGCCCCTCCGCCGCCCGCAGATGCCCCGGCGCAGCAGCAAAACGCGAACGACACGCTGAAAGCCCATGCCGTCCAGGTCGCGGCGCTTCGCCCCGAAGATCCGGGGATCGCTGCGCTGGCGCGTGCGATCTCGGGCGCCCAACTCGTGAGCTTCGCAGGCGACTGGGCCCACTCGCAGGAAGACGAGAGCCTCAAGAGCGCGCTCACTGAAGCCCTTGTCCAGTCTGGCCGTCTGGGGCTCCTGGTGCTCAATGTGCCCTGCGAGGGCGCCGAGATGCTGGACACCTATGCCAGCGGCGCCGCCACCAGCGCGCTCGCCGCAGATGTGGTCAGGTCCGCGCCGATCCCGGAGGGCCAGAAGACTGCCGCTCTGACGGATATCCTCACCGTGCTGCGCGGATGGAATGCCGTGAACCCGGACAAGTCCGTGAAGGTCTCCGGCATGCATTGCAAGGCAGCGGCCAGCGCCGATCCGGAACGGGTGTCGATCTTCTGGGGCCTCGATCAGCTGCCGGCACATACCGGAGAGAAAGACCTCGCCGCATCAGCGCTGCAATATGGGGACCCATCCGGAAACCATGTCTGGCTGGTGCAGACGGATGATGAAGGGCTCTCCGGCATCCTCCCGGCTTCCGGCTGGATCGATCTGCGCGCCCTGCCGGCCACTGCAGACGTGGTGAGCTGGCGTCAGGAAAAAGCGGCCACTGAGCCCTTGCTGCGGCCGCAACATCCCTCTGCTGCAGACATCCTTTTCCGTCACGCGCAACGCACACCGGCAGACCCGTTCTGAAACACTCCCTGTGATTTGATGACAAGAATGTCACTGCCGGGCTTTCGCCCGCAGAAGAACCGGCCTATATCCCCGCCTAGGCATAGGCCCCCACCAGCAAAGCCGGAACGTCCGATGGTCTTTTTCGATCATGATGACGATAAACCCCGCGAAGAATGCGGCGTTTTCGGAGTCTTTGGCAGCCTTGAAGCAAGTCTGCTGACAGCCCTGGGGCTTCACGCCCTGCAACACCGAGGACAGGAAGCGGCCGGCATCGTCAGCTTTGACGGCAAGCGATTCTCCTCCGAACGCCATATGGGCCTCGTCGGGGAGAGCTTCGGCGGAGACCTTCGCCAGCGCCTTCCGGGCCATGCCGCGATCGGCCACAACCGGTACTCCACGCAGGGCCGCCCGATGGCCCGCAACATCCAGCCGATCTTTGCAGACCTTGATACCGGCGGTTTCGCCGTGGCGCATAACGGCAACCTGACGAATGCCCGCATCCTGCGCCAGGAACTCGTCCGCAATGGCGCGATCTTCCAGTCCACGATGGACACCGAAGTCATCCTGCACCTTGTCGCGCGCAGCCCGAAGAAGAAGTTCGTCGAGCGGCTCGTCGATGCGATGCACCAGATTGAGGGCGGCTACGCCCTCGTCGGCATCACCGGCAAGAAGCTGATCGGCGCACGTGACCCCATCGGCCTGCGCCCGCTGATCCTCGGCCGTCATGGCAAATCCTATGTGCTCGCGTCGGAAACCTGCGCGCTCGACATCATCGGCGCCGAGTTTGTGCGCGAGATCGAGAATGGCGAAGTCGTCGTCATCAGCGAGGAGGGCATCGAGTCCATCCGCGCTTTCCCGCCGCGCCCGCCGAGCCCGTGTATCTTCGAATATGTCTATTTCGCGCGCCCCGACAGCTTCATCCAGGGCCGTTCGGTCTATGAAGTGCGCCGCCGGATGGGCAACCAGCTGGCGCTTGAAACGCATGCCGATGCCGACGTGATCGTGCCGGTGCCCGATTCCGGCGTTCCCGCCGCGCTCGGCTTTTCCGAAGCTTCCGGCATCCCGTTCCAGATGGGCATCATCCGGAACCATTATGTCGGCCGCACTTTCATCCAGCCGACCCAGACAGGCCGCCAGACGGCTATCTCCAAGAAGCACAGCCCCAACCGCGCCGTGCTTGAAGGCAAGCGCGTGATCCTGGTCGACGATTCCATCGTGCGCGGAAATACCTCTAAGAAGATCGTGCAGATGGTGCGCGAAGCCGGCGCCCGCGAGATCCACTTCCGCTCGGCCAGCCCGCCGATCGTGAACCCGGATTTCTATGGCATCGACATGGCCGCAAAGTCCGAACTCTTCGCCGCAATTCACACCCATGAAGAAATGGTTCGTGAGCTGAAGGTGGAAAGCCTCGGTTTCCTGTCGGTGCCCGGCCTCTACAAGGCCATCGGCGAGCCGGTGCGCGACGGCATGCAGCCGCAATTTGCTGACCACTGCTTCACCGGCCAATACCCGACCCCGCTGGCCGACCATCAGCGCGACCAGGCGGACAAAGAGCGTCAGCTCTCCCTGCTGGACGATGTGTGAGCCTCGCGCTAAAGCCGCGCGATGACCGCTACACCCCGTCTCATTCTTGTCACCGGCGCCTCGCGCGGCATCGGCCGTGCCATCAGCCTTGAGCTTGCCCGCCAGGGCAACATCGTGATCGCCATAGCCCGCTCCAAGGCGGCGCTCGAAAAGCTCGATGATGAAATCCGCGCGCTCGGCTCCGAAGCGGTCCTGGTCCCGATGGACCTGAAGGACACCAAGGGGATCGAGACCCTCGGCAAGATCATCGCTGAGAAGTTCGGCAAGCTGGACGGCTTCGTCGCCAATGCCGGCCTCCTGGGCACGCTCGGCCCGCTGGAAACCTGCGGCCCGCGCAGCTTCGAGGAGACCATTCAGGTCAATCTCACGGCCAATGCGCATCTGATCCGCGCGCTTGGTCCATCCCTTCACCGTTCGGAAAATCCGCGCGCGGTGTTCGTCACCTCCGGCGTTGTCCCGCGACCCCGTGCTTTCTGGGGACCGTATCAGGCGTCCAAGGCCGGCCTTGAGGCCCTCGTCAAAGCCTGGGCCGACGAGAACGAGAAGATGGCGCTTCGCGTCAATCTGTTTGATCCCGGCGCCGTGCGCACCGGCATGCGCGCCGAGGCGATGCCGGGCGAAGACCCGATGACGCTGCCCACACCGGAAGAGGTGGCAAGGGAACTGGTGAAACTGGTGTCGCCGGAAGAAACCCGCACCGGCGCCCGCGTCGTCTACCGCGAGATCGCGGTGAGCTGAGCCTATTTCGCCGGGGCGCCCGCCAGCGCCTTGGCTTCGGCCGCTTCTGCCATGGCCACCGCCGCCACCGCGCCATGCGCGGGCACAGGGCTGCGCGCAAGGCCGAGGCAGGCCGCATAGAAGCCCTCATCGGCTGCGCCGAGCGGGTCGGGCAGGTCGGCGGCAATGTCGACCTTCACCTCATAGGGCGTCGTGTTCTTCAGGCGCCGCGTGAGGAAGTCGATGTCGATTTCGCCGGAGGGATAGACCACGCGCATCGTGCGCTCGCGGAAGTCGGCAGCGCGGCTGGCGCGCAGTTTCGCCTTGCCGCCGCTGGCATAGTCGAACACCGCTTCGGCCTCATCGATATGGGCCGAATGGACCTTGCGGCCCGTCGCCTCGACATGGGTGAACTCACGGCCCAGCATCATCGCGGCCAGGTCAAGGTCATGGATCATGAGGTCCCAGATCACCGACACGTCTCCCGCCCGCCCACCGGGGGCTGGCGGGCCTGAACGTACCGACTCGATCAGCAGCGGCGTTTCCTTGATCGCCAGCACGCCCATAGCCATGGCAACGAAGCGTTCCTGGTGGCCCACCTGCAGGATGCGGCCACGGGCAGCGGCTTCATCAGCCAGATCGCGCGCGGCCAGACCGGTCAGCGCGAGCGGCTTTTCCACCAGCACATGGCAATGCGCCTCGATCGCCTGGCGGGTCAGCGGTTCATGCCAGACGGCAGGGACGGCGATGACGACAGCGTCACACTGGGCGAGGAAGTCGGCATAGTCGGAATAGCCCTTCGTGCCGAAGGTATCGGCAAGTTTCTGGGCGCGGGCGAGGTCCACATCGAAGATGCCGACAAGGTCTGCGCGCGCTGAAGCGGCGGCTTTCTGTGCGTGATAATTCCCGAAGACGCCGGCGCCTGCGACGCCCACCTTGAGCCTGGTCATTCCTGCCCTGATCCTTTTTTCTGGGCCGACATGACATGTGCGGGGGCGGCTCGGCAACCCTTGGCGTGAGGCTGGCGCTGCAGCGCGGGCGCGGGAATCTTCGGGTCACCCCCTTCACATACCGGGTCAGCCGGGTCATTTGGAAGGGACTGCGCCGGACAAATCCGGGACAAATCCGGACAAATCCGGACACAAAAATCACAAGGGAAGGAACCGCCATGTCCAAGCTCACCTCCACCGACTGGAGCCTCGCCGCCCGCCCCGTGGGCATGCCGAAGCTCTCCGACTTTGCCAGCCGCCAGGTGGAGGTTGCCGATCCGCAGCCGGGCGAGATCCAGGTGGTGAACACATGGATGTCGGTCGACCCGTACATGCGCGGGCGGATGTATGACCGGGAGAGCTATGTGCCGCCCTTCCAGATCGGCGAGACGCTGCAGGGCGGCGCGGTCGGCCGGGTGACGGCGTCGGCCCATCCCGATTTCAAGGCGGGCGATCTTGTCTCCTCCATGCTCGGCTGGCGCACGGCCTGGGTGGCCGCGCCGCAGGCGGCGATGGTGCAGAAGCTGCCCAATACCGGCCTGCCGGAAAGCGCCTATCTGGGCGTGGCGGGTATGCCGGGCCTGACGGCCTATGCGGGCCTGTTGCGCGTGGGCGAACTCAAGGAGGGCGACACCGTGTTCGTCTCCAGCGCGGCGGGCGCGGTGGGCTCCACCGTTGTCCAGATCGCCAAGATCAAGGGGTGCACCGTCATCGGCTCTGCCGGCGGGGCGGAGAAGTGCGCCTTCGTCAAATCCCTCGGCGCCGATCATGTGATCGACTACAAGCAGGCGCAGGGCTTTGAGGGCCTCACCGCCGCGCTGAAGGCGGCGGCTCCCAAGGGCATCGACGTCTATTTCGACAATGTCGGCGGCGACCATCTGACCGCCGCGATCGAGGCAGCCCGCCCCTTCGCACGCCTCGCCCTTTGCGGGATGATCGCGCAGTATAACGAGACCGGCAAACCCGAAGGCCCGCACAACATCATCCAGGCTGTTGGCAAGCAGCTGAAGCTTCAGGGCTTTATCGTCTCGTCACATGCGGATATGACGCCCGCCTTCCACGCCGACATGGCCAAATGGATTGCCGGCGGGAAAATGAAATATGAGGAAACCGTGATGAACGGGATCGAGAAAGCGCCCGACGCCTTCCTCGGCCTCTTCACCGGCGCAAACACCGGCAAGATGCTTGTAAAGATTTGATTTTATGGTAGCGATCAGAGGTCGATGACATATCGACCTACTGGGGAAACCATTACATGCTTACCAGACTAACTGCTCTCTTTGCAGCATTATCTCTTTCTGCCTGCGTATCTGCTTTTGAACCGGTCAAATTTGACAGGGCGGCAACGCCGATCACGTCCATCGCGATCAGCAAGGACATGGCTTATGACCGCCCGAGCGCTTATGGCGGAGCGGGCGCCAGCGCAGCATTCGGTGCAATCGGTGGGATCGCTGCTGCAGCTGTCGCTGAGGATCGCGCGACCAAACTGGATGCTGCACTCTCGAGTGCCAATTTCGATGCTGAAAAGCTGCTGGAGGAAGTTTTCGCTTCCGAACTCAGCGGGGCCGGCTTTGAAGTCAGTGTGGAAGATTTCGGCCCTCGCCCGAAGAACTCCCTGGCCGGGGCATCCATCAAAATTCCTTACAAATCCTTTGAAGGCGCTCCCAAGGGCGCAGACGCATATCTCGATGTTGTAATGGGATGGGGATATTCGGCAGCCCAATCCAAACTCTGGGTTCCAGTTGTCGGCATCGATCTCAATCTTGTGTCAGCAACAGATTCCAAAGTTCTGGCGAATGACGGCGTCGGCTACGGCCCCAAGCAATTCCGCAAAGGAACCACATTCATTCTTCACGACGAGTCGCTTGGCTTTACTTCATTTGAAGAGCTGGCATCCAATCCAGAAGCCGCTGCTGAAATGCTGACCGAAGCGATCCGCAAAACCGCGCAGGCCGCAGCTTCCAAAATCAAATAGCCTCAAATCAGAGAACGTGAAGCGGAGAGCCTATCCGCTTCACACCTCTGACACAGCGCACACCAACAAGGGTTTGGCCTTGTGGGTGATTGACTTGCGAGTCATATGCCAACCAGGTTTTTTACTTGGACTGGACACTATGGCTGCTCTTTTTGACGCCTACATCATGGTTGACTGGAGCGCGGCGGCCAAGCCGTCGCTCGGCGCCAATTCGATCTGGATCGGCATCCTGGCGAAGGATGCGCGTCTCAAACTGCAATATCGCGGTGTGAACATCGACACGCGCCTGAAGGCCCGCGCCTTTCTCGAGGATATGGTGGCCAAGCTGACCAAGCGCGGCGACAAGATCCTGATCGGCTTCGACTTCGCGCTGGGCTTCCCGGCGGGCACGGCGGCGGCCCTCGGCCTGGATACGTCTAAGCAGGCACCCTGGCAGGCAACCCATGCCCACCTCGCCAGCAAGCTGAAGGACAAGCCGGACAATTCCAACGCCCGCTACGCCATCGCGGCGGGCCTCAACTATGCGATCTCCAAGGGCGCCTTCCCGTTCTGGGGCGCGCCGGCCCGCGATGTCGTCTCCACTCTCTCGGCCACCCGGCCCGATTATGACGGCGGCGCTCTGCCGGAATACCGGATCTGCGAGAACCACCTTAAGGAGAAAAAGATCGGCCAGCCGAAGTCTGTCTGGCAGCTGGCCTATACCGGCTCGGTGGGCAGCCAGACGCTGACCGGCATCCCGCATGTGCACGCCCTGCGGCAGGCCTGGCCCACATCCCGGGTGTGGCCCTTCGAGCTGGGCACAGAGCCCCTTACCGCAGAGGCGCTCGAGGGAATCGATGTGGTGATGGCGGAGGTTTACCCCTCCCTGATCAAGGCCAAACCAGAAAAAGGCGAGGTTGCCGACGAGGCCCAGGTGCGCGGAATCGCCCGCCACTACGCTGATCTGGACGAAAAAGGCCTCCTCAGCGCGGCTTTTTCCACAGGCAAATCATTTTCCCCTGAACAAAACCGGCACATCACCGAAGAAGAGGGCTGGATTCTCGGCGTTTAGCCCGTGTTTATAGGGCGCTCGGCATATTCACGGGCTACGAATCGTGGGTAAGTCGGCCCAATGGCGTGCAAACGTCATTTAACCTAGAGGAGAACCCCTATGAACAAGGGTGAACTGACCAAAGCGGTGGCAGCAGCTTCCGGCCTGTCGCAAAGCGACGCTGGCAAAGCCGTCGACGCTCTTTTTGACACCGTCGCTTCGGCAGTGAAGTCACGCCAGCAGGTTGCAATTGCCGGCTTTGGCACTTTCTCGGCCAAGACCCGGAATGCGCGCGAAGGCCGCAACCCGGCAACCAAGGAAACCATCAAGATCCCCGAGAAAACCTCTCTTGCTTTCAAACCGGCATCGGCTCTGAAAGACATCTAAGGTTCTGGCTCCCAAGGGGGCCTTTCCGGATCAGGCGGCGCGTTCCACACCGGGGCGCGCCGCTTTCCATTCCAGCAGGATGAGCTGCGCCGTGCCGGCCGCGAAGACGCCGATGAACGCCCCCTCCAGCACACCTGCCGCGCCGCGCCCGAGCGGGATGGCCAGCCAGTAGCAGACCGGGATCATCACCACGAAGAATGAGCCAAGATGGATGGCGCTGGGCAGCCAGACCATGCCCTGCGCGCGCAGCGCAAAGGAGGCCGTTGCCTGCAGCCCGTCAAACACCGTGGCCGCTGCCGCCAGCCACAGCAGCGCGGCAATCGCCGGGGCAATCGCGATGCCGCCGAGAACGGCATCTTCCCTTACCAGCAGCCGGGAGATCGGCCCGGCGAGGCTGACCAGCAGAACGCCGAGGACAACGCCCATCACCATCGTGGCGACGACGCCCAGCCGGCCGGCATTGCGCACCTCTTCCGGATTGCCCCGGCCGATGGCCTCCGCCACGCGCACCGAGGTGGCCGTGGCGATGCCGAGATAGAACATGAAGCACACGCCCATCACCTGCACCGAATAGCCATAGACGGCGTTCGCCGCGATGGAGACCCAGGTGGCGATGATGAAGGTGACGTTGAAGCCGCCCCATTCGGCGATGTTGGAAATGGCGGTGCCCGAGCCGACCGAGAGCTGGCGGCGCGCTTCGCCCGGCTCTGCCTCCGGCGAGCGGCGGAAGCCGGGGGTAAGCGCGGCGACAAAGATCAGCATGACAATCGCGATCAGCCAGCGCGTGATGCTGGTGGCCCAGGCAACGCCCTCGGCCCCCATCTGCGGGAAGCCCCACCAGCCGGCGACCAGCGCCAGGTTGGCCACAAGGTTGATCGCCACACCGGCATACATCACGATGGTGACGAGCAGCGGCCGGCGCAGCGCCTCCAGATAATAGGAGCAGGCCTGCGCGATCATGTGACCGGCCAGGCCGAGGGCGAGGATGCGCGTGACCGACGCGGTAGCGGCGGCGACTACTTCGGGCGAAGCGGTTGCGGCGGCCTCCTCGCTGGCGGGCGCGATGGTGACGAAGACCCAGTGGAAGAAGGGATCGGCGAACGGCACCAGCGCCGCCGTCAGCACCACGCCCATGAGGACCGCCCACCAGAGGCCGCGCCGGAAGATCCGGCCAGACCCGGCCGCCCGGCCCGTTCCCAGCATTTCGGAGGTGAGCACCTGAACACCCAGCAGGATGCCAATGCCGAAGCCCAGCGACACGCCGATCGGCAGCCAGGCCGAGAGCACATAGGCAAGCTCGCCCGGCGCATACTGGCCGAGCACGATGGCGTCTGTCAGGCCCATGAGCATCATGGCCATGCGGCTGACGGCGATGGGCACCGACAGCCGGATCAGATCCGCAATATCCTTTGCCCGCGCCCAGGCGGGCAGGCGCGACGTCGCCGCCATGACTGCCCTCCCTTTGATCTTGTCCAGGCCTCTGCCTGATTTCTGAGCAGCCGGGCGTGATGCCCGAAAGAGGAGGAGAGGGCAAGCCGTCCGGACAATGAAATTTATGCTTCAGGAATCCTCGGCCGGGCCGGGAATTTCAATTCGCCCGCGCCGGCCGGATGCGGAGCAAACACTACACAATGCGGGCAAGGGTTAGCAGCCGTTAGCCAACGCCTCCGGATTTGGGGCTTGATCCGCGGGGCGCCCTGCGACAGGTTCTGCGCAATTCAGACAGTTCCGGCTCGATAAGGGGATTTAACCGATGCCGTTTGGACGTTTGCTGATGGGCCTGCTTGCAGGCCTCATGCTCGCCGCTGTTGCCTGGGCCGAACCGGCCACGCCGCCCGGCGACGAGATAAAAGCCATAAAGCTGGATTATGCGGAACGTCCGGGCAAGGAAGGGCGGTTTGCTGCCGTTGAAATGACGGTGGGGGATAGTCCGGCGCGGTATTATGTGCGCGGCACCAATGTATCGGCGCCCTTCTCCGTGCAGGTGATTGCTGCGGCGCGTGCCCGGCCGCTGGATATTACGCTGCACCGTCACAATTGGGGCAAGGCCGTCCAGTCCGGATCCACTGGCAGCGACGGCAGCTTTGTGTTCGAAGGCCGCGCTTATGGCGATGTCGGCATCCAGCTGACCTCGCCGGATGGCGCGCCGGCGCGTGCGACGGTGGTATTCTGGCAAGGCGCGCCCGCCGCGCCCAGCATGGCGCGCGTCTACTCCAATCCCGAGATCGCCAGAGCCGCTGGAACAGGGAGGCCGGCAGGCGCAGCAGGGGGTGGCACATCCCCCATTATTTATGTGATTGCGGGGCTGCTGGCGTTGATCGCGGTGTTTCTGGCCATCATGCTGATGCGGCGCAACAAGACTGGCGCCGCGGCCATCCTGTTGATTGGTGGGCTGACGATGGCGGAGGTGAATGCCCCTGCCCCGGCCTATGCGCAAGGTGAGGAAGCCCCCCCGGATACCGGCGTGCCAAACCCGTTTGATACCGGCAAGCCGGACGAGGTGCCCAACCCCTTCGATGTCGACAAGCCTTTGCCGGACGTGCCGCGCGACAAGGACAAGGACGCAACCGCCGGCAAGCCGGAGGACAAGCCGAAGGCGGGGCCCCCGAACCCCTTCACCGGCGAAGCGACCACAAGTTCAGGCCGCCCCATTGAGCTGAAACCGGAAGATTTCGATCCCGGCAACGCACCCAAGGATGACGCCGCGCCCGGCGAAGAAGTGCCCGGCAGCGATCCGGAGCCTGCGCCCGTCGATGAGGGCTACACCGATCGCCTGGCCGAAGCCGAAGCGCGCATCAATGAACTCAACCGCCAGGCATCGGCCAACCGCGCCGAGATCGAGCGCCTGCGGATGCTGGTCGAGTCCGACCGCGAGATGGAGCCTGACCCGTCAAACCTGCCGCCCATGCCGCTGACCTGCCGCCCCCCGGCGGTCGAAAACGAGTTTGACGAGGAGATGAGCGCGGCCTGGGACAATTATGATGCGTGCGAAGCCTGCTATCGCGAGCCGTTCCGGGAGCTGGACGAACTCCTCCTCAATTATGAACGCCTGCGGATCATCTATATGAGCACCGCAGATTTCGTCAGCACGGCCATTACCATGGGCGACACCGTGCCCAAGCCGCACCAGTTTGTCGAAATGTCCTGGGCCCAGCAGAAGGCCGAAATCCAGAAAAGCTTCCAGGGCACCAAGGATGCCTATGACGCCAAATGGGCCGAGTTCAATGACAAGATGACCGGCATCCTCGATGAGCTTGGCCGGTGCGAGGCCGAGCATAACAACAATCCGATGTGGCGCACCACGGAAGGCGAGATGTTCTACCGGACCATCAGGGCCAGCTATCAGAGGACGAACTGATGCCGAAACTCAAGACATGGCTGGCCGCCGCCGGTCTCCTCACCCTGATGGCCTGCGGCGGCAGCGAGACCACGCCACCGGAGGCTTCTGAAACGCCTCAGGATGCCGCCGCGCCCGCACCATCCTCAGACAGCGCCGCCAGCACGGCATTCGTGCGGCCCGAAGGCCTGCCGGAAACGGCGATCCCGGTGACCGATCTGGAGGGCCGCGTCTACTGGGTCGAAGCACGCGAGAATGGCCGTGTCGCGCTCTATTCGTTCACTGAGGATGGGCAGGCAGGCGCCACGGCAGGAACGTTCGAGCAGCTTCAGGAAGCCTATCCAACCCTCGATCTCAGCCCGCTGGCAGAGCAGATGGACATGGCAGGAGAAGTGGCCGCAGACGAGGAGGCCGCATCCGGCGTTGATGCCCTCCGGGCCACGCGGGATGGGCTGGTAGCCGCCACGCCCGGCGCGCAGAAAGCGCTGGACCTGGCCCGCAACGGCCCCGTTCTGGAGCTGACCGGCCCGACCCTGCACCATCTTGTTGAGAGCATGGGCGGCAGCTTCACCATGACGAAAGAAGAACTGGACGCCCTTTTGAAGGCCCAGTCAGATGGGCGCTTCACCGCAACGCACGCAGAACTCAACGCCCTGATCAAGGGCAGCGGCGAGGGCCGCATCACCGAGGCGGACATCCGCCTCCTCCTGCCCAAGACCCTCGGCGCGCCGCCCCCAAAACTGGATCGGGACGCGCCCGGCAAGGGCCGTCAGACGGCCGATTGTCCAGGCCTCGTCTATGGCAGCGGCAAGCGGGAAATCTGCCTCCCGCTCGGCGAGTTCTCCTTTGCCGACCGGGTGGTCAGTTTCACGCCGGGCGAGAAGCCCTCCAAGGCGCCATTCGATTTCCCCGGCAGCGCGCTGGGCGCTCCCAACTACCGCAACACCTATAGCGCCGATTTCATTTCCCTCGGCTGCAACGGCGAACTGGTTACACAGTTTACGGACAATATCCTTATCGATGTCGATGGCATTGATCTCTATATTTTCGAGATCGGCCCGGTGGTCGAGAAAACGACGCTAGCCATCTCTTCTGATGGGGAAAACTGGATCGAAGTAGGCGAGATCGAAGGGGCGCGCTCGGATGTCGATATCGGCCCCTTCGTCAGCAAGGGCGACAAGTTTCCCTTCGTCCGGCTGACCAATGCCAGCAATGCCTGTGGCGGCAATCATGCCGGCGCAGACATTGACGCCATCGCCGCCGTTGGCGCGGAAATCCGCCTCTCGCTTGACAGCGCCCTGCTGTTTGATGTCGGCAAATTCGAGATCAAGCCGGAGGCAGAAGCCGCCCTCAGCGGTCTTGCCGCGCAGCTGGAGAGTTATGGCGCCGATATCCGCGTGACCGTCGAAGGCCACACCGATTCCACCGGCTCGGCCGCATCGAACCAGACGCTTTCGGAAAATCGCGCCAAGTCTGTCTGGGCCAATCTTTCCGGAAAGATCTCTCCTGTGCCTCAAGACGTGACCATCAAGGGCTATGGCGCCAGCCGTCCGGTGGCGGACAATGCGACCGAAGAAGGCCGCGCGGAAAACCGGCGTGTCGATATTCTCATCCTGCCCGGCAAGAAGGGCTATCTGAAGGAGTGACCCCATGAAGGCACTGAAAATCCTGCCTGCGCTCGTCCTGCTCGCGGCTGCATCTGCCTGTGGCGGCGAACCGGCTGCGCCCGTCGACGCCCCTGCCACGCCTGAGGCCGCCCCGGTGGCGGCCGAGCCTGGAGAGCCTGCCGCGCCGGTTGCCACATCCAGCGGTTTCAACTGGGACAAATGGGCCGCCGCCGCGAATGCCGATCCCTGCGCCTGGCTGCCGGCCGAAGAACTCGCAGCCCTTGGCATTCCGGGAGAGGGCGTGCTGGAAACCACAGCGTCCGAAACCCGCTGTATCTGGACAGACGCAGGCGGCACCCAGATTTTCAGCGCGGGCATCCAGACCTGGGACAGCGCCGCCAATCTTGCCGCTGAACGCGCCGAGCAGACAAAGCTCGCCAGCGAAATGGGCGGCTTCAGCGTCATCGGCGAAACAAGCGGCACGGTCACCGCCGTCTATCGCCGAGACCGGGGCCGCCTCTCCATCTTTCCGAATGCGGATGATGAAACTGCGATGATCCTCCTCAATGCCCAGAAGACAATGCGGGACGATGAGGCGGCCAAGGCCTCAAAGGACGAACGCGCGCAAGCCTTCGCCGAAAAGCTGATCGAGACCTACGGGCTCTAGGGCGCTCAAAAGAGGGTCGAAGCGCCGTTGGCGATATTGTGGGCGATGACCGGCAGAACGAGGCTGCCGGTGCGCTCGCGCAGCCAGAGCAGCAGGAAGGCCGGCAGGCCGGTCATCGCGAAGGTCATCAGGTCGAAATCGACCGCGCCGGCCTTGTAGCTCAACGCATGGGTGATACCGAAGAGAAGGCTGGTCAGCACGCCGCCATAGCCGATCGGCGCGCCCGCAATACTGATCCTCCCACGGAAGGCTTCATTGAGGGCGAGCAGCAGCGTGCCGCGATAGAAGAGTTCCTCGTCAAGCCCCGGCATGGTCCACTGGAAGGCGATGGTTTCCAGGCCGTCCGGCTTCCCGTCGGCGCTGCCGAGGGCGAGCCAGAAGAACAGCCCGGCGAGCGCAACGAACATCACCAGCGCCCCGCCCCAGCGCGGGCCCTGGTCCAGCGTCATGCCGCAACGCTTCCAGCCGAAGGCGGGCAGAGACATGACGATCAGCGTGCCGGCAATCGCCGCCAGCTTGCCGGCCCAGTTCCAGTCCGCGCCGGTGAACGGGTCTGGAATGGTCCAGAAGCCGCGCGTCAGCAGCGCCTGATAGGCAAGGTTGAGCGCTAGCGCAGCCGCGAGCCATTTCCAGCGGAAATCCCTGCGGAACACCACCGCCCCGAGGAGGCCAAACCCCGCCAGCAGCCCCGTCTCGATCAATGTCCGGATCAGCTCATCCATCCCGCGCGCTCCTCTTGCTGAGGCTTGGATGCAGCGGCGGGGCGATTTGGATGCGAGGGGGTATTAAAAAATCAGGGCGAGACGGAAATCCTGACCGGGCCTGCTACCAGCCCTTCACCATTGAATGCGGCCACGGAATAGTCACCTGGCGGGAGTATCAGCGGGATTTCCTCATCGGGACGCAGCAGAAGGCGGTCCATAGGGATCACTTCGTCGCCCTGCCCCATTAGGCGGGCCTCGATGATCGCCAGACCTTCTGCGGGACGGAGTTCTGCTGGCACGGCAATATCCTGAGTGTCTGCTGTGCGGCGATAATCAGGGCGGTTGGCTGTGTAGATCGCTTCCTTGAGCCTGACGGCCATATCCGTCCCTCCAAATTCTCTGGCGGGGCGACCATTGATTAGGGAAGTGATCTGAGGTTCCCCACTGACGGAACCACAATATGTCAGGTCAATCGTGAACGGATCAATGCCTGTCTTCTCTTTCAGTCGCGTAACCATCATCGCAGTGTCGCTGTTTTTGAACTCCTCGATATGTCCGTAGCCGACATGGATAACCATCCGCGTCTCCGGAGCATGCCCCAGCACAGCATCAATCAGGTTCTGGGCTTGCGCCTCTTCCCGAACCGCAACGATTTCCTCAATCGTTGCGCCCTCGTCCTTCAGGCGCTGCTCCTCTGTTTCCTCATAGGCGACGAGAACCATGCCGGACGCCCGGATGTGTTCCAGCATGCGCGCGAATATCGGATCCTGAATATACCAGCCCTGCCCCACCTTCGCGGGGCCTTCGAGCTGCTGAGCGCCCTCAACGCTCAATGTTTCAGCGGCATAGTGGGTGAACCCGTCAGCCCGCAACATCTCCACCACCTCGCCGATGAAGGCGCGATGCTGCGGTCGGGAATGGCTCTCATTCAGGATGACCAGCGTATGGCTTTCCGCGACTTCGCGGATCTCGGGCAATGCGGGCCGCAGATCGTCGAAGCAATCCTGTTTCCGGTGATAAAGGTCGTCAGGCGGGATCAGCGCCATCAGATCTTCCCGGCCCATGAGGGTAACAGCCTGTGCGTAGCCCGATCCAAAGCTGGGAGCCGTAGGATTAGCCAGGAAGCTTTCTGCGTGGGCATATAGAAAGGACCGCGCCTCCTGCATCTTTTGCGACACAGAATATGGCTGCTGGGCACTAGCAATGGCTAAGTCCGCTCCGGACGCAGGGGCAGTCGATTCGCACCCCGCTAGGGAGAAGACGCTCGCCAGCAGCAAGGTGCGGACCATGTAAAAACTCCCGGAAGTTGCCTTCCGGGAGCCTAAGAGGGTTCAACCTATAAGTAAAACCCTATCCCGCCTTGCGCGCGCCGGCGGCGTCGGCTTCGGCGGCCTGGAGTTTCTCGGCGATGAGGAAGGCCAGTTCCAGCGCCTGTTCGCCATTCAGGCGGGGGTCGCAATGGGTGTGGTAGCGGCTGGAGAGGTCTTCTTCCGAGATCGCCTGCGCGCCGCCGATGCACTCGGTGACGTTCTGGCCGGTCATCTCGAAATGCACCCCGCCCGGATAGCAGCCCTCGGCCGACAGCACATCGATGAACTGGCGCACTTCGGAGAGAACGCGGTCCACAGGCCGTGTCTTGAAGCCGGTGCCGGTCTTCAGCGTGTTGCCGTGCATCGGATCGCACGACCAGACGACGGTGCGGCCGGATTTCTTCACCGCGCGGGCAAGCGGCGGCAGGCCGGCCTTCACGCCTTCCGAGCCGAAGCGCGAGATCAGCGTGATACGGCCAGGCTCGTCCTTCGGGTTCAGCGTGTCGATCAGGCGGAGCAGCTCGTCGGTTTCCATGCCGGGGCCGCATTTGATGCCGATCGGGTTTTTCACGCCCTTGCAGAAATTGACATGCGCATGGTCCACCTGCCGTGTGCGGTGGCCGATCCACAGCATGTGGGCGGAGGTGTCATACCAATCGCCGCTGGTGGAATCGATGCGGGTCATCGCTTCCTCATAGCCCAGCAGCAGCGCCTCATGGCTGGTGTAGAACTCCACCTGCGACATCTGCGGGACGCTTTCGGCGTTAAGGCCAACCGCTTCCATGAAGCGCAGCGAGGCAGAGATCTGGTCAGCCAGCTTCTGGTAGCGTTCGCCCTGCGAGGAACGGTCCACGAAGCCGAGCATCCAGCGCTGGACATTGGCGAGGCTGGCATAGCCGCCCTGGCTGAAGGCGCGCAGCAGGTTCAGCGTGGCGGCCGATTGCGAATAGGCCTGGATCAGGCGCTCTGGGTCCGGAATACGGGACTCAGGGGTGAATTCCATGCCGTTGATATTGTCGCCCCGGTAGGAGGGCAGCGTCACGCCGTCGATCGTCTCGGTCGGCTCGGAGCGCGGCTTGCCGAACTGGCCGGCAATCCGGCCCACCTTCACCACCGGCTTGGCGGCGGCAAAGGTCAGCACCACAGCCATCTGCAGGATCACGCGGAACGTGTCGCGGATGTTGTCCGGGTGGAATTCCTTGAAGCTTTCGGCGCAGTCCCCGCCCTGCAGCAGGAACGCCTTGCCGGCGGCCACATCGGCCAGCCGCGTCTTCAGGCGCCGGGCCTCGCCGGCAAAAACCAGCGGCGGAAAGCTCCGGAGGCGGTTTTCAACAGCTGCCAGGGCGGCCGCGTCAGGATAGTCCTGCGGGATGTGCTTGGCAGGCAGGTTACGCCAGTCGGAAGGGTGCCAGGTCATTGCTCGGGTCTCACTCAGTTTCGCCGCGATAAAACATATGAGCGCCCATTGCTCAAGTTTCACCATAATTTCACTGCAAGAAGATGGCGGAATCGCGGGCCAGGCCGTTAAAAGGCCGGTTCATACAGAAGATTCACGAGCCGCGGGGCCACATGTCGCACGTGTATATCAGCCATTCGGGCAAAGACCCGGACGCCCTGCTCGCTTTGCATGAGGCGCTGCGGGCCGCTTCCGTAACGGTATTTTACCCCGGCGAGGACACCTCCCGCGCGGAAGCCGACGCCGCCATCGACCGCGCCTTCGCCATCATCGTGCTGGTGTCGGCCGAGGGCGTGCGCTCGCGCCGCGTGCGCCAGGATGTCGAGGCGGCCAAGGCGATGGGCCTGAAACTCATCCCCTACCAGGTCGACAAGGCGCGCCTCAACGGCTTCTTCAAGCAGGAAGTCCAGCCGCACCTGCGCCTCTCCTCCGCCATGCCGGATGGGCTCGACCAGCTCGTCGCGGAAACCCAGGAAGCCTACCGGAAGAAATGCCCGGTCATCGCGGTGATGAACCTCAAGGGCGGCGTGGGCAAAACTACCGTCACCGCGCAGGTGTTCGGCGCCTGGCAGGAGGCCTTTGGCGGCCGCGTGCTGCTGATCGACCTCGACCCGCAATATAACCTCACCCAGACTTTCTATCCGATGGATCTGGCCGACGCCTCCTCCGCGCAGGACCGCTCTGTCATCTCCCTCTTCGAGCGCTCGCGCCTGCATGCGCGCGACGCTGCGTCTCCGGCGGAAAACTGGCTGGGCCTGACGATCCAGCCCTTCACGCCTGCTCCACGCGATCAGTTCGTACATCCCATTCTGGGGGTCGATGGGCCGCCGGGACGGTTCGACATCATCTCCGGCCAGTTCGAGATTTCCAAATACGCCTTCTCCGGCGACCCGGACTCGCTCGCCGCCGTGAAACAGCATTTCCTGCGCTGCGTGGAGCATTACCGCAGCGAGTATGACCTCATCGTGTTCGACACCAACCCCAACGCCACCTTCCTGACGCGCTGCGCGCTGGAAGCGGCCGACCGGGTGATCGCGCCGATGCATGCGGATATCTACTCGCTGCGCGGGGTGCGCCTCCTGGCGCAGGTGATCCGCAACCAGGTGGAAGAGAGCAAGCGCCCGCAGCTCGGCATCCTCTTCAACGCCGTGAACCGCAATGAGCAGTCAACCTTCGAGGCCGATGCGCGCAATGGCGTGTTCGACGAGATTGCCGGCTTCCCGCTGTCAAAGGCGCTGCTCACCGCCGCCCTGCCCCGCTCAGCGCATTTCGCCGTCAAGGCCCCGCAGGAAGGCCAGCCCGCCTGGCGCCAGCTGGTGATCCATGCCGGGCGCGGCGGCGGCCTCAAGCCCATCCGCGAAAGCCTGAAACAGGTCGCGCTGGAAATCCGTGGACTGAATGAAGGGAAGACGGGGCACTGATAAAGCCCCCTCTCCCGCGGGCTTGCGAGGATCAGAAATCGCACTGCGATTTCCCGAGCAAGGGGTTGGGGGTGAGGGAGGACGCCCCCTCAACTTCTCACTCCATCTGAAGTGAAGCCCCCTCATCCCAACCCTTCTCCCAAGGGAGAAGGGCTTTGAGGGCCTAAACGCCCTCAGGCACCCATTTTGTCCGCATCGTGACGAGTTCCTCGGCCGCAGACGGATGGAGCGCGCAGGTGCGGTCAAAGTCCTGTTTCGTCGCGCCCATCTTCACGGCAATCGCGGCGGTCTGGATCATCTCGGCGGCGTCATCGCCCACCACATGCACGCCGAGCACGCGCTGGTCGGACGCGCGCACGACGAGCTTCATGAAGGTGCGCGTCTGGTCGCCGTTCAGCATGTTCTTCATCGGGCGGAACTTCGTCTTGTAGATGTCGATCTCGCCATAGGTCTTGCGCGCTTCTGCTTCAGAGATGCCCACGGTGCCGACTTCGGGCTGGGTAAACACCGCCGTCGGAATATTCTCGTGATCCATTTTCCAGGGCTTGCCGCCAAATTCGGTATCGGCAAAGGCATGGCCTTCGCGGATCGCCACAGGCGTCAGCGCCACGCGGCCGGTCACATCCCCAACCGCCCAGATGTTTTCAGCGCTGGTGCGCGACCATTCATCAACGATCACATCGCCATTCTCGGCCAGCTTCACGCCCGCCTTGTCACAGCCGAGACCTTCCGTATTCGCCCGGCGGCCCACGGCCATCAGCACAACATCGGTCTCGATCTCGGTGCCGCTGCTCAGCGTCACCTTGAGGCCGGCGTCAGTCTTCTCGATGGATTTGAACACGCATTTCGTCACCACGCGCACGCCATCTTCTTTCAGGCCCTCATGCACGGCCAGGCGGATCTCGTCGTCAAAGCCGCGCAGCACGGTGTCGCCGCGATAGACTAGGCAAACTTCCGTACCGAGCCCGGCAAACACATGCGCAAACTCGACCGCGATATATCCCCCGCCAGCAATCACCATGCGTTTTGGAAGCTCGGTCAATTCGAACACGCCATTGGAATCGATCACATGCTCGACCCCGGGAAGTTCCTCCGCAGACGGAAGCCAGGGCCGCCCGCCCACAGCAATCAAGATTTTCTTCGCGGTAATCGTCTTGCCGGAACTCTTCAGGCGCAGCGTATGCTGGTCCACGAACTCAGCGCGGTCATCAAACACATCGACCCCGGCATTCTTCAGGTTGCGGTCATAGATCGCCGACAGCCGGTCCACCTCGGCATGCAGGCCCACCATGAATTTCCCGTGATCATAGGACACCTCGCCCACAGACCATCCGTATCCGGCAGAAAGTTCGATGTCCTTTCCGTACTTGCTGGAATACACCATGAACTTCTTCGGCACGCAGCCGCGCACCACGCAGGTGCCCCCCATCCGGTATTCCTCGGCAAGGCCCACCTTCGCGCCCGCCTGCGCCGCAATCCTTCCGGCGCGCACGCCCCCCGATCCGCCGCCGATCACGAACAGGTCATAGTCATAGGCGGCATCGGTCATGGGATATTCCTTGGATTTCTAATGTTTTTCCGGCAGCAGATGTGAGGCGCCCGCCTCAGTATTCAATGATATGGGCGCCATTTTCCTCGCCGATGATCACCGTGCGGGCGATGCCGATGAAGAGGCCATGCTCCACAACGCCCGGCACGCCGGAGAGATAGGCGCCGGTCTTGGCGGGGTCTGGAATGCGCCCGCAATGGCAGTCGAAGATGTAGTTGCCGCCATCGGTGACCAGCAGGTCATGGCTGCCGGGCAGCTTGCGCAGCTCGATGCGCGGGCGTTCGACCCCGGACGCCACCAGCGCGTCATGCACCTTCTTGGCCGTGATCGTATAGCCGAAGGGCGTCACTTCCACAGCCAGCGGAAACGCCCCGATATGGGGCACCTCCTTGGAACTGTCGGCGATCACAACCATGTGATCCGACGCGTTGGCGATGATCTTCTCGCGCAGCAGCGCCGCCCCGCCGCCCTTGATCAGCACGCCGCCGGGGCCGACTTCATCGGCGCCGTCCACGGTGAGGTGAATGCGGTCCACCTGCTCGAACGGGATCAGCGGAATGCCGAGGCTGCGGGCGAGGTCGCGTGTCTGAAGGCTGGTCTCGATACAGCGCACGATCAGCCCGTCGGCGATCTCGTCGGCCAGCATCTCGATGAAAAACTTCGCCGTGGATCCGGTGCCGAGGCCAATGGTCATGCCCTCCTCAACAAAGTCCATCGCGGCGGCGGCGGCGTTCTGTTTTTCGGTCTCGCTAGCCATGTCGGGCCTATCAGCCTTTCTTGTCCTTGCCTGCGCTGCGGGCGGCCTTTTCGGCGGCTTTCTTCGCCCGGTAATCCTTCGCCCAGCCCTCGCGGGTGACCTGCTGCCCCCGGCCCACGGCAAGCGCATCATCCGGCACATCCTTGGTGATCACGCTGCCGGAGCCGACATAGGCGCCATTGCCAACGCGCACCGGCGCCACGAGGGAAGAGTTGGAGCCGACAAACGCCCCCTCGCCCACATCGGTCTGGTGTTTGAGATAGCCGTCATAATTGCAGAAGATCGTGCCCGCGCCGATATTGGCGCCCGCGCCGATGGCCCCGTCGCCCAGATAAGCCAGGTGATTGGCCTTGGCGCCCTCGCCCATGGCGGTGTTCTTGGTCTCGACGAAATTGCCGATATGGACGCCTCTGCCCAGCACGGTGCCCGGCCGCAGGCGCGCATAGGGGCCAACGCTGCAACCTTCGCCCACAACGGCGCCTTCCAGATGGCTGAACGCGCGGATCTGCGCCCCGCCCGCCACCTTCACGCCGGGGCCGAACACCACATTCGGCTCGATCACGGCATCCGGGCCGATCTCGGTGTCATGAGAGACAAACACGGTTTCCGGCGCGACCATCGTGACACCCGCCTCCATCAGCGCGCGGCGGCGCCTGCGCTGGAAGATCGCTTCAGCCTCGGCGAGGTCTGCCTTGGAATCGCAACCGATCAGATCATCCTCGCCCGAGACCGCCACAGCGCAGCGGATGCCTTCAGCGCGCGCAAGGCCGACAAGATCGGTCAGGTAATACTCGCCCTTGGCATTGGCGTTGGTGACGTTCGCCAGCAGGCGGAACATGTCCTTGGCGCGGCCTGCCATGACGCCTGAGTTGCAGAGGCGCACCCTGAGCTGGTGCGGCGTGGCTTCCCGCGCTTCCACGATGGCCTCCAGGCTGCCATCCTCCGACGTGATCAGGCGGCCATAGAGGCCGGGCTCCTCGGCCTCAAAGCCGAGCACTCCGAGACCTGTAGTGTCCGAAAGTGTCCCGAAAAGGTCCTCGATTGTCCCTGCCGGCACCAGCGGACTGTCGCCATAGAGCACGGCAAGATCGCCCTCGAAGCCTGCCAGCGCCCCTTCCGCGCAACGCACGGCATGGCCGGTTCCCTGCGGCGGGTCCTGATAGGCAATGGCAATATCCGGATGGTGCTGGGTGAGATGCGCGATCAGCACGTCCTGCGACGGATGCACCACCGCCACGATCTTCTCTGCGCCGACTTTCCGCGCCAGTTCGATCGACCAGTCCACCATCGGGCGCCCGGCCACGGCATGCATCACCTTGGGCAGGGGCGACTTCATCCGGGTTCCCTTGCCGGCAGCAAGGATGACGGCGGCGCGCTGTTTCCGGCTGTCAGTCAAGTGCGGGCTCCCTCTCGCTTTCCTCTGCCCCTTCGCCTAGACGAAACCCCGCATCTTGGCGAGGGCGAAGGAGGGTCTGGCATGGCGGAAAAGGGCAGCTTCGAGGGCTGGACGGTCGCTTTCGATCTTGACGGCACGCTCGTTGACACCGCGCCCGACCTGCTAGGCGCGCTGAACCATGTGCTGTCAGATGCAGGCCTTGCCCCGGTCGACCTGCCGACGGTTGCGACCCTCATTGGCAATGGCGCCCGCGCGATGATGGAACGCGGCTTCGGCGTCCATGGCGTCACCCTGCCCGCGCCCGAAATGGACGCCGCCTTTGACCGGTTCATCGCCTATTATATCGAGAATATCGCCGTGGGCTCGCGCCCGTTTGACGGCTGCGTCGAGGCGCTGGACGCCCTGCTGGATGCGGGCGCCACACTCTGCGTCTGCACCAACAAGCGGCAGGATCTGAGCGAGCGGCTGATCGGTGAGCTTGGCCTCACCGGCCGCTTTGCCGCGATCCTCGGCGCTGACCGGGCAACCAACCGCAAGCCGCACCAGGATCATGTGTTCGAAGCCGTCCGCGCGGCGGGCGGCACCCCGGCGCGCGCCCTGTTCGTGGGCGACAGCCGGACAGATGAAAGGGCAGCCCGGAATGCCGGGCTGCCCTTCCTGTTCGTGACCTTTGGCTACGAGGCTGAAACACTCGAAACTATCGCGCCCGATGCAGTCATCGGCCACTATTCTCAATTGTTGCCAGCCTTGTCAGTCCTGAGGGATCAAGCCGTCGCTTCGTTGCGCGGACGGTAAGTCGGGCGAGAAGACCCAACCTCACCGGCTGCACGGCGGCGCGGCATGCCATTGACCATGTTGGAACGTACGTCGCAGCGTGCGCTCCGCATCGCGGGAACAAAACCTGCGTCCACGAGGTCGACATCGACTTCGTAACCACGTTCTGCCCAATACGAATTTATTTTTTCACGGAGGCGCTTCGCGCCTTCTTCGTCACACCAGTCTTTCACTCTGCTCTCTCCAGGCGATCTTATCGTTCTTGAAGTTGAGACAGCCCGATAGGGGCCATCTGTGCCTGTCCTTCTTAAGGTTCATCACGCGGACCTTGCCGGCCCGTCTGTGTATGTCCGGTAGATGACAATGTTTGCAGGGTTTCTCAAGGGTAATTCTATATAACTTTTTCTTAAACTACGAAGATGAACAAATATTCATCGTGAACGACCATTCATCTGGCGTTCATCTTATAATCCTGATTGGGGTATTGCCTGTTTAATTGCAACCGTTTGCAGGCTTGCCGCACAATCGCTGCGCTCACCGCAATCTACCCTCATAGGAAGTATAACTCACGCCCCGGCCCTCGCATCATGCAATTCCGCATGGCTTCACCGACAATCTATGCGTCCACTTTTCCGTACTTAACCACGAAAACCGGCCTGCGCCTATCTCGCAGCTGCCTTGCGATATGTGCTTGACCTCCTCCTGAAGCAAGATTACCCACCCGGCTCGCGGTCGGGCGATTAGCTCAGCGGTAGAGCACTGCCTTCACACGGCAGGGGTCACAAGTTCGAACCTTGTATCGCCCACCATTCCCCTTTCCGTCCGCGTTCTTCCCGGTTCTTTCGCCTTTCTGAACTGTACAATGGCGCGGCGCGCGAAGCGCAGTATAAGCCGCCCGATGAAAGCGTTTTTCCGCTCTGCCCCTGTTGTTGCCGTGCTTGGATTCCTCATCTGGGCCTGGATGGCGCTGGTCGGCCGCACGGTGCGCTGGACCATTGAGGGCGAAGCCGAGGTGCGCGCCGCGCTGGCCGCCCAGCAGCCCGGCCTGATCGTTGCCTGCTGGCATGAAACCATCCTGCTGATGCCCTCGGGATGGAACCGGGCTGTGCGCCACTGGCCGGAGAAACGCGGCCGCGCCGCGATGATGATCTCCCTCTCGCCCGATGGCGAGGCCGTCGCCCGTGCCCTCAGACACCTCGATCTGGATGTCATACGCGGCTCGACCGGCAACAAGAAGAAGACAAACAAGGACAAGGGCGGCATGCGCGCCATCGCCGAAGCCGGCCGCCGCCTGCGCGGGGGCGGCTATGTCTGCATGACGCCGGACGGCCCGCGCGGCCCGCGCCGCATCGCCAGCCAGGGCGCTGTCACCCTGGCCCAGCGCACCGGCGCCGCCGTTCTGCCCTATGCCCTCTCCACCCGGCCTGCCCCGCGCCTCAAAAGCTGGGACCGGTTCATCATCCCCCTGCCCTTCACGCGCGGCGCCATTGTCTTCGGCCCGCTGATTGATTGCCCCCGCGAGGCATCGCCCGAGGCGTTGCAAGACGCGCTGCAACGCGGCATGGATGAGGCAACCCTGCGGGCTGAAAGGCTCGCTGGCTATCCCGTACAACCCGCCAGGCCGGAGCTTATGACGGAATGACGCCTGCGTTATTCGCCTACCGGCTCACCACCTATGCGGCCTCGCCCTTCCTCGGCCTCGTGCTGAGCGGCCGGGCGCGCAAGGGCAAGGAAGACTATCTGCGCCTGCATGAGCGCTACGCCAAGCGCCTGCCGCCCCGCCGGCCCGGCCCGCTGGTCTGGCTGCATGGCGCCAGTGTCGGGGAAAGCGGCCTGCTTCTGGAACTCGGCCGCCGCATGATTGCCGCGCGCCCCGGCCTTATGCTGGTCTTCACCAGCCAGACCGTCACGTCCGCCCGCATTCTGGGGCCCCTCCTTCCGGATAATGCCATCCATGCCATGGCCCCGCTCGACACGCCCCAGGCTGCCCGCCGCTTCATCCAGCACTGGAAGCCGGACCTCTGCGTCTTCGCCGAGGGCGAGATCTGGCCAAACCTGATCCATGAAGCCCGCAAATCCGGCGCGCGCACCGCGCTCGTCAATGCCCGCATGACGCAGACATCCGCCGAAGGCTGGCAGAAGGTGCGCGGGCTTTTCCGCCAGCTCGTTGGAAATTTCGACATTGTCCTGGCCGCTGACCTCGACACAGGCCAGCGCCTGGAAAGCCTGCTGGGGCGCCCGGTGCGCGCGGCCGGCAATCTCAAATCCGCCCTGCCCCCGCCGAGCGCCAATGAGGTGGAGATGACGCGCATCGCCGCCAATTTCATCGCCGGGCGGCGCTGTCTCTTGGCGGCCTCCACTCATCCGGGTGAGGAGGAACTTTTCCTCGATGCCGCCGCTGCGCTGAATGAAGATGCCGCCCTCATCATCGCCCCGCGCCATCCCGAGCGCGGCGACGAGATCGAAGCCCTGCTGAAACAGCGCGGCCTGCGCCATGCGCGCCGCGCCAAGGGCGTCCAGCCTGACAAGCGTGACCGCGTTCTGCTGGCCGATACGATGGGCGAGATGGGCACCTGGCTGCGCCTGGCGGACGCAGTCTATCTTGGCGGCGGCCATGCCGAAGGCGTCGGCGGGCATAATCCGCTGGAGCCGATCCGCCTCAGCCGCCCGGTTGCCACCGGCCCGCGTGTGCATAACTTCGCAGACCTGATGGCAAGCCTTGAGGCAAGCGGCCTCGTCCACACGGTCGATGGCCCCGCCGCCCTGCACGCCTTTCTGCAGGCACCTCCGCCCGTTCCGGAAGACGCGCTGGCCAAGCTCGCCGCCGAAGCTGACGAGCCGATGCTGCTGACGCTCGGCGTGCTGCTGCCGCTGGTGCCGAGGCCCCTGCTGGAAGGCAATGATGGCGCCTGGGAGAGCCAGCGGTGAGAGCGCCGTATTTCTGGTCGGCGGGCCTTGATCCGAGATCCCGCGAAGCAGCCCCGCTCACCCGCCTTCTGCTGACGCCCTTCTCGATGCTCTATCTCTGGGGCCTGCGCCGGAAGCTCGCGCGCGCCGTTCCCGAAGCTGCGCCCGTGCCGGTCGTCTGTATCGGCAACCTCACCACCGGCGGGGCGGGAAAAACCCCTGTCACCGAAGCCATCCGTAACCGGATCACTGCGCGCGGCCTGCGCGCCGCCAGCCTCTCACGCGGCCATGGCGGCAGAGAGCGCGGCCCTCTGAAGGTTGATGAGGCCCGCCACACCTATCGCGAAGTGGGCGACGAACCCCTCCTCCTTGCGGCCACCGGCGAGGCCTGGATCGGGCGGGACCGCCCGGAAGCGGCCCGCGCCATGGCGGAGGCGGGCGCAGACGTGATCGTCATGGATGATGGCCACCAGAACCCTTCGTTGAAGAAAGATCTCACCTTCATCGTCATCGATGCGGGCGCGCCCTTCGGCAACGGCCATGTGCTGCCCAAGGGCCCCTTGCGGGAAAAGGTGCCCGAAGGCCTCTCGCGCGCCGATGCCGTCGTGCTGATGGGCGAAGGTCCGGTGCCGCGCGAGGTGGCCGCCAGCGGCCTGCCCGTGCTGCGCGCCCGTCTTGCCCCGGCCGAGGCCCCGCCACGCGGGCCCCTCGTCGCCTTCGCCGGGATCGGCCGGCCGCAGAAATTCTTTGACAGCTTGTCAGAGGCGGGCGGCCAAGTCTCCGATGCGGTGCCCTTCGCCGATCATCACCCCTATGGCAAAGGCGACCTCAAATTCCTGCGCAGCCTCGCCCGCGATCATGGCGCGCGCCTCGTCACCACGACCAAGGATCATGTCCGCCTGCCGCCCGAAGTGCGGCAGGAAATCCACGCCTGGCCGGTTACCGCAATGTTCGAGGATACCGCAGCGCTTGACGCGGTGCTCGCGCCGCTCTTCAAAAGCTGACGGAAAGCTGACGCCGCCCATGAATGACCAGACCCCCAAAGCCTATGTCCGCCCGAAGGACATTGATAACCGCGCCAGCTTCGGCCAGCGGCTGCAGTGGCGGCTGGAGACCATCGCCTGGGATCTCATCTATTGGGGCCCGATGAAGATGCTGGGACCGGACAAGGCGTCCGATTTCGGCGGCTGGCTGGTGAAAAAGATCGGCCCGCTCCTCTCCCAGCACAAGACGATGCGCCGTAACCTCCGCCTCGCCTTTCCGGAGTGGAGCGAGACCCAACTAGAACAGACAGCGATGGCCGCCTGGGAAAGCGCCGGGCGCACGGCGGGCGAGCTGCCCCACCTGCCAAGGATTGATCCCTACACCTCCGGCCGAGTCGAGATCATCGGCCTTGATGTGCTCGATGGCATCCGTGACAGCGGCAAGGGCGCGGTCTTCATCTCGGGCCATTTCGCCAATTGGGAAATCATGCCGGCGGCCATCACCAAGCGCATCCCCCATGCCGTGATGACCTACCGTGCCCTGAACAATCCGCATATCGACAAGCGCATCGCCGACCTGCGCCATGATTACGGCACCGCCGTCAACGCGCCCAAGGGCATCGGCACGCGGGAGCTGATGCGCGCCCTCGCCAAAGGCTCGCCCATCGCGCTGATGAATGATCAGAAGTTCAATGAAGGCATCGCCGTCCCCTTCTTCGGCCATGAAGCCATGACGGCGCCTGGCCCCTCCCGCCTCGCCCTGAAATACCAGGTGCCGATCGTGCCGGTTTCCACCACGCGCACCGGCCCGGCCCGCTTCCGCATTGAGTTCCATGACCCCTTCATTCCGGAAGACACCGGCGACCAGGAAGCCGATGTCCGCCGCTCGGTAGAGCGTATCACGGGTTTCATCGAAGCCCAGGTCCGCGCCCATCCCGGCCAATGGTTCTGGCAACACCGCCGCTGGCCCAAGGAAGCCTGGAAGGCAGCGGGCATCACCTAAAAATGGGTGCGCCCGGCCACGCCGCCCCCTTGTGAAATCCGCAAAAAATTTCCGGTGTTCCCTATTGTGTGACCGCTGCGGCCGGGAAGGCTTCAGGCCCCACCGGCTCGAACCAGATGAACGGCGTTTCGGGCACAGTGCCCGGCGGCAGAGGCGCCGGGGCCGGCTCGCCTGCAGGCCCCAGGGATGCAATGTAAGCATACAGAGCACCCAGATCTTCCGGGCTCATCCGGTGCAACGTCCACCAGGGCATCGGCGGGCGCCCATCCCGATTGTTCATCGCAACCACCCAGCCCTCCCTGGTCGCGGCCTCCACAGAGAGGCGCAGGTTCGACGCATAGCTTGTGCCCCAGGGACCGGAGAAACCAACCGGCACGCCCGTCAGCAGCACGTCTTCGGGCGCCGCGCCGCCATTCTGTGCCCAGCCGGGCGTGTGGCAGTCATGGCAGCCACCAATATCGGCGATATAGGCGCCTGCCTCGATCTCCGAGACGGCCTTCACCTGCGGCGCGCCGTCTGCAAACAGAGTTTCCTTTTGGCCGCAAGCGGCCGTCAGCAGGCAGAGGCCCGCTGCAAACATCCTGTATTTCATGGGGTCAGTTTCCTTGTGATGTCCCAGGACGCGCTTCGTAGAGCCCGCCCGTCATAGTATGTTCCCGAAGAGAAGCCATCGCCGGGGGCGGCAGCGCCCGCCCCTCGCCCGCGATTTTCTCGACCATCCCGGCAAGATCACGCCTTGCCGCTTCGGCTGTCATGCGCCCGGCCAGGCTGGCTGCGGCCTCGGCAAAGCCCGGTTCGCTGAGCAGCCGGCTAAGCGCATCGCGGATGGCCCCGGTGCCCGCCTGTGGATCAAGCGACAGGCCGGCGCCGCGCCAGGTAACCCGGATGGCGCTGTCATTCTGGTCGCGCCCCTGCGGGATAATCAGCATCGGAAGGGCGTGCATCAGCGCCTTAATTACGGTGCCGTGCCCGCCATGCGTCACGACCAGCGAAGCCTGCTTCATCAGCAGGTTATGCGGGGCCGAATGCACCACGGTAGTGTTTGGGGCCGGGCGCACTTCAGCCTCGCGGATGATCCCGCCCAGCGTCACGACCGCGCGCACCGGTAAAGGCGCCAGAGCGTCCATCACCTTTTGAAGAAGGCCTGCCTGATTCTGGAATGTAGTCGAGAAGCTGACCAGAACCAGAGGCCGCGTATCATCTTCAGGGAACGGATTGGTCCACGGATGGCTCCAGCCATTGTCATCCAGCAGCGGGCCGCCATAGGCGATAAAGTCCGGCAAGGTCTCGGGCGCAAAGTCAAAGGTCTCGCAGGTGGCAAGAATGAACTTTTCAGCGGCATATAGCTGATCGGTCAGACGCTCCAGCGGGGCTAGCCCGGCACGCGCCCGCTGGAGATTGTACGTATCCAGATAACTGTCGAATACACTCATCGCCCCGGCGGCAATCTCCGCGTGCTGGCGGCGCTCCTCGTCGCTTGTCGCAGGCGGAAGGCCGGGCCCCATCGGCGGAATGCCCGGAATGATGGGATAAGCACAGACATTGCATGACATCACGACAAAACGCTGGCCTTCGGCCTCGCAGCCCATCATGGCGCCGAGGATCATATCGTTGATCACCGCAAGGCTGGCGGGACGCCGCTTCAGTTCCGCGCGGATGTCGGCGGCAAAATCCTCGGCCCGGCCGACGACCATTTTCTCGACCGCCAGGCAAAAGCCCTCAAATGCCGTTGCCACATTCCAATCGTCGAGGAATTCATATTCCCTCCCGCGGGCCGGACGGCTGGGCGCCGCGTTCCAGGAAACGAACTCCGCCCCGGCGGCCTCCACTTCCCCGCGGTTACAGGCATCGCTCATGATACGGACGTCATGCCCCCGCGCGATCAGTTGGCGCGCAAGGGTAACAAAAGGCGCAACGGCGCCGCCTCCTTCGAACGTCGCGAGGAGGAACGACTCTCTTTCCGAGCCGGTCATCGTCTGTCTCCAGTGTCAGGCGGGCGTCATTGCCCGGCCAGGATTGATTTCACGAACTGCCCCATGACCTGCGAGACCTCCTTGCGGGAACGGCCACGGTCGCACCGCAGCACCTTCCACACATAGATATCGAGCGCCGTCATGAGGCTGTCGATGGCAAGTTCCCGGGCGGCCGGCTTCATCACCGAAAGCTGCGGGCTGAATGTTTCCGAGATCCACCGGCGATGCTGCACACGGCCAAAATCTGCCAGCTCCTTCAGGGCGGGCAGCCGGTCTTCCTGAGCCAGGATGCGCAGCATGATGTCGCCGCTTTCTTCATAGTCGCTGATGATCACCTCGATGGCCGCCTCAACATCGCCGGGGGTCACCCTGCGGCGCGCATCCGTCTCGATCTGCATCTTGTCGCGGACGGCCACGAGCAAGCCCTCCTTGCTGCCAAACCGGCGCAGCACGGTCGGCACAGTCACACCGGCCGCCTTGGCCACATGGTCGAGGCTCACACTGTCATACCACTCCGTCATCAGAAGATGATGGAACACCTCGACAATGCGGGTCGCAGTCGCTTCTGCGGCTTCGGCCCGCGCGGTCTGGTTATAGGCGCGCTTGCGAGTCTTGGAGGAAGTCGTCGTATTCATGTTAGTGCGTATAACACGAAATTTGCAAAACGCAATTCGTTTTAGGGGCACTAACATCAATTTTTGTCGCGGCACGCAAACGCGCCTCCGCGCAGGCGCTGCGATGGAGCCTGGTTGGAGTTTTTGGGCCTGCCGTTGGAGTTTTTCTTGGAGTTTTTTGCAGACTTATCCCCGCATTTTCAGCGGGCTTGTCCACGCTTTTCGGGCCGGGTCAGACCTCGCCGGTATTGATCGCCTTCATGATCGAAAACCGCTTGGTGAAGGGGTTGGGTTTCTTCCCTTCGCAGTAGAGCTTGCGCAGCCGGTAATGGGCGATCGCCGGGCGCAACTGTTTGGGCGCGGGCGAGACAATCGGACCAAACGCCTTGGACGCGTGGCGGCGCGCGGCGGCATAGGCAGCGGCGACCGCCTGCAGGTCGCCTGCCCAGTTATGGGCCGGGATCAGGATATTGGCCGCCGTCAGGCCAAGCCAGCCTTCAGGCTCGCGCGCGCGGTCATTCTCCAGGAAGGCGGTCTGGTAGCCATCGACCAGCTTCTGCAGCGCGCCGGGTTTCAGCCGTCCTGCAGCAATCTCTTCAGCAAGCGCCAGGCACACATCATGCCCGCGCGGGGGCTTGCCGTCCGCGATTTCCTGGATCGCCTCGCGCCACCACTGGAAGCGGATCAGCCCCAGCGTCTCTTCCGAAACCGCCTCGCGCACCCTGACAAGTTCGTAAGCCAGCGCGTAGAGCGCGATCAGCGCGCGGCGTTCGGTGGCCGGGGCGAACCGGCTGGAAATCCAGCGGTCCTCGTCTACCCGGCGGACTCTTTTATCAATTTCTTCCCAGGGGGTTTGGGTCAGGGGTCTGGTCTCGTTTGACATGGCCCCCATATGTGCGAAACCGCTCCCGAGCGAAAGAGACCAAAACCTGCGCAAAGAGGACACCGCCATGGCCTTCACCCTCCCCGACCTGCCCTACGCCCGCAACGCCCTTGCCCCCCACATTTCGGAAGAAACCCTGAACTTCCACTACGGCAAGCACCATCAGGCCTATGTGACCAACCTCAACGGCCTTGTCGAAGGCACCGACCTTGCCGGCAAGTCGCTGGAAGAAGTCATCAAGATTTCCGCCGCCGACAAATCCAAGGCCGGCATCTTCAACAACTCTGCCCAGGTGTGGAACCACACCTTCTACTGGCACTCGATGAAACCAGGTGGCGGCGGCAAGCCCCATGGCAAGGTGGCCGAGCTGATCGAGCGCGACCTTGGCGGCTATGACAACTTCGTCAAAGAGTTCAAACAGGCCGGCGCCACGCAGTTCGGCTCGGGCTGGGCCTGGCTCTCCTACAAGGGCGGCAAGCTGGTGATCTCCAAGACGCCGAACGCCGAAACACCCCTTACCGAAGAGGGCACCACGCCCCTGATGACGATGGATGTGTGGGAGCACGCCTATTATCTGGACTACCAGAACCGGCGCCCCGACTATATCGACACCTTCCTGAACAGCCTCGTGAACTGGGACTTCGTGAACCAGAACCTCGCCGACGCCGGAGCCTAAGCCTTTCTTGAATTTACACAAATCATAACGCCCGCCCTTCCCCGGCGGGCGTTTTTGCTGTAAAGGCTCCGCATCAAACGCTCCGGGCATGGGATTCGCCCGGCTGCGGCTTGCCGGTCATGGGGATCAGCAGCTGCAGGACAGAGCCGCCAATATGGGCGGCCGGGCAAATCAACCAGACATCCCGGAGACTACCCCTTTGACTGAGACCACATTCGCGGACTTCGGCCTGGCCGAAAACATCCTCAAAGCCGTTATCGAGTCCGGCTATACCATCCCCACCCCGATCCAGCGCGAAGCCATTCCGCATATCCTGATGGGCGGAGACGTGACCGGTGTTGCCCAGACGGGCACCGGCAAGACGGCCGCCTTCGTGCTGCCGATGATCCAGCGCCTTTCCACCGGCCGCGCCCGCGCGCGGATGCCGCGCTGCCTGATCCTCTGCCCGACGCGCGAGCTTGCCGCGCAGGTGGCCGAGAATTTCGAGAAGTACGGCAAATACCTCAAGCTCACGATGGCGCTGCTGATTGGCGGCGTTTCTTTCAAGGATCAGGAAACCCTGCTTCAGCGCGGCGTGGACGTGCTGATCGCAACGCCGGGCCGCCTGATGGACCAGTTCGATCGCGGCAAGCTCTTGATGATGGGCGTTGAAACGCTGATCATCGACGAGGCCGACCGGATGCTCGACATGGGCTTCATTCCGGACATCGAGAAGATTTGCACCAAGCTGCCGGCCAACCGCCAGACGCTCCTGTTCTCTGCCACCTTCCCGGCGGACATCCAGCGCCTTGCCAAGACTTTCCAGAGAGACCCGAAGAAGATCGAAGTGACGCGCCCGGCGCAGACCGCCGAGACGATCTCGCAATTCGTGGTCAAGCTGCCGACCAATGACGGCAAGGCCCGCCGCACGGCGCTGCGCCGCGTGATCGAAGCGACCAATGTGAAGAACGGCATCGTCTTCTGTAACCGGAAGGTCGAGGTGGACATCGTTGCCGCCTCGCTGACCAAGCATGGCCATGACGCCGCCCCGATCCATGGCGACCTGCCGCAAAGCGTGCGATCCGAAACGCTGCAGCGCTTCCGCGATGGCAAGCTGAAACTGCTCGTTGCCTCGGATGTGGCCGCGCGCGGACTGGACATTCCGGATGTGGGCCATGTGTTCAACTTTGGCCCGCCGCCGAAGGATGAAGACTATGTTCACCGCATCGGCCGCACCGGCCGGGCCGGCCGCACCGGCGAGAGCTATACGGTTGTGACGCCTGCGGACGAAAAGTCCTGGGGCTTTGTTCTGAAGATGATCAAGAAGGACGTTCCGGAATTCATGCCGGAAGGCCTGCTTGAGGAACTTGAAACGCTTCCGCCGGAAGAAAAGCGCGACCGCAAGGGCGGGCGTGACCGCGACCGCGGCGAGCGGGGCGGACGCAGCAGCGCCCGTGGCCGCAACAGCGAGCGCAGCGACCGCGCCAAGCGCAGCCCGCGCCGCCGCGAGCCGGAAGATGGCGATGTGGCCGTTGCCGAAGCACCGGTTGCGATCGAAGCGGTGGAAGCTCCAGAAGCGGCAGAAGTTCCGGTTCAGGAAAAGCCCCGCCGCGAGCGCCCTGCCCGCAATGAAAAACGCCGTGAACGGAGCGATGAGCAGCCCCGCGGCGAGAAGCGCGAGCGCGACCGCGACCGCCCGCAGCGCGATTACAAGCGCAAGGATGACGACCTGATCCTGGAACCGGCGCCCGACCGCGTGGTCGGCTTCGGCAAGGACATTCCGGCCTTCCTGAAACGCTAAGACGTTTCCTGCAGCACTTCCAGCCGGCCGCGCTCTCTGGGCGCAGCCGGTTTTGTGTTCTTACTGAGAGGTGCCCCCACCCGCTGCTCGGGCAATCGCGGTGCGATTGCTTTTCTTCGCAGCCCCCCATGTCTGGGGGAGGGGACGTGTTGCGTGGTGGGGCGGGCGTTGAGTTTCAGCGGAGGGCGGCTTTTCCCCAGGGCGCGACTTGCCCCCTCCCCGCTTGCGGGGAGGGTTGGGGTGGGGTTGCTTGAGGCTAGGAGGTGTCGGGGTGTGGGGCTCCCCCCTCCGCCCCTTCGGGGCACCTCACCCGCGCGCGGGGGAGGAGGACAGCGCCCGATAGAGAGGTTTCGTCCGTTGGAGGAGTTTTGGAGTCCTCCTTGAAAACGCCAACGAGGTTTGGCGCAATGTTCGATTCCCAGACGGGATCATCCCAACTCGGTTTCACCGCCTTGGGTTTCTTGTAAGCGCGCCACGAGTCGCCGACCTGGACGATGTGGATATGGCCCCATTTGC
>NZ_PNMA01000013.1 GCF_013823385.1 Hyphomonas sp.
TCTCGTGAGGTCTGGATTTGCCTGGCGAGATCCCCGCCTGCGCGGGGATGAGCGGGTGTTTTTTGGGGGGAGTGTTTCACGCAGCAGGTTTGGCCGGACGCAGCGGGCGCTGGCCGGGGGATTTGGGCTGGGTTCGGCGTTGGGGGAAAGCTAGGAAGTGTCGGCGGTTGCCGGGAGGGCGCAGGCCCCCTTCGTCAGGCTGCGGAGCAGCCTGACACTTCCCCCGCGCGTGCGGGGGAAGATGGGGCGTTGCGCTTCGACCTCGACGGGCATCGACGATGACCAGCAGGGATCATCCCACGGCTTGCGCGTCGGCTCTACTGGTCTGTAGGCGGAGGGGCTGGGCGCAGCGTCGCCGAGATATTCGATGCGGACCCCGCCCCACCACATGACGCGGATCATGGCGCCGCAGCGCCCGGCGGCGCGGACTTGCGCCACGGCGCGCCCGAGCTGCCAGATCAGCACCGGCCAGAAAAAGGGATGCACGAACGCAAAATATTGCGCGAGCGCGGGTTCCTTTCTGAGGCGGGCGAGGCTGAACATGCGCCAAGAATACGCCCGGCGCGGGAGGGGGTGGACAGGGTTTGGGGGATTTATTTTTAAGGCGTTGTGGGGATTGGGGATTTTGGGTGTGGAGGGGGCGGGGTTTGTTGGATAGGCTTTTTTTGAGCTGAGAGCGGCCCCACCCTATCCCTCCCCATGGTCATGGGGAGGGGACCTGTTGCGCTAGGGGGAGAGGTTGCGTTCCGGAGAAGAGCGACGCGCCCCCTCCCCGCCCCGCGGGGAGGGTTGGGGTGGGGTTCTGCCGCCGGGCGGTCGACCGCGCGATGCGGGGATACGCAACCCTCCGGGATGACAGGGGGGCCGGGGCCGGGCTAGGATGGGGCATGACCCAGACGCTGCCCCCCGCTTTTCTCGCCGCTGTCAAAGACCTGCTTGGCCCGAAGGGCTGGAGCGATGCGCCGGACAAGCGGCTGGAAGTGTCCACGCCCTGGCGGGGGACGTATCAGGGGGAGACGCCGCTGATCGTGCGGCCGGCCGCCACCGTCGAGGCCGCCGCGCTGGTGAAGCTGTGCGCGCAATATGGCGTGGCGATGACGCCGCAGGGGGGAAATACCGGCCTGATCGATGGCGGCACGCCGCATGGCGAAGTCTGTGTGTCGATGACGCGGATGACCGCCCTGCGCGAGACCGACCCGTTCAATAATTCCCTGACCATCGAGGCGGGCGCGACGCTCGTTTCGGCGCAGCAGGCGGCCGAGGCGGCGGGCCGGCTGTTCCCGCTCTCGCTCGGCTCGGAAGGGACCGCGACGATTGGCGGGCTGATCTCGACCAATGCCGGGGGCGTGGCCGTGCTGCGCTATGGGATGATGCGGGACCTGATCCTGGGGCTGGAAGTGGTGCTGCCCTCCGGCGAAGTGTGGGACGGGCTGTCGGGCCTGCGCAAGAACAATACGGGATATGACCTCAAACACCTGTTTGCCGGGGCCGAGGGCACGCTGGGGCTGATTACGGCGGCGACGCTGAAACTCTTCCCCAGGGTGGCGAGCGCGACGGGCTGGGTGATCTGTTCGTCTACGGAGGATGTGGTGAAGCTGCTGGCGCTGGTGCGCGGGCGGGTGGGGGACTCGGTGACGAGTTTCGAGATCATCCCGGCCAATGCGGTGGATATGGTGGTGGCCGATATTCCCACGGCGCGCGACCCGATGCCTTCGAATGCGCCCTGGCGGGTGCTGATGGAAGTGTCGCAGACGGACGGGGCGTATGCGCGCACGCTGCTGGAGAGCGCGCTGGAAGCAGCGATGGAGGAAGGCCTGATCCAGGACGCCGCGATTGCGGAAAGCGAGACCCAGGCGAAAGCCTTCTGGCATATCCGCGAGACGATCCCCCTCTCCAAGCGCGCCTATGGGGCGGCGCTGAACCAGGATATTTCCGTACCCGTCAGCCGCATTCCGGTGTTCATCGAAGCGTGCAATGCGGCCGTGCGCGATGTTCTGCCTACGGCGGATTTCGTCATCTTCGGACATGTGGGCGACGGGAATCTGCACTATTCGGTGGTCGAGGCTCTGGACACGGCGAGCCCGCAGCTGAAGGCGAAGGAAGCGGCCATCACGCGCGTGATCTATGACACGGTGATGGCGCATGGCGGGTCGATCTCGGCCGAGCATGGCGTGGGGCGCCTCAAGCGTGACGAGCTGGCCCGCCTGCGCCCGCCCGCCGCCACGGAAGCCATGCGGGCGATCAAGCGCGCGCTCGACCCGCAGGGCATCATGAACCCTGGCCGGGTTGTGACTGTGTAAACCCCTGCCCCGCCCGGCGAATCGGCGTCATATTAACCCCTCGTTAACCACGGCCTCCGCAAAGCAGGGGCAGGCGCAGAACGCGATGGGGACACTATGGTCTGGTATACTGACCTTCGGAATCGCAAGCTTTTCTCGGAGGCCGAGAGCGACTGGACCTCGCGCCGCCTCTTGGAGCTGCGCGCGCAGCTGGCCGCGCCGCCGCCCAAGGGCGTGCCCCGGCGGACGAAGGATGCGAGCCTCATCATCGGCACCTGGAACATCCGCGATTTCGACAATAACAAGTTCCGCCATGGCCCCCGCCGGCGCGAGAGCCTGCATTACATTGCCGAGATCCTGTCGGCGTTTGACGTGTGCGCGCTGCAGGAGGTGAACGAGGACCTCGGGCCGCTGAAGGATGTGATCCGCCTGATGGGGCCGGGCTGGGACTTCATCGCGACAGATGTGACGACCGGGGCGAGCGGCAACCGGGAGCGGATGTGTTTTGTGTATGACGCCCGCAAGGTCCGCTTCCGGAATATCGTTGGCGAGATCGTTCTGCCAAAGCATGCGCTCCTGCCCGGCGAGCAGCAGTTTGCGCGCACGCCCTTCATGGTGAGCTTTCAGGCAGGCTGGTTCCGGTTTTCGCTGTGTACGGTGCATATCTATTTCGGGGAGGCCTCGAAGGGGAGCGATGGCTATGCCCGGCGCGTGTCGGAGATCGACTATATCGCCCGCGAGATGGCGAGCCGCGCCGACCGGGAGAACGAGAATTACATCCTGTTGGGCGATTTCAACATCAAGAACCCGGTCGACGAGACGATGCAGGCGCTGACCAAGGCGGGGTTCCAGCTGCCGCCGGAGCAGTATCCGTCAAACCTTCTGGGCACGCATTATTATGACCAGATTGCCTTCCGCACGCAGAAGGACGAGCTGACTTTCCTCTCCTCCGGAGCGTTCGACTGGAGCCAGACCGTGTTCCGGCCGGAGCATTACGAGCATTATGCGCCGGTGCTGCCCAAACGCCACCGCGACCTGGCGCCCGATGGCCGCCCGCGCGACACCGGCAAGGACAAGGACTATTATGCCAAGCGCTGGCTGACCTGGCAGATGTCCGATCACCTGCCGCTCTGGGTGGAGCTGGCGATCGACTTTTCCGATGCGCACCTCCTCAATAATCTGCAGGCGGAGTTTGAGGGCGGGGACGTGCCCGCGCAGGTGGAGTTTACCGAGGATGAGGGGCCGGTGGAGAGCCCGCCGAAGCCGGCAGAGCCCGTCCGCCCCCTGAAGAAGAAGCGCAAGCCGCCGAAGGTGGCCCAGCCCGAGAAGCAGGGCACGCTGGCGCCGGCGCCGAGGATGACATTCTCTGAGGGCTGGCGCATCTTCTGGTGGGTGGCGAGCGGCGGGGCCGACCGCGTCCGCAAGGCGAAGGAAGCGGAGAAGAAGGCCGCCAGGCCGCGCAAGGCGAAGAAGAAATCCTAGAGCGCGGCGAGGAGCGTTTCCGCCGCCGCCCAGAGGGGCTCTGTGGCTTTCACCATGACGGGATGGTGGCTGGACCGTTCCCGGCCGGACACGGATGTTCCGGTGACGGCAAAGGCGAATTCGGCGTCAAGCTGTGGCGCATGGAAGGCGGCGGAATATAATCCGCAGGCTTCGCCATGATGGCCGATGAGCTTGACGCCCGGAACAGGCGAGGCCTCTGCCGTGTGGATCTGAGCGCCGGGGAATTCCTGCGACTGACCGGCGCGGCGGGCGAAGATCGCGAGGCTCAGCAGACTGACGGAAAGGCAATCGGCAGCGTTCGCCTGCACCTGCCAGGCGCCCTCATCCTCGCGGGTGTAGAGCGTGGCCGCTGGCGCGCGGGCGGCGGCGGGCGGCGCGAAGCCGGCAGCGCAGAATGGCGTTTCCGGCGTAAAAGGGGCCCGGTCCGCCTCTCCGGCGGCGCCCTGGGCGAGGCCTTCTGCATGGGCGAAGACCACCTCGCCGCGACGGCGCACGACAAGACCGGCGGCGGGCACCATGGCGGAATAGACAAGATCTTCGATGCGGCGGCGCGCAGAGGCGGCAGGGATGCGCAAGGGATCAGCGCCCGAGCGGTGGGCGCAGGCGGAGAGGGCGAGGCCGGAGAGGCTGGTGAGGACGGCGCGGCGCGTGAACATGGGCGCCAGGCTAGCCCGCGCGCAGGGCGCTGGCAATTTCATGATGGGAGGCGAAGACGCCGTGCGCGCCCGCCTCTTCAAGGCGCCGGGCAAGCCCGGCATCGGCATGGCCACCGCCGGTGAAGCCCCAGGCGGTCATGCCTGCGGCGCGGGCGGCCTTGATGCCGTTGATGCTGTCTTCGATGACGAGGCAGCCTTCGGGCGCGGCGTTCAGCTTTTCCGCCGTGAGCAGGAACAGGTCTGGCGCGGGTTTGCCATTCGTGACGAGATCGGAGGAATAGACATGCGGCACGAAGAGATCGTGCAGGCCGGTAATCTGCAGCTTGCGGACGAGTTTGCCGGCTTCGGAGGAAGACGCCACCGCGAGGGCGCCGCCGAAGACTTCTGTAACGCTGGCGACGCCTTCAATGGCCGTCAGCTCTGTTTCATAGCGCGCCCAGTTATTCGCCTGCAGCGCGGGGCCGAAGCCTTCGGGCAGCGTGAGGCCGAGCGCGGCGGCATCTGAAGCGAGCGCGGCATAGAAATCCCGGTTATGCAGGCCGACGAAGCGGGACACGAAGGTCTGGAAGTCATAGTCCAGGCCCCAGCTGGCGAGGAGTTCGCGCTCGGCCTGGATGGCGATGGCTTCAGAATCGACCAGAACCCCATCGCAATCAAAGATCAGGGCACTGAAATTCATGGGGGCCTTACCCTCTGCGGCCGAAGAGGCGTTCGATGTCTGCCAATTTGAGTTCCACATAGGTGGGGCGGCCATGATTGCATTGGCCGGAATGGGGGGTGGCCTCCATCTGGCGCAGCAGGGCGTTCATCTCTTCGCCGGTGAGGCGGCGGCCGGCGCGGATGGAGGAGCGGCAGGCCATGTTGCCCATCACTTCCTCGAAGCGCTCCGACAGGGTGAGGCCGGCTTCATATTCGGCAAAATCATCGGCGAGGTCGCGGATGAGACCTGCCGCATCCATCTCCCCGAAGAGGGCGGGGGTGGCGCGCACGGCGATGGCGCCGGGGCCGAAGGGCTCGATTTCGAGGCCGAGGGCGGCGAGCTCATCGGCGCGGGCGCAGACGCGGTGGGCTTCGTCTTCGGAAAGCTCGACAATATCCGGGATCAGCAGCGCCTGGCGCCGCACGCCGCCTTCAGCCATCTGGCGTTTCATGTCCTCATAGACAAGGCGTTCGTGGGCGGCGTGCTGATCGACGATGACGATACCGTCCGCCGTCTGAGCAATGATATAGGTTTCGTGGACCTGGGCGCGGGCCGCGCCGAGGGGGTATTCGGCGAGCGTGCCGGGGGCAGGCAGGGGGCCCGTCTCGACCCGCGCCATGGGCGCGGCGTCCGGGGCGCCGGGCTCTGGCACATAGCCGCGCGGGGTGTAGCTTTCTTCGGGCGCGTCTTCCTCTACATGGCGCGGGGAGAAACCCTGCGGCGGCATGGTGGGGCGCTGGGTGTAACCGCCGCTCTGGGGCGCCTGCCAGAGGAAACCGGCCTGGGGGGCGGGCTCGGCGCGGACCTTGCCGAGGGTGTAGCCCGCCACCGTGGTGGAGGCGCGGTGGCCGGCGGCGGCGAGGGCATGGCGCAGGGCCGAAACCATCAGCCCGCGCACACCGCCCGCATCGCGGAAGCGCACTTCGGTCTTGGCCGGGTGAACGTTCACGTCCACGCCTTCCGGATCCAGATCAACGAACAGGGCGACCATCGGATGGCGATCCCGCGCCAGGAAATCCTGATAGGCGGCGCGGACCACACCCGTCAGCATACGGTCTTTCACCGGGCGGCCATTGACGAACAGGAATTGCAGCTGGGCATTGCCGCGATTGAGCGTGGGCAGGCCGGCAAAGCCCGAGAGGCGCACGCCTTCGCGCGTGGCGTCCACGGTGACGGCATTGTCTGAAAACTCCCGCCCCATGATGGCGCCGAGGCGTTTGAGGCGGCCGGCATCGCCGGGACCTTCAGCGGCGTAGCGGAAGAGGCTGCGGCCATTACTTTCGAGGCTGAAGGCGACTTCCGGATTAGCCATGGCGAGGCGTTTGACCGCGTCGGTGACGGCCATGGCCTCGGCGCGTTCGCCGCGCATGAATTTGAGGCGGGCGGGGGTGGCGTGGAAGAGGTCGTTGACGTCGATGCGCGTGCCCGTTTCGCTGCGGCCGGTGAAGGCGGCGGGACGGGGGCCATCGAGACGCCCGGCCTCGGAGAAGATTTCGGCGGCCTCTTCCCCGGCGGCGCGCGAGACGATCCGCATGCGGCTGACCGAAGCGATGGAGGGCAGCGCCTCGCCCCGGAAGCCCATGGTGAAGATGTTGAGGAGGTCCACCCGGCCGTCCGTATCCGGCACGAGTTTTGAGGTGGCGTGACGCTCCAGCGCGATCAGCAGGTCATCGGCAGAGAGGCCGCAGCCATCATCCTCGATGGTGATGCGCTTGAGGCCGCCTTCCTCGATGGCGATGGCGATGCTGCGCGCGCCCGCATCGAGGGCGTTTTCCACAAGCTCCTTCACGGCAGCGGCCGGGCGCTCGACCACCTCACCGGCGGCGATGCGGTTGACCACATCTGCGGGCAGCTTGCGGATCGTGGGGCGGGGAGGAGCAGAATCAGCCATTGGCCGGCAAGTTTAGCCGATCGCGGGCGGGCTGTCCTGCGCTTCGCTGCGCCCTGCCCGTTCCCCTCCGGACCGGCGGCCAGCGCCTTGTTTCGATGGGCTTTGAGAATTTTTGCCACTGCGGCAGGCTGTCAGTTGAGTTTGGGCCGCGGCGGCGCGAAGATGGCTGCGGATCTATCCAGGCCGTTACAAGGTATTGAAAACCCATGCGCTTTTCTGCTGCTGCCCCGCTCACCCTGATCGCTGCGCTTGCCCTTGCGGCGTGTGGCGGCGCTGACCCGGCGCCTGCCAAGCCCGCAGAACCGGCGGCCACAGCCCCGGCTGCGGCGCCGGTTGCGGCCCCGGCCACGCCCGCTGCCGCGCCGGGCGAGCCGAGCCCGGAATTTGCGAACCTGCCCGCCCCCTACAACACCGCCAACTATGCCGTGGGCGCGCGCACCTGGAAGCTCTGCCAGTCCTGCCACCTTACCGCAGAAGGGGCGGGGCACCTGGTTGGCCCCAACCTGCACGGCGTGTTTGGCCGCCAGGTGGCCTCGGCCGAGGGCTTTGCCTATTCCCCGGCGCTGCAGGCCGAAGACTTCATCTGGACGCCCGAGCAGCTGGATCACTGGCTGGAAAATCCGCGCACCTTCGTGCCGGGCAACCGGATGAGCTTTTCCGGCGTGCGCCGGGAGGCCGACCGGCTGGGCGTGATTGCCTATCTGATGGTCGAGACGGGCTATCAGGGCGAAGCCGAGGCCGCCCCGGCGGAGTAACCCGACGGGCCCTAGCGGCGCGCGACGATGGCGATCAGGACGGCGTTTTCGTTGAAGGCGCCGCCGATCTCTTCCCGGTAGCCGAGGGACACGTCGATCCGGCCGAAATGCACGCCAAGCTGGGTTTCGGTTTTCACCGAACGGCCGGTGACCTCGCCTTCCTCGAACCAGAGCTGCTGGCCGATGAACAGGCGGTCTGTCAGATCCTGGCCATAGCCTGCTTCGATCCGTGTACGGCTGCAGCGGTCTCCCTGCGTGAGATGGGCGGCATCGGCGAAGATATAGAGCGCCTGGGCGCGGTAATAGCCTGACCAGCCCCCGCCGAGGCGGGCCTCAAAACCGGTGCCCTCGCAGATGAAGACGCCGCTTCCAGAGCTGCCATTGAGGGTGGCGCCGTGGAGGGCGCCGAGTTCTGCGCCGGCCGTCCAGCCTTTATAGCTGCCCAGGGTGCGCCGGGCGGTGAGGCGCCAGTGATCCTGATCGAAGGCCGGGGCGTCGGGATAGATGACGGCTTCGTTCTTCAGGGTGAGGGTGGTTTTCGATGTGAGGCCGTATTCGCCATAGAAATCGGCGCGCCAGCCTTCCACCCCGTTGAGGCTGTCGCGGGCGCCGAGCGCGCGGGCATACCAGCCGCCCTCCTCGCGCACCCAGGGGGCCGCATCGGCTGTGCCGGCCGCACTTGCGCCCGCAAGACAGAGTGTGATGAGCCCCCGCATGGCGGCTACCTTAGGATGAGAATTCCACAGGGTGAAGCCTTGATTTGATGAGTATTGGCTTTTTTGGGTAGATGGGTGTGGTCTTGCGGAGAGCCCCCAGCCCAACCCTCCCCATAGTCATGGGGAGGGGGCCCCGTTGCGTTGCGAGACGAAGTCAGCCGGTACGGTCAGAGCTCTGTCAGAGCTCGATATAGTCCGATACGATGCGGGCGGGGACCTTGCCGGTGGCGGGATGATCGAGGCGCAGGTGCCAGCCTTCGGCGTCCAGGAGGCCGGTGACATCGATCACCTCATCGATGCAGACGAAATTGTCCTTGTGGCGGCCGGTCCATTCCGGCGAGCGCGCGCGGGCCCGGCTCCAGACTTCGGCCTTTTCCCCGCCGGCGAGGAAGAGATAGTTGTGCTGCTCGCCGAAGAGGCCGGGCGTGTAGCCGCCGAGATTGACAAACCAGAGCCGGCGGGCAGGCGGGGCGGCGGCCTTGCCGGGCACGAGATCGACCTGCCAGCCATCCACCTCGGTCAGCTCTGCATAGCCATCAATGTGCAGCGAGGATGGCGTGCCCCACCAGGCGGCGCGCAGGGCCGGGACGGTGGCCTCTATTGTCTCGCCCACCACAAAGCGCAGGTCGTGGACCTCGATACTGGCGCGGGGATGATCGCCCCCGACGAAGACGGCAAAGAGTTTCATGCAGGTCGCCTCTGATCCGGGCAGCAGATTAGAGGCTGAAGCTTTCGGGGCAAGCCCCCTATCGCTCCCCTTCCGGCCCTCTTCCGGCCCCTGGCCGCGTTCAGCGCCGGGCCATGCCACCTGCAGGCAGATCATCCGCCCACGAATAAGGAAACCCCGGAGCGCCCCATCTGCGCTCCGGGGTTTTCCCGTCTTCTTCTCCCCCCAGGAAGACCTTAGAGACGATACCGGATCTGGTCGGACCAGAAGCGTTCGAGACGCGAAATGGTCTTGTTGAGCTGCGAGAGGTCGTCAGCGCGGACGCTGGCGGTCGGCTCAAGCGCCGTGGCCTGTTTCTCGAACAGCTTTTCCACACGTGCACGGACTTTCTTGCCGCGCTCGGTGAGGCGCAGGGTAACCGTGCGCTTGTCGTCTTCCGAACGCGTCTGGACGAGATAGCCGCCCTCCTGAAGCTTCTTCACGTTGTAGGAAAGGCTGGTGCCGGCAAACGCGCCGCGGGCGCGGAGTACCGAAGCCGGGGCTTCGCCTTCACCAATCTCGTAAAGGAGCAGAGCCTGAACGCCCGTCAGCGAACGTTCGCCGGCGCGTTCCAGATCATCCTTCACCACATCGTGCAGACGGCGATGCGCCTGTTCGAGCAGAGACAGCGACTTAAGGAAAGATTCGCCGATTGTGCCTGTTGCAGTGTCCTGCATGTCGATCATCATCATATTCACCACCACTCAACTTTTACTCAACTTTTGTTGTAGTTTGAGTAGATTTACAGGAGCAGGCCTAATAAATTGATAAGCACAATGCGGTTTCAAATGAAGTTGGTAAACAAATCAGAGAATACATTAACCGTTACTGCCCCGTAACGTGTTTTCCGGGATGTTTCTGTTTCAATCCGGCACATAAAACAAAAAACCGGCCCTGCTGCTGCAAGACCGGTCTTCTGTACTTGGAATTGCTTGATCCACCCAAAATCAGCGGGCGGGATCACAGTATCAGGCGAATACATCCGCGCTCATCTGCGCGCCATACTTGGGGCTGTCGCCATGCTTGTTTGGCGCGGGCTTTCCATCCAGCAGCATGAAGACCAGCAGGATCAGACCGCCGATATAGGGGATCAAGCTGATCAGGTAGAGCCAGCCGCTGAGATCCTGATCATGCAGACGCCGGACGGTGATCGCGATCGAGGGGAGGAAGGAATAGAGCGCCAGCAGCAGCGTGAAGATCGGCAGGAAGCCCGGATCGCCGTAGCTGTCCGTGTCCATGACGGCGACACTGACGAATACATCGACAATGACCACCGCAATGAAAGCGAGGATCAGGAAGAGCGTGAAGCCCCAATATTCCGAGCGCCGCGCGCGGCCATTGAACTGAACATAGTTGGTGGTGAGCGCGCGGGTGAAATAGGTCCAGAGGCCTTCGGCCGGCACAGCGGACGGGACGGCATAAGGCGGGGATTGAACATTTGGCTGAGGCGGCGGCCGGGGCGCGGCGTAGCCAGGGGCCATGCCGGCCTGAGGCGCAGCAGCCTGTGGCGCGCCGAGCGCATAGATGTCCCGCGCCTCATCACCGGTTGGCACGAAATCTACCTTGCTGCCCGGCCGCAGGACGGACCCATTGTGAACCTGCAGCTGCGAGAAGCGATACCGCTGCCCGTCTTCACCCAGGATCAGGCCCGGCCCCTCCGGACTGTCAGATTTGAGGACTTCACCACGCATATATCAGCTCCCTTGCTTGCCCGTCTTCTAACTGACGGAGGAAACGGGGGATTGTCCAGTAGGAACAATCCGGCAGGGCGCCTGCAGCTAGGAGAAGGTCAGTTCATCTGCGCCCAAGGGGGCAAAATACTGCGCCACATCTGCCTCGCTGACATCCTCGAGCCGGGCCGGCGACCAGACGGGGGCGTTGTCCTTGTCTATAATGACGGCACGTACGCCTTCCTGGAAGTCGTGGCTCTGGACCTTGCGCCAGCCGATGCGGAATTCCATGCGCATGTTGTCTTCAAAGGTTTCGCAGCGCGCGCCTTCGCGCAGCTGGCGGAGAGCCACCTTGACGGTTTCGGGAGATTTGGCGCGAATTGTGGCTGCCTCGCCCTTTGCCCAGTCGCCGGGGTCGGCTTCCAGCGCGGCGACAATCGCTTCGGCGCTCTGGCCGGCAAAGCAGCGGTGGAGGGTGTCGCGGTGCGCGTCATAGGAGGGCGCTGGAACGGGGTGCGTCAGCCCACGGAGGATTTCGTCCAGCATGGCGCGGGCGTCTGCCGAGAAGTCGGCAGCTTCCAGCTGCTTGCCGAGCGCGGGCACCAACTCTGAGGGAAGGAAATGCGTGGCGACGCCGGCGGCGGCCACATCGGCGCCCTTCAGGCGCGCGCCGGTGAGGGCGAGCCATGTGCCAAGCTCGCCTTCAAGACGCGGCAGGAACCAGCCGCCGCCAACATCCGGAAAGAGGCCGATGCCGGTTTCGGGCATGGCAAACAGCGTGCGCTCGGTGGCAATGCGGTGTGAGCCATGCACGGAGAGGCCCACGCCGCCGCCCATGGTGACGCCATCGAGAATGGCGATGACCGGCTTGGGAAAGGCCTTGAGCGCGGCGTTCATGCGGTATTCGGTGCGGAAGAAATCGCGCGCTTCGGCCGCGTCGCCCGCGCCGCTCTCCGCAAGCATGCGGATGTCCCCGCCCGAGCAGAACCCCCGCGTGCCTTCCTGATGATCGATCCATATGATATGAATGGCGGGGTCATCTCTCCAGGCGGCGAGCGCCTTGAAGATGGCGGCGCACATCGGCGTGTTGAGGGCATGCAGCGCGGCAGGGCGCGTGAGCGTGATCCGGCCAATTCCGCCAGCGGCTCTGATGTCTACGTCTGCGCTCAACTTGCTCTCCTGCGATCGTGAAGTCCGGATGACCGGACTCTGTTCAATTAAATCAATGGCTTTGGACTGGGCTTTACCCGGATATGTCATTCTGGAGACATGCCATTCCCTGATGGCCCAACACCCTGCCCATGACCGCCTGGCCATCCCCATGACCCAACAGCGCTCTCAAATCAACCATCAGCCCTTCCTGCAATATAACAGGCGGGGACAGCGGATCCGCGTCGAAGGCAAGGCATATGTGCGCCTCGGCCTGTTCAAGCGCCTGGAATGCGAGCTGCGGGACATATCCCCCGGCGGCGCGCGCATCTGCGTGCCGGAAGGGGTGGAGCTGCCCGAACAGTTCGTGATGACGCTGCCCCAGTTCAAATATCCGCGCACCTGCATGAAGCGCTGGTCGAGCGGCCGGGATGTGGGTGTCGAGTTCCGGATGGACTGAAGGCGCGCAGCGCTAATTCAGGGCGCAGCCTTCGATGGTGATGCGGTGCATCAGGCGCCGCTCGCCGTGATAATCATTCATTGCCCAGTGCCAGGTGGCGCGGTTGTCCCAGAAGGCGACCGAGCCGTCGCGCCATTTGAACCGGTGGGCATGATCGGGCTTCATCGCATGGGCATAGAGGCGCATCAGCAGCGCGCTTGAGGCTTCCTCAGAATAGCCGGCAATCTTCGTGGTGAAGGCGGGGTTCACATAGAGCGCCTTCCTGCCGCTGAGCGGATGGGTGATGACGACGGGGTGGGTGACGTCTTCCAGCACATCGGCTGCGGCCGTGTTGCCGATGCGCCCGCCGGTATCTTCGTTGGCCTTGTAGAAATTGTTCTGCGCCGAGCCGAAGATATGCTTGGCCGAATGCACCGCGCGCAGGCCGGCGATCTCTTCCTTCGTGGCCGCGTCCAGCGTGTCATAGGCGGTATACATGGAGGCAAACCAGGTGTCCCCGCCCGCATCGGGCAGCTGGCGCGCGACGAGGACGGAGCCCATGGCGGGCTCGGCATCATAGGAATGATCCGTGTGCCAACCGCCGCCGATATTGGTTTTCTGTTCCTTCTCCTTCAGCACGAGCGCAATTTCCGGATAGCGCTCATGCGCCAGGAAGAAACGGTTGATATTGATCGGGCCGAAGCGGCGGGCAAAGGCGATGTGATCATCTTCGGAAAGCGACTGATCGCGGAAGAAGATGACGCCGTGATCGGCATAGGCCTGGCGGATGGCGGCGAATTCGGCGCCGGACAGATGGCGGATATCGACGCCGGTAATCTCGGCGCCTGCGCCTTCAAGGGATGTGATCTGCATGGTTTCCTCCCTGCCCGCGCTCCGGCGGGCTTCGGGAGGGAGACTAAACCCGGCCGGCATCAATTGGCAATTACCCTGCCTAAACCCTCGCTATACGCCCGCTGCTCTGCCGCTGAGCATCCGGGCGAGCGTTCCGTCCCTGTCGATCAGGGCATGTTTCAGCGCCGCCAGGAAATGCAGGCCGATGAGGGCGATGAAGGCATAGGCGACGAGGCCGTGGATCTGGCGGCCAATCGGGCGGATGCCGTCAATGTCCATGATCGGCGGGATGGTGAAGAGGCCATAGATGTTGATGGGCCGCCCGCCGAGGAGCGACATCAGGAAGACGCCGGAAAGCGGCATTGCCAGCATGCAGAAGATCAGCCCCCAATGCGTCACGCGCGCGGCGGTGATCTGCCAGCCAGGCACGCCGGCCATTGGCGCGGGAAAGCCCTGGCGAATGCGCCACCAGACACGCCAGAGCGCGAACAGCAGCAGCACGGTGCCGGTGGCCCGGTGCATGGCCATGATCGGCGCGCGTTCTTCCCCTTCTACCCCGCTATAGGCGAGATAGAGGCCCACAAGGATCACGCCGGAAAAGAGTAGCGCGCCGAGCCAGTGGTTCAGCCGCGAAAGGCCACCATAGGTGGCGGTGGATTTGTCCGTCATCGATCTGTTTCCCTCTCTTCCCAGAGAAACAATAGCGCATCAGGCGATGGCGGCAATCTCACTTAGAAGTTCGGCCCAGGCCGCTTCCTCCTTTGCTGTCCAATCTGGCAGCAGAAGATCCCGGAAGACATCGCGGATGCTGGCGAACATCACGTCAAACTCCGCCCCCTCCACGCCATAGCCGCCATGAGAGAAGCGGGCTGCCGAAATGATGACGCGCTGAGAGCCAGAGCCCTCCACCAGGCCGAGGATCGCCTCGAAACAGGTTTCCAGCATCGAGCCGCGCACGCCGCCATCGGTATCCATGTCAAACAGCGGCTTGAAATCCGGGCGCAGCTCAAAAAGGCGCGCATAGATCAGCGGGGCGGGATCCGCGCAGGCCTCGGCGGCCCGCTCGAAGGTCGCGTGGATGATCTCTGCGTTTGGCATGGGCGCTCCCCTTTATGGCAGCGCTGAGTGAAGCCGATCCGGCAGGGCCGCGCAATCAGCGTGCTTCGTGAACCTGCGGGCCGAGGGTCTCGATCCGGTTGGTCCAGACATAGCCGCCGAAGCCTTTGGGCACCTTTGCCAGCTGGGCGGGGGTGTCGATGCCCGGCGTGCCCTCATCCCCGGTGCCCACACTGCCGAAGAGGAGGACGAAGGAGCCAGCCGCATTCATCCGGGCCTCGAAGGCGCGCGGCCAGCCCCAGAGGAAAGGCGCATAATCGATCGGCACGGGAACCAGCGTGTTGTGGCAGGATTCCGGAACAATGCCGCTCCAGCCGATCAGGGCATAATCCTTCAGGCAGCTTTTGGCAGTGTCCTTGGTGAAATACGGCATGTCCGGAATACGCTCCACCAACGCCTCGCTCGGGATGGGCGCGCCATAGACGCCCCAGACCTGCGCGCGCCAGCGCGGGTTTGCCTCCAGCATCCCGGCCAGCACCCGGCCCTCCTCAGCGCGCCGGCTTTTGAAGTTGACGAGGAAATGGCCTTCCGGGAAAGCGTCCAGCACTTCGGGAAGCGACCTGATCATGCCCACGCCCTTGCCGCGCAGGGGGAAGGTTTCTCCGCCATCGGCGGTGTAGCCATAGCCGGCATCCAGTGTCCGGATGAGGCTCATGGGCGTCTTGTCGGTCACGCCTTCGGCCTCCGTGCGGCAGTCGAGTGTCCAGTCATGGAAGACGGCGAACTCGCCATCGGGCGTGAGATGCACGTCGATCTCGACGACCTCTGCCCCGGCCTTGAAGGCGGCCGCCATAGAGGGCAGCGTGTTCTCGATGAAGTCGTGCGTAGGCGGATAGATGCGGATGGCGGTGCAGGTATCCCGCTCAAGGTCTTCGCGGTGATAGGTCTGGTGGACACCGCGATGGGAAATGAAGCGGGGCGGGCCCTCCGAGGCGGGCGGCGTGAAGAGGTTGGTGTTGCGCAGCCAGAGAGCGGCAACGAGAACCAGAAGGCCGATCAGGATTTTCTTCAGCATGCGTGCGCCCCTCGCGTTTTGGTGAGCGCCTTTTCGCGGGGGAAGACGGCGGGATAAGGGCAGGTTTAGGATTGTTTCCGGCAGGGCGCCGCCTTTGCCGATGACGCAGGGTGGCGGCCCGGTACGGAAGTTTTGAAAGCCTTCGCGGAAGTCATCACCACCAGGATCGGGAGGCGCGCCACGAAAGCCCCCCTCCGTCTCGCGCCTCTGGCGCGATCCACCTCCCCCGCTTCGCAGGGGAGGATTTCAGCTCCAGCTGAGATGGCGTGGCAGTATCCTCCCCTGCGAAGCGGGGGAGGTGGCAGACCGCAAAGCGGGCTGACGGAGGGGGAAAATGCGTCGCGCCCCAGCGCAGCGCCATCAGTCAGCGTCGCCCCCCTCACCCCTGCCCCTCTCCCAAGGGAGAGGGGTTCCAAGGTCGCGCCTATATCAACCCTTCAGCATATCCCGCGAAATAATCACCCGCATCACTTCGTTCGTCCCCTCCAGGATCTGGTGGACCCTCAGATCCCGGACGATGCGTTCGACATGGTAGTCGGCGAGGTAGCCGTAGCCGCCGTGGATCTGGAGGGCGTCGTTGGCGACCTTGAAGGCGGTGTCGGTGACGAAGCGTTTGGCCATGGCGCACCAGCGGGTGGCGTCCGGCGTCTTGCCGTCGAGGCGGCCGGCGGCCTCGTAGAGCATCAGGCGGGCGGCCTGCAGCTCGGTTTCCATGTCGGCGAGTTTGAACTGGGTGTTCTGGAAGTCGGCGATGGCCTTGCCGAATTGCTGGCGCTCCCTGGCATAGCTGACCGCCTTGTCGAGGGCGAGTTGGGCGCCGCCGAGGGCGCAGGCGGCGATGTTGAGGCGCCCGCCATCAAGGCCCGCCATGGCGAAGCGGAAGCCGTGACCTTCCTCGCCGATGCGGTTTGCCGCCGGCACGCGCACGCCGTCCAGAATGACCTGCCGCGTCGGCTGGGATTTCCAGCCCATCTTGCGCTCGTTGGCGCCAAACGACAGACCCGGCGTATCCTTCTCGATGATGAAGGCGGAGACGCCCTTGGCGCCATCATCAGACGTGCGCGCCATCAGGACATAGACATCCGAGGTGCCCGCGCCCGAGATGAACTGTTTGGTGCCGGTGATCACATACTCGTCGCCGTCTTTGACGGCCTTGGTCTTGAGGCTGGCGGCATCAGAGCCCGAGCCGGGCTCGGTGAGGCAGTAGGAGGCGATCAGCTCCATTGAGGTGAGACGCGGGAGCCAGGCGGCGCGCTGCTCCTGCGACCCAAAGGTGTCGATCATCCAGCTCGCCATATTGTGGATGGAGATAAAGGCAGCGGTGGAGACGTCGCCATAGGAGAGCTGCTCGAAGATCAGCGCGGCATCTGTGCGGGTGAGGCCGGAGCCGCCGACATCGTCCTTCACATAGATGCCCGCAAAGCCGAGTTCTGCGGCCGATTTGATCACATCGACGGGGAAATGGCTGTCCCGGTCCCAGGCTTCCGAATGGGGGGCGAGCTGGTCAGCGGCGAATTTGGCCGCCATATCGCGGATCATCTGCTGTTCGTCTGTGAAGATGAGGCTCATTGGCGTGGCCCTCCGATTGGCTTAAGTCTTTGGCCCGCTTGTCCTGTGAGCCCTGATATATGTCAATCCGACGCCCTCCTGCCGGGTATGAAACCGCCGGCGCCGCGCCTGAGGAGATCCCCGCGCTGATCGCGATCGATCTGGCGGCGGGGAAAATCTTCGAGGGCACCGGCCTGCTGCCCGATAGCCAGCTGGGCGACCATGTGCCCGCAGACGTGCTGCGCGAGGCCATGCAGACCGGGCATCTCCACACCGTGCGCGACCGCAAGGGCAAGCTGGCGGGCTTTGCGCTGACCTCTCTGCGCGAGGGCTGGCTCTATCTCGACCAGATCAGCGTGGACCCCGCCTATGGCCGCCAGGGCATCGGCAGCGCCCTGATCGGGCGGGTGATGCTGGAAGCCAAGGACCGGGGCCTCAAACGCGTCGTGCTCTCCACCTTCCGCGACCCGCCCTGGAACGGGCCGTTCTACCGCAAGAACGGCTTCCGGGAGCTGCCCCGGAAGAAGATGGAAAAATGGATGATCGAGATTGAATCGATTCAGGATGATAATGGCCTGAATGTGCGCGACCGGTGTTTCATGGCGCGGCGATTGGGCTGGTTGTGAGGGCGCCGGATTTGGCGTTAGGAGAAGTTATGACCCCGTTTCCCCAAGCCTTTCCCGGCACCCGTATGCGCCGCCTGCGCCAGGCCCCCTGGGCGCGCAGCCTTGTGGCAGAAAATGTCCTCACCCCGGCAGACCTGGTCTGGGCCGTGTTCGTGCATGATGGCGAAGGCCGCGTGCCGGTCGCCTCCCTGCCCGGCGTGGACCGGCTCAGCGTGGCGGAAGCGGCGCTGACCGCCAAGCGCGCGAAAGCCCTCGGCATTCCGGCCATCGCCGTGTTCCCTTATATCGGCCCGGAAGGAAAAGACCCCGAAGGTACCGGCGCGCTTTCGCCCGATGGCCTCGTGCCCCGCGCGCTGAAAGCCATGAAGGACGCCGCCCCGGAAGTCGGCCTGATCACGGATGTGGCGCTTGATGCGTATACGTCGCATGGCCATGACGGCCTGCTGGATGAGGACGGCACCATTCCGAATGACGCGACGGTGGAGCGGCTGGTGGAACAGGCGCTGGTGCATGTCAGCGCGGGCGCGGATGTGGTCGCGCCGTCCGACATGATGGATGGCCGTATCGGCGCCATCCGCTATGCCTTCGAGGAAGAAGGCTTCACCAATGCGATGATCCTCGCCTATGCGGCGAAATATGCCAGCGGATTCTATGGGCCCTACCGTGAGGCGATCGGCTCTGCCGCCGCCTTGAAAGGCGACAAGAAAACCTATCAGCAGGACCCGGCCAATTCGGATGAGGCATTGCGGGAAGTGGCGCTCGACCTTGCCGAAGGCGCCGACATGGTGATGGTGAAACCCGGTCTTCCGTATCTGGACATTGTGCAGCGCGTTTCCTCGACGTTCGGCGTGCCGACGCTGGCTTATCAGGTCTCGGGCGAATACGCGCAGATCATGGCCGCCGCCCAGAATGGCTGGATCGACGGCGACCGGGTGATGATGGAAAGCCTGATGTGCTTCAAACGCGCCGGCGCAAGCGGCATCATCACCTATTTTGCCGAACGCGCGGCAGAGAAGCTGGGCGGCTAGCCAGAGCCGCCGCCCGATTTTCTCGCCCTCATGCCGTCAGCCGGCGGAGGGAATCTGCGCCTTCAGCCGCTGAACGTGCCCGTGCGGGGGAAGCCTTTAGGGACGACCTTGCCGGCCTGGGCGCGCTGGCCCTTCCACTCTTTCCACTCTTCGAAGGCACGGTGGCGCCCGCCGGTGACGACGATCAGGCCGTCGCGCTTGTCGAAGGTGATGAGGTCAGCCAGTTCGGCTCCGCCGCTATAGGACTGAAGCTTGTTGCCCTTCCCGCGCGGCATTTCGGGCAGGTCCTTCAGCGGGAAGATCAGCATCTTGCGGTTGGTGCCGACGACCGCGATCATGTCGCCCAGCACCGGCACACAGACATTGAGTTGGCCCCCGCCTGTGTTGACGATCTGCTTGCCCGCCTTGCGGTTTGACTCAAGCTCCGCCTCCGGAATAACGAAGCCATAGCCCGTGGACGAGGCCATCACGCGCTTACGCTCCGGCTCGAACTTGAACATGTTGACGATGGCGACATTGTCTTCCAGCTCGATGGAGAGCCGGATCGGTTCGCCATGGCCGCGCCCGCCGGGCAGCTTGTCGGCCGCCAGCATGAAGGCGCGCCCGTCTGACGACATGAAGACGAGCTTGTCTGTGCTCATCACCTCTTCCATGAAGGCGGGACCATCGCCTTCCTTGAACTTGATCGTCTCCGGATCAAGGCCGTGGCCTTTCATGCCGCGGATCCAACCCTGGGCGGAGAGCACCACGGTGACCGGTTCCTTCGGGCGGGTGGCCTCCAGCGCAGCAGCGAGATCAACCGTGGGCGCATCTTCAAAGGTAGCGCGGCGGCGGCCAAGGTCCGTTGACGGATCGAATTCGTCACGGGCGGCTTTGAGTTCCTTCGACACGCGCGTCCACTGGCGGCGCTCAGACCCAAGCAGCTTCACCAGCTCGTCACGCTCTTCGGTGAGCTTTGTATGCTCGCCCTGGATTTCCATCTCTTCCAGCTTGCGCAGGGCGCGCAGGCGCAGGTTGAGGATGGCTTCGGCCTGAATGTCGGAAATCTTGAACCGCTTCATCAGGACGGGCTTGGGCTCGTCCTCGGTGCGGATGATGCGGATCACTTCATCGATGTTGAGATAGGCTTTCAGGAAACCTTCGAGGATGTGCAGGCGCTTCTCGATCTTGTCGAGGCGGAACTCGGCCCGGCGGACGACCACTTCACGGCGGTGGTCCAGATAGGCCTGCAGCACATCGCGCAGGCCCATCACTTGGGGCGCGCCCTTGTGCAGCACGTTCATGTTCATGCTGAAGCGCGTTTCCAGATCGCAGGTCCGGAAGAGGCTTTCCATCAGCACGTCCGGCTCAACCGTCTTGGCGCGCGGCACGAGAACGAGGCGGACATCCTCGGCGGACTCGTCGCGCACATCTTCCAGAAGCGGCACCTTCTTGGCCTCCAGCAGCTCGGAGAGTTTCTCCAGCAGCTTGGACTTCTGCACCTGATACGGAATTTCCGTAACGATGATCTGATAAGTGCCCCGGCCGGTATCCTCGACATGCCAGCGGGCGCGCATGCGGAAGGCACCCCGGCCGGTCTCGTAGGCCTCCAGCATCGAGGCGCGATCCTCGACGATCACGCCGCCGGTCGGAAAGTCCGGCCCCTGAACGAATTGCATCAGCTCTTCGGTGGTCGCCTTGGGCTTGTCGATCAGGAAGCGGGCCGCGTCGATCACCTCGGCGACATTGTGCGGCGGGATCGAAGTGGCCATGCCGACGGCGATGCCCGTGGCGCCATTCGCCAGCAGATTGGGGAAACCGGCGGGAAGGACGACCGGCTCCTCGTCATTCTCCGCATAGTTGGGGCGGAAATCGACGGCGTTCTCGTCGAGGCCTTCCATGAGCAGCTCGGCGCCGCGCGTCATCCGTGCTTCGGTGTAGCGGTAGGCGGCGGCGCTATCCCCGTCGATATTGCCGAAATTGCCCTGGCCATCGACGAGGGGATAGCGGACGTTGAAATCCTGGGCGAGGCGGACCAGCGTGTCATAGATCGAGCTGTCGCCATGGGGGTGGTAGTTACCCATCACGTCGCCGACGATCTTGGCGCATTTGCGATAGCCGCCCTCAGGGTCCAGTTTCAGGACGCGCATGCCGTATAGGATGCGGCGCTGGACGGGCTTCAGGCCATCGCGCACATCCGGCAGCGCGCGGGACGTGATCGTGGAGAGCGCATAGGCGAGATAGCGCTTGGACAGCGCCTCGCTCATCGGCTCGTTGATGATCCGGTCCTCGGGGGGCTCGGTGGTGCGTTTGGACATTCTGGCCTCTTTGCAGGTCTCGCCACATTCTGGTGCGGGTTTGCGGGTCAGGGTGGCCCGACTCACTGGAAACAGCGCAGGTTAACAGAAACCTGCGTTTGGTTAAGGAACATCAAAGGCCGCTGCTGCAGATATGCGTGGAATCAGCATTCTCCTGACATATGCCTTCCTTCTGGCAGCCATTGTCGTGATCATCGTGCGCGCCCTGCCCGCGCGGCATAACCCGTTTGCGCCGATTGACCTGACCGCGCCGCCGGGCGTGGCCACGCCTGTACAGCTGGCACGGCTGAAAGGCGACCGGGAAGCCTGTTTCACGGCGCTGGACCAGGCCGGGGTGCTTTATACCCCGCTGGAGGATGAGCTTCGCGGGGAAAAATGCGGGCTGTTTGACGCCCTGACGCTGGACCGGACGCTGACGCCCTATTCGGCAACGCTGCAGATGACCTGCGCGCAGACGGCGGCGGCCTATATGTGGGAGCGGCATGTGGCGCGGCCGGCGGCTGTGGAAATCTTCGATGCGCCGCTGGCGCGGATCGAGACCTATGGCAGCTTTTCCTGCCGCAACATTGCCGGCAGCCGGCGCCTCTCCCAGCACGCCTTTGGCAATGCGCTGGATGTGTCCGGCTTCCGGCTGGAGGATGGGCGGGTGATCGATGTGGAGGCCCATTGGGACAAGCGCGGCAAGGAAGGCAAGTTCCTGAGGCGCGTGCATGAGGGGGCGTGCGACCTCTTCTCGGTGACGCTGGGGCCGGAATACAACGCCGCCCATGCCGATCATTTCCACATGGACATGGGGCCGGGCCGGCTTTGCCGGTGAGGCGACGGGCGAGATCGGGGCGGGCTGTCCGGCGCTTCCAAAGGGTTGCCCCGCAATGATTTTCAATTCGATTTCGAAATATTCTTTGCCCTGAGATTTTTTCTGGTATACTTCGGGTAGAAATGATTGGGGGGCCTGGGTGCGGGGCGCGGTCTACACTATTGTGCCGTTGGTCATGGCTTCCTGCGCGTCGTCCTCACCGGCGCCAGACACCTCTCCCCTCCCCTTCATTCCCGCAACTGACGAACGGCCTTCGGAGTCAGCCGCGCGCGAGTCCAGCCGGTTCGGCGTCTGGGTGGACGAGCGCGGCTTCGGGATTGGCTACCGGAAAGACCGGGAGCTGCGGATTCCCGGCATCTGCCAGATCGTTTTCCTGGTCTCGTCAGAACAACAGCTGCGGCAAGCCAGAGATCTGATCACATCCGAACTTGGAGATGAGGGGGCAAACATATGCATGGAAAAATTGTGAGTATCCTGCTGCTGGGCGGGGCGGCAACCCTCGCGGGCTGCATTACGCACAGGGATCATAATCCGCACAATGATGTTCTGATCTTTGGCACCACTACCAAGCTGGGCGTGGATGTCTCGGCGCCCGTGCAGAACGGGGCCGTGCCCGAATTCACCGTCGGCTACAAAAGGCTGGAGGCCGTATGGATGCCCCTGAAGCCGCAGGCTGAGACGAACACGGTGACGGAGTCCGTGACGCTTCCCGGCGGGCAGACAGGGAGAGAGGCGCGGACGCAGCCGCACACCCGCACGCTCGCAACAACGCAGGTCGTTCAAAGGGGCGACGTGCCCAATCATGATCTGGTGCGCGACAAATATGTCTCGTTGTCTTCGGGTGTATCCGCAGACAAGGGGGGGCAACTTCTCGAGCTCGATACCTATTCTGTGTTCGCAAGTCTGGGCGCCAAAGGCGGTCTCGGTTTCAACAACGCTTCGGGCTATCTTGCCCAGTTCTTTGCCACAGGGATCGCCGCGCAACGTCTGGGCACGAACCCATCGATCAGCGAAGCGCTCAACGCCAAAGCGCCCGAAGCGGCCGCTAAACAGGCGGCCGCCGAATCAGCGACTGTCAAAGCCCTGCTCGACGCCGGGGCCACGCCGGAGGACGCCTCAAGGCTCGCTTCCACGACGGATGCGACACGGACGCTAGTGGACGCGGAAGTTCTGAAGGCAACAGGCTGTGTTCAGGCCTGGAACGGAACACCCCCCGACAACCTGAAAGCCGCCGCTGATGCTTCAGACAGCCGGAAGAGCGCGATCGAGCAGGCAAAGACCCTCGTTTCGACGAGCGGTTCCAATGCCAATTTGCAGCGCGCTCTCAGAGCCAATGGGGCGGCGCGCGCTGCCATTCTCAAAGCTTGCGAAAAAGGAAACTAAGAAATGTCCACAACAGTCGTGGTGTTTTGCAAGAACCAGGAAGAAATCAATGTAGCGGTTCAGAACTGGGTCAACGTAAACGGCTATAAACGAATTCATACATTTGCTCCGGCAGACAGCGCAGGGCATTTTTTGAAGGATGAAGAAGGCAATTGGGCTGAATGTCAGCATACGTTCAATAAAGGGTTTCGCACGGTTATTGTATTTCAAACGCCGTAGCCGGCTTTAAGCGGTCTACGCTGTCAGCAGCCGCTTGAGCAGCCGCTCCCGCTCTGCCGGCAGGCCGCGATGGACCGAGGCGAAGAGGCGGTTTTCGATGAAGTGGCCGGTAAGGCGCAGGCTCGCGGCGATGTCGCCGGGGAAGATTTCGGCGCGGGCATCGATCAGGAAAGCCGGCAGCGCGAACAGGCGGTCCACATATTGCTCTGCCTCAGAGCCGCGTACCGCGCGGCCGGTGCGCGGGGAAACATGGGTGAGGCCGTCATTGGCGCCGCTGACGGCGCATTCGTCGAGATCGAGCCCGAAGCCGAGGGCGGAAAGCAGCCCCAGTTCCCAGCGCGCATAAAGGGCGGGCCAGACGCCGGGATGGGTGAGTTCATCGAGCAGCAGCGTGGTCGCCTCGTAAAGGCTGGAGCCGGCCGCGTCCCCCTCATTGAGGCCGCCGCGGAGCAGCGCCGTGATCGAGGCAAGCGCAGCAAGGGCGGCGGGATCGTCCAGCAGGCGGGAGGCGCGGTCGCGGCTCGCCTCGGCGACATCGAAACGGCCAAGCTGGTCATCGAGGCGTCCGCTCCAGCTCAGCGCCACGGTATTGCCCGCTTCAAACTGGGCCCGTTTGCGGCGGGACGCCCCGCCATAGACGAGGCCGGAACGGCGCCCCCTTTCACGGGTCAGCACATCGAGGATGAGGCCGCCTTCCCCGAATCGGCGTCCTCCCAGCACTATTCCGTCATCGGACCAGTTCATGCACCACCTGAAGCCCCCTCTCCCTGCAGGGAGAGGGAGTTGGGGGCGAGGGTTTGAAACCGTTTGGCACAGCACTGATCCGTGAGGGGATCCCCCTGCCGCCCTTCGGGCACCTCCCCCGCAGGCGGGAGAGAATGAAGACCGCGAGCGTCAGACATCAAACTCCAGGCCGATACCCTGATAGCGCTCGCGCTTTTCCTGCCAGCGCTCATCCACTTTCACGAAGAGGAAAAGGTGGACCGGGCGCTCAAGCATCTGGGTCAGTTCCAGGCGGGCCTGGCGGCCGATTTCCTTGATCAGGCTGCCGCCCTTGCCCAACACCATAGCCTTGTGGCCTTCGCGGCCTACGATGATGACCTGCTGCACACGGACGGACCCGTCGGCGCGCTCTTCCCAGGCTTCGGTGTCAACCATCAGCTGGTAGGGCAGCTCCTGATGCAGGCGCAGCATCAGCTTTTCACGCGTCACCTCTGCCGCCAGAAGGCGCATCGGCAGATCGGCAATCTGGTCTGGCGGGTAAAGCGCCGGGCCTTCGGGCATGCGCGCGGCAATGGCGGCTTCGAGCCTGTCGACGCCCTCCCCGTTTTCTGCCGAGATCAGGAATATCTCGTCATAAACGCCTGCTTCATTCAGCGCCGCAATGACCGGCAGCACCTGATCGTGCGGGAACAGATCAATCTTGTTGAGGGCGAGGAAGGCGCGCTTGCCCGCCTCCTTCAGCTGCTCGATCACGCGGCGATCATCCTCGATCGAATGGCGCTGCGCGGCGCTGAGCCGGCCGGCCTGTTCGGCAACCCAGGCGGAAGCATCCACCAGATGGACGATGCAATCGGCCTCCTCCGCCCCGCCCCAGGCGGCCTTGACCATGGCGCGGTCGAGCCGGCGCTTGGCGGCAAAGATGCCGGGCGTGTCGACGATCACGATCTGGGTGTCACCCAGCTGCGCCACGCCGCGCACGGGGAAGCGCGTCGTCTGCACCTTATGCGTGACGATGGCGACCTTGGCGCCCACGAGGCGGTTGGTGAGGGTGGATTTGCCGGCATTCGGCGCCCCGATGACGGCGCAAAATCCTGCGCGGCGGATATCTGTTTCGCTCATTCTGTTCCTGTCAGTGTTCTGAGCATCAAGGCCGCAGCATGACGCTCCGCCTCGCGCTTGGAAGAGCCGGTAGCGGCAGCCTTGCCCATGGCAAGGCGAACTTCAACTTCATAAACCGGGGCATGATCGGGGCCGGAGCGGCCCGTCACCACATATTCCGGCAACGGATGACCCTGCCCCTGCGCCCATTCCTGAAGGAGGGTCTTGGGGTCCTTGGTTTCAGCCGGGACATTTTCAAACTGCGGCGCCCAGGCGCGCTCGATGAACTTGCGCGCGGCATTTAGGCCGCCTTCCTGATAGATCGCCGCGATGATCGCCTCGCAGGCGTCGCCCAGCGTGGATTCCCGCTCCTGCCCGCCGGCGGCCGCCTCGCTTTCTGACATCAGAATGAAGCGCTGCAGGCCCAGATGGCGCATCGCCTCGGCGCAGGCGCCCTTCTTGACGAGCCGGTTGAGGCGCGGGGCAAGGTCGCCCTCGCTGTCAGACTGGCGCCGCTCGATCAGGCGCTCTGCGATGATGAGGTTCAGCACCCGGTCGCCGAGGAATTCGAGCCGCTGGTTGGAAAGTTTGACCGTATCGCCGGACGGCGCAATGGCGCTGGGATGGGTCAGCGCGCGCTCAAGGCTCGCAGCCTCCTTGAAGCGAAAGCCGATGATGTCCTGCGCTTCCTTCAGCGCTTCGGGCGGCAATGAAGGCTTCACCGCCTTGACGGCGGCGCGCTGGCGGGTGCGTTTCGGCCGGGCGGGTTTCATGGCGCGTCTGCCACCGGGATCGCTTCGATGATCACCTGCGCCTCGGCCCAGGGGTGATCGTCCGTAAGCGTCAGATGCACCACAGCGCGGTGGCCCGGCGGAGTGAGCTTTGCGAGGCGCGCAGCGGCCCCGCCCGTCAGCTCGAAGCCCGGCTTGCCGGAGGGAAGGTTGATGACGCCCAGATGCTGCCAGTGAACGCCGCCGCGCGGAACGCCGGTGCCCAGCGCCTTGGCCATCGCCTCCTTGGCGGCAAAGCGCTTGGCATAGGTCTCTGCCACCCGGCGGCGGCCACGCGCCTTGGCGATTTCATGCGGCGTGAAAACGCGCTGCTCGAAACGCTCCCCGAAGCGGTCAAGCGAGCGCTGGATGCGCTCGATATTGCAGAGATCATTCCCTATACCGATGATCATCCGCGCGCCTCGTCCATGCGGCGGCGCATTTCGCGGATGGCGGCGTCAAGGCCAATGAAGATCGCCTCGCCGATCAGGAAGTGGCCGATATTCAGCTCGGCAATTTCCGGAATGGCGGCGACGGGGCCGACATTTTCAAAAGTCAGACCATGGCCGGCATGCGGCTCGATGCCCCGGCGGCGCGCTTCGGCGGCGGCAAGCTTCAGGCGTTCGAGTTCGGGCGCAGCGGCCCCTGCCCCGCCCTCGATCCAGAGCTCCGCATAGCGGCCCGTATGCAATTCCACCACCGGCGCGCCGAGCACTTCGGCCACGGCAATCTGCACCGGGTCTGGCTCGATGAACAAGGACACGCGCGCGCCCGCATCCTTCAGACGGCCGACAATCGGGGCGATCTGGTTGTGCAGGCCGGCAACATTGAGGCCGCCTTCGGTGGTGCGCTCCTCGCGCCGCTCCGGCACGATGCAGGCGGCATGCGGACGGAAGCGGACGGCAATGTCCGTCATCTCTTCGGTGGCCGCCATCTCCAGATTGATCGGCAGAAGGGTGGCGGCGCGGATCGCGTCGAGATCGCCGTCGCGGATGTGGCGGCGGTCTTCGCGCAGGTGGATGGTGATGCCGTCGGCCCCCGCGGCGGCGGCAATCTCTGCCGCGCGCATGGGATCAGGATGGGCGCCCCCGCGCGCATTGCGGATGGTCGCCACATGATCGATATTGACCCCGAGGCGGAGACGGTCGCTCATCAGGCAAGGCCCCGCGAGCCGGGCTTGATCGCTTCCAGCTTCTGAAGCTCCGGAGGCAGATCATCGGGCGCATAGTCCGGGAAGTTCACCTGGGCGAGCGAGATCAGCTTGCAGCCGACATCGGCGCGCCCGCCCGAGCGGTCAATGATGCAGGCGCCGCCGACCACTTCGCCGGGAAGTTTTGCCAGCGCCTCGACCGTCTCGCGGAAGGAAAGCCCTGTCGTCACGATGTCTTCGGCGATCAGCACGCGCTCGCCTGCGGCAATCGAAAAGCCGCGGCGGAACTGGAGCTGGCCATCGACCCGCTCGGCAAAGATCGCGCGGGCGCCAAGATGGCGCGCCAGCTCATAGCCCGGAATGATGCCGCCCACGGCAGGGCCCGCCACTACATCGATCTTGCCGAAGCTGGCGGTCAGCTTTTCGGCCAGCGCCTTGCAGAGCTTTTCGGAAAGATCGGGCCGGGAGAAGACGAGCGCCTTCTGCAGAAACACAGGGCTGCGCCGCCCGGAGGAGAGGATGAAATGCCCCTCCAGCAATGCGCCCGCCTCCTTGAAAATGGCGAGCACGTCTTCACTGGTCATATTGTCCCTCCTGGTCGCGTACGGCCCTGTCTACCACGGCCAAGGACCGCAGTGCCGCAAGGATTTGCGTCATACGCTTCAGGTCTTCAACCTCAATATCCATCACCAGCTCAATGAAATCGGGATGCCGCGAGGCTGTGGAAATCCCGATGATGTTGCCATTGGATTCAGCCACCGCCGCGCAGAGTTTGGCCAGCACGCCGCGCTGGTTGGAGGCGTTGATGCGGATGCGCGTAACGGCGACGGCATCGGTGCGGGCAAGCTCGGTCCATTTCAGATCGTGCCACAGCTCCGGCCGGTCGTCATATTCGGCCAGGCGCGGGCAGCTCGACACATGCACCATCAGGCCCTTGTCGGGCACCTGCACGCCGATGATCCGGTCGCCCGGCAGCGGGTGGCAGCAGGTGGAGAGGTGCAGCGTGACGCCCGGCGTCAGCGTGCGCCCTTCGACGAAAAGCGGAACATGGTCGCTGTCGATGGGCGTCTTGGCGGCGTCATCCGTCCGCTCGGGCTGATAGCCGGGGAAGACGAGCTTGATGACGGCAGACGTCTTGTAACGGCCCCGGCCCACGGCCTCGCGCATATCGTCGACGCTCTTGAAGCCGGACTTCTGCGCCACGTCCAGCAGCATCACGTCCACCGGGTCAGCGCCCGCGCGGCGCAGGGCCTGGTTGATGAGCCCCTCGCCCAGCCGGCGGAACTCGGCCACTTCCCGCTCCCGCTCCAGCCGCCGCAGGGCGGATTTGGCGCGGCCCGTATGGGTGAGCATTTCCCAGCCCCGGATGGGCTCGGCCGTCTTTCCACGGATGATGTCGACCACATCGCCATTCTTCAGTGGGCGGCGGAGGGATTTCTCCTCGCCATTGATGCGGGCGCCGATGGTCGTGTCGCCCACGGCGGAGTGGACGGCATAGGCAAAATCCAGCGGCATGGCGCCGGCCGGCAGGATGATCAGCTTGCCCTTCGGCGTGAAGGTGAAGACATGCTCGCGGTACATCTCCAGCTTGGCATGTTCGAGGAACTCGCCGGGCTCAGCCCCGTCGCGCACCAGTTCGGCAAAGGCCTTGAGGTTTGCTTCCGGATCAAGGCCTGCGGCGCGGGCCGAATCCACGTCAAAGCCATAGGACCGGTTCTTGTAGCCCCAATGGGCGGCCACGCCATATTCGGCGGTGAGGTCCATCGTCTCGGTACGGACTTGCAGCTCCACGCGGCGGTTGCCGGAGGCGCGCACGGTGGTGTGGAGGCTGGCATATCCGTTTGGTTTGGGTACGGAGATGAAATCGCGGAAGCGTTCGGGAATACAGGCCCAGTGCGTGTGCAGCACGCCCAGCACGCGGTAGCAGTCGGTCACATCCGGCACGATGATGCGGAAGGCGAAGAGATCGGCCACATCGCGGAAGGAGATCGATTTGCGCTCCAGCTTGCGCCACAGCGAATAGGGCTGCTTCCGGCGGCCCCGCAGGCGATAACGCAGGCCGGCCTCATTCAGGATGCGCGTGAGGTCGGCGCGGATCCGTCCGAGGTCGTCCTTGTTTTCACGCTCGAGTTCTTCCAGCCGGTAGATGATGGCGCGGCGGGCCTCGGGGTTGAGCTCCTTGAACGCCAGATCGTCCATCCGGGCGGCCATGTCATAAAGGCCGATGCGCCGGGCGAGCGGGGCATAGATGTCCATGGTTTCACGCGCGGTCCGCTGGCGGCTTTCCAGCTTCTTGCGGAAGTGCAGCGTCTCCATATTGTGCATCCGGTCTGCCAGCTTGACCAGCAGTACACGGAGGTCACTCGTCATCGCCAGGATGAACTTCTGGAAGTTCTCGGCCTGCGCGGCTTCCTTGGAGGTGAATTCCAGCTTGTCGAGCTTGGTGACCCCGTCGACCAGTTCGGCAACCTGCGGGCCGAAGCGCACCTCGATGTCGCCGATGTCGATCTCGGTGTCCTCGACCACATCATGCAGCAGGCCGGCCACGATGGTGACCTCGTCGAGCTTCACATCGGCCAGCAGGCTCGCGACCTGGACGGGGTGGGAGTAATAGGCCTCACCGGAATCGCGGGACTGTTCGCCATGATGCTTCTTGGCGAAATCATAGGCGAGACCCAGGAGCTCGGATTTGACGCGCGGGTGATAGGCGCGGACCTTGGCGATCAGCTCTTCCCGCGAGAGAACGGGCGGCAGGCCAGACGCGGGATCGCTGGCAGGGGCCGGTGTGCCAGCCCCCGTGCCAGCCCCTTTTTCCGGTCCGGAAAGGGCGCTGCCGTCCATTGAGTCTCCTAGAGCCGGTCGTCGCGCCCGGATTCGAGTTCTGCCTGATAGGCCCGCAGAACATCTTCTTCGGTCGCAGCCGGCGCTGCCTGAAGCGCAACACGGTCAGCTTCGCGCTCATTCTCCTCGCCCGGACGGATGTCCTGCAGGTTGGAGATGAGGGCTTCCTTGACGACTTTCAGGTCCACCGAGGTCTCGGCGATTTCACGCAGGGAAACGACCGGATCCTTGTCATTGTCCCGGTCCACGGTCAGCGGCGATCCTTCGCGGATCATGCGGGCGCGGTGGGCTGCGAGCAGAACGAGCTCGAAGCGGTTGGGAACCTTCTGGATGCAGTCTTCTACGGTAACGCGGGCCATACGGGGAAATACTCCTGAGGAACCGCCCTTTATATGCGCTGCAGCACGCCACGGCAACCCGTCCTTGCAGAGTCTGCAGGGGACCGGTATTCCGGACGTAAACGCGTCTGGGCATGAATTTGGCCCTTCCCTATTGGAAGAAGAGGATAATGCCAATGGCTTTTTACAAGGATGAGCGGCTGGCGTTGTTCATTGACGGGGCCAATCTTTATTCGGCGGCCAGATCGGTCGGATTGGAAATTGATTTCCGTAAACTTCTCAAGGAGTTCCAGTCGCGCGGGCGGCTGGTGCGGGCAAGCTATTACACCGCCCTGGTGGAGAATGACGACTATAGCCCGATCCGCCCCCTGGTGGACTGGCTGGCCTATAACGGTTTCAACGTCGTGAAGAAACCGGCGCGCGAATTTGTGGACCGCGAAGGCCGCAAACGGGTGCGCGGAAACATGGATGTGGAGCTGGCCGTCGACATGCTTGAGGCGGCCGCCTACTGCGATCATATCGTGCTTTTCAGCGGCAATGGCGACTTCCGCAGGCTGGTGGAAGCGGTCAAGAACAAGGGCGTGCGCGTCTCGGTCGTCTCGACCATGAATGCAACCCCACCGATGATTTCAGACGATCTGCGCCGGGAGGCGGATACCTTCATCGAGCTGACCGATCTGGGCGATCTGGTGGCCCGGCCGCGCCGCGACATGAGCGACACCCCGCCCCTCGATCACGACGACTGACCGCTGCCAGACTGGGCCAGACCGGGTCAGACTGCGGACAGATCCGGACAATTCCGGACAGTTTCGGACAAATCCGGACACTTCCCGGTCATCCGGCGGACGGTTTGGGCCGGATCAGGCCCAGCACCCCGCCCGAGGTGAGCAGGGCGACCGACATCAGCGCAACCGGCAGCGACACCCTCGGCGGGGCAGCGATGAACAGGGGCTGCCAGTCCGGCGCGAATTTCGACTTATAGGCCCGCAGGCCCCGGAAGCCGTAAAGGCTCTCGCCCCGGTCATAGGCGATGTGGCCGACATTGGTGAGGGCGGGCGAGTAGCGCCCCGGCCGCAGGCCCGAGAGGGGCGCCATGCCGAGATCGAAGATCTCCACGCCTTGGGTCTTGGCCCAGAGGGTTACCTCCAGGAACAGGAAGTCCATCACGCCATTGGGCGCGCCGGGGCCATGGCGCATCAGGTCGACCGCGATCTCCCTGCCACCGGGCGCGGGCCAGAGCGAGGCGAAGGCGACCGGCGGGCCGCCGCCCTCCTGCCGGACAAGGGCGATGGGGAAACGGGCGAGATAGGCCGCGTCATAGCGGCCCAGCGAGAAGGCCTTCTCGCTGCCCGAATGGGCCTTCAGCCAGGCGTCCGAAATCTGGCGCAGCGCCTCCCAGGGCACGGGCCCGCCCGGCGCGATGACCTCCACCCGCCAGCCATCGCGCAGCGCCCGGTTACGGGCCTGGCGCAGGCGCGCGCGGGACGGCCCTTCAAGGCTGAAGGCGGGCACGTTGATGCACGCCGCCTCCCCGATCTTCCGGATGGTGTAGCCGAGGTCGACCAGCGCGGGCAGCAGATCATCGCTGGCGGCATAGATGACCGGCGACTTGCCGGCATGGTCGGCCGCTTCATGGAAGGCGATCAGGGCGTCGAGCTGCTCCTCCGCCGGGCCGACCGGATTGCCCATCGCGATCCAGAGGCCGCCGCGCCGGCCATACATGACGAAGCTTTTTCCCGAGGGCGTGAAGACGAAGGACTTGTCGCCCACAAACATCAGATTGGCATCGGGATGGCCTTCGCGGGTGGCGGCGAAGATGGCCTCGGCCCGGACAAGATCGGCGGTGGTGTGGCTGGCCGCCCTCCGGGCCTGGCGTACACCGATGATCTGCCAGGCGGCCACCACGCAGCCGAGGGTGACCGCCCCGGCCAGCGCCCGCATGGAGCGCGGCGCATCGGAATCGCGCAGGAAGGTCCACCAGAGATCATCCTGATAAGGAACATTTTCATACGCCGCCAGCAGGCCCCAGATGGCGAGCCCGATGACGGCGAAGATGGCGATCAGGCTGGGCAGCGACACCAGCCCGTCAGACATATGGCCCCGCCGGTAGAAGGAGCGGCGCAGCGGCATCAGCGCCCCCGCGATCAGTGCCAGCGAAAGGGCTTCTTCCCAATGCAGCGCCTTCAGCAGGGAGAAAACCGCGCCCGCCAGCAGAACAAGGATGGCCGCGCCCCAGGCCGCATCAATCCGCCGCCAGAGACCCACCGCGAGGAACAGGAGCAGCATTCCCAGCAGCGAGGCCACGAAATGCGACACCTCCACCAGCGGCAGGGGCAGCACGGTCAGCAGCTCGCCCATCCGCCCGGCAAGGTTTGGCTGCGAGGCCGAGAGCAGCAACCCGACCCCGGCCGCAAAACAGACGATGGCCGCGGCCGGAGGCACGGCGGCATCCACGAACACCCGCCAGCCGAACTCGCCGCTGCGCGTGGTGGCGGGCGGCAGGCTTGATTGTGTTTCGGGTGCTTCTGCCAGTTCTTTTTCCGCCATCACCGAGCCTGCCCTGCTTCCTGCAAAGTATTCCATAGGCCGTTGGCTTGCCATGAATTGCGGCGAGCGACCACATAGGCGGGAGGGCGGAGGGATAGCATAGTCTGGCAATGCCAATGCCGTGGACCTACCGACATGCCAGCGCCGAATGGCAACGCTTCCTTGAAGTCGCCAGAGAAGAAATGCATCTCGTCAGCAACAATTCCGCCTACACTGCCATTGAAGGCGTCCTCCTGGCGTTTCGCCGGCGCCTGACTGTGGACCAGGCGCTGCGATTTGCCGATACGCTGCCGAGTGTTGTGCGCGCCATCTTCGTGTACCGCTGGTATCCCGAAGCCCCTGCGCCCTGGGGCCGCCGCGAGGCCCAGACCGCCGAGGCAAAAGCCTTGCGGCCCCATCACAATCTGACGCCTGACAATTGCATTGAGGCAACGGCAATTGCCCTGCGCGCGGTCTTGAGGCCCGATGAGATAGACCCGGTTCTGTCTGCCATTGGTCCGGACGCGGAAGCCTTCTGGCGCGTGGCACCAGAGAGGCTGCGCCCGGTCGATTTTCCCTGACTGGCGAATCCCGGTTGTGTCTGCCTCGATACAGCAGAAGCGTTCAGGCAAACGCTACCGAGTCTGTCTGTATACTGATCACCAACAGATCCGTGAATGCAGCACGATTTATTTTTCGGGCGTATGGCGTGCCGGCGGCGGGCCTGCTCAGCGGCGCATCGTGAAGGTGATGCCCGCAAAATCCTCGGTGTCCTTGAGGCTGCGGTTGCGGTCGTCAAACTTCATCTCGCGGCGGATATAGCTGAGCGACAGCTCGCCCCCTGCCCGCTGGATCGACAGGCCGGCCTGCAGATCGCCCACGGTGACCTGATCGGTGACCTGCACGTCAAACACATCCGAGAGCGACGGCAGGGAGGAGGCGTTGTCCCAGACCAGCGCTTCGCCATCGGCGCCGACGAACAGATACCAGCCTTCCGGCTGTCCTTTGTTGTCCGTCAGGTTGAGGCCCTGACCGAAGCGGACTTCACCGCCGAAACGCTGGCTGGTGAGGTCGCCCTCATCGCGGATGGCCAGGCGCGGGGCGAGGCCAACGTCAAAGGCAAGGCCGGTGCGCGAGGCTGGCGCGGCAATCGAGAGGCCGAGCGACATATCCTGAGACACCTCAACCGGGCGGCCGGCGCGGCGGGTCGCGATATCGGCGGCCACACGCGACAGGGCGGGGCTGTTGCTCCAGGCGAGGTTGGCATCGACCACGGAGACACCCGCCGTGCCCGAGCCGGTGAGGCTGAAGGCCGGCGGCGGGCCGGAAATGGCAATGACGCTGACCGGGGCATCGGCGCTGGTCAGCGCGGTTCGCACGGGGCCGGGCGCAGCGGCTGCGGCGGCCAGCGCGGCAGCCGCTTCCTCGGAGGGGGCGTTCAGCGGGCCCGCGCCGATCAGGCCGGGCACTGCGAGCGTCATGCCGAGAGAGGGTTCCGTGGCAGCTTCGGAGTAGGCGTGGCCAGCCATATCGCTGGAAACACAGCCCTGGCAGGCCAGTGATGCAAGGCTGGTTGCAAGTGCAATCATCATCCGTTTGACGCCTCTCAAGGTAGAACCTCGCCACTGTGTCTGTAACGAAGTTCCGCCTTATCAGTTCCAATATCATGAAGAGAAATCGGGCCCAACACAGATTCTGGCCGGAATTGATTAACAGATTGCCCGGCCGCCCGTTTGTGCAGAAACCGCTACAGGTTCCGGATTTTACAAATTTTTTTGACGTTCCTGCCCCTGCGGCAGGCGGGAAATTTCCATTAACCCGTTGAGAAAATAGGCAAAACCAAGGCGGCGCGGGCGTTTACCGGCGCCACGAAAAAGGGCGCCTGCCGTTAATGGCAGACGCCCCTTGATGGAAATCAGGGATTCGGGCCGCCCTTACTGGCAGGCGAGGCACTCGTCATAGTCGGTGCTCTCGACTTCCAGCTTCTCGCCCTCGATCTTTTCCGATCCGGCAAAGGCCGCGCGCTGCACCGATTTGGAGCGGCAATAGTAGAGCGATTTCAGGCCGCGCTCCCATGCCGTCCAGTGCAGCATGTGCAGGTCCCATTTGTTGATGTCACCCGGCAGGAAGAGGTTCAGCGACTGGGACTGGCAGATGAACGGCGTGCGGTCGGCGGCCAGCTCTATGATCCAGCGCTGGTCGAGTTCAAAGGCGGTCTTGAAGACATCCTTCTCGTCCGGCGTCAGGCAATCGAGATGCTGCACCGAGCCTTCATGCTCGAGGATCGAGTTCCAGATCTCGTCAGAGTTCAGGCCTTTCGCATCGAGCAGGGTTTCCAGCTGCTGGTTCTTCACCGTGAAGGAGCCCGACAGGGTCTTGTGGGTGTAGACATTGGCCGGGATCGGCTCGATGCCGGCCGAGGTGCCGCCACAGATGATCGAGATCGAGGCGGTGGGCGCCACGGCGAGCTTGTTGGAGAAGCGGGCCATCATGCCGACATCGCGGGCATCCTCACACGGGCCACGCTCCTTGGCGAGCTTGACCGAGGCGGCGTCTGCGCCCTGGCGGATATGCTTGAAGATCTTGAGGTTGAGCGCCTTGGCGGTGGCGCTTTCCATGGAGACGTTCATCGCCTGCAGGAAGGAGTGGAAGCCCATGACGCCGAGGCCGACAGAGCGCTCGCGCTTGGCCGAATAGACCGCGCGGGCCATTTCCGGCGGGGCGCGCTGGATGAAGTCTTCCAGAACATTGTCGAGGAAGCGGAAGATGTCCTCCAGGAACATCGGCTCCTTCGACCATTCGAGGAAGGTCTCGGCATTGACCGAAGAAAGGCAACACACCGCCGTGCGGTCCTGGCCGCGATGGTCAACGCCGGTCGGCAGGGTGATTTCCGAGCAGAGGTTCGACTGGGTAACCTTGAGGCCAAGGCGCTTCTGGTGGGCGGGCATGGCGTTGTTCACCGTATCGGTGAACAGGAGGTAGGGCTCGCCGGTCTGCATCCGCAGCTCGAGGATCTTCTGCCACAGCTTGCGGGCGTTGACGTATTTCAGCACGTCGCCGGATTTGGGCGAGATCAGGCCGAAGTCTTCATCATTGCGCACCGCTTCCATGAAGGCGTCGGTGATGTTGATGCCGTGATGGAGGTTCAGTGATTTGCGGTTGAAGTCGCCGGACGCTTTGCGGATTTCGAGGAATTCCTCGATTTCCGGGTGGTGGATGTCGAGATAGCAGGCAGCCGAGCCACGGCGCAGCGAGCCCTGGCTGATCGCGAGGGTCAGCGAATCCATCACGCGGATGAAGGGAATGATGCCGGAGGTCTGCCCGTTCTGGCCGACCTTCTCGCCGATGGAGCGGACATTGCCCCAATAGGTGCCGATGCCGCCGCCGTTCGAAGCGAGCCAGACATTCTCGGTCCAGGTCTCGACGATATCGTCGAGCGAATCGCCGACCTGGTTGAGGAAGCAGGAGATCGGCAGGCCGCGGTCCGCGCCGCCATTCGACAGCACGGGCGTCGCAGGCATGAACCAGAGGCGCGAGATATAGTCATAGATACGCTGGGCATGCTCAGCATCGTCCGCATAGGCGGTGGCAACGCGCGCAAACATGTCCTGATAGGTCTCGCCCGGCAGCAGGTAGCGGTCATCGAGCGTCTTCTTGCCGAAATCGGTCAGCAGCAAATCGCGGGACGGATCGGTCACGACCTGATTGACCGGCACGAGCGCCACTTTCGCGCCCGCACCCGCTTTCGGCTTGCCCTTGCGGGCGGCTTCAGCGGCGACGGATTTAGCGTTGGTTGCCGACATGGCGACCCTCCTCGATGTTCCTGCAGATATAGGGATATCGCGGGAGTTAAACCAGATGTGGTCTTACCCCTTTGCCCCGACACAAGATATAGTGTCTGAAGGTTAATTTCGGGTCAACGCCTCAATTCGCAATTCCGTCAAGAAGGCGTGGAAATCCGGTGAACAAAGTCTTAACGCGCGCCGGATCGGCCAGTGTTTTCAGGCGTTTCGAGCCCGGCTGCAGACCCTCCTGAATTCTCTCACCCCGCCCTGCCCCGGCGCCCGGCATGGCACGGCTATTGCACTTTTAACCGGATGGCCGCCAGTAACAACCGGCGCGTTTCGTGTGTGTGGGGATTCCTCGAATGAAGCTCAACAACTTGCAAGTGCTGCGGGCGATTGCCGCCTATATGGTACTGCTGGCGCATATCGAGGACATCGAGGCCAAGCGCGGCATGGGCCGCATCCTCGGGCCATGGACCGATATCGGCGACTGGGGCGTGGACCTCTTCTTCGTCCTGTCCGGCTTTGTCATGGTGCTGGTTTCCCACACGACGCTGGGCAGCGTTAAGGATGCCGGGAAATTCCTCTGGTCGCGGGCGACGCGAATCTACCCCTTGTGGTGGCTCTGCCTGTCGGCGCTTGTGCCGATCTGGCTGTTCCGCCCGGAACTCGTCTATGGCGGCACCCAGCAGGAGATCAGCCTGATCAAGGATTACCTGCTGATTCCCAAGACCGAGAGCCCGCTGCTGCAGACCGGCTGGACGCTGATCCACGAGATGTATTTCTACATCTTCTTTGCGGTGCTGCTGATGATGCCGCTGGGCGAGCGCCGCCGCGTGCCGCTTCTGATTCTCTGGGGCACCGTCGCCGTCGGCCTCGGCCTGATTCTCAGCCCGTCGCGCGGTGAGGAACCGATCCTGCGGCTCGTCACCCATCCCATGACGCTGGAATTCGTGGCCGGCGCAGTGGCGGCCCTGCTGTGGCGCTCCACCAAAGGCGCGATGGGCGTGCCGGCGCTGGCCGCCGGCGTCGTCGCCCTCATCATCGGCATGACGCTCTATGTGAACGGCGCGCTGGGCGCAGATACCGGCGGCTTCATGACGTTTGACCGGGCGCGCGTCATTCTCTTCCTGCCGAGCGCGGCGCTGCTGACCTATGGCGCCGCCTCCATCGAGCTGCGCCAGGGCTGGAAGATCACCGGCCTGCCCGTGCGGCTGGGCGACTGGTCCTACTCCCTTTATCTGACGCACATGCTGTCAGCCAACTTCTTCGGCCTCGTCTGGGGCCAGGTGGCGATGCCGGGCCTTCTGGACAATGCCATTGCCCTGCCGGCCATCATGCTGGGCTGCACCCTGGTCGCCTGGGCCAGCTTCACCCTGTTTGAGCAGCCGATGATCAACCAATCCAAGAAACTCGGCCAGCGGATGTTCGGTCAATTGCGTCCGGCCGCCGCTCAGGTGTAGCCTCAGCCCACAACTGACCGGGGACGACCACATGAAACACCTCACCGCCTGCCTGGCGGGCCTTGCCCTTGCGCTGCCCGCCTTTGCCCAGCTCACCGATGTTCACACCGCGCAGCAGGCGCGGGCGCACAATGCCTGCCCGGCGCTGGTGGCCCGCCATGACGCCGCCATCGCTGCGGGCAAGGTGACCAGCTATTATGCAGAAGACTGCACCTGCATCGCCGATTCCATCGCCTGGGAAGGCTGGGATGAAATTTCCGAAGAGCTCACCGGGGAATATATGTCGGAGGCCGACGCGATAATGGTCGCCGACACGCTGTCTTCGGCCCCGACCATCGATGACGCGGTGACGCTCATCTACGACTCGATCTCCCTGCCGGGCAGCGCGGTGCTCTCCAATTGCTTCGCCAAGTAACCTCTGCGCTGGCCTGCCTGCTGATCGCAGGCACCGCCGCCGCTGAGCTTCTCCCCTCTGCCCTGCCCCCGGTCCAGCCCGGTGACCTCCTGTTCAAGGGGGCGGGCACCGGCACGGGCACCCAGATTGCGGTCATCTGGTCTCAGGGCGATAAACGGTGGGGCCATGTGGGCATCGCGGTGGCCAATCCCGATGGCAGCCTCTCGGTGATCCATGCCGATACCGGCGCGCCCCGGCAGACAGGCAAGGTGGTGCGCGTGCCCCTGGCGGCCTACCTTTCCGATGTCAGCGAGCTTGGCCTCTACCAGATCGATCTCACCGGCCCGGCCCGCGCCGCCTATCTGGCCTATGCCGAAGCCGCCGTGGGGCGCCCGTTCGACCGCGCCTTCTCGCTGGAGACCGATACGAGCCTCTATTGCACCGAACTTGTCTGGCGGGCGATGTCCGAGGCGCTGGGCGAAGACGCGCTGCCGGCCAAGAGCACGCGGCTCGGCGCGGTCTATATATCGGTGTCGGATCTGGCGGAGCATCCCCTGCTGACGGAGGCCGCCATCGTGCGGGCGGTATCGGCAGAAGAAGGGGGTCAGGGTGGAGACAGGCAAACGACCCGAGCGGAAACTCGTTAGGGCTGCTCGGTTCCCCGCCTGACCCGATTGGCGAGCGGCTCGTCCGCCGCCTGCCTCCGAGGGCTATATGCGCAGGCCGACGCCGAATCGCAAGCCCGGATTGCCGCTGCGCTATCCTCCATGCTTTCAGCATGTTACGCCCTCTGCACATGACTGACGGAGGGGTTTCCGATGAAATTGCGCATACTGGCCGCAGCAAGCCTGTCGCTTCTGCTGGCGGCCACACCGGCAATGGCCGAGGCGAAGAAAGACAAGGCGCCGTCCAAACGCTTCACGGCCGAGCGCGTGTTCGACATGGAATACGCCGCCGACCCGCAGATTTCCCCGGATGGGAAAACCATTGTCTATGTCCGCCGCGCGATGGACCGGCTGACCGACCGCGACATTGGCCAGCTCTGGAGCATCGATACCGCCACCGGCAACCACCGCCCGCTGATCGTCAGCCCCGAGGGCGCCTCCAATCCGCGCTGGTCGCCCGATGGCACGCGCCTCGTCTACGCCACCAGCACCAGCGGCAAGCCGGAAATGCGCGTCTATTATCCCGATACCGGCCGCAGCCATCCGCTCGCCCAGTTCCTGCAGGCGCCCTCCCAGCCGGTCTGGTCGCCGGACGGCAAATTCATCGCCTTCTCGATGTTCGTACCCGGAGAAACGCCGAGCTTTGCCAAGGCCCCCGCAACGCCCGAAGGCGGCAAATGGAGCGATCCGGTCAAGGTATTCGACCGGCTGCAGTTCCGCTTTGATGGGACAGGCTATCTCAAATACGGCACCACGCAGATCTTCGTGCTGCCGGTGGATGGCGGCACGCCGCGCCAGGTGAGCTTTGAAGACACCAATCTCGGCAATCCGGCCTGGCTGGACACTACCACGCTGCTGGTTTCCGGAAACCTCGCCGAAGACCGTGAACTCGACCCGATCGAGAGCGAGATCTATGCCATCGGCCTGGCGGACCTTTCCATCCGCCCTCTGACAAACCGCGACGGTCCGGACCGTGATCCGGTTGTCTCGCCCGATGGCAAGATGATTGCCTATCGCGGCTATGACGACAAGGTGCTCTCCTATCAGCAGACCAATCTCTATCTGATGAATGCAGACGGGTCCGGCGCACGCGAAATCGCCGCTGATTTCCCCGGCAGCATCGGTCAGACCGCGTGGGCGCCCGATGGCAAGAGCCTGCTGGTCCTGTCGGAGGATCATGGCGTGCTCAGCCTTTTCCGCATCACCACGGGCGGGGCCGTCACGAAGATTGCCACCGGCATTGGCGGAGAGTCCATCGGCCGGCCCTATGCTGCGGGCAGTTTCTCCGTCAGCGGAGGAAAGAAGCCGCTGATCGCCTATACCGCCGGCTTTGCCGATCGCCCTTCGGAGGTTGCCTCCGCCAGCATTGACGGCAAGGACGCCAAAGTGCTCACCGCGCTGAACGATGACATCCTGCCCTATCTGGAAATGGCGCGTGTCGAAGAGATCAAGGTGCTCTCCAGCCATGACGGGCTTGAGATCGAGGCCTGGGTCGCCCTGCCGCCCGGCTTCAAGGCCGATGGCAGCTTCCCGATGATCCTGGAAATCCATGGCGGGCCTTTTGCGATGTATGGCCCCTATTTCGCCAGCGAGATCCAGCGCTATGCGGCTGAAGGCTATGTCACCGTCTGGTCAAACCCGCGCGGGTCCACCGGCTATGGCGAAGATTTTGCGCAGGCCATCGACCTTGCCTATCCGGGCTATGACTATGACGACCTGATGAGCGTCGTCGATGAACTTATCCGCCGCAACTATGTCAGCCAGGACCGGTTGTTCGTGACCGGAGGATCGGGCGGGGGCATTCTCACCGCCTGGATCGTCACCAAGACCGACCGCTTCGCCGCGGCCGTGTCGGCCAAGCCGGTGATCAACTGGTACACGATGGCGCTGGCCGCCGACATTGCCCAATTGGTGCGCCGCCACTGGATACGCGCCGACCCGTGGAGCGATCCGGACGCCTTCCTCAAACGCTCGCCAATCAGCTATGTGAACCAGGTGACGACGCCGACAATGCTGCTGGTGGGCGAGGAAGATTTCCGCACCCCCGCCTGGGAGGCCGAACAGTTCTATACCGGCCTCAAGATGAACGGCGTGGAAACCGCCCTCATCCGCATCCCCGGCGCCCCCCACAACATCACCAGCCGCCCCAGCCGCCTGATCGCCCAGACCGACAATGTGATGGGCTGGTTCGCAAAGTTCGACCCGGCGAAGAAGGATGAGGAGAAGGCAGAGTAGGCCCTCACCTCCCGCGCCTTCGTTGCAGGCCCCTTTACTCCTCTCCCTCCGGGAGAGGAGGGGCCCGCCGCCGCAGGCGGTGGGAGGTGAGGGACCTGGCTAGCGCGCCGGCACATGCGCCGCGATGAGGTGGGGCCCCGGCTCGGCGAAGGCGCGCTGGAGGGCGGCGTCGAATTCTTCCGCCGTCGCCGCATTGACCGCAGGCACGCCCTGCGCCTCGGAAAGCTTCACCCAGTCGATCTCCGGCCGGCCGAGGCCGAGGAGGTCTGCCGCCACCCGGCCGGGATTGCCCGCGCCGGTGCGCGCCAGCTCGATATTCAGGATACGGTAGGAATGGTTGACGAAGACTACGGTGACGACATCTGCCTGCTCCCGCGCCATGCTCCAGAGGGCCTGGTTGGTATACATGCCTGCGCCATCGCCCGTCAGGCAGAGCACCTTGCGGCCCTTGGCGCCGATCGCCGCGCCGAGCGCCAGCGGCATCCCCTGCCCGATGGCCCCGCCGGTCAGCATCATCCAGTCATGCGGGCGCGCGCGCCCCGTCATCAAGAAGCTCGGCAGGCCGTTGGAGACGCCGTCATCAGACACAAACGTGCCCTCGGGCATATGCCGCGCAATCGACGCGCCGACGGTGGCCGCGTTGAGCGCGCCGGTCGGCGCATCCGGGATTTCCAGCGTGGGCCCAGGCGCCGCTTCGGTGAGGCTCATGGCATCTGCGAGCGCTTCAAGGATCGCGGCGCTGTCGCTTTCCGGCCCGCCGATCACCAGCGGCGTGCAGCCTTCAGGCACCAGCAGGCTCGGCTTGCCGGGATAGGCAAAGAACGCCACGGGCACCTGCGTACCGGCCACCAGCATCAGGTCTGTGCCTTCCAGGTCTGCCATCGCGCCTTCGGCAAAATACTGCATCCGCTCGGGCGCGAAGATGCCCGCCCCGCGCACCTGCCGGGGGAAGAACGTATCCGTCAGCACACGGATGCCGGCGGCTTTCAGGCGCGCGGCATGGCCAAGGCCGGGGCCGGTCAGCGCGCTGCCGCTGATCAGGATCATCGGGCGCTTGGCGGCCTTCACGGCTTTGGCGGCCGCTTCCACACGCGCGGCGTCGGGCGCCCGCAGGAAAGGCTGGGCGCGCGTCTTGCCGGGCTTGCCGCCTTCATTCCAGGCCGAGTCTGCCGGCAGGATCAGCGAGACGGGGCCGGGCACCGGGCCAAAGCTTGCCGCCCAGGCCTCCGCCGCCAGCTCGCCGGTTGCGGCGACATTGTCGGCCGACTTGATCCAGACCGAGTTCGGCCCGGCCAGCCCCATGATGTTGGAGGTCAGCGGCGCGTCATAGCGCAGATGCGGCACGGCATGATCGCCGATCACATTGATCATCGGCGTCCAGGCGCGCTTGGCATTGTGGATGTTCGCCCCGCCATTGAGGAAACCCGCGCCCAGATGCAGCAGCGTCATCGCCGGCCGGCCGGTAACGCGCGCATAGCCATCGGCCGCGCCCGTCGCCACGCCTTCGAACAGGCACAGCACCGAGCGGATGCGCGGCTCGCGGTCGAGCGCGGTGACAAGGTGCATCTCGGAGGTGCCGGGATTGGCGAAACAAGCGGTGACGCCATGATCTGCCAGTGTGGAAACAAGGGCCTCGGCGCCGGTCATGGCGGCGGCTGTGTCGGACATGGACGAACCTCCCCTAAATTTGTTGCTGGCGTTCCCTAGCGGTTTTTGACGCGAGCGCAAAACCAAAGCGGGCCGCAGGCAATTAGGAAGCAAGGGGAGCTTCCTGACTGTCCGCGACCCGCCATAAGCCAAAGGGGAATGGCTGAAGCTTCCGGTTACCCGGACGCTCCGCGGGGCATGTTTAAGCACTTTGGATAAGGAATCGAGCCCTTAACGGCAGGATTCCGCCCGGAAGGCGGCTTTTGCCACAGAAACTTCCATCAAATCAGAATTTTTGCCGCCGCAGGGGTGTCCGAATAGAGCAGGTCCAGCTGATCGGTCCGCAAGGCCTGCGTGCGCGACTGGTTGATATACCCCTTCTCGGTGATTTCCCCCAGATCGGCGCGCGGTTCCTGAGGTTGCAGCAGGATGCGCGCGATGCGGGCTGCTGCATTGGGATGGGCCTTGTTATGCGCCGCCAGGCCTGCGCGCACGGCCTCCTGAACCCTGGGATGGAGGGCCAGCTGATCGGCCGGCAGCGCCTCGCCCACCAGCCGCTGGCACCAGGCAAGGTTGAGGAAGCCGAGCAGGCCGATCTCATCCTTGTTGAGGCCGCAGACCACCGCGTCCGACAGCGCCCCGCCGCACGCCGCCACGGCCGCCACGCGCACGGCGCCTGCCGACACCCAGGTGCCGCTGGCCAGCTTGAACTCCTCCACCGTGCGCCCATCGAAAGCCAGCCCCCGCTCGGGCCGGTCCGGATCAACAAACTTCACCGCATCGCCCAGCCGGTAATAGCCTTCCTCATCAAAGGCTTCGGCCGTCTTCTCCGGATTGCGGAAATAGCCGGGCGTGACATTGACGCCCTTCACCCGCAGCTCCAGCTTCTCGCCCGCCGGCACCAGCTTGAACGTATTGCCCGGCAGCGGCAGGCCGATCAGGCCCATCCGGTCATTGGGCCAGTGAACGTTGGAAGCGGTCGGCGAGGTTTCCGTGGCGCCATAGCCCGCCGAGAGCGAGATCCGCTCGCCCGTAACCCGCACCGCCACTTCCTGAATGCGCTCATAGATATCCTGCCCCATCGAAGCCCCGCCATAGGCCATGGAGATGAGCCGGGAGAAGAACACGTCGGCGAGGGCATCATCCTGCTCCAGCGCCGTGGCCAGCGCCGCCCAGGCCTGGGGAACAGTGGTATGCTGGGTGGTGGGAATTTCCTTCAGGTTACGGATCATCTCCGGAAGGCGCGCAGGCGTCGGCGCGCCCTGGCAGATATACAGCGTACCGCCCCAGTCCAGCATGTTGTGCAGGATGGAATGGGTGCCGTAAGTGTGGCTCCAGGGCAGGAAGTTCACCATCACCTGCGGCCCGCCGGTGATCGCGTCGAGGCGTTCCTCATCCCAGACCGAGCGGATCATCTTGGAATTGGCCGCCACCATGCCATGGGTATTGATCACGGCCTTCGGCTCGCCGGTGGAGCCGGAGGTGAGCATGTATTTCGCCACCGTTTTCGGCGTCAGGCGCGCATACGCTTCGTCTACCGCAGGCCCGGCCTGCCCGGCGAAATCCTCCAGGCTGACAGCGCGCGGCACCTCCGGCGCATTGCGCGAATAGATCACCAGCCGGCCGGTCAGGTCGAGGCTGTCGAGCGCGCGCTGATACTCTTTCCCGTCCTCCACATAGATGAATTTCGGGCTGGTCAGCTGGTCGATATAGCCAAAGCGCAAGAGGTCCTGGCTCAGCGTCGCGTAAGCCGGCGTCACCGGCACCACAGGGCTTGCCGCCCACATCGCGCCATACATCACCAGCGCATTGTCGATGGAATTTTTCGACAGGATCATCACCGGCGCGTCCGGCCCCGCCCCTTCGCTGAGGAAGGCCGCCGCGATGCGCTTCACGGCCGCAAGACCGTCCGCATAGGTCATCTTCCGCCAGTCATCGGCGGCCGGGTCTTCCGGCCAGCGCTCGGCCAGCCAGACCTGGCCGGGGCGCTCAGCCCCCCATTTCACCAGCGGGGCGAGCATGTGCGGCGGGTGCGCCTTCAGGGGGTGGCCGCTGTCGAGATAGACCGTGCCATCGGGGCGCCGGTCGATCTTCAGCCTCAGCGGCAGGTAAGGCACCTCGCGGAACGGAATGTGCGCAGTCTTGCTCATGGGCGAACGTCAACCTCCCCGAGGGGCGGTCTGGCGCCGCCCCGTTTTTCTGATGTATTGCGGCCTGATTGCTCGCCCAGCGCGCGGCAAAGGGCAAGCCCCCTGCTTGCGCCTCAGCTGGCCCCGCCGGCGAGTTCCTTCAGGATGATGTACCAGTGATCAAGGCCGGAATAGAACGCGTCGACCGAGAGGCGCTCATTCAGCCCATGCGCAAAGGTATCGTTCGGCTTGGCGCCCGATCCGCCGATGCCCAGCGTGTCATAGCCGAGATTGCGGTAGTGCATCCCGTCCGTGCCGCCCGACGACATGTGCGGCATGATCGTCAGCCCCTCCAGCCCGCGCGCGGCCAGCGCCACATTCACCGCCGCCAGCACCTCTTCCGGCAGGTTCGATTCCGGGCTTTCGACCAGATCGGAGATCAGCCTGATCTTCAGCTTCTCATTGCCGGAGACGTCCTTCAGCGTCTGCTGCGTCGCCTCGATGCCAACGCCGGGGAAGATGCGGCAGTTGACCGTAGCCGTCGCCCGCTGCGGCAGCGCGTTCTCCGCATGCCCCGCGCGCAGCATGGTCGCTACGCAGGTCGTCCCCGTCGTGCCCACCGTGGACGGCTCGGCCCGCAGCACGGCGATGGCGGCTTCATCGGCCGGGTTCTCGGCAAAGGCGCGCATCGCCTCGCCCAGAGGGCCCGGTGTCTGCGCGCCGGAAATCTTCATCGAGGCGAGCGTCATCGGGCTGTGCATCACCGGGAATTTGTAGGCCTCGATCTTCTTCAGAACATCCGCCAGCTCATAGATCGCATTGTCCGCTCTCGGAGCAGATGAATGCCCGCCGGGATTGTCGATGGTCAGCTCAAACGTGGCATAGGTCTTCTCCGAGCCCTGAATGCCATAGAGCAAGGCCTTGCCATCCATGCCCAACGACAGCCCGCCCGCATCGGCATTCAGCACATAGGCCGGGTCGATCTTCTCGGCGGTGTATTTGGCCTGCGCGCGGGTGGAGACCATGCCGGTTTCCTCGTCCCCTGACAGCGCGATCACCAGGTCCCGGTTGGGCTTGAACCCCTCTTCCTTCAGCCGCAGGAAGGTAGAGATCAGGCTGACGACGCCATATTTGTTGTCCGCCGTTCCCCGGCCGAAGAAATAGCCGTCCTCCTCGATCAGGTCGAAGGGATAGCGTTCCCAGGTATCGGGCAGCGCATCGACCACATCCATATGCGCCAGCAGAACGATGGGCTTCTCCGCCGCCTCGCCCTCGGCGCGATACCACACCATCAGGCCCTGGATGCGCTCGCCATCATTCTCGTAATCGGTCACTTCAATGTCCGCGTCGGTGAAGCCGCCGGCTTTCAGCTCCTCCACCAGATACGCCACCAGTTCGGGGATCTTGCCCTGCCCCTGCGCCGTGCGCACCGCGATGGCCTCCTCATAGAGGCTCCGGGCCTTCTGTTCATGCGGGGCGCGCGTTTCGGCAAAGGCCGGAGAGGCGGCCAGCAGCAGGGCAGCCGGAATCAGCAGGGCGGGTCTGAACGTCATGGTTTCCTCGCGGGTGGGCAATCTCTATCCGGCGCAACGGTATGGCCAGTCTCGCCCCTTTGCAAACCCCGCCATGGCATGGCCTGTGCATGGCCTGAAGTCCGGTGTATCAAGGGTTCATCAGGGCAGACGCTATGAAAGACCGCAAGAAAACCGCTTTGGTCTCCTCGCACACCGGCTCTTTCGTGCTGGGCGGCCTTCTGGTGGCCTCCGTCGTGGCGGTGGATGCCTCCCTGCTCTCGAAGACCGGCAGCACGCCTTCCCCCGTCCCCGATCCGGCGATTGAGCGCAATCTCGAACACCTCCAGAAAGTCTCCGCCAGCATCCATGCGGACGAGGCCAGGTTGGGCGCCATCCGCTTCGGCGATGAAACCGCCAGAGACGCGCTGGAGGTGCCCGCCCTTCAGCTGCGCGTGCAGGCCCAGCGCGCGCAGGCCGCCCAGCTCTGGCAGGATCTCGGCGCGCTGATGGAGCTTCCCGCCCCCGGCGCCGATGCCGGCGGCCTCGTCCGCTTCCCCTCCACGGCGGTGGAAAAGTCAAACTATGATCAGGTCTACCATCCCATCGTCGGCCCGCAGCCGTCCAAGATGCCTTCTGGATTTTCTTTCCGCTTCGACCGGGTCATTCCGCAGGCGGATGGTTCCCTGCTGCACCGGCTCGACGCGCGCGCCGGCGGCGCCATCAAATGGGAGCGGGAGCTGCGCCGCGCCCGCACCCAGGGTCACTATACGGTCGAGGCGACCATCGACCGCATCTCCCCCGGCGTGGTCTACGCCCCGCTCTGGCTGTTTGCCGAAGGCCCGCAGGCCTGGGGCCACGAATTTGACTTCGAACTCGTCAATGGCGCACTGGAATTCAACCTCCACAATGGCCGCGGCGGCTTCAACATGCACCGTGCCGGGAAGGATCTCACCGGCCACCGGATGCGCTATGAAATCATCCGCCGCCCCGGCAAGGTCACCATGCGCGCCACCAGCCTCACCGATGGCTGGCGCGAGGAACTCGTCATCACGCCGGAAAAGGTGGCCGCCTGGGCCAAGCGGCCCGGCGCGCCCGAGGGCCTGCATTTCCCGCCAGACACTGTGGCAATGTTCCCGGTCACCGAACTCTGGCGGTGCAAATGGCCAGACTGGTGCGGCAAATGGGAAGACCTCCCGCCCGGCACCTATGTCGATATGGTTGTCCACGGCTACCGGGTTGATCCCTGACCTCGCCAGGCTTTGGTCAGGGCTCGAAACCCTCATTTTCGATATAGATGACTTCGCCGCAATGCTTGCAGTGAACGGCGTCCCGCTCATGCCGCGTGAGGCCGCAATTGGTGCATTCCACTTCGGCCTTGTTCACCGGGGTGACGAGCGCCCTCAGAAGGCGCAGGAACAGCGTGACGCCCAGCAGCATGATGATGATCGGCAGCACCCGGCCGGTCCAGCCGACAAGCTCGATATCGCCATAGCCGGTGGTCGTCAGGCTGGTGACGGTGAAATAGAATGCATCCAGATAATTCCGGATATCCGGGCTTTTGGCCACCTGATCGGCATAGACCAGCGCCGACATGATGAAGAGGAACACCACAAGATTGATGGCCCGCTCCATCAGCACGCGGTGGAGCTGAAGATACCGCGCCAGCGGGCTTTCGGTCCGCAGGAAGCTGAAGGCCCGCGCAATCCTCACGGCACGGATGATCCGCAGGAAAGCATAGTTCTGCGAGACCAGCGGGGCGAACATGGTGAACACCACGATCAGATCGGCAAGGTTCATGAAGCGCAGGAAAAAACGCTTCCGTTTGGGGGAAATGTAAAAGCGCGCGGCCAGATCGGCGGCAATGATCGCCCCGATCACATAGTCCAGCCAGTAATGACGCCCCTCCTCGCCGACAAAGGGCGAGATGAGAAAATAGCCGATCGTCAGCATGTCGAACACAAGGATCGACCAGCGGAAGGTCAGCGGCCATTTGCCGACGCCTTCATAAAGCCAGATCAACGTCCGGCGTGGGCCGAGGGGCTTTTTTTCCTGGGCAGTCTCAGCCATGCGGTCATCTCCTAATCGGCGCTTATGGCGGCTCAGGGCGGCGGTGTCACGGGGGATGAGAAAAGACCCTCACCTCCCACGCCCTCCGGGCGCGGGCCCCTCCTCTCCCACTTCGCGGGAGAGGGGTTCAGTGTTGTGCTTGGGGTGAGGTTTAACCCCTCTCCCTCTGGGAGAGGAGGGGCCCATTGCGCAGCAATGGGAGGTGAGGGCTCTTTACCCTCCCGCCTGCTCCAGCGTTTCGTTGAAGCGGACCGGCTGCCCGCCGCCCTTCTTCACGATCTCGCCATCGCGCATCACAAAGCCGCCGCGCACCACCGTGCCCACCGGCCAGCCGGTGGCCTCGAAGCCGTCAAACTGCGTCCAGCCGCATTTGGACTTGGACCATTCCGCCGTGATCGTCTGCTTGTGCTTCAGGTCCACGATCGTGAAATCGGCGTGATAGCCTTCGGCGATGCGGCCCTTGTCGGCGAGGCCAAAGACACGCTGCGGCCCGGCGCTGGTCAGCTCGACAAAGCGCTGCAGGCTGAGCTTGCCGTCATGCACATGCGTCAGCATCACCGGCACCAGCGTCTGCACGCCCGGCATCCCCGAAGGGCTGGCGGGGTAAGGCCGCTGCTTCTCTTCGATCGTGTGCGGGGCATGATCCGTCGCCAGAACATCCACGATCCCGGCGTTCAGCGCCCGCCACAGCGCCTCGCGGTGACGGGCTTCGCGCACCGGCGGGTTCTGCTGGGCAAAGCCCTTGAGACGGTCATAGCAATCAGGTGCCGCAAGCGTCAGATGGTTGGGCAGCACTTCCACGCTCGCCACATCCTTGGCGTTGACGAGCAGGTCCATCTCCTCGGCCGTCGAGATATGCAGCACATGGATGCGCTTGCCGGTCTTGCGCGCCAGGGCGATCAGGCGCCGCGTGGAGGAAACCGCCGCCTCCACATCGCGCACGATGATATGGCTGTTCCAGTCGCCCGTCACCGCCAGGCTCCGGCGTTCCTCAAGGCGGTATTCATCCTCCGAATGGAAGGCGGCGCGGCGCTTGATGGCGCGCAGCACGGCCTCCACCCCGGCATCATCCTTGATCAGAAGATCGCCGGTCGAGGCGCCCATGAACACCTTCACGCCGCAGCAGCCGAGCATCCGCTCCATCTCCGGCAGCAGGCTCACATTGTCATGCGTCGCCCCGGCATAGAAGGCGTGGTCGATGTCCATCCGGCCTTTCGCGCGGGCGAGCTTGTCCAGCATCGCGTCGGGCGTGATGGTCGAGGGGTTGGTGTTGGGCATCTCGAACACCGCCACCACCCCGCCCAGCGCCGCCGAGCGCGCCTCGGTCTCAAGGTCTGCCTTGTATTCAAGGCCCGGCTCGCGGAAATGCACCTGCGTATCGATCACGCCCGGCAGGATGTGCAGGCCGCTCGCGCCATAGATCTCCCCCGCCGCCGCCTTGGAAAGATCGCCGATCCGGGCGATGCGCTCGCCGATGATGCCGATATCGGTCTGGGCCTCGCCGCCAGGGGTGACGACCGTGCCGCCGCGCAGGATGAGATCGAAAACTTGGGTCATGGCCGCCTTATCGCGCCACCGGCAGAAAAAGTCACGCCGATGCTACAGGAAAGGTTTTCAACCCTGAAGTGGCCCGGGGCTTGCACTCACCTTGCCAGACCGCGTAGCGGTAACCCTGACGGCATGTCTCCATGGCACCCCGTGTGCCAGATCAGGATGTGCCGGTGGGGCCAGACAGACCAGAGGGGCCAGCGTGCGGGACAACGGGCAGTATACGCAAAAAATTGCGGTCATTCTTCCATGCTACAATGAAGAAGCCACCATTGGGCAGGTTATCGCGGAGTTCCGGGCCGCCTTGCCCATGGCGGAAATCGTTGTGTGCGACAACAATTCCTCCGACCGGACGTCCGAAGTCGCCCGCGCGGCAGGCGCCACGGTGCTGTTTGAAGCCTATCAGGGCAAGGGAAACGCCGTCCGCCGCCTCTTCAATGATGTGGATGCGGATGTGTATGTGATGGCGGATGGGGATGTGACCTATGACGCCGCAGCCGCGCCCGGCATGATTGACCGGCTCCTCGCCGAACGCCTCGCCATGGTTTGCGGGGCGCGCGTCTCTGAGGAGGCAGAGGCCTACCGCCTCGGCCACAAGTTCGGCAACTGGATGCTCACCGGCCTTGTCCGCTGGTCCTTCGGTGACCGGTTCAGGGACATGCTCACGGGCTATCGCGTCTTCAGCCGCCAGTTCGTCAAGAGCTTCCCGGCGCTGTCAAACGGCTTCGAGATCGAGACCGAACTCTGCGTGCACACGCTGCGTCTGCGCCTCCCCTCTGCCGAGGTGGACACCGTCTACCGCGCCCGCCCGGCCGGCTCGTCCAGCAAGCTCAACACCTTCCGCGACGGGTTCCAGATCCTGCGCGTCATCAGCCGGCTGGTCCGGGATGAAAAGCCGCTGGAATTCTTCTCCGCCCTCGCCGGCCTGCTCATCCTGACGGCCAGCATATTGATGGCGCCGATCCTGGTGACCTATCTGGAAACCGGGCTGGTTCCGCGCTTTCCGACGCTGTTCGTCGCCCTGGCGCTGTTCCTGACGGGCATTCTCGGCTTCTCCATCGGCCTTACCCTGGACACGCTGTCGCGGGGCCGAACCGAAACGCGGCGCCTGGCCTTCATGGCGGCCGCCCGCAACTGACGCTCCCATCCGGCCTGCAGGAACCGACGCCATGTCCCTCCTTACACTGAATGGACGCCTTCGCCCGGCAGTTGTTGTCCTCGCCTTCGCCCTGCTCCTGGCCCTTCCTTCCATTGTGAACGGCAAGCCGTTCCTGTTCTATGACAGCACCCACTATTATGACGTTGGCAAGCTGATTTCCTCGAAGGTTCTGCCCGCGCCGCTGCCCGGCGCCGAGGCAGGCGGGGGAGCGGCAGACCTTGCCCCGGAAGACACTGCCACCCCCGCAGATGCCACAGGCGGGCTGTCTTCCATCGCCGGGGGACGCTCGCCGATTTACTCCGTGCTCGTCTATGTCCTCTCCAGCCTGTTCACGGCATATGGCGTTGTGGCGTTTCAGTGCGTGCTCGTGGCCTGGGTCCTCCAACGGTTCTTCCGCCTGCTTGCGCCCGCCGCCAGCACCCTCAGCCAGATGATGGCGGTGGCCGCGCTGGCCTTCCTGACCCCTCTGGGGTTTCACACCGCTTTCCTGATGCCCGATATTTTCGCCGGCATCTTTGTCGTGGCCGCGCTGATCCTGATCCTCGACCGCGACCTGGGCTGGAAAGACATGCTGCTGCTGACGGCCCTGCTGGCCTTCTCGGCAACCATGCACGCCACCATCCTCGCCCTTGGCCTGGTGCTGGCCGTCCTCGCCCTGGCCTGCCGGTTCGTCCCGGCTTTCCGCTCCGGCGTAAATCCGAAGGCTGCCGGGGCCATCGCTGCCGCCCTCATTCTGTGCGCCGCATTTGGCGCGATCTACAAGAAGGGCGCCGAACTGGTCACCGGCCATACACTGCACAACGCGCCCTATCTTGCCGGCCGCGTGATCGCCGATGGGCCCGGCGCCCGATACCTTGAAACGCACTGCGATGAGGGCCGCTTCGCCATCTGCCAGTTCCAGGGGACCCGCTTTCTGGACCACAATGATTTTCTCTGGGGCAGCTACGGCGCCGCCGAGAACTGGATCGAGTCCGATCCGGAAGTGAAGCTGGCCGTGCAGGAGGAAGAGAAAGCCTTCGTCATTGCCGTTGTCTCGGCCTATCCCTTGCAGCAGTTGCAGGCGGCCTTCCGGCACACGGTGACGCAGCTGTCATACTTCGGCATTCGCGAAACAATCAACGGCGCGGAAGACATGATGGCCCTGCCCGCCTTCAGCGGCAATGAGCTGATGACCCATGTGCCAAATCTCGAGGGATGCGCCACAGGCACGCGCTGCCAGGCCCAGAACCCCCTGCGTCAGGCCTGGGGCAGTCTGGTCTATGCCTGCCTGCTGGCCACATTGGCCGCCGTCACCGTGCTTGTGGCGATCCGCCTGCCGCGTATCTTCGCTCAGGCAGCGCCGGTTGAACGCGGGCCGCAGAAGATCCTCATTGCGGGCCTTATCGTTCTGGCCGTGCTGCTGGCAAATGCGGCTGTGTGCGGATCACTCTCCGGCCCGCACGACCGGTATCAGGCACGGGTGGCGTGGATTGCCTTCCTCGTGCTGAGCACGGGCATTCTCTACTGGAAAAGCGTCAGGCCCGATGAAACGGCTGCTTGAATCCTCCGGGGCCAGATACCTGCTGGCCAGCATCGCGGCGCTGGCGATAGACTACGCCCTGACGCTGACCCTCTATCATTTGAGCGGGCTCAGCCTGACGGCCTCTGCCGCCATCTCCTTCTTCGCGGTGGGGCTGGCATTCTACTTCGTCCACGAATTCTGGTCGTTCCGCACCGATAACTCCGCCTTCTCCTTCGTCCGGCTGGGCGGAAACCTAGCCGTTCTGATCGCTGCGGGCGCCGTCCGCGCCGGCGTCATCGGCCTGCTGGAAGGGCTGCAGTCTCCCGAAGGCCTCTGGGTCAGCGTGTATTTCGGCGCCGGGGTGGCCTGTTCCTTCACGACCAATTTCCTGCTCAACCGGCTTCTGATTTTCCGGCGCTGAGCCGGCAAGGCAGAAGCTGGCCATTGTGGCAACGCGCTGGCAGGCTTAGATCAGGCGCATGCACCGCTTGTCCGACCGCGCCATCCTCCGCCTCACCGGCCCTGACACGCTCGCCCTCCTGGAGCGCACGGTCACCCATACGGTCCTGAACTGGCCAGACGGCGAAGCCCGCTACGGCGCCCTCCTCACCCCGCAAGGCAAGATCATTTCCGACTATATCGCCCACCGCACGGCCAGCGGCGTGCTGATCGACGTGCATCAGGACGCCGCCGATGACCTGCTCAAACGCCTGAAGATGTTCCGCCTGCGCTCGGCGGTGGAGATTGCCCGCGCGGACGCGCTCGTCTCTGCCATCAGCCCTGACGGCGCCCCCGATCCGCGCAGCGCAAAGCTGCCCCGCCGCGCGGTGGTCCCCGCCGCTGAAGCCGCCGCCCCGCTGGACGGCTGGGACGCGCTCACAATCGCTGCCGGCATCCCCGAATGGGGCCGCGACTACCGCGCCGCCGAAGTCTTCCCCACCGACATCAACATGGATCTGATGCACGGCGTGGATTACAAGAAGGGCTGTTTCGTCGGCCAGGAAGTCGCCAGCCGCATGAAGCGCAAGGGCCTCATCCGCAAGCGCACCGTGCGCCTGAAGGGCGAAGGCCTCGCGCCGGGCGCCGAGCTGCGCGCCGGGGCGCTGGGGCTGGGCACGGTCACCAGCGCGGCGGCCGGCGAGGCCCTCGCCCTCATCCGCACCGACCGGTTCGCCCAGTCCATCGCTGGCCGGCAGCCCGTCACCGTCAACGACGCCCCCGCCGAAATCGACGGCGCGCCCTGGCTGATTGCCGAAGTCAAAGCCCATCTGGAGGCCAAAGCCGATGACTGAACCCCATGCCTGCGGCTGGGCGCCGGTAACCGACCCGCTCTACCGCGCCTATCATGACGAGGAATGGGGCGTGCCCGAGCGCGATCCCCGCGCGCTGTGGGAAAAGCTGCAGCTGGACGGGATGCAGGCAGGCCTCTCCTGGATCACCATCCTGCGCAAGCGCGACAGCATCCGTGAGGAATTTGACAGCTTCGACCCGGAAAAGCTCGCCCGCTGGACGCCGAAACGCGCCGAAAAAGCGCTGCAAAACCCCGGCATCATCCGCAGCCCCAAGAAGATCGAGGCCGTCATCGGCAATGCCCGCACCTATCTTTCCATGATGGAGGCGGGCGAAGACTTCTCCGACTATTGCTGGCGCTTTGTCGGCGGCAAGCCGATCGTGAACACGTGGAAGAACTTCCGCGAAGCCCCCACCAGCACGGACTGGTCGGCCAGGATGTCGAAAGACCTCAAGACGCGCGGCTTCAAGTTCGTCGGCCCCACAATCGTCTACGCATGGGCTCAGGCTGTTGGCATGGTCAACGACCATGAGGTAGGGTGTCCCCGTCACAAGGGAGTGCGGGAGAGATCATGAAAGCGCTAATGTTTGTCACGGCCGTGGGAATTCTGTCAGGGGTTGCAGGTTGCCAGAGCAGCGCGCCCCCGAATGCCTATGCCAATCCGCTTGATGCCTGCGCCAGCATTCAGGACGATGAAGACCGTGCCCGGTGCATGAAGAACATGGTGGCCGATGTCGCCCTCACAACCAAGCGGGAAAAAGACCGCAAGAAAGGTCCATGATGCGCCATTTCGCCCTCGCTGGCGTCCTTCTGGCGCTGCTTCCCGCCGCCGGGTGCACCACCTGGCAGGACCGGGCCGAAGCCAAGGCGCTGGCCACCTGTCAGGACAAGGCCGATGCCGAGGAGCGCCGCCTCTGCCGCGAAACCGTGATGGCGGCGGAAAAGGCCAAATACGACAAGGAAGCAGAGGTCTGGGAAGAAAAGGTCCGCGCCGCCGAGGACCGGGAGCTTAACCGCAAGGTCTATGGCGGCCCCGGCCAGGTCGACAAGTAAGCCCCCTCCAACGCCTCCTGCGGTTGGTCAGCCTTGTGCTGGCCCCGCAACGCGCGTTACAGCTTGCAAAATAAGAAGATAGCAAGAAGGGCCTGACGCCTGCGGGCGGACGGGCGCCGCCGGAGACCCCTATGCCCCGCCCCGTCATTTCCGCCACAGGCCTGTGGACCCCGCCCAACTCGATTTCCAACGCAGAGCTTGTCGAAAGCTACAATGCCTGGGCCGACAGCTGGAACCTCGAAAACGCCGCCGATATCAGCTCCGGCCTGCTGGAGCCCAAGCCCCATTCCTCCGTCGAGTTCATCGAGAAGGCCTCGGGCATCAAGGCCCGCTATGTCATCGACAAGGAAGGCGTGCTCGATCCCGACATCATGACCCCGCGCATCCCCGAGCGCCCCAATGAGCAGATTTCGGTTCTCGCCGAAATGGCCGTGCTGGCCGCCCGCGACGCGCTGAAACGCGCCGGCCGCGACCCGAAGGATGTCGATGCGGTGATCTGCGCGGCCTCCAACATGCAGCGTGCCTATCCGGCCATGGCCATCGAGGTGCAGGACGCGCTCGGCATTCAGGGCTTCGCGTTTGACATGAACGTTGCCTGTTCCTCGGCCACCTTCGGCATCCAGACAGCGGCAGACTTCATCCGTTCGGGCAATGCCCGCTCGGTGCTCGTGGTGAACCCGGAAATCTGCTCGGGCCACCTCAACTTCACCGACCGCGACAGCCATTTCATCTTCGGCGATGTCGCCACCGCCATCCTGGTCGAGGACGAGGCCTTCGCCCCGGCGAAACACTGGAAAATCCTCGGCACGAAGCTGAAGACCCAGTTCTCCAACAATATCCGCAACAATTTCGGCTTCCTGAACCGCGCCGCCCCCGATGGCATCGGCGCGCCCGACAAGCTGTTCGTCCAGGAAGGCCGCAAGGTGTTCAAGGAAGTGGTGCCGATGGTGGCGGAGATGATCAGTACCCATCTGACCGAACTCGGCCTCAAGGCCGCCGAATTGAAACGCATGTGGCTCCACCAGGCCAACGCCAACATGAACCGGCTGATCTCATCAAAAGTGCTCGGCCATGAAGCCACCGAAGCGGAAAGCCCCACGGTGCTCGACACCTACGCCAACACATCCTCGGCCGGCTCGATCATCGCCTTCCATCTGCACTCGGATGATTTCGCCCCCGGCGAAAAAGGCCTCATCTGCTCCTTCGGCGCGGGCTATTCAGCCGGCACCGTGTTCGTGGAGCGGACCTAGTCGACGCGCCGCGTTCTCCGCCCCACGCATCCCCGCGCAGGCGGGGATCTCGCGCGGCCGGCAAAAGCCTATTCGTCGAAATCTTCGGTAAAGAGGTCGCCCCACAGGGCGCGGCGGCTGGCGCGGGCCGCTTCGGTCACAACGATGACAGCCCCGCACACCAGCACAGCGACAGGAAAACCAGGCCCGGTTGCGAATTGGTGGAGGATATCAATCATTGCGCGGGTCACCTGTTACTCTACTTGCCTGATGCCACGGCCCCCGGAAAATTCGGGGCCATCGCCGCTGTTGCAAGGGTTATGCCTGACAGGCCTTAATGCGTCATTGGCAAAGCGGGGCATAAACAAGGCGAGTTTGTAACCGTATTGCCGCCGTTTATTTACCCGTACTACCAATCCCTTAAGATGCCCCCATGGAGCCCACCTCTTGAAGCGTTCTGTTAAGCCCCCCCGCGTCTGGCAACGGATGCTGTCTGGCCGCCGTCTCGATCTGGCGCACCCCTCGCCCATGGATGTGGAAATCGAGGACATCGCCCATGGCCTCGCCCGTGTGGCCCGCTGGAACGGGCAGACACGGGGCGAACACGCCTTCTCGGTGGCCGAACATTCGGTGCTGGTGGAGCAGATCGTGCGCCGGCTGGAGCCCGGCCTCAGCCCCGATGCCTGGCTGACCGCCCTGCTGCATGACAGCCCCGAATATGTGATCGGCGACATGATCTCCCCCTTCAAGGCGCTGCTGGGGGAAAGCTACAAGGACATCGAAGCCCGCCTGCAGGAGGCGATCCACATCCGCTTCGGCCTCAAACCCGTCACCCCGGTAAAGCTCAAGAAGCTCATCAAGAAGGCCGACCATATCTGCGCCTGGTTCGAGGCGACCCAGCTGGCCGGCTTCAGCGAGGCTGAGTCCGATGGCTTCTTCGGCCACCCGCCGGAAGGCCTGAAATTCCGCCTGAAGCCGCTCTCGGCGCCCGACGCCCAGAGGGTGTTCCTCAAACGCTTCGAGGATATCCAGGCCGTGATCGCGGCGGAGGCGGCCTGATGCCCACCGCCTCGCCGCTGCTGATTGGCCTCTCGGCCGTGATGGTCGCCATCCAGGAGGGCGAGCCGCATGTGCTGGTCACCCGCCGGCCCAGCGGCGAGGAAGCCCTGCCCTTCGGCCCGTTCGACCCGGACAATCACCGCACGTTTGACCTTTCCCTGCGCGGCTGGGTGCGCGAGCAGACCGGCTTTGAACTCGGCTATGTCGAACAGCTCTACACCTTCGGCGACAAGGACCGCGAAACCCCCGAAGCCACCGTCGTCGACGCCCCGCCCAACGCCCACGTCATCTCGGTCGGCTATCTGGCGCTGACGCCGGAAGAAAAGCCTGTCTCGGCAGACTTCGAGGCCCGCTGGCGCAGCTGGTATCAGTATTTTCCGTGGGAAGATCATCGCAGCGGCCGCCCCGGCCTGATCGACGGCGAGATCGCCCCGCGCCTCAAGACCTGGGCTGCCGGCAATGAACAGCGCGCCGAGCGCGCCCGCATCGCCTTTGGCCTCGACGGCGCCCGCTGGATCGAGGAGCGGGTGCTGGAGCGCTATGAGCTTCTGTATGAGGCGGGCCTGGTGGCCGAATGCGCGCGCGATGCCGGCCTGCCCGAGGCAGACATCCGCCTCGGCGCGGCGATGACCTCCGACCACAGACGGATTCTCGCCACCGGCCTCTCCCGCCTGCGCAGCAAGATCAAATACCGCCCGGTGGTGTTCGAGCTGATGCCGGACCGCTTCACCCTCACCGAGCTGCAGCGCGCCGTCGAGGCCATCCTCGGCCTGCCCCTGCACACGCAGAACTTCCGCCGCGCCCTGGAAAAAACCCAGCTTGTCACCGGCACCGGCCAGATGGAAACCTCCACCGGCGGGCGCCCGGCCGAACTCTTCACCTACCGGCGCCACCCCTCCGGCGGCTTCGCCGCGCCGGGCCTCGCCACCCCCCGGAAATCCGCAGACTGACGGACCTCCAAATGCAAAAAGCCCCCTCGTCGCCGAGGGGGCTTTTCATTCTGTCCGGCCGTCAGGGCCTCAGTGCGTGCGCACCGCGTCGGCATCGCCGGAGTTGCCAGGCCCCCCGCCAAGGCTCGCCTGCAGGCGGGCCTCATCCTCTTCCGACCATTCGATCGGTGTCAGCGGTCCGGTCAGCGCCAGTTTCAGCACTTCCTGAATGTCCGACACCGGAATGATCTTCATGCCGGTCTTCACATTGTCCGGAATCTCGTCGAGATCCTTCTCGTTCTCCTTCGGGATCAGCACCGTCTTGATGCCGCCGCGGAGGGCCGCGAGCAGTTTCTCCTTGAGACCGCCAATCGGCAGCACCCGGCCACGCAGGGAGACTTCCCCCGTCATCGCCACTTCGCGGTTGACCGGAACCCCGGTCAGCAGCGACACGATGGCCGTGGTCATGGCGATACCGGCAGACGGGCCGTCCTTCGGCGTGGCGCCATCGGGCACGTGCACGTGGATGTCGGTCGTGTTGAACACGGTCGGCTTGATGCCGAGGTCCACCGAGCGCGAACGCACGAGGGAGCTGGCCGCCTGGATCGACTCCTTCATCACATCGCGCAGGTTGCCCGTCACCTTCATCGCGCCCCGGCCCGGCATTTTCACCGCCTCGATGGTGAGGAGGTCGCCGCCCACTTCGGTCCAGGCAAGGCCGGTCACGGCGCCCACCTGATCGGTTTCGTCGGCAAGGCCATAGCGATGCTTCCGCACGCCCGCATACTGGGCGAGGTTCTCCGAAGTGATGGTCAGGCTCGTGATGTCCTTCGTCGCCAGTTCGCGCACGGCCTTGCGGGCCAGGCGGGAAACTTCGCGCTTCAGGCTGCGCACGCCCGCTTCACGGGAGTAATAGCGGATGAGGTCGCGGATGGCCTCGTCGGTGACGATCCATTCGTCTTCCTTGAGGCCGTGATCGCCGCGCACCTGCGGAACGAGGTGGCGCTTGGTGATCTCCAGCTTCTCATCTTCCGTGTAGCCCGCAATCCGGATGATCTCCATCCGGTCCAGCAGGGGCTGGGGCATGTTGAGCGAGTTCGCCGTCGTCACGAACATCACGTCCGAAAGGTCATAATCGACCTCCAGATAATGGTCGTTGAACGTCGAGTTCTGCTCCGGATCGAGCACTTCGAGCAGCGCCGAAGCCGGATCGCCGCGATGGTCCATGCCCATCTTGTCGATCTCGTCGAGCAGGAACAGCGGGTTGCCGCTCTTGGTCTTCTTCAGGCTCTGGATGATCCGGCCCGGCATCGAGCCGATATAGGTCCGGCGGTGGCCGCGGATCTCGCTTTCATCGCGCACGCCGCCCAGCGACACGCGCACAAAGTCGCGTCCCGTGGCTTCGGCAATCGAGCGGCCGAGCGACGTTTTACCGACGCCCGGAGGCCCGACGAGGCAGAGGATGGGGCCTTTCAGGCGCCCGGTCCGCTTCTGCACGGCGAGGTATTCGAGAATACGCTCCTTCACCTTGTCGAGGCCGTAATGGTCGTCATCGAGCTGCTGCTCGGCTTTGACGAGGTCGGTCTCGATATCCTTGCGCTTGCCCCAGGGCAGCGACAGCAGCCAGTCGAGATAGTTGCGCACCACCGTGGATTCGGCAGACATCGGCGACATCTGGCGCAGCTTCTTGATCTCGGCTTCGGCCTTGGTGCGGGCCTCATGGCTGAGCGGGGTGTCGGCGATCTTCTGGTCCAGCTCGGCCAGCTCGTCGCGGTCAGAGCCTTCGCCCTGCTCGCCCAGCTCGCGCTGGATCGCCTTCATCTGCTCGTTGAGGTAATATTCGCGCTGGGTCTTTTCCATCTGCCGCTTGACGCGGTTTTTGATCTTCCGCTCCATCTGCAGCATGCCCATCTCGCCTTCCATCAGCGAGAACACCTTCTCCAGACGGTCCTTGACCTCCGGCATCTCCAGCAATTCCTGCTTGTCGGAGAGCTTCACCGACAGGTTCGACGCCACCTGATCGGCCAGCCGGCCGGGATCGGTCAGCTGGCTGATCGTGGTCACCGCTTCGGGCGGGATCTTGCGGTTGAGCTTCACATAGCTCTCGAACTGCTCCTGCACGGCGCGCATCAGCGCCTGCACATCGGAGCTGGCCGGCTCGGGTTCCGGGATCGCCTCGACCTCGGCTTCGAAATACTCCGCCCGGTCGTGCAGCTGCACGAGGCGCGCCCGCGAGCGGCCCTCCACCAGCACCTTCACGGTGCCGTCGGGCAGCTTCAAGAGTTGCAGGATGGTGGCCAGCGTGCCGGTCGCATGCAGGTCGCCGGACACGGGGTTGTCGATGGCTGCATCCTTCTGCGCCACCAGCATGATCTCATTCTCGGACTCGTCGATCATCTCGAGGGCCCGCACGGACTTGTCCCGGCCGACAAACAGCGGCGCAACCATGTCCGGAAAAACAACGATGTCCCGAAGCGGCAACACCGGCACTGTCTTTGTTTTTGGCATCTTAGTGCCTCCTTTGATTCGGGCCCCGCTGAGCGGCAACCCGTTATACCCTCAAAACACCCGCCACGGCATCCTTCAGGCGACAGTGGGAATGTGGAAACCCCACCTTAACCCTTCAAGCTGAACGCTGCTCAACAATGTTGTGAATTCATCTTGAACTGTCATCCCGGGCAAAGGCGGCAAAGCCGCCGATTGACCCGGGACCCAGCGCCCACCTTCTCCTCCCCCGTTCACGGGGGAGGTGGCCGCGAAGCGGACGGAGGGGGGAGCGGCAACGCACACCTCCCCCTTGCCCCGCCCCGCAAACCCCGCCAGATGTGCGCCCTTGGCAGAAGGCCGAAGGTTAACAAACCTTAGCGGAACGTTAAGGAATTTACCCTCCTGTCTGCCGCATCCATTCTGCCGGCGTTCCCGGCATTTTCAGTGACGGAGAAGCGGTTCCATGTCCTCAGCGCGGCAGATGAAGCAAGATGACCTGCTGGCCGGCACGGCGGGCTATTCCGCCAAGGATATCGAGGTTCTCGAGGGCCTTGAGCCCGTCCGCAAGCGCCCCGGCATGTATATCGGCGGCACCGACGAGCGCGCCTGGCACCACCTCTTCGCCGAAGTCCTCGACAATGCGATGGACGAAGCCGTCGCCGGCCATGCCAGCCGCATCGAGATCAGGCTCGCCGCCGATGGCTTCCTCACCGTCACCGACAATGGCCGCGGCATCCCGATCGACCCCCACCCGAAATTCCCCAAGAAATCAGCGCTCGAAGTCATCATGACGACGCTCCACTCGGGCGGCAAGTTCTCCGACAAGGCCTATTCCACCGCCGGCGGCCTGCATGGCGTCGGCATCTCGGTCGTCAACGCCCTCTCCGAACATGTGGAAGTCGAAGTCGCCCGCGACCGCACGCTCTACCGCCAGGAATTCTCGCGCGGCCAGCCCCTCGGCAAGCTCCAGAAGGTCGGCGCCGCCCCCAACCGGCGCGGCACCTCCGTCCGCTTCAAGCCCGACTTCCAGATCTTCGGCGACAAGCTCCGCTGGCGCCCCCAGCGCCTCTTCCAGATGGCGCGCTCGAAAGCCTACCTCTTCCGCGGCGTGGAAATCCGCTGGGCGTGTGATCCCGAGCTACTGCCGGAGGACTCCAAAGTCCCCGCCGAAGCCGTCCTCTCCTATCCCAATGGCCTCGCCGACCAGCTCACCGAAGTCTTCGGCGACAAAGGCACCATCACCGAAACCCCCTTCACCGGCCTCGTCGACATGGGCGCGGAAGGCAAGGTCGAATGGGCGATTGCCTGGACGCAGGCCGGTTTCGGCGATGCCGACGGCTTCTCCCGCTCCTATTGCAACACCATCCCGACGCCCGAAGGCGGCACGCATGAGGCCGGCTTCCGCTCGGCCATCACCAAGGGCATCCGCAATTTCGGAGACCTCAGCGGCAACAAGAAAGCCGCCGAAGTCACCGCCGAAGACATCATGGGCCATTCCGGCCTCCTCCTCTCGGTCTTCATCCGGGGGCCTGAGTTCGTCGGCCAGACCAAAGACAAGCTCTCCTCCACCCACGCTTTCCGCCTGGTTGAAAACGCCGTCCGCGATCACTTCGACCATTGGCTCGCCGGCTCGCCCAAGGAGGCCAACAAGCTCCTCTCCTGGGCCATCGACCGCGCCGATGAGCGCGCCCGCCGCCGCAAGGCGAAGGAAATCAGCCGCAAATCGGCCACCAAGAAACTGCGCCTCCCCGGCAAGCTGGCAGACTGCTCGGCCAAGGGCCCGGAAGGCACCGAACTCTTCCTCGTCGAGGGGGACTCGGCCGGCGGCTCGGCCAAACAGGCCCGCAACCGCGAAACCCAGGCGATCCTTCCCCTGCGCGGCAAGATCCTCAACGTCGAAAGCGCCTCGGACGACAAGCTGATGGGCAACCAGGAACTGGCAGACCTTTCCCTTGCTCTGGGCACGGAGCTTGGCCGCAAGTTCAACATCGACGATCTGCGCTATGAGCGCATCATCATCATGACCGATGCGGACGTCGACGGCGCCCACATCGCCTCCCTCCTGATCACCTTCTTCTACCGGCTCACGCCGGGCCTCATCGAGGCCGGCCGCCTCTTCCTCGCCCTGCCGCCGCTCTACCGGCTCTCCAACAAGGGCAACATCCATTACGCCATGGATGATGAAGACCGTGCCCGGATCATGAAGGAACACTTCAAGGGCAATCAGAAGGTGGAGATGACGCGCTTCAAGGGCCTTGGCGAGATGAACCCCGCCCAGCTCAAGGAAACCACCATGAACCCGGCCAGCCGCACGCTCGCCCGCGTCACCCTGCCGGCCACCATGGACGACGAAATGGGCCCCGCCGACCTCATCAACACGCTGATGGGCAAGAAAGCCGAACTCCGCTTCCGCTTCATCCAGGAAAACGCCGCCTTCGTCGAAGAGCTGGATATCTAGGGCCGCCTCACCGCACCCCACCCGCTGCTCGGGCAATCGCAGTGCGATTGCTGACCCTCGCAGCCCCCACATTTGTGGGGAGGGGGCAGGTAGCGCTCATGGAGAGCTAACCTCTCCCCAAACGCAACAGGTCCCCTCCCCATGACTATGGGGAGGGATAGGGTGGGGCATCTCTCCGCAAAAAAACGAAGCCTATCCCACTCCCCAAATCCAAAAAACCCAAACCAAATCAACCCATTACCCAAAAACCATCCCCACCTTATCCACCCCCCTCCGCACCCGTGCTAATCTTCGTGCATGGATCATTCGCCCCGCCCCCTCGACCACAAGACCGCCCATGACGGCCTCATCAGCCGTGCACGGAGTTTCGTGCTGTCTGTGGTGATGGAAATCGAAGGCCGCCTGCCCGCCGGCGAAGGCGCGATCATCCCTGCCACTCTCATCCGCACCCTGATGCAGCGCTGGCTGATCCCGGCTGAGGCGGCCATGCGCCGCGCCATCCTGCTGATCGCCGCCGCGCTGCCCCGCGCCCCGCAGGCCGCCCCTGCGCCGCCTTCAGCCCCGCCGAAAACCGCGCCGCGCAAGGCCCCCGAAGGCGGCCCCGGAAAATCGCCGCGCACCCCGGTTTTCAGCATGAAGGAGCCGCAAGGCCGTTCGAAGGCGGAGGATAGCGCCGAAGACCGGCTGCGCCGCAGCCTGCTGCTGGCCGCCGCGATGGAGCGGCCCTGCCCGCCGCTCGCGCCGCTGCGCCCCCTCAGAAGCCCCGCCGAAGAGGCCGCCCGCCTGCAGGAACGTTTCCTCAGCCGGCTGGACGCGCTGGCCTTCGCCATGGGCAATCCCGAACGGGAAGCCGAACGCTTTCTCCGCCGCCAGGAGAAGGACGCCGAAAAGCGCCGCCAGGCCGGCGCGCCTCCGGCGCCCCTGGCCCCGCCCGTCTCCCTGCGCAGGCCGCCCGGCACCGGCACCGAGACCGACCCGCAATTCATCAGCCTGCTGATGGACCTCAACGCGGCCGTTCTCCCCCTCTTCGCCCGCCCCAACACCTCCTGACACGCGGCCCCACCGCCCCACCGCCCGCCTCCCCAGCCCCGCTGGGGAGGATACCGGCGTTGCGTTCCGCGCTTCCGTCACCCTCGACGGGCGCCAGCCCGTCTGAGGGCCCATCTCCCGCCCTCGCCCAGATATGATACCGCAGCGGCATACCCCAAAACAAAAACCCCTCCGTCACCGGAGGGGTTTTCTCTGTCTCAGCTCACCGGACCAGATCAGCCCTTGCGCACCACCGCCGTATTGGCATCAGTCGAGGCCACGACAATCGCGTCGCCCGCCAGGATCGGCGGCTCGCCCGGCACGGCTTCTGCGCCCCACACCGTATCGCCGATCTTCACCTGCCCGGCCCCGCCGACGAAATCCTTCGTCGCCTGCCCGCGCTGGCCCACCAGCTGTTCCATCCGCCTGTTCAGCGTCGGATGCTCTGACGCGGCCTTGCGCATGCCGGGGAAAACCATCCGGCTGCCGATGATCAGCGCGATGGCGGCGACCAGGAACACGATCACCTGCCCATGCCAGCCGGCCATCCCCTCGGGCGCCACGGCCGCAAACGCCGCCGTCAGCACCGCGCCGATGGACGCCATCAGCAGGTCGAACGTGCCGGTGATCATCTCCAGGCCGAAGAAGATCAGCGCCAGCGCCAGCCAGTGCCACCATGTTACCCCTGCAAGCAGTGCGTCCATGTCCGGGAACTCCTCTTTCTACGGATCGTTTCTCAGCTGCCAGACCGTGTCGGCGGAACAGCCCCGCCCGGCGGCCGGGGCGCAGAGGCGGTCTTGGCCGCATCGGTCAGCCCGCGGATGCCCTCGATGGTGCCGAGGATCGACGAGAACTCGGCCGGGATGATCACGGTGCGCTGCTGCGGCGAGGTCGCCAGCTTCTCGAACGCGGCCACATAGGCCTGGCCCAGGAAGTAGTTGATGGCGTTGACATCGCCCCGCGCAATCGCTTCGGAAACCATCGTCGTGGCCTTGGCCTCGGCCTCCGCTTCGCGCTCGCGCGCCTCGGCGTCACGGAAAGCGGCCTCGCGCCGGCCCTCGGCCTCCAGGATCTGCGACTGTTTCTGGCCCTCGGCCTTCAGGATGGCGGACTGTTTCTCCCCCTCGGCGGTGAGGATTTCCGCCCGCTTCAGGCGCTCGGCCTTCATCTGGCGGGCCATCGCCTCGGTAATGTCGGCGGGCGGGGTCAGGTCCTTGATCTCGATCCGGGTCACCTTCACGCCCCAGGGATGGGTCGCCGCATCAATCGTGCCCAGGAGGCGCGCATTGATCTCGTCGCGGTTCGACAGCACCTCATCAAGGTCCATCGAGCCCACCACGGTCCGGATATTGGTCATCGAAAGATTGCTGATCGCGTTGAGCAGGTTGTTGACCTCATAGGCCGCCTGCACCGCATCGATCACCTGGATGAACACGATGGCATCGCAGGAAACCATGGCGTTGTCCTTGGTGATCACCTCCTGCTGGGGCACGTCCAGCACGGTCTCCATCATGTTCATCCGCCGGCCGACCCGGTCGATGAACGGCACGATCACATGCGGCCCCGGCGCCAGCGTCTTGGTGTAGCGGCCAAACCGTTCCACGGTCCAGTTATAGCCCTGCGGCACGAATTTCAGCGCCGAGAACAGCAGGATGAACGCCACCGCCAGGGCAATGACGAAGGTGGCAAAAACGATGTCCATGGGTCCCTCTCCACATTGATATTACATCAGACTTGGGGAGAGTTTGCCGTTTTTCAATAAATCCGCAATGAAAATCGGCCCGCCACGTCCCCGCAGCAGGCCGATCATCGCCTTATTCGGTAACAGGCGCTTAAACGCGCCTCCCGGCCGGTCTCAGAGCTGGCCGAGCAGATAGTCGGCGCTGGAGACCTTGAACTCCCCGCCCGCTTCCACGTTCAGCTCGGCCACAACGCCGTCCTTCACCAGCATGGAATAGCGCTGCGAGCGCTTGCCCATGCCAAAGCCGGTGGCGTCGAGTTCCAGGCCCAGGGCCTGCGCAAACGCGCCATTGCCATCGGCCAGCATCCGCACTTTCTCGTCGGCATGGGCGCTCTTGCCCCAGGCGCCCATCACGAACACATCGTTCACCGAGGTGCAGACGATGTCGTCCACGCCCTTGGTCTTGAAGTCGCCGGCCTTGTCCACAAAGCCCGGCAGGTGGCGGGCCGAACAGGTCGGGGTGTAGGCCCCCGGCACGGCGAACAGGGCAACGGTCTTGCCGCCGAACACCTCAGCCGTGGTCACGGGCTTTGGCCCATCCACGGTCATTTCCATAAAAGTCGCTTCCGGCAGCTTGTCGCCCACTTTGATCGCCATGGCAGTTTTCTCCTTGCTGGCCTCAGGAGATAGGCCGCTATCGCCCGTCCCGCAATGCCCCGCAGGAATAACCCATCCCCGCGCCCGCCCGGCCCGTCCTTATTCGCCTCCCGGCTCAACAAACACTTGCAAATGCCCGCCACCTGCCCCAGCCTCGGTCCCCGGAGCACGACATGCAGATTGAAACGGATCTCACCGGCAAGCTGCTGATTGCCATGCCCGGCATCGGCGACCCGCGCTTTGAGCGATCGGTGATCCTGATCTGTGCCCACACGCCGGACTTCGCCATGGGCATCATGCTGAACCGGCCGATGGAGGGCATCGACCTGCAGGAAATCATCGACCAGATGGACATTCCCCAGCAGGTGGGCCTGGAAGGCGTCGCCATCCTGGAGGGCGGCCCGGTTGCCACCGAGCGCGGCTTTGTTCTGCACACAGATGACGTCATCTGCGACGGCGCCACGATGGAGGTGGAGGACGAACTCTGCATGACCGCGACGCGCGAAATCCTCGCCGCGATTGCCTCGTCGGCGCCGCCGCGCAAATTCGTCATGGCGCTCGGCTATGCCGGCTGGGCGGCGGGCCAGCTGGAACAGGAACTGGCGCAGAATGCCTGGCTGATCGGCGCGCCGGATTCCGATCTCGTCTTCGGGGACGCGTATGAGCACAAATGGCGCCACGCGCTCACGCGGATGGGCGTCGATCTCTCGCGCCTGCAATCAGATGCCGGCAACGCCTGACGGCGTCACACCACCGGCGCGCGCAGCAGGTCAAACACATCTGCGCCGGAGGCTTCCAGCTTCTCTTCCAGCGCGTCGAGCCCTTCGGCTTCGACAAGTTCAAACTCGCTGCCCGAAATCGGAATGATCTGCAGCCAGACGGTCTTGCCGCCTTCCTGCTCCAGCACGCCAAAGTCTTCGTCCCAGAAGAAGGGATGCACCAGCATAAGATGCTGCATCGTGCTGCCGGGGAAATAGGCCTGAACCACATCCGGCAGGATGGTGCCAAGGCCGATGCTCCATTCCCCGGTCTGCACCTCATGGGCAATATCGGCCAGCATCTCCACGAACGGCATCTCGTCGGCGTAAAGCGCCCCGCACAGCTCGACACCAAAGCCCATCGGCTCATCGTCCAGCACCAGCTCCCGGTCGCTGAGGCCGATGGTGGAGCAGGAGAGATAGTCCCCCTCCGGCGCCCCGGAAGAGACAAGCACGTTCACGGACAATCCATCATGATAGGACTGGCCCATCACCTTGATCTCGCCGCCAAAGGCATCGGTCAGGTAATCTGCAATCGCGCGGTGCTGGGGCGTGGCCTGGCTCATCTCGTCATTATCCTTTCAGGAAAGCCAGCGCGCTGTCTGCGTCCATCGGACGGGCAAAGGCAAAGCCCTGGGCATAGTCAAACCCCAGCGCCCGCAGGCGGCTGGCATCTTCGCGCGCTTCCACGCCCTCGGCGGTCGAGGACATGCCCAGCCGGCTGGCCAGCAGCGTGATGGTGGAGAGGATCGTGTCATTGCGCGTCTGGCCAAGGCGGCTGGTCAGGCCATGGTCGATCTTCAGGCTGTCAAAGGGCAGGTCGGCCAGCCAGGCGAAGGAAGAATGCCCCGTGCCGAAATCATCCAGCACCAGCCCCGCGCCCACCGCCTTCAGCGCCATCGCTGCGGCCAGCGCATGGGTCTCGTCGCGCAGCGCCGCCTGTTCGGTCAGCTCCATCCGCAGCGCCCGCTCGGGCAGCTTGTAGCCGTTCATCAGCGCCTCGATCAGCGCCGGCAGCGTGCTCTTGGTCAGCTCCCGCGCCGTCAGGTTCACATGCATGAACAGGTCGTCGCGCTTTGCCCCCTCGCGCAGGTTCGACAGCGTCTCGGCCGAGCGGATCAGCATGTTGGAGGCCAGCGCCTGGTCCTCATAGCGGCTCGGCGGCACGGTCTCTTCATTGCTGTCCCAGCGCGCCAACGCCTCGAAGCCGACCACCCGGCCATCGCGCAGGGAGATGATCGGCTGGTAGACCGGGATCAGATCGGGGCCGGGGCGCATGTCGCTCGGGTCGATCTCGGGGAAGGTTTCCCCCGACAGCAGCATGCCCCGCGCCTCGCTGTGGCTGACGAACGCGCCGACGAAATGGATGTCCCGCCCATTGGAAAGCCGCAGACCACAGCGCACCGGTCCGCCCTCGCCGGTCGACAGCGCCTTGGCCAGCCGCCCGCGGCTGAGGCCCTCCACCATCTTCTCCAGCGCGTCCAGAGACCAGTCCCCGGAAAGGTCCGATAACAGGGTGCCCGTCTGCGCCTCGATCAGGAGGCGGCCAGCCTCGCCGCGCCAGTGCCAGCTGCCCTGGGGTTCCTTTGGGGTGCGTTTTGCCATCTGTTCTCGTTACCTAGCGGCGAATATCGCCCCTGACGAGAGCGAAAAGGATGTGGTCGCGGCGCATGCCGGCAATCTCGAGATATGCCGTTGCCCGTCCCTCCTCAGCAAATCCCGTGCCTTCCAGAACCGCGCGGGAGCGGTCATTCTCCGGAACGATCCCCGCCTCGATCCGGGCAAGGTTAAGCATCGGAAACGCCCATACGCACAGGGCTTTCACCGCTTCCTTCATATAGCCCTGGCCCGCATGGGGCTCGCCCATCCAGTAGCCAAGGCTCGCAGCATTGGCCGGCCAGCCGCGCACCTGTGTCAGAGAGGCACCGCCCAGCAGCGCATTGTCAGACATCCGCCGGATCAGGAACACGCATCCGGCGCCGGACTTCCACGCCTTGGTCCAGGCCGTCACGCGCCGGTGCCAGTCCTTGCGGCTCAGCGCATCGGCCGGCCAGCTTGGCTCCCAGGGCTCAAGGTAAGCCCGGCTCACCGTGCGCAGCGCGGCCCAGTCTTCATAGTCGCTCTTGCGCGGCGCCATCAGCGCCAGCCGCTCTGCGGTGATAACCGTATCGAGCGGCACAAACGCCATGGCCCCGGCCTAGCCTGCAAAGGCCGCAATGCGGGCGCGCACGGCCGCCGGATCAGAGGCAAAGCGCTCGAACACCTCGCCCCGGCCCAGAAGCTCGGCGCAGCGGCTCGGCAGCGGGGCGTCTTCGCCGGTTGCCTCTTTCACCGTCTCGGGAAACTTGCTCGCCGCCGCCGTCGCCAGCACCACGGTCGCCACAGCCTCCGAAGGCTTGAGGTTACGGGCCGTCTGCGTGCCCACTGCCGTATGCGGACAGATCAGCCAGCCGGTCTCGGCGCGGAACCGCTCCATCTCCGCCAGCGTATCGGCATTGGTCACCGAAACCGCCGAAAGCCCGGTGCAGCCAAGGCGCGCCTTGGCCGTCTCCGGCAGCTCGGCCTCGCCCGCCTGGGCATAGGTGTCATAGGTCCGGCGCACGGCCTCTGCGTCACGCCCCGTCACCTCGAACAGCAGGCGTTCAAAGTTCGACGGCACGGCAATGTCCATCGCCGGGCTGGGCGTTGCCACCGCGGCCTGACGCGTCATCCGGCCGGTGTTGAACACCCGCGCCAGCGTGTCGTTCTCATTGACCGCGCAGCAGATCTCGAGGCCCCCCGGCAGCAGGCCGCAGCGGGCCGCCACATAGCCGGCCAGCGCGTCGCCCATATTGCCGCTCGGCACCACGAAGCGCAGCGCCCGGTGGCCCAGCTGCGCGCTGGCGGTGGCGTAATAGACCGCCTGCGCCGCAATCCGCGCCCAGTTGATGGAGTTGACGCCCGACAGGCCAATGCTGGCAGCGAACGCCTTGTCGGCAAACATCGATTTCACCATCGACTGGCAGTCGTCAAAGTCCCCGTCCACGGCAATGTTCAGGACGTTCTCCGCCCCGGTCGTCGTCATGAACAGGCGCTGCACCGGCGAGACCCGCTCATGCGGATGCAGGATTACGAGGCGCACATTCTTCGCCCCGGCAAATGCCCCGGCCGCGGCCCCGCCGGTATCGCCAGAGGTCGCGCAGGTCACCGTCATCCGCTGGCCCGAGAGGCCGAGCAGATAGTCATAGATCTGGCCGATGATCTGCATCGCCACATCCTTGAAGGCCAGCGTCGGGCCGTGGTGCAGCTCCATCAGCCAGAGGCCGGGCCCGGCCTGCGTCAGCGGCGCCACCGAGCGGTGGGCAAAGCGGCCATAGGCCTGCGCGCAGAGGCGGGCCATCACATCGGCCGGAATCGCGTCCCCGGCAAAGGCAGAGAGAATGCGCGCGGCGGTTGCGGCATAGGGCTCATCCGGCGTAGCCGGCGCAATCTGCGGCCAGCTCTCGGGCACATAGAGCCCGCCATCGGCTGCCAGGCCGGCAAGGCACGCGCCGGCAAAATCCACAGGCTCAGCCTGACCCCGTGTCGAGATATACTTCACTTGCTCGTCTCCCGCCTGAAGCGCAGCCGCCCGCGCTGGTAATGGAAGGCCAGATACACACCGGCAAGCGCCATGGCGAGGCCCCACCAGGTGATTGCATAGCCAAAATGCCGCTCCGGCGGCAGGCGCTCGCTGTCGCCCGGCATCAGCAGCGGATTGGCCACCGGCTGGGGCGCCGGATAGTCCGTGCGGATCAGCGTTTCCGGCTCGAACACGCGGGGGATGACGCGCGCGGCCAGCGCCGGCGGCAGCGACGCGGCCAGCCGCTCGGGGTCGAGCGCATAATAGACACCCTTCTCCGGATCATCCTCTGTGGTGAAGGCATTGCGCCGCTGGGGCGGATGCCACAGGCCGCGCAGGGTCAGCATCTGCGCTTCTGCCGCCGGGCTCACCGGCGGCGGCTCGATCGAATAGCTGATCTGCAGCGGCAGGAAGAGGATGCCGTCGGCCGTCTCAAAGCCGGTCACCTGCCGCCAGGCGGCGTCGCCATCGGCATAGGCATAGACCACCTTCTCGGTGCCCGGCAGCGTCGTGCCGGTAACCTCGGCCCAGTCCGGCGCCACGCCCTTCTGCGCCATCTTCTCTTCGTAGCGCCCCCATTGCCAGTTGCCGAACATGATCAGGATGGCGAACGCGATCACGCTCAGCACGGTCATGACGGGTAAGGGGCGGAACATCATCGCTCAGGTCCAGGACAAATCGGGGGAAACGGCCCCACCAGAAAGACAAAGCCCGCCAGCGCTGAAACACCGGCGGGCCAGATTGTGTCATCCCTCACCGCCGCTTAAGGGCGGCGCAGAGACTTAGTGGCCAGCGCCGCCATGGACGAGCCACGGAGCCACATAGACGAAGGCAAAGAGGAAGAGCCACACCACGTCCACGAAGTGCCAGTACCAGGCGGCAAATTCGAAGCCGAGATGCTTCTTCGGCGTCAGGTTGCCGGCATACATGCGGATCAGGCAGACGATCAGGAAGATCGTGCCGATCACCACATGGGCGCCGTGGAAACCCGTGGCCATGAAGAAGGCCGAGCCATAGAGCGTGCCGTCATACGAGAAGGCCGCGTGGCTGTATTCGAGAACCTGAAGACCGGTGAAGCCGAGGCCGAGCAGGATCGTGATGATCAGGCCGAGCTTGGCGCCCTTCATGTCGCCATGGGCCAGGGCATGGTGGGCCCAGGTAACCGTGGTGCCCGAGAGCAGCAGGACCAGCGTGTTCATCAGCGGCAGGTGGAAGGGGTCAAACATCGTGACGCCTTCCGGCGGGAACTGCTTGAAGCGCTCCAGCCCTTCCTGGAACAGCGCGTTCGCCGAATCCCAGTGGGCGCCGACGCGGGCATCCCAGAAGATGGCAAATTCGAAGAAGGACCAGAACCAGGCCACGAAGAACATCACCTCGGAGGCGATGAACAGGATCATGCCATAGCGCAGGCCGATCTCGACCACGGGCGTATGATCGCCCATGCGGCCTTCCTTGATGACGGTCGCCCACCAGCCGAACATGACCCAGATGACCATGGCAAAGCCGATGGCCAGCAGCCACCAGGTGCCTTCGGCCAGGCCAAACAGGCCCTTCATGTAGGTTACGCCGCCAATGGCGAGAACGGTGACCGCCAGCGAGCCGAGGAGCGGCCACGGCGAGGGGTTCACCAGGTGATAATCGTGTTTGACGTCGCCGCCGGCCATTTTCTCAATCCCCTCCGGAATCGCCACAATACTTTGGCGCTGTTTATCGCTTGCGCGCGCCTTTTCGCAACTGTTTCAGCCCGGCGTGGCCGGATTTGCCGCACCCCCTGCCGGCACTGCCGCAGGAACAGGGCCGGACACTTCGGTGCGCGGCCCGTTATAGGTGCCACTGTCAAAGAAAGTGTAGCTGAGTGTGATGGTTTCGAGATTCTTCGCCACCCGGTCTTCGATGATGTTGGGCGAGATGAAATAGACCACCGGCAGCTTGCGCGTCTCCCCGGCGGCGATCACGCGCTCGGAGAAGCAGAAGCATTCCAGCTTGTTGAAATACGGGCCGGCAAAATGCGGCGTCACATTATAGCTGGCGATGACGCGGATTTCCCGGTCGGTCGGGTTGGTGACCTCATAGAAGGCCAGGCCATGCTGGCCGATCTGGACGGTCTGTGGCCCCTGCAGCGCGCGGAATTTCAGCGGCGTATCGGCCACATTCGCGTCGAAGCGCACCTCAACCGTCTGGTCGAGCATCTCCTTCGGCCCTTCGGTCGCCACCCGCGTGGTGCCGCCAAAGCCGGTGACTTCACAGAAGGCCGAATAGAGCGGCTCTGCCGCAAAGGCGAGCGCCAGCATCCCGGCAGCAAAGCCGCCTGCGAGAAGACCGATTTTCCCGTTCGAGAGACCCATTACATCCTCCCCGAAATGCCTGTTCCGGTTGCCAGCCGGATGATGGTGGTGATCATCACCAGCACGACGAAACCAGCAAGGGCCAGGCCCAGCCACAGGTTCCGCTTCTTGCGGGCGGCGAGTTCTTCCGGCGTCATCCGGCGCACGTCCGGCTTGAGGGTCGGGTCTTCCATATCAGCCTCCGATGACCGGGAAATGCAGCCCGGCGGCATGCTCCACCAGCACCGCGCCAAACAGGGCGAAGAGGTAGAGAATCGAGAAGAGGAATGTGTTGCGGGCAAGCTTCATGTCCGCCCCCGGCGCGCCCTCATCGCCCGCCTTCGAGCGCAGGATAGCCAGCGCGCAGACAAGGAACACAAGACCGCCCACACCCGCCGTCACCCCATAGATCCAGCCGCCGAGGCCCGTGGCCAGCGGGCTCAGCGAGACGGGAATCAGCACCAGCGTGTAGATCAGGATCTGCAGGCGCGTGGCCTTGGCCCCATGCGTCACCGGCAGCATCGGCACCGACACCTTGGCATATTCCTTGTGCGCCAGCAGCGAAAGCGCCCAGAAATGCGGCGGCGTCCAGAAGAAGATGATGGCAAAGAGGATCCAGGCGTCCAGCGGCGTATTGCCGGTCACCGCCGCCCAGCCGATCACCGGCGGGAAGGCGCCTGCGCCGCCCCCGATGACGATATTCTGCGGCGTCGCCCGTTTCAGCCACATCGTATAGATGACGCCGTAATAGAAGATCGAGAAGGCGAGCAGCCCGGCCGCCAGCCAGTTCGACGCCAGCCACATCAGCATCACCGACACGCCCGACATGATCAGCCCCATCGCCAGGGCCTCTTCCTTCGGCACCGCGCCGGACGGGATCGGCCGCGTCGAGGTGCGGCTCATCACGGCGTCAATGTCGGCGTCATACCACATGTTGATGGCCCCGGCGGCGCCCGAGCCGAGCGCCACCGCCAGCACGGCAATCGCCGCCATGGCCGGGTGCATCGTCACGCCCGTCATGCCACTGGCAGCGGCGAGACCGGCTACGGCTGTGAACACCACCAGCATCATGATGCGGGGCTTCATCAGGTTCACATAGTCCGCCGCCGTGGCGGGGCGCTTGATGGGGGTTGCGTGCGTGTCAGTCATAGGCGGGCTTATAACGGCTTGGCTCTCCGGATGCGCTGTAAAATTGCTTGGCCGATGCATATGGCAAAGATGGCAAGGGAAATCAGCGTGACACAATACCCGGCCGTGGAGAGGATGTGCAGGCGGGAGAAATTCCCTGCAAAATCATAGGATTCAGAAGCCTGAGCCCCATGATCCAGAAACGGGGGCGCAAATAGCAGCGCCGAACCTGCGGTCCAAAGCGCCAGATGCGCCCAGAGCAGCGCCGGGCGGTAAACCATCCCGGCAAGCCGGGCGCCTGCCCAATACAGCATCCCGAACAGGATCGAAGCCGCCGGAAAGGAAAGCTGCGCGCTCCAGGGCCGCACAATGGAATAGGTCTCGACAAGCACCCCATCGATCACCGGACGGGCGGCGCCAGCGCCGAGCACGACCGGAAAGACCGCCAGAAGCAGCGCCGCAAACAGGAACCCCAATGGAACCAGACGGTTTGCCGTCATCGCGCAGCTTCCTTCAAAACAGACGGCCCTCCGCAATCTCTCGCGAAGGGCCGCCGGATTTCAAGCCTTTGTCAGGCCGGGCGCTTAGTGGCCGCCCTTGGTCGTGACCACCGGCAGTTCGTTATACTGGTGGAACGGCGGCGGGGACGGCAGGGTCCATTCCAGCGTCGTGGCGCCTTCGCCCCAGGGGTTGCCATGGCCATGAGCATCCACGGTGGCCTTGCGGCGCTGGATGAAGGCAACGGCCAGCGAGACGAAGAAGACCAGCGTGGCAACCAGGGTGATGGCGTAGCCGATCGACGACCAGTGGTGCCAGGTGGCGAAGCCATCCGCATAGTCGATATAGCGGCGCGGCATGCCCTGCAGACCCAGGAAGTGCTGCGGGAAGAAAAGGACGTTGGAGCCGACAAACATCAGCCAGAAATGCAGGCCGCCGAGGAAGCTGTTGTACTTGATGCCGAACATCTTCTCGAACCAGTAGTACCAGCCCGCGAAGAGACCGAACACGGCGCCCAGCGACAGCACGTAGTGGAAGTGGGCCACCACATAATAGGTGTCGTGCAGCGAGTGGTCGATACCGGCGTTGGCCAGCACCACGCCCGTCACACCGCCCACGGTGAACAGGAAGATGAAGCCGATCGCCCAGAGCATCGGGAGCTTGAACTCGATCGAGCCGCCCCACATCGTGGCGATCCACGAGAAGATCTTGATGCCGGTGGGCACCGCGATGACCATGGTGGCCGCCACGAAGTAGGCCTTCAGGTCCACGTTCATGCCGACCGTGTACATGTGGTGGGCCCACACGACGAAGCCGATCACGCCGATGGACACCATGGCATAGGCCATGCCGAGATAGCCGAAGATCGGCTTCTTCGAGAAGGTCGAGACGATGTGGCTGATGATGCCGAAGGCCGGCAGGATCATGATGTACACTTCGGGGTGGCCGAAGAACCAGAACAGGTGCTGGAACATCACCGGGTCGCCGCCGCCAGCGGGCACGAAGAATTGCGAGCCGAAGTTACGGTCGGTGAGCAGCATCGTCAGCGCGCCGGCCAGCACCGGCAGGGCCAGCAGCAGCAGCACGGCGGTGATCAGCATGCCCCAGGCAAACAGCGGCATCTTGTGCAGCGTCATGCCCGGTGCGCGCATGTTGAGGATGGTGACGATGAAGTTGATGGCGCCGAGGATGGAGGCGATACCGGCCGTGTGCAGCGACAGGATCAGAAGGTCCATCGAGGGGCCGGGGTGGCCGGTCGAACCCGACAGCGGCGGGTAGAGCGTCCAGCCGCCGCCGAAGCCGTTCCCGGCAGAGCCGCCCGGAACCATCATCGACAGGACCGCCAGGATAAAGGCCGCCACGGTGAGCCAGAAGGAGATGTTGTTCATCCGCGGGAAGGCCATGTCCGGCGCGCCGATCATCAGCGGCACGAACCAGTTGCCAAAGCCGCCGATCAGCGCGGGCATCACCATGAAGAAGATCATGACGAGGCCGTGATAGGTGATCACGACATTGTAGAAGTGCTTGGCAGCCGCGACGGCCGCGTCGCCTTCCAGGCCGAAGAAGGTGGTCTGGATCCAGAGCATCGGGCCGATGCCCGGCTCGGCCAGCTCCCAACGGATCAGGCCGGACAGCGAATAGCCGACGACCCCCGCGATGAGCGAGAAGATCAGGTACAGCGTACCGATATCCTTGTGGTTCGTTGAGAAGAACCAGCGGGCAAAAAAGCCGGGTTTGTGATCGTGGCTGTGGTGGCCGTGATCGAGGGCGACTTCGTCCATAGGCATGGGAAAGGCTCTTTCTCTCGGAACTTAGTTGGAAGCGAATTTGGTTTCGGTTTCAGCCGAAGCGATCTGGCGCACCGAAGCGGCGGCGCCGTCAAAGTCTCCGGCCTTCATCAGCTCGGCCCAGGCATCGAACTGCGCCTGCGGAACCACGCGCACCTCGATCGGCATGTAGGCATGGTCAACACCGCAGAGTTCCGAGCACTGGCCATAATACACGCCCGGCTCCTTCACGAGGAACCAGCCTTCATTGAGACGGCCGGGGATGGCGTCCACCTTGATGGCGAAGGCCGGCACGGCCCAGGAGTGGATCACGTCAGCCGCCGCCGTGTAGAAACGGATATAGCGGTTGGCCGGCACGACCATCGGATAGTCGGTCGTCAGCAGGCGCAGGCCATCGGTGGGGTCAGACGCGCGGCCCTTGTGGATGCCGTTGGACACGAATTCCACAGCCTCGCCCGTCTCATCGACGATATCGGGATAGGTATAGGTCCAGTTCCACTGGTTGCCCTGGATCTTGACGTTCACGAAGCCTTCTTCCGCCGCATCGGGGAAGTAGTTCCGGGTGAAGGCCTGATGCTCGGCCGACTTGCCCTCTGCCAGCAGCTGCTTGGAGGTGGCAACGATCTGGCCAAGGTTGGGCGTGACGTTCTGATAGAACAGGTTCGGGAAGGAGAGGCCGGCAATGCCGACCAGGATCAGCGCGGGCACAACCGTCCACACGATCTCGATGGTCGTGTTGTGGCTGAACTTGCGGGAAACCTTGTTCGCCTTCTGGTTATACCGGATCACGATCCAGATGAGCAGCGCGAGCACCAGCAGCGTGATGGCCGTGATGATCACGAGCAGCACGTTGTGGAACTCATGAACGCGCTCAGCGATTCGCGTCGCCGCAGGCTGCATGTTGATCGCGCCGTCTACGGGTTCGGCCGCAAAGGCCGGTCCGGCCAGCATGGCAGCAGAGAGGGCGGCAAGGATGTGTCGCACGGATTCAACCCCAATTCGTCTCAATTTGGCCTCTAACTATACCAGCCGCGCGGGGAACCCCAGCGTTTTCCTCGCTCAAAATTGTCGCAGCGCATCGCCCGGCCGGGGCGGCAGTGCTATACTCTCCCTACAACGGAATACGGGAGGAAAACATGGTCCGTACAGTTGTATTTGCGGCCATTCTGGTCGCTCTGGCCCCGGCTACAACCGCGCAGGTAACCGTCATCGGCGGGGGGCTGGCTAGGGATTGTTACGAAGCGGCGAAATACGGATTGCTAAGCCAGGTCGCGGCGGAAGAACTCTGCACGCGGGCCCTGGAGCATGAGGCCCTGAATCTGACCAATCGCGCCGCCACCTTCACGAATCGGGGTGTGCTGCGGATGCGGCAGGGCAAGCTGGACGCCGCGCTCGGCGATTATGCCGCCTCAAAGCGCATTTCGCCCGGTTCCGGGCCGACCTGGCTCAACGAAGGCGCCGCCTACATCCTGAAGCAGGACTACAATTCCGCGCTGGTGTCGCTGGACAAGGCCATCGAGCTGGACTCGTCCGACCTCTACGCCGCCTATTACAACCGCGCCCTGGCGCGGGAGCGGACCGGGGATGTGGAAGGGGCCTATTACGACTTCCTGAAGTCCAGGGAACTCAACCCCGACTACAAGCCCACCGATGAACAGCTCGCCCGCTTCACGGTCGAGACGAACTGAGGCAACCGGGCCGAAAGGCGGCAATTGGCCCCTGCCCAGGGGCCCTTAACCCGCAGGCTGAGGCTTGTACGCGGGGGCGGAAGCCCGCATCTTGGGAGGATGACCCAATCCCCCCTGCCTTTTGACCTGAAAGCGGCTTCCGACATTCTGGCGGAAGCCACCCGCGGCGCTGATGATGGCGATCTCTATGTGCAGCGTTCGCGCTCCGAGAGCTTCGTGTTTGACGATGGCCGGCTGAAATCGGCCGCCTATGACACCGATCAGGGCTTTGGCCTGCGGGTCGTCGCGGGAGAAGCGCAGGGCCAGGGCTATGCCTCGCAACTGACGCTGGACGCCATCCGCCGCGCCGCCGATACCGCCGCCCAGGCCAAGCGCGGCCATTCCGGCAAGCTGGCGACCGGGCCCCAGCCCACCAACCGCCGCCTCTATGCCCCCATCGACCCGACGCTGGCGCCCGCCTTCACCGACAAGACAAACCTCCTGGCCGAGATCGACGCCTTCGCCCGCGCGGCCGACCCGCGCGTGGTGCAGGTCTCCTGCTCGCTTTCGGGTAGCCATAGCGAGATCGACATCCTGCGCCCGGACGGGGCGCATTTCCATGACATCCGCCCGCTGGTGCGCCTCAACGTGTCGGTGACGCTTGAGGAAAACGGCCGGCGCGAATCGGCCGGCGCCGGCGCGGGCGGGCGCGCGGCCTATGACGAATGGATCGCCCCGGAGCGCTGGAAAGCCATGGTGGCCCGCGCGATCGAGAAAGCCTCGGTGAACCTCCAATCCATTCCCGCCCCGGCAGGGGAGATGGAAGTGGTGCTGGGCCCGGGCTGGCCCGCCGTGCTGCTGCATGAAGCGGTCGGCCACGGCCTGGAGGGCGACTTCAACCGCAAGGGCACGAGTGTCTATTCCGGCCAGATCGGCCAGCAGGTGGCCGCAAAAGGCGTGACCGTGATCGATGACGGCTCCATCGACGCGCGCCGTGGCTCGCTCTCCTTCGATGACGAGGGCACGCCGACCCAGCGCACCGTGCTGATCGAGGACGGCATCCTCAAGGGCTACATGCAGGACCGGATGAATGCCCGCCTGATGGGCATGGCGCCGACCGGCAATGGCCGCCGTGAAAGCTATGAAGCCTCCACCATGCCGCGCATGACCAACACCGTGATGCTGGGCGGAGACAAGGACCCCAGGGAAATCGTCGCCTCGATCAAGCGCGGCCTCTGGGCGGTGGATTTCGGTGGCGGGCAGGTGGACATCACCTCCGGCAACTTTGTCTTTCAGTGTACGGAGGCTTATCTCGTCGAGAACGGCAAGGTGGTGGCGCCTGTGAAGAATGCCACACTGATCGGCCATGGGCCGACGGTGCTGCGCGATGTGACGATGATCGGCAACGACTTTGCCATGGATGATGGCGTCGGCGTGTGCGGCAAGGCCGGGCAGTCTGTGCCCGTAGGCGTGGGTCAGCCGACACTGAAGGTCGGTGCCCTGACGGTTGGCGGGGCGGGATGAACATTCAGGCCATCCTCGCGTCGATGTTTTCCCTCAAAGGGAATGACCGGGGCGCGCCGCCCGTGCAGCGCCTTTCGGCGCGCGAGGCGCATGAGAAACTGGCCGCCGGCGAGATCACGCTGATTGACGTGCGCACGCCGCCGGAATGGCGCCAGACCGGCACCGCCCCCGGCGCGCAGCGTATCACCCTTCAGGACAAGGACTTCCTGAAACAGCTGATGCAGGCCGCCGGCGGCTTTGAGGCGCCGGTCGCCTTCATCTGCCGCTCGGGCCAGCGTTCCGGCCAGGGCGCCGCCCAGGCGCGCGCGGTGGGCTTCACGCAGGTTTACAATGTCGTGGGCGGCATGGAAGGCCCCGGCGGCTGGCTAGCCGAGCGCCTGCCCGTCAGTCACAGTTGATGCGGCGATGACGGGGCCCCTGCGGCTGCGCCGCGATCTTTCCCGGCCCCTGCCTTCGCCCGACTGGCCCGGCGGCATCAGCCTGGCTCCGTTCACAGATGGCATCGCCCCGGCCCTGCACGCTCTGATGGCCGAAGGATATGGCCCCGGCGAAGGGGACGTTTCCGGATTTGAGGACTGGTGGCCGGCCCTGCGCCGCGACAGCGAGTTCGACCCTCAGCTGGTCTTCACCGCCCGCGCCGGGGACGGATCCATTGCCGGGGTCTGCCAGTGCTGGACGTCAGCCTTCGTGAAGGATCTGGTGGTGGCCCCCACCCACCGCCGGCGCGGCATCGGCGCGGCGCTGATGCTGACCGCCTTTGCCGCCTTCCAGGCTCGGGGCGCGCGCCATGTGGACCTGAAGGTAATGCCCGGCAATGCGCGCGCCATTGCGCTTTACCAGCGCCTCGGCATGACAGAGGCCAGGGACGCGCAATGACCCGGCCGCTGCTGATCCTGATCGGCCTCGTCTTCACCGGCCTTGCCATAATCGGCGCCATCCTGCCGGGGGTTCCGACAACGGTGTTCCTGATCGTGGCGCTTTGGGCCTTTACCCGCTCATCGGAGCGGCTGACGCGCTGGCTGGAACGTATCCCGATCCTCAAGACGGCGCTTCAGGAAGCCCGCCGCTTCGAGGAACGCCGCGCCGTGCGCCCGGAAGTGAAACGCGTTGCCGTCGGCTTTGCCTGGGGCTCGGCCGTGGTGACGGCGGGGCTCAGCCAGTCTCTGACCCAACCGCTGGTGCTGATCGTGGCGCTGGCTGCAGTCGCCGCAACAGTCGTGATGATCCTTATACCAACAGACCGGGAACCGCCGCCCTGACGCCATCAGGAAACGAGCGGGTCCACACATCCTTTGAGATCTGCCCGGCCTGGGATTGCGTCCGGCATACCCTCAATCCGGTATTCAAGCGGATAGACGATATTGTTTCGCTGAACGATCCGGCCATCCCGCCGGGCCGGCATGAACCGCACCTCCTCCATCGCCGCTGTCGCGCTGGCGCAAAACTCCGGATGCGAGCAGCGCGGATGAATGTTGCTGGTGCGCCCGCGCGTATCCACGGAGAACTCAACCTCGCAATAGCCCTGCAGCATCATGCGCGCAGCGCCCACAGGGTAGGAGGGCATGGGCGGCCGGACGGGACGAGGCTCCACGTCCGGCAAACGCCCCTGCGCCAGTGCCGGCGGCCCGCCCAGTGCCGCCACCAGCAGCCCAGCCATCAACGCCCTGAAAATCACCCGCACACCCCCGCAATCAATACGGGAAGATTAGTCTCCGGAAAGCTGCCGATCAAGCCGCTTCAGCGCACCCAGGCGCCCGGCGTGTTGGTGCGATAGCCAAGCGAGGTATATGCCGCGTCGATCAGGCTCTGGCCGCGATCATTCAACAGCAGGCCGCCGCCCATCTGGTTCATGGTATAGCTGAAGGCCATGCGCGCTTCGGGGTCTGCAAAGCCGATGGAGCCGCCCGCGCCGACATGACCAAAGGCCGCCTCGCCCATGATCGCGCTGGTGCCGGGGCCAAGATTGAGCCCGCGATTGTCCATCGATTTCATATAGCCCGACGCAAAGCGTGTCGGGATCAGCAGGGTGGCGTCGCGCTGGGTGGCGGTGGTGACGCGGCCCATCGCGGCGAGACGGTCTGCCGAGACGAGCTTGCCGGAATTGGTGGCAAGCTCTGTATACCACGCCACTTGCCCGCGCGCATTCGACAGCCCGCCGCCCCCGCCAATCTCTGCGGCCTGGCCCTTGCGGTCGTTGAAATCCCAGCCGCCGGTATTGAGGAAGGATTTGTGCTGGATGGAACCCGGGTCCGTCATCAGCGCGATGGTGAATTCCGTAGGCTGATCGGTGGGCTGAGGCTGATACATGCGGATGGGGGCAATATGCACCTTTTCGCTTTCCGGCAGGCCGATCCAGAATTTCGCGCCGGTCTTTTCCGCCACTTCCTCACGGAAGAAGGTGCCGAGCGACTTGCCGGAAACCCGGCGGACCAGCTCGCCCACCGTCCAGCCGAAATTGATCATGTGATAGCCGTTGCGCGTGCCCACTTCCCAGAAGGCTTCCTCATCCGCCATGCGGCCGGTCATATAGTCCCAGTCGGCAAAGCCGCCGGGCTTTACCGGATCGCGCAGGGTGGGCAGGGCGCTCTCATGGTTCAGCATCATCTGAACGGTGGTCTTTTCCTTCCCGTTCTTCGCAAATTCCGGCCAGTAGTCCTTCACCAGCGCGTTGGGATTAAGCGCTCCCCGGTCGATCAGGATATGCGCGCAGGTGGCCACCGCCGCCTTGGTGCAGGAGAAGACGATGGAGACGGTGTCCTCCTGCCAGGGGTCGCCCGTTTCCGGATTGGCCATACCGCCCCAGAGATCCACCACCGTCTGCCCATCCACAGAGAGGCACACCGAGGCGCCCACCTCGCCGCGCGCCGCAAAATTGCGCTCAAATTCCTCGCGCACCTTCGCGAATTTCGGATCGCACTTTCCCTGCACGCTGGCGGTCATCTCATTCCTCCCAAGGTTCTTTTGACCGGAACGTTAGCCGGTTTGGGCGCCTTTGGGAGGGCTGACCATGCGTCAGCCCCCCAAGGCACGCTTTGACAGGCGGCGCAGGCCGGCGCAGTTTCAGGCTCACAACAATGTCAGACGGGGGAGTTTCCATGACAGTTGAACTACTGGCGGCGCTGATCGTGATTGCGCTGGGCCTGGTGCAGGTGATCCTGCAGGCGTCCGAATTCCGGCGCGTCCACGGCGTGCCCTATGCCAACACCGCGCAGGATGCGCCGCCTGCCGAGCCGGATTCGGTCCTGCTGGGCCGGCTGACCCGCGCCCTGCGCAATCTGCATGAAACGCTGCCCTTCTTCCTGGGCGTGGTGATCATTCTGGCGCTGATGGATCATTCCACGGCGGTCACGCGCATCGCCGCCCTCGTCTTCGCCGGGGCGCGGGTCGTTTACCTGCCGCTCTATGCGATGGGCGTGCCCTATCTGCGCGGCCTTGTCTGGACGGTCTCTTTCGTGGCGCTGATCACGCTGGTCGTCTCCGCCCTCGGCGCGGCAGACTGGGCGGGCCTGCTCTCCAGCCTCTGAGGCCCGGCGACATCCCAAACGAAAAGGGCCGCCCCGATGGGACGGCCCTTTTTGATTTCAAGCAACGCTGAAGATCAGGCCGCCGGTTCCTCGGTCTGGTCCTTGGTCGGCTTTTTCTTCTTCGGCGGCTCGGCGAGATATTTGAAGGTGAGTTCCTCGCCATTCTTGTGGAGGTCGATCTTGACGACGCCGCCCTTCTGCAGCTGGCCGAAGAGAAGCTCTTCCGCCATCGGCTTCTTGACGAATTCCTGGATCGTGCGGGACAGGGGCCGCGCGCCCATCTCGGCATCGAAGCCGCGCTTGGCCAGCCATTCGCGCGCCGGTTTCGACACTTCGATGGAGACGTTGCGGTCTTCCAGCTGGACTTCCAGCTGCAGGATGAACTTCTCCACCACGCGGTCGATGATTTCCGGCGTCAGGCCGCCGAAGGTGACGATGGCATCAAGGCGGTTGCGGAATTCCGGCGTGAACATGCGCTTGAGCGCTTCTTCCTGTTCCTCATCCTTCTTGCCGCGGCCAAAGCCGATGGAGTTTTTCGCCGCATCCGAAGCGCCCGCATTGGTCGTCATGATGACGATGACATTGCGGAAATCGACCTTGCGGCCGTTGGCATCGGTCAGCGCGCCATTGTCCATCACCTGCAGCAGGATGTTGAAGAGGTCCGGGTGAGCCTTCTCGATCTCGTCGAGCAGCAGCACGCAATGGGGGTGCTGGTCGACGCCATCGGTGAGCAGGCCGCCCTCATCATAGCCGACATAGCCCGGAGGCGCGCCGATCAGACGGCTGACGGTATGGCGCTCCATGTATTCCGACATGTCGAAGCGCAGCATCTCGACGCCCATGATGGAGGCGAGCTGTTTGGCGACTTCTGTTTTACCGACGCCCGTGGGGCCGGTGAAGAGGTAGGAGCCGATCGGCTTGTTGGGCTCGCGCAGGCCCGCGCGGGCGAGCTTGATCGAGGCCGACAGCGCTTCGATGGCTTCGTCCTGGCCGAACACGACGCGCTTGAGATCGCTTTCCAGCGATTTGAGCGCGGCCGCATCGTCGGACGTGACCTGCTTGGGGGGAATGCGCGCGATCTTGGCGACGACCGCCTCGATGTCCCGCGCGCCCACGGTTTTCTTGCGCTTCGACGCCGGCAGCAGCCATTGGGCGGCCCCTGCCTCGTCGATCACGTCGATCGCCTTGTCGGGCAGCTTGCGGTCGGTGATGTAGCGGTCCGACAGCTCGACGGCCGATTTGATGGCCTCGTTGGTGTATTTCAGGCCGTGGAAATCCTCGAACTTCGATTTCAGACCCGTGAGGATCTTGATCGTGTCCGGCACCGTCGGCTCCACCACATCGATCTTGCGGAAGCGGCGGGAGAGCGCGCGGTCCTTCTCGAAGTGCTGCTTGTATTCCTTGAAGGTGGTCGAGCCCATGCAGCGCAGGCCCCCGGACTGGAGCGCAGGCTTCAGGAGGTTCGACGCATCCATCGCGCCGCCGGAGGTGGCGCCGGCGCCGATGATGGTGTGGATCTCGTCGATGAACAGGATGGCTTTTTCCTGCTGTTCGAGTTCCTTCATCACCGATTTGAGGCGTTCCTCGAAATCGCCGCGATAGCGGGTGCCGGCCAGCAGGGCGCCCATGTCGAGCGACCAGATGATGGCATCATCCAGGATTTCGGGCGCTTCGCCATCGACGATGCGCTTGGCCAGGCCCTCGGCGATGGCCGTCTTGCCGACGCCGGGATCGCCGACGAGGATCGGGTTGTTCTTGTTGCGGCGGCAGAGCACCTCAATGCAGCGGTTGACCTCCATATCGCGGCCGATCAGCGGGTCGATCTTGCCGGCCCGCGCCTTGGCGTTGAGGTTCACGCAATAGGTGTCGAGCGCCTCATGGCCCTGCTTCACCGGTTCTTCCTCTGAGGCTTCTGCGCCGCGCGGGGTAGACGGGCGCGACATGCCCGGCTGCTTGGCAACGCCGTGGGAGATGAAATTGACCGCATCATACCGCGTCATGTCCTGTTCCTGCAGGAAATAGGCGGCATGGCTTTCGCGCTCGGAGAAGATCGAAACGAGGACATTGGCGCCCGTCACTTCTTCCCGGCCGGAACTTTCGACATGCAGGATGGCGCGCTGCACGACGCGCTGGAAGGCCGCCGTCGGCTGCACCCGGCCTTCGCTGTCATCGACGATGAGGCTTGAAAGCTCCTCGTCGATATAGCGGGTCAGGTCACCGCGCAACGCCTCTATATCCACCTTGCAGGCCCCCATGACTTCGCGGGCGTGCTCATCATCGGTGAGCGCCAGAAGGAGATGCTCGAGCGTGGCATACTCATGCTCGCGTTCGGACGCGAGCGTGAGGGCCTTTTCGAGGGCCGTTTCGAGAGAGGGGGAGAGACGTGGCAAGGGATGAAGCCTTCCGGGGGTATGTGTGAACGTGGCCTGTTGTTTCTATATAGTGGCTTAGTCTTCTTTCTCCATGACGCACTGGAGAGGATGTTCGTGGCGGCGCGCAAGATCAAGCACCTGAGCTACCTTCGTCTCGGCAACTTCATATGTATAGACCCCGCACAGCCCCACACCCTTCTGGTGGACGTGAAGCATGATCCGGGTCGCCTGCTCGCGGGAGCGGTTGAAGAACCGCTCGAGGATGAACACGACGAATTCCATCGGCGTGTAATCATCATTCAGCAGAAGCACCCGGTAGAGCGACGGCTTCTTGGTCTTGATCCGCGTTTCCGTGGCCAGGTCAAAGCCTGTGCCATCCCCGTCCCCCGGCTGGCTGCCCCCAGGGCTGCCGGAGTTCGATGATCCATTCATCCGGACCGGGTCGAAATCGCTGCTCATGCTGATCAAGATATACGTTCCTGTGAGAGATTGAAGATGCATTTACCGTCTAAATCCAGCTCTGCACGCTTTCGTGGCAGCCACACCGTGGCAGCCCTCGCGTAAAGCAGCGCCAGGGAAGGGTATCGGCCGGGCGTCTTCAATGTTCCTTTTTCGAGCGGGCCTGGAAGGCCCTGTTGATGCGGCTGCCGGGCCTGAGAGACAGGCGTTCGGCAATCAGTGAGTCGGCGAGCCCGTGGATTTTGCCACGGATGGCAGCTTCCGTGAGCGTCCAGTCGATGACATCGCGCTGGGCATGGCTGCCGCCGAACGTGCCGTAGATCTGGCGCGCCGGGAAAAGCAGCTCGGCGGCCTCCATATAGTGTCCCCGGTCGAAAGCGACGAGTCCCTCGATCACCGGACGGCCGGTATGGGCCATCCAGTCGCGCATTTCCCCAGGATCGGCGCCCTCGGCGGCGACCAGCAGGTCGAGCGCGTCATTGCGGCGGCCCGCCCCGATGAAGGCCATGGCGGCGTGCATGTCGTTGAAGGGATAGCAGCGGCCATCGGCATGCTGGGTCCAGGCATCGGCCAGCTCTTCCCAGCGCTCGCCCACATCCACTCCGATCACCTGCAGCCGCCAGAGCAGCGCGGCCGCGTCCGCCAGGTTCATCGCAATGGTGCTTTCCCCGGCGCGGATCTCGTCATCATAGAGCTGCAGCGCGGCGTCGAACTCGCCCAGTTCCAGATGGCAGAGGGCCAGATGCCACCAGTTGTGGATTTTCAGGAAACTGTCGGGCTGGGCCCAGTGCTGGCGGCGCCGGCGGATGAAATCGCGCCCTTCCTCGGCCCGGCCCTGCATTTCCATCACATGCGCCACGGCATGATGGGCCCAGGCATCCTCGGCATCCTTTTCCAGCGCTTCCCGGCCGGCCGCTTCGGCGCGGTCATAGTCGCCTGCCTCTTCAAGGCCGAAGGCCAGCATCCCCAGAAGGAATGACCGCTCGGGCAGCTTCTCCCAGGCCGGCAGCGCGCGGGCGATCCGGTCGCGCAGATTGCGGGCGTTCGCCGTGAGGAAGTCGATCTGGTGCCCGGCCAGCAGGGCAAGATAATCGCGCGGATGGAAGGCCGACCACATATCCAGCACGCGCCCGGCCTCGGTCCAGTGGCCCACCGTGGCAGCCTGCAGCGCCCTGACATGCGCCGCCTCGCGCTCGCTCGGGGCGGGGTGTTCCTTTTCGATGTCCCGCAGGATGCGCCGCGCGCCGGCGGTCGCGCCCGGCTCGGTCGACATGACATAGATCCAGGCCTTGGCGATCTTCGCCATGCCGAAGTCGGGCGACTCGGCGATCGCATCATCCAGCGGCGCCACCGGGTCGCCCCGGAACCGCGCAAAGCGGCGGCAGGAAAGATCAAACAGCTCCGCTGCCTTCGGGCTGGCGCCCGGCAGACTGTTTCCCTGACGGTCCTGTATCATCGCGACGTCCCCCAGACGCTGACAGAAATTACCATAGATCGGTTCTGGCCGGGGGCAAACCACTGCGGAAAAGACAAAGGCCGGACCAACCGGCCCGGCCTTTTCAATCTACGCTTCCACTCTACTGCCGGGCGTTGGGAGGAAACGCCGGAGGCGGAAAACGGATCAGTGTGTTACTTCGCCAGACGCGTCATGAACGGCTTGGCGGCTTCGCGCCAGGCGCCCATGCAGAGTTCCGCCTGCGCGGTGAGTTCAGCGGTATAGGCCGAGAACATCGACTTGGCGTAGCCAGACTGGATCTGGAACAGTTCGCGCGGGTCGCGGGCCGAGGCGAGGGCCTGGGTCAGCTCGACGCCCTGTTCCATCGCCTGGGTCATGAAGTTCATGTTGCGGCTGCCGATTTCGCGCATCGTTTCGGTCGAAACGGCGGCGCTGTCTTTCAGCGCCTTGACGCCATCTTCGGTGAACTCGGAAAACTTGGAGGCAAAGCCAGCCATCGTGTCCATACCGGCTTCGATATTCTTGGTGGCAGCTTCGGTCGGACGGGCTTCAGCCTTGGCGCGGGAGGCAGATGTGGTCGTCTTAGCCATGGGGACATCCTTTTATATACGGGGGCGTGGACTGTGTTGAATATAGCACACTCTCTTCGCGGTCGCAATAAATTTTGTGCGCCGCAACATTAATCATTTAGCACGGGATTTGCATCGCCGCTGGAAATTACAAAACATTGAGCCGCTCATCCTGCGTTAAGCAGTGGTCAATAGAATTGGCCGAATCTAGGGTGGTCCTGGATGGTCCGGGGGGCGTGTTTAGTTCTGGAGGGTGCCGCTTATGGCAGCAGTAGTCTGGTCCCGTGCATTCCGCGGGTCCGCCATCGCCGCCTCAGTAACCATTACCGCCGCCGTCATGGCGCCGGCTGCGCATGCTGAGAAATACGCCGCAATCGTCGTCGATGCAGATACCGGTGAAGTGCTGCACGCACGCAACCAGGATGATCCGCGCTATCCGGCCTCGCTCACCAAGGTGATGACGCTCTACCTGCTGTTCGATGCCCTCGATGCCGGTGAGGTCAAGCTCACCGACAAGATCACCGTCTCGCGCAATGCAGCGGCCCAGCCGCCCTCGAACCTGCGCCTGAAGGCGGGCGACAAGATTTCCGTGGAAGACGCGATCTACGCCCTCACCACCAAATCGGCCAATGATGTGGCCGCGGCCGTGGCCGAATTCCTCGGCGGCTCGGAGCGCAAGTTCGCCGCGAAGATGACGGACAAGGCGCGCGATCTGGGCCTGTCCAACACCACCTTCCGCAACGCCTCCGGCCTGCCCGATACAGCGCAGCTCTCCACCGCGCGCGACCTGGCCATCCTCGCCGACGCGCTCCTCGACAACCACGCTTCCTATTACCACTATTTCCAGACCCAGCGCTTCAGCTGGGGCGGGATGACCTATAAGAGCCACAACAATCTCATCGGCGCGGTCAATGGCGTGGATGGCATCAAGACCGGCTACACCCGCGCCTCGGGCTTCAATCTGATGACCTCGGCTGAGCGGGATGGCCGCCGCGTGATTGCCATCATGCTGGGCGGCGCATCGGCCAAGTCACGCGACGCGCATGTCACCGAACTCGTCGAAGCCGCTTTCGTCTCCCTCGGCCAGACGCCGGAGCTGATCGATCCGAACACGAAGCTCATGTCTTTTGCGGCCCTCAACACGCCGCTGAACCCGAACGCTGCCGCCGAGCCGATGCTCAATGGCCGCCCGCTGAGCGCGATCCTGGCAGAACAGGCTGGCGCCCAGTCAGCCGAAGTCCTGCCTGAGCCGGAATTTGCGGAAGGCGACATCAGCGAATCGCTCCCGGCGCGGGAAGTGGTGCCTGAAATCGCCAAGGCGCCGGAGCCCAAGGTCCGGGAGTTCAAGGCCCCTGAGTATAACGTGCCCAACGCGCTGACGGTTTCGGGATACCAGCAGGCCCAGACGGGCGTTTCGGCAAGCGCGCCGAAGGTCGTTCCGGCCGCGACGCCCAACGGCCTCACCGTGTCTGAGTATGAAGCAACCCAGGCGGCCCGTGCGGCCGCTGCCCAGGCGGTACAGGACTATACCCGCCGCCAGTTGCGCCGCCGCTGATCACCGGCGCCCTCCGGGGCGCTGGCCTGCGGGGGTTGAAGCCACCGCCGATTTCTAGGACAAGGCCGCTGACCAGCCTGGTGAGTGGAGTTTGCCTGCCTTGACCACCCAATCCGATCTTGATCTTGCCCGGAATGTCATCCGCACAGAGCGGGACGCGCTCGAAAAGCTGGAACAGGCCATCGGCCCCTCGATGGAGCAGGCGGTCAATGCCATCCTGGCGACCGACCGGCATGTGATCGTGGCCGGGGTCGGCAAGTCGGGCCATATCGGCCAGAAGATCGCCGCCAGCCTTGCCTCCACCGGCACGCCCTCCTTCTTCCTTCACCCGACCGAGGCCAGCCATGGCGATCTCGGCATGATCGTGCCGGGCTCGGTCGTGATCGCGATTTCCTATTCCGGCGAAAGCCGCGAGCTGATCGACCTGCTGCGCTACTGCAAGAGCAATGCGATCCCGCTGATCGGCATGACCCGCGCCCGCGAATCGACCCTCGGCCGCTATGCCGATGTGCTGCTGGAAATGCCGACCGTGCCGGAAGCCTGCCCGAATGGCCTGGCGCCCACCTCGTCCACGACAATGGCGCTCGCCCTCGGCGACGCGCTGACCATCGTGCTGATGGCGCGGCGCGGCTTCTCGCGTGAGGATTTCGGCTCCCGCCATCCCGGCGGCAAGCTCGGCCGCACCCTCCAGACCGCCGGCGACTATGTCAGCGAACAGAAAGATCCCCTGCCGCTGACCGGCAGCGATGCCAGCTTTGCCCAGCTGGTGATTGCTGTGTCCGAGGGGCGCAAGGGCTGTGTCGGCATTGTGGACGCCAACGGCCGGCTGATCGGCATGGTCACCGACGGGGACCTGCGCCGCACCATGCTGGCGGGTCAGACCCAGGCGGGCGCGCTGGAGGTGATGACCCCGCGCCCGCGCACGATCGATCCAGCCGCGCGGATGATGAGCGTCATCAAGAACTTCAGCGAAAACCGCATCTCGAACGCCTTCGTCGTGGATGAGGCGGGCAAGCCGCTCGGCCTGATCGACATGAAAGACCTGCTCGCCGAAGGCTATGTCTGACGCGAAAAGGCGCCCTGACCGATCTCAGGGCGCCTCGTTCACCCTGCCTATTTCGTCAGCTCAAACAGCACGCTGACATTGGCCGTGACGCCAACTTCGCCGCCGGCAACGGGGGTCGATTCCATCATGCCGTCGGCCATCGCCATGCGGGCCATCTGCGGCATCGGCTGCGGGCTGTATTCATACCCCTCGCTGATCGTCACGATACGGGCCACGCGCAGGCCAGCTGCGGCGGCATAAAGCTCAGCCTTGGCAATGGCATCCTTCATCGCCTTGGACCGCGCCTCATTGCGCACGTCCTTGTCGTCATCGATGCCAAAGCTGACGCCCGAAAGCGTGTTGCCGCCGGCCGAGACCAGCCCGTCCAGCGTATCGCCCAGGCGGGCCAGATCCCGAACGCGCACCGTCACCTGATTCGAAGCGACATAGCCGGCCAGCTTCTGCACGCCGCGCTTCATGCCGTCACGGCCTGCGGTCTCCACATAGTCATAGCGCGGCTGGAGGCTGAGACCGGACGTCTGCATGTCACGGTCGGCGATTCCGGCGGCGCGCAGGGCCACGAACACGCCGTTCATGGCGGCGGCCTGAGCGGCCATGGCCTCCTTTGCGGTGGCGCGTTCTTCGGTGACGCCTGCGGTGATGAAGGCAATGTCCGGAGCCCGGTCAACGCGGGCTTCGGCGGAAATCTGAAGGGTGGTTTCAGGCTGGATCGAGTTGGGGTGGTACATCTGCGTGCTCCCGGCAGGCGCGGTGTAAGCGGCGGCGCCCTGCGCGCAAGCGGCGGGCGCCATGGCCAGAACCAGCGCAATGGCAGACAAAGTTGCATGTTTCATGGTGAATGACCTCATAAGCCCGAGAATTGGGTCTGTCTGTCTTCTCTGCCGAAGAAGGCCGTTGCGTGGCAAGCCTGCGGCCCTTAAACGACATCCCCGGTGGGGCCTGTAGCTCAGTTGGTTAGAGCGGACCGCTCATAACGGTTTGGTCGCAGGTTCAAGTCCTGCCGGGCCCACCATCCCCCCTTCCGCCGGATCGCCTGCAATGAGTACAGGATGCACGGCAAAGGCGGTTTCTGCCCCAACTCTGCCACGGAATTGCTCTATTTCGGTCCGAAAGAATTGACCTGTGATACCGGGTTTGAATCTTTGCGTTTTCAGACCCAAGGTGGCAGAACCCGGGTGGTTCGTTTCATACGAACGAGTGTGAGGGAGTATCAGACGTGACACCTAGAGACGCCGCCCGGCGTGCCATAGCCTTGACGCTCACGTTTGACATCGCAATGGCCGGCGTTGCGATGACGGCCGCCAATCTTGATACATATTTCAGCCAGGAATCCACAACCATCCCGTTCAATCTTCAGGGATGGCTGCTCAGCACGGCGGCGTTCATGCTCGCCGCAGCCGCCGCGCTCGTGCTCGGCGGCATCCACCGCCAGGTGTGGCGCCACATGGGCGCGCCCGATGCCTGGCGCCTTGTGCAGATCATTGCGCTGACCGTTCTGTTCTATCTGCCCGTGATGGTGTCGCTGAATGGCGCGCTGACATCCCCAGTGCCCACCCTGCTGCTCGGCATCGGCTTCTGGACCATCGCGCTCTTCGGTGGACGGATGATTGCGCGCTGGCGCTCGACGCAGCGCCCGATGCAGATTTTCCAGCAATTGCCCAAGGACGGCCAGCCGATCCTTCTGCTCGGCAACCAGGACAGCTGGATCGATGTTCTGCGCCGCCTTGAAGGGCGCGATTCCGATCAGGCCGTACGCGTGCTGGGCCTTGTCGAGATGGACGCGCATGAGCCTGGCCGGGCCGTGCGCGGCGTGCCGATTCTCGGCAGCCTCAAGGAACTCAGTGACATCATCGAAATCATGGTCCTGCGCTATGGCGAAACGCCGTGGGTGGCGCTCACCGGCACGGCGCGCGCGCCGGCGGTCATGCTGCAGGTTCTGGAAGTCACCTCCCGCCACGGCGCCGAAATCATGGCGCTGGGCCATGACGCCGCCGCCCAGGTGCTCGAGCCGCTGCGCCCGGCTGATCTGCTCGCCCGCCCCGAACGCCATCTCGATATGCAGCCCGTGCGCAGCATCCTGACCGGCGCCCGCGTCCTCGTCACGGGCGGGGGTGGCTCCATCGGTTCGGAACTCGTGCGCCAGGTCGCGCGTGAAACCCCCGCCGAACTGACCGTCATCGATTTCTCCGAATACAATCTCTACCAGATCGAGATGGAGCTGAAGCGCCACTGGCCGAAGCTGAAGATCAACTGTCATCTCGGCGACATTCGCGACGAAGCCCGCATGCTCGACATCTTCATGACGGCGCGGCCCGATACGGTGATCCACGCTGCGGCGCTGAAACATGTGCCGCTGATGGAGCGCCATGCCTGCGAAGCGATCCTGACGAATGTGGCCGGCGCGCGCATCGCGGCCCAGTCTGCCGTAGCCGCCGGCGCCCAGCGCTTCGTCTTCATCTCGACCGACAAGGCTGTGGACCCGGACAATGTGATGGGCGCCACCAAACGCCTTGCCGAGCTTTGCATCGCGCGGATCCTGGCCGATTCCGGCATGGCCGGCGCCATGGTGCGCTTCGGCAATGTGCTGGGCTCGTCGGGTTCGGTGGTGCCGCTGTTCGAGCGCCAGATCGCCCAGGGCGGCCCGGTCACCATCACCGATCCGGACGCAACGCGCTTCTTCATGACCATCGAGGAAGCCTCTGCCCTCGTGCTGCAGGCGGCGGCGCTGCAGGAGAAAACCGGCGAAGCCGGCCTCTACGTGCTCGACATGGGCGACCCGATCCCGATCCGCCAGCTCGCCGAGACGATGATCCGCCTCAAGGGCAAGGTGCCTTATGTCGACATCGCCATCGAAACGATGGGCCTGCGCGAAGGCGAGAAGCTGCACGAAGAACTGACCTATCCGCATGAAGCGCTGCTGCCGACGCGGATCAGCGGCGTGCATCAGGTCTGTTACGAGGCCACGCCCAACGAGCTGTTCAACAAGCAGGTGCTGCAGCTGATCGAAACTGCCCGCACCCATCAGCCTGCCGAAGCCGTCCGCCTGCTCGGCGTGCTGGTGCCCGAATATGGCTCGGAACGCGCCGAACTTCTCTATCGCAAGCTCGCCTGACGCCTTGCCATAAAAAAGGGGCGCCGTTGAAAGCGCCCCAGGTCAAGAGAGTCGAGTCACGTTTCAGGCCATGCGGCCCTGCCCGCTTACACATCCACCAGCGGCACGAAGCTGCCATAGATCATGCGGCCCATATCCGCGCCCACCGTATGCGGACCAAATTCCTGCATCCGCGGATCTGCCATCACCTTTTCCCAGCCGGCATCGCGCGCGGCCTTGTCCTTCCAGTTGATCCAGGAAATCACGACCGCCTCATCCGGCTTGCGCAGCACGGCCGTGTGGAAGTCGTTCACCTGGCCCTCAGGCAGGTTGTCTCCCCAGGCATCGACCACCGAAATCGCGCCATATTCCTTGAACAGATCAGCCATCTTTTCGGACGCCGCCGTATAGGCTTCCCGCTTGTCTGCCGGCACCGGCATCACCGTGCCATCATATAGCCGGTCTTCACCAGCGGATCGCCCACAATGGTCTGGAAGCCGCCAATGATCATCCGTTTGCCATCAAATGGCATCTCCGGCATCGGCTGGCCCTGCATGTCGGCCATCATCTTCTGCTCGGCCTCGTCGCTGGTCTTCTTGTCCGGCCACACGATCCAGGAGAACAGCGATGTCTCGTCCTCCTTGCGCATCACCGCAGAGTTGATCGAGTTGATCTTGCCATCGGGCACCTCATCGCCCCAGCCTTCCACCATGCTGAGGGCGCCATAGCCCTTGAACATCGGCCAGGCCTCTTCGGCCTGCTTGCGATAGGCGTCCCTGTTCGCGGTCGGCGCCGCCAGCAGAAATCCGCTTACATAGGTCATTGCATTTACTCCTTACTGCATCCCGTCCATTGCCGCCTTCGCGGCAGCTTGCATTTCCTCAGGAGATTTGGGCGGCCAGACGGGCGTGGCGATCGACCAGTGATGGCCGAACGGATCTTCCAAAACGCCGTAGCGATCCCCCCAGAACTGGTCTTCCACCGGCATCACGATCTTCGCGCCCGCCTTCACGGCGCGGGCTGCAAGGGCGTCCACATCATCCACCATCAGATGAATGATCACTGCCGTGCCGCCATAGTGTTTCGGCGAATGCCCGCCCATCTCCGGGTACGCATCATTCAGCATGATCATGGCGCCATTCAGGCGTATCGCGGCATGCAGCAGGCGCCCGTCCGGGCCTGGCAGGCGCATCATCTCCTCGGCGCCGAAGGCCGCCTTGTAGAACTCGATCGCCTCGCTTGCGCCCTCACAGACAAGGTGCGGCGAGATCAGCCCTATTCCCATTTCCGCGGCAATCTCCGCCACGGGCACTCTTCCCGTCATGACCCGGATATCCTTCTTCCGTACAAGGTTTTTTCCATAAGGTTATTTCATGCCGGCCTTGTGCGCCGCCACCAGGGCGTTGGCGTGGCCATGGCCGAGGCCGTGCTCTGATTTGAGCGCCGCCACGATCTCCATATGTTTTGCGCCCGCCATGCCATCGATAATGCCCATCCAGTGGCTGACCGGCTTGCCATATGTCTTCTCGATGGAGGGAAAATAGGAGGCGGGCCCCTTTACCCTGGTCTCGCTCATGGCACGGCCTCCCCGGCGAAGGCCGCCTGGATCCCGGCAATGTCGATCTTGCGCATCTGCATCATCGCCTGCTGCGCCCGGCGCCCGGCGGCCTGATCCGCGTCGCAGATCAGCTTCGGCAGGATCTCCGGCACGATCTGCCAGGCCACGCCATACCGGTCTTCCAGCCAGCCGCACATGCTCTCCTGCCCGCCGCCGTCCAGCAGCGCGGCCCAGAGACGGTCGGTCTCGGCCTGGTCTTTCGTCAGCACAGAGATGGAAGCGGCCGGCGTCAGCTTGTACATGGGCCCGCCGGTCAGGATCATCATCGGCGCGCCCGAAAGCGTAAACTCCACCACCATCGGATCGGCCGCATTGCCGTGTTCGAACACGCCGTCAATCCGGCTATCGGGCAGCAGCGACACATAGAATTCCGCCGCCTTCAGGCCGTCTTTCTGAAACCAGAAACAGGGCCGCACCTTCTTCTCAAGACCTGCCATGAACACCTCCTTCAGACTGGCGCCGGCTCATGCGCCGCAAACACCTTGAGCTGGGCTTCCAGCGCCCGCGTGAAGGCCGGGCGCGCGGTGCACCGCTCGCAATAGGCCGCCAGATCGGGGAAACGCTCAAATCCGCCATCGCGCTCAATCTCGCGCAGCACGCTCGCCATCAGCAGGTCGGCTGCGGTAAAACGCTCCGCCTCCAGATAATCCTTCCCCTTTAGCCAGCGCGAGAGCTGCTTCAGGCGCGCATTCATCATCGCCCGCGCGCTTTCCAGATAGCCTTCCGCCCAGGGCGCCTCGCCATGGAACAGCTGCGTGCCGGTCACATTCGCCACATGCGGCTCGATGGAATTGAGCGCCGCAAAGGCCCAGCTCGTCACGCGCGCCCGCGCGGCCGCCTCCGCCGGCATCAGCGCCGGTGATCCTTCGGCGATGTGCAGCACAATCGCGCCGGATTCAAACAGCTCGCCTTCATCATCCCGGTACACCGGCACCTGCGCAAAGGGCTGGCGCGCCAGATGGTCCGGCTGCAGCTTCTGCTGATGATCGATCAGGCGTTCCGTATACGGCAATCCGGCCTCTTCCAGTGCCCAGCGCACGCGCAGATCCTTGACAAATCCCTGCGCAAAATCAGGCACCCATGTATAAGCGGTCACTTCCCGCATCCTGTCCTCCATCATCCCATTGGCGGCGCGCGGCGCCTGCCCTGGGGCGTACCGGCCTGCCGCCGGAAGCTCCTGCGCGTTTCTCATTGACAAATACGTTGATGTCAACATATTACTTTTGTCATGAAACAGACACTGCCCTTCGAGACCACGCTTGAGGTTTACAATCGCTGCCTCTGCTTCGGCATGCACCGCGCCGCGCGCACGCTGGCGCGCCGTTTCGATGCCGCCTTCGCGCCGCTCGGCATCAGCCACGGGCAATATTCGCTGATGATGTCGCTCAACCGGCCAGAGCCTCCGCGCCTCGGCGAGACCGCCGCCTTCCTGGCGATGGACCGCACCACGCTGACGGCCAATCTCAAACCGCTGGAGCGGCTCGGCTATGTCGAAATTGTTCCGGACAAGGAAGATAAACGCTCCCGCCGGCTGGTGCTCACAGAGGCCGGCCGGAAACTCCTCGCCGCCGCCGTCCCCATCTGGCGCAAGACGCATGATGAGGTGGATGGATACCTCTCCGGCGCTCCAAGCGCCCTGCGCGGGCAGCTGATGGAAGTCGCTGCGGGGTACTGATCCGGCCGGCCGCCCCCACCCCAACCCTCCCCATAGTCATGGGGAGGGGGCAACTCGTGGCATTGGAGAGGTCTGCTTGTTCCCCAGAGCAACAGGCCCCCTCCTCTCCCACTTTGCGGGAGAGGGGTTTTCACCACGCCATCTCATGCATGGTCCGACAAGGCTGGGTGCGACTCACCCCTCTCCCTCAGGGAGAGGAGGGGCCCATCGCGCAGCGATGGGAGGTGAGGGCCTGCAACGTTGGACAAGCCCGCGCCCTATCCAACACGCGCTCCCCCGTCATCCCGGAATTTGCAAAGCAAATATCCAGGCCCCCACCACCCCCCGTGTCATCCCGGCCAAGGCCGCGCAGCGGCCGCAGAGCCGGGACCTTCTCTCCGCTCTTGCGCCCACCTCCAGAAGGTCCCGGATCACCGCTGCGCGGTGTCCGGGATGACACGCGCGAAGAAAAACTTATCCGACCGGGTCTCCCACCCGCGCAAACTCACGCCT
>NZ_PNMA01000014.1 GCF_013823385.1 Hyphomonas sp.
GGCCGCTGCGCGGCCTTGGCCGGGATGACACGGGGGGTGGAGGGGGAGTCTGGGTCCCGGACATTTGCTCTAGCAAATTCCGTGATGACGTGGGGAGGGGGCGCACGCGTGTTGGATAAGGTCCATGCTTATCCAATGTTGCAGGCCCTCACCTCCCATTGCTGCGCAATGGCCTGCTCCGGGCGTTTGCAGTGCAAACGCTGATCCTCCGCAGCCTCTCCCAGAGGGAGAGGGGTTTAGCGTTGCGCTCCCTTCACTTTGCTGCCTGCGGGAGAGGGTTTTCGCCGCGTTTTTGGGTCTTGACGGAGCGAACATAAAAAAGTACTTTGAAATACAAAGTTATTGAGGAGATAATGTCGTGACACGTTCGCCAAGCCTTGCTGAAGATCTGAGCTACATCCGTGACCTCGCCGAAGCCGGCCAGAACGCGCCGCTGCTGGGCGGGCGGTTCCTGGCGATGTGGGGCGGGCTCGTCACACTGGCCTATCTGGGGCACTTCCTGATCGCCACCGGGGCCGTCGTCCAGTTGGGCGGTTTGGCCTATCTCTATCTCTGGATCGTGTTTGGCGCTCTGGGCGGGATCGGCCAGTTCCTGCTCGTCTCCGGCGCGCGCGGCAAGCCGGGGCAGGCGTCCGCCAGCAACCGGGTGCAGGCTGTGCTGTGGACGACCTCCGGCATGTTTCTCTCCGTCTACTTCCTTGGTCTGATTGCCCGGATGCTGCTGACCGGGGAAGGCGTGGAAGGCTTCTACTGGTCCGTGCCGATGGTGCTCGGGCTCTATGGCATCGGCCAGTATGTGACAGGAGCGATTTCCGGACAAGGCGCCCTGAAGTTTGCCGGGATCGCGGCCTTTGCCGGTGTTCTTGCCGCCGTGTTCCTGACGGGTACGGAGTATATCTGGCTGGTGGGCGCGGCGTCTGCCTTCCTGGCAGTGTTTGTGCCGGGCCTCATGATGATGCGGGCCGAGCCCTCCGAGACGGTTTGAGAGAGGGAGGACGGCGCCATGAGCGAGGATAATCCCTTCGACCATAATGACATTGACGATGTGATCCATGGGCGGCTGCGCCTCGGCGTGATGGCGTATCTGTCCACGGCCAGCCCGGCTGTGTTCGGGGAGCTGCGCGATAAGGTGGGGGCGACCGATGGAAACCTCTCCACGCATCTGAAGAAGCTGGAAGAGGCAGGCTATGTGCTGCAGGAGAAGCGCTTTGTCGGCAAGAAGCCGCAGACGCGGGTGTTCCTGACAGACAAGGGCCGCGCCGCCTGGCTGATCTGGATCGGCCGGATGGAAGCCATCATGAAGGCAGCCGAATGAGAAAGCCCCCTCACCTGCAAGGTGAGGGGGCTTTGCCGTTCCGGGAAGACCCTCAATAGAAAAGGGCAGCGGCGAAGAAGGCGAAGAAGGCGCCGATGACATAGAGCGCGACGCTCAGCCCCCAGACGATCCAGCTGACCTTCCGGGCACGGGCGCAGGCGGCGGCCTGGGCCTTGTCTGCCGGGCAGGGGAGGCTGCGCGCATGCCATTGCCAGGCGCCGCTGGCGAGCAGCAGCGCGCCGGCGAAGGCGAACACCAGCGCCTTGTTCTTTCCGAGCCAGGTGATCTGGGGCACGGCCTCGATCAGGCCCGCCATGACGGCGCCGGCGCCGAGGCTGACCAGCAGCGCCGGCAGGGCGCAGCAGATCAGCGTGCCGGTCGAGGTGAACAGGGTCAGGAAGGCGGGCAAGGTGCTCTGCGGGCGGATTTCGTCTGTATCCGTCATTCGGCCACCTCCCGGTCAATGCCGGTGAGGGCGTAGCCGGAATTGCGGATCAGCTTTTCGATGGTGGCGTCATCCAGCGTCTGGCCGGGGTTCATGGAGATGTGAACCTCGCCCTTGCCGAGATCCACATGTATGCCTTTGACGGCGGCTTCCTTCTTGAAGACCTTCTGGAGGGCCTGGGCGCAGAAATCGCAGACGAGGCCGTTCACATGGGCGGTGACGAATTCGCCTTTGGCCTGGGCACTGGCTGCGGGGACTTCCGGGGCTGCGAGCGCTGGGGCGGCGGCCAGCGAAAGGGCAGCGGCGAGGGCGAGGATTTTCAGGGTTTTCATGAGCATATGTCCTTTAGAAACGATAGATCCAGTTGAGGAGAAAGCGATCTTCTTCGAGGGTGTAGCCTGCCTCCACGAGGAGGGGGCCTTCGAAGAAGCGCAGGAGGGGCGTGACCTGGACGGGATTGTCCGCCTCGGGATGGTTTTCCACCTGGAGCATGGCCCAGGTATGAAGTTTCCCGAATTCGGCCACATAGGGGGCAACGCCGATCCGCGCGGCATGGGAGACCGACTGGTCGAAACCATAGTCGCGGGCGCGCACGTCATAGGAGACGAAGAGGCGCCGGGTTTCCCAGTCGGCCGAAAGGCCGGCAAAGCCGGCCGCTTTCTGGCCGCCCTCGAACGCATCGGCTGCGCCGGCGCCGAGCTTGATATAGAGATTGCCCTGGCTTTGCGGCGCGTTCCAGCGCCTGGCCAGACGCGTGTATTGCAGGCCGGTGAAGGTGGCGTCCATTGACCAGTTCTGCTCGGCGAGCAGGCCGATGGAGTCGGTGGCCGTGGGCGAATAGTGGACGAGCAGGGAGGAATACATCCTGTTATTGTCCTGCATCGCCGTCCAGCCGCCTGCATAGGAGACGGGCCGGGCGCTGGCAGGCGCCGCGAGGGCTGTCAGCGCGAGCGCCGCAACCATGAATTTTGATGGCATGAGCCGTTTGTCCTGTCTGTTGATTGATCCGGTGGCGGATGATCGACAGGTCAGGCTTTCGGGGGCGGCGGCTCGGGGATCAGCGTGCGGGAGGGCGCGCGGGCGTCCAGCGGGAAGCTGGCGGGGAGGGAGAAGGCAAGGGCCGCTGCCTGCGGCAGGGCGGGGGCTGGCAGGGCGGCGAGTACGGCCGGGCAGCAGCAGATGCTGTCGGGGGAGGGTGCCTTGTCCGGCGCGCTTTCAGAAGAGGGCTGAGGCGCGGCATCAGCCATCATGTCGCAATGAGTGTGGGCGGGGGCTGCATCTGCTGCCTGGCTGGCGGCGGCGGGCTTCAGGCCATCCTGCATATGGCAGGGGCTCGCATGGGCGGCGAGGCCGCCGGCGATCATCAGCCAGAGGCTGAGGGCGAGAAGAAAACTGCGTGCCAGCATTGCAGGTGAAGGTGCCGTGGTCTGCCCGAAGCGTCAAATAAACTTATTGTGCGGTCCAGCCGCCATCGATGGAGAGGTCTGCGCCATTGATCTGGGCGGCGGCGGGCGAGCAGAGGAAGCTGGCAAAGGCGGCAACTTCCTCGGCGGTGACGAATTCCTTGGTCGGCTGGGCGGCGAGGAGCACATCATTCTTGACCTGCTCCTCGGTCATGCCGCGGGCCTTGGCCGTGTCGGCGATCTGGCCTTCGACCAGGGGGGTGAAGACATAGCCTGGGCAGATGGTGTTGCAGCGCACGCCGTGGGTGGCCCCTTCCAGGGCGGTGGTCTTGGTGAGGCCGGAAAGGCCATGCTTGGCGGCGACATAGGCCGATTTGAAGGGAGAGGCGACCTTGGCATGGGCCGAGCCCATATTGAGGATGCGGCCCCATTTCTTCGATTTCATGTAGGGCAGGGCAAGCCGGGTGGTGTGGAAGGCGGCCGACAGGTTCAGCGCGATGATCAGGTTCCACTTTTCCACCGGGAACTCGTCAATCGGGGCTACGAACTGTGTGCCGGCATTGTTCACGAGGATGTCGACCCCGCCGAAGGTGTCGGCTGCTTCCTGCATCATGGCCTCGATGGCTTCGGGCTTTGTCAGGTCTGCGCCAGAGAAGGCGGCTTTTACTTTATGATCCTTTTCGATGCCGGCGCGAAGTGTCTCGATCTCCTTTGCGTCACCGAAACCGTTGAGCACGATGTTGGCTCCGTCGGCTGCAAGCTGCAGCGCGATGGCCTTGCCGATGCCGCTGGTCGAGCCTGTAATGAGGGCAGTTTTTCCGGCGAGCATGTTCCTCTCTCCTTGAGGCTGGGGGGCGCACTCGATAGGGTCGAACCGGTGGTTCCAGAAGCCGGGCGTAGACCCGCATGCGAGGATAAACAAGGGTGATACTGGGAGAATTGAGCGCTTTTGATGCAGCCTTTCCGCGCTTCCTGATGTCAACGGGCATGGCGGGGGCCATGCTGCTGATTGCGTCGACTGTCTATGTTCTGCTCACGCCCTGGAAGGAACTGGCCCTCGTCAAGGATGGCAATGCTTCGGCCGGTGTGGCGCTGGGCGGGGCCATCGGGGGCCTGGCCATCCCGATTGCCTCGACGCTGGCGTCTTCGGTGTCACTTCCCGAACTTGTGCTCTGGGGGGCCATTGCACTGCTCATGCAACTCATTACCTACCGTATCGTGGACCTGATCCTGCGAGGCATTCCGCGCCGCATTTCGAATGATGAAATGGGCGCGGCGGTGGTGCTCGCTGCTGCAAAGCTCGGCACCGGGCTGATCTTTGCGGCAGGGCTGTGGGATCCAGTGTTGCAGAGGATATGAAAGCATGCGCGCGTTTGACTGGGTGATTTATGCCGCCGCGCTCGGCTTCATTCTCCTGGTCGTGTTCTCGCTGGTGCCGGAGGCCGAGGCGCCAGAACCGCCGCCGCCTTCGGTTATTGCCGAGGAAATCGGCCCGCTGCTGCCGGATCCCTCGCCGCTGGACGAGCTGGTCGTGGTGCAGACCGGGCCGCCGCAGAATGGCGTGGGCACGGCCTTCGCGATCAATTCGCGCGGAGACTGGCTGACGGCCCGGCATGTGGTGGATGGCTGCTCGAAGGTGAGCCTGGAAGTGGCGCCGGGCAATTATGTGCCGGTGGCGCGGGTTTCCCTTGATGACGGGCATGATCTGGCCCTCCTCTCGACCGGGCGCAGCCCCAATCCGGTAATGCTGGATCTCACCTCGCCGATGTTCCTTGGCAGCGAGGGCTATCTGGTGGGCTTCCCCCAGGGCCAGCCCGGCGAACTTGCCAGCAAGCTGGTGGGCCGCTCGCGGCTGGTGACGCGCGGCCTGCGCGAGGCGGACATGCCGATCCTGGCCTGGGCGGAGGTCGGCCGCACGAATGGGCTGACGGGCACGCTGGGCGGTATTTCCGGCGGGCCGGTCTTCGGCAAAGACGGGGCGGTGCGCGGGGTGATCGTGGCCGAAAGCCCGCGCCGGGGCCGCGTCTACACAACGGCGCCGCAATCGGTGGATGCCTTCCTCACCACTATGGGCGTGCCGCGCGAGGCGGGCCCGTCTGACACCTTCCGCATCCGCAATTATGGCGCCGCCTCCGACACGGCCCGGCGGCGCTTGCAGGTGGTGAAGGTTATGTGCGAGGTGACCGCATGACTGATTTTGCGACCCGGCTCCTCGAAGGCACCCGGAAATTCGGCCCGCTCTGCGTGGGGATTGATCCCCATCCGGGCATGATTCCGGAGCTTTTCGGCGGCGATACGCCCGAAGGTGTCTGGAAATGGTCGCAGGCGATCATCGAGGCGGCTGCCGGCAAGGTGGCGGTAGTGAAACCGCAGGTGAGCCTGTTCGAGCGGCATGGGCCGGAAGGCATGGCGGCGTTGCAGGCGGCAGCAAAGTCTGCGCGTGCGGCCGGGCTGATCGTGCTGATGGACGCCAAGCGCGGCGATATTGGCAGCACCGCAGAGGGCTATGCGCAGGCCTATCTGGCGCCGGGCGCGCCCTTCGAGGGCGATGCGCTGACCGTGAACCCGTATATGGGGCTCGATACGCTGGAGCCTTACGCGAAGCTCGCCAAGGCGCATGGCAAGGGCGTGATCGTACTGGTGCGCACCTCCAATCCCGGCGCGGGCGATTTCCAGTCGCGCATCATGGGCGGGGCGCCGCTTTATGTGCGCGTGGCAGAGGCGCTGGGCCCGCTGACGGAGCGGTTGATGAGCCCGTGTGGCTGGTCGAGCCTGATGATGGTGATCGGGGCGACGGCGCCGGAAGAGGCCCGCGCCGTGCGGGCGCTGGCGCCCAAGGCGCTGTTCCTGGTGCCCGGCTATGGCGCGCAGGGGGCCGGCGCGGCCGAGGCGTGTTCCGGCCTCGTGAACGGCGAGGGCGGGGTCGTCAGCGCGTCACGTTCCGTCACTTTTCCCAAGGCGGCGGCCAATGCGGGGGACAGGGCAAGCTGGCGGCAGGCCGTCGAGGACGCGATCCTCGACGCGCGCGACGAGCTGCGCCTGGCTGCGGTTGCCTGAGGAGGCAGACGCCGGCAGACACTCCCGCCGCGTCACATCTCGACTTTACCGGGCGAGCAGCTAGTCTCCTGCCGAACTGATCCTGCGCGCAAGGCGCCGCAGGACGTGGTCTGGGAGGATTATCGTGAGCAAAGTTGTGACGGCCCGCTGGGCCAGCCCCTTGATGGCAGCTGCCGGCGCGGCGCTTATTCTGGCCGCCTGCGGGCAGGGGCAGGTGCAGAAGGCCGAGCCCCGGGGCTTTGCGGCCGTCGATACCGCCCGCATCTCCACCGAGAGCGCCGGCAATGAGTGGCTGACCTATGGCGGCACCTATGACGAGCAGCGCCATTCAAAGTTGACCGCCATCAACAAGGAGAATGTCAGCCAGCTGGGCGTGGCCTGGACCTATGACCTGGCCACCAATCGCGGCGTGGAGTCGACCCCGATTGTCGTGGACGGAACAATGTATGTCACCTCGGCCTGGTCGGTGGTGTATGCGCTGGACGCCAAGACCGGGGCGGAGAAGTGGGTGTATGATCCGCAGGCGGATCGCGCGGTGGGCGTGAAGGCCTGCTGCGATGTCGTCAACCGGGGCGTGGCTGTCTATGACGGCAAGGTTTATGTTGGCGTGATCGATGGGCGGCTTGAAGCGCTGAACGCCGAGACCGGCGAAGTCATCTGGAGCAAGGTGACCGTTGATCAGGACAAGCCCTACACGATCACCGGCGCGCCGCGCGTCGTGAATGGCAAGGTGCTGATCGGCAATGGCGGGGCGGAGCTTGGCGTACGGGGCTATCTCTCCGCATACGACACAAGCTCGGGCGATCTCGTCTGGCGCTTCTATACCGTTCCCAACCCCACAAAGCAGCCCGATGGCGCCGCCTCGGATGATGCCTTCGTGCAGGTGGGCAACGTGACCTGGGGCGATGAAGGCGCCTGGACGACCGATGGTGGTGGCGGCACGGTCTGGGATTCGATCGTCTATGACGAGGTGAACAACCAGATCATTTTCGGCGTTGGCAATGGCTCGCCCTGGAACCGGACCTTCCGGGATCCGTCGGCCGGAGATAACCTTTTCCTTTCTTCGATCGTTGCCGTGGACGTGGATACCGGTGCCTATAAATGGCACTTCCAGACCACGCCGGGCGACAACTGGGATTATACCGCGACGCAGACGATCATTCTGGCGGACCTGCCGCTGGGCGAGGATGGCGCGCCGCGCCGCGTGGCCCTCCAGGCGCCGAAGAACGGCTTCTTCTATGTGATCGATGCGGCGACCGGCGAATACATCTCGGGCGACGCCTATGTGCCGATGAACTGGGCGACGGGCCTGGATGAAAATGGCCGGCCGATCGAAGTGCCTGAAGCGCGCTATGCCAAACAGCCCTATGAGCAGACGCCCGGCCCGCTGGGCGGCCATAACTGGCACCCGATGGCGTTCAACCCGGATGAGGGCCTTGCCTATATTCCGGCCCAGGAAATTCCGCAGGCCTATGCAGAAGACCCGCGGTTTGCCGCGCGGCCTGTCAGCTGGAATACCGGGATCGACTTTTCGGCGGGCGTGCCGCCGATTGCGCCCCCGGAAGTGGCGAAATTCCTGCGGGCGAGCCTGAAAGGCCGCCTGATTGCCTGGGACCCGGTGGCGCGTGCCCCGCGCTGGAGCGTGGAGCATGGCAATGCCTGGAATGGCGGCGTGCTGTCGACGGCCGGCGGGCTCGTCTTCCAGGGCAAGCTGAACGGCGAGTTTGTCGCCTATGACGCGGCCACGGGCGACAAGCTGTGGAGCCATAACCTCAAATCCGGCGGCGCCTCCGGCCCCGGCACCTTCATGATCGATGGTGAGCAGTATGTGACGATCACCACCGGCTGGGGCTCTGCCTTCGCGCTGGCAGCCGGCTTTGCCTATGACGAGAAAGTGCCTTCGACGGTCGGCAAGGTGGTGACCTTCAAGCTGGGCGGTACGGGCGAGATTGCCGATTCCGGCCTGGCGCCGGTTGATGCCACCCCCAAAGGCGAAGCCTTCGGCTCGATGGCGGTGATTTCGGAAGGTACGGTGCATTATGCGCGCAATTGCGCGGTGTGCCACGGCCCGCTGGCGGTCTCCTCCGGCGTGCTGCCTGACCTGCGCTGGTCGGCCATCACGGCCAATACGGACGCCTGGAAGGGCGTGGTGCTGGAAGGCAACCTGGCCGCCAACGGCATGGTCTCGTTTGCCGAATACATCACCCCGGACGAGGCAGAAGCGATCCGGGCCTATGTGCTGACACAGGCCCATGCAGCGGCGGCGCCCGCAGAACAGCCTGCTCCCTGATGGAGCAGGAGGGCGGGCCCGAGAGTGCTCCGCCAGCGGAGCAGAGCCTTCGAAACAGGGCTGGCCCCCTCTTTGACCCGCGCAACTGGCCCTTTGACCGGCTGGTTGCGCTGGTCGCGTCTATCGGCGCGTTGGCGGCTATGGGGGCTTCCGTCCGCTCCTGCCAGATGAGCGAGCAGCAGGCCCAGATTGCCCAGCGGAGTTTTGTGCGCGGGCAGCAGGTGATGCTGGCGGCGTCGTTTGAGCCGGGGCAGATCCGGCTGAAGGCCGTGGAGGCAAACCATCTGCTGCAGGCGGGGCAGGTGTCGCTGCCGACCGCTGTGTCTCTTACAGAATACGCCATCGGGCCGGGCGGGGCGATTTCGTATGAATACGGTCTGACGTTCGACATCAGCCAGTATCTGCTGAAGCAGGTGGAGCTGAAAGATGGGCTGGTGGCGTCCGGCGAGGTCAGCCTGCCCGTCATGATCTTTTCCTACTACACCGTATCCGGGGAGCCTCGGGACGATCTTTCGGTCTACTGGCTGACCTTCCAGTTCCGGGCGAGCGCCGAGCGCGGTGTTTTCGAACTTGTCCCGTCCGGGATGATCTTTGCCACCCGTTTTGCAGAGAATATCGCCGTGGAAGGCGAGGAGGTGTTCGGCTTCTACCGGCAGCACCTAGATACGATTTTCGGGAATGACGGGCTGGAGCTGAAAGTCCGCTATCTTGGAGCGCCGATGGTCCAGCCTGCGCCAGAATGATCCGGCGGGCAGAGCCGCCCGCAATCTAACGGAAAAGGAAGATGGCGCGCCGGTCTCAGGCGGACTAGACTGTCATGATGCACATTATCTTTGGTGTCCTTGCTATTCTGACCGCGATTGCCGTGTGGACCTGGCGTCTGCGGATGGCCCGGCGCGGCCTGGATGAGCTGGGAGAAGTGGCAAAGACCGTTGCCAATGCGCCCCGCCGCCTGGCGTTCAAATGGCGGGCCGGCAAGGGCGGCGTTGAACTGATCGAAGATCCGCGGGAAGCCGCCGCGATCATGATGATGATGATGGCGCTGGCGCGCGGCGCGCCGCTGACCGGGCGGCAGGCCGACATGATCGAAGCCGAAATCCGCACGCATTTCAGCTTTTCCATGCAGGAAGCAGAAGAATTGGCCGCCCATGCCGCCTGGGTGGCTGGCAGCCAGCTGCCGGGCGAAGACCAGATGCGCCGCCTCAGCAGGCTGGTGGTGAATGCGCCCCAGCTTGGCCCCAAGGAAGTGGTGGACCTCGACGCGATGCTGGTGACGGTCTCGGAGGCGGAAGGGCTGCCGACGCGGGCGCAGCTGTCATTGTTGCAGATCTACCGGGATATGGCCGGTCTCAAGACATAACTGCGCAACACATTCCTGCAATGCATCAGGGTGTTGCATCGTTCCAGAAGAGACGGTTACCACCCAATCATGCAGAATTGTCCGCCAAAAGCCTTCCTGACAAAGGACCGCAAAGAGCGATGGACGAACTTCTCCGTGCTGCGGCACGGCGCTTTTGACGGCTTTTTCGTCAGCTCAAAGAATTCCGGTACGCACTGGATGCTCTACATGTTTTCGGTGGCGCTGGCCGATACTTATGGCATTCCCCGGCCGGTCTATTTCTCGGAAAATGCCACACGGCCCTATGTCGGCTTCGCAACGGATGCGCCGGTGTATGCGCAGCTGCCCCGGTTGGGTAAAAGCCATTCCATTCCGCATCAGCTGGCCGACTGGGCCTGGGCGCGCAAGGCCATGAAGCTGCCGCCCTATGTGCTGTGCGTGCGCCATCCGATGGGGATTCTGGCTTCCCACTATGCCAAATGGCAGGACGACATTCAGGTGAGCTGGCTGGACTATCTGCGCGGCGATCCGGCCGGCAAACAGTTCCGGTGCGACCTTTACTGGATCGCCCGGTTCTGGAACCGGTGGGGCGACATTCACGCCGCCTATCCGGGGAAGGTGAGGGTGCTGCAGTATGAGGCCACCCGCATCAATCCGCGCGCCGCGCTGGAAGCCATGGCGCAGCATTGGGGCGTGGCGCTGACGCCCGAAGCCATTCAGGCCGCGCTTCAGGCGGGCACGAAAGAGGCCATGGCCAAGCGCATCGACCCCGAGGCGGAGCCGAATGTGTTGCAGAACCGCCGGGAGACGCTGGACGAGCTGTTCACCGGCGAGGCGATGGAGATTTATGCCGAACGGGTCAGAGACCTCGTCCGGCATGACCTTGGCTATGATCTTTTCAGCCCGCCGGTTTCAGAAGTCCGGCCGAGCGCCCTTCGGGCCCATACTTGATCCACCAGGGCTCGGCAGCCGCCTCCGCTTCCAGACGCCTGAAGTCCGGATCTTCCAGCACGGCGGCAGCATAGTCGGCCGCAGCGCCGGTGAGCGGCAGGCCGAAAGTGCGGAAGCGGGTGACGACGGGCATATAGAAGGCGTCTGCGGCCGACCAGGCGCCGAACAGGAAGGGGCCAGGCTCCTGCGTATTGCCGCCATAGGTTTCGCGCAGGGTTGACCACATCGCCTGAAGACGGGCGATGTCTGCTTCGAGGGCGGGGGTCATCTCCGGCGCAGGCGTGCGGCCGCGAATGTCCATCGAGCAGGCGCTCCGAATGGCGGCAAAGCCGGCATGCATTTCAGAGGAGACGGCGCGGGCGATGGCGCGGCGGGCAGTGTCCTTGGGCCAGATGACACCGGGGCCAGCCAGTTCGGCGACAAATTCGGTGATCGCCAGGCTTTCCCAGATCATCAGGTCATCCCAGATCAGTAGCGGCACCTTGGCCGTCGGGCTGATCTCCTTCAGCCGGGCAGTGGTCTCGGGGAAATCCAGCGGCAGGATCTCTTCTTCAATGCCGAGCCCCGCCTTGCGCACGGCCAGGAGCGGGCGGATCGACCAGCTGGAATAGTTGAGATTGCCGGAGATGAACTTTCTCATGCGGGCTTTCCTTCGCCGATGGCCCAGCGGGTTTCGTTGATCCGGACCACTCCGAACACGCCGGCTTTCGTGTAGGGGTCTTCCGCATGCAGGGCGCGTACCGCCTCCAGGCTGTGGGCGGTGATCAGGAAGACCGAACCGATCATCTTTCCGTCATTGCTGAGCAGCGGCCCGGCCATGCGGCACGCCTCTCCGAGGCTGGCGGCCCATTCCAGATGCGCGGGACGGGCTGCGGCGCGGCGTTCGGCCCCGTCAGTTTCATTGTCGAGGCAGTGCAGACAGAAAAGCGGCATCGTGGGCATCTCCCTTTTGACCTGCCGCCGCTATGGCACAGGCATTGGGCGGATGTCATCGCTGTTATCGGGCGGGGGTGGAGCGAAGTGGGGGTGAGACCAAATGTCAGCCAAATGACACGCAATGTACGCTGAACAATATATTGAACGTTCAGCAATTTGCTGTAGAGTTGGCCAATGACTCAGATGGACGACACCCGGAAGCAGATTCTCCACGCCGCCGTGGAGCGCATCCTTCATTATGGCTACTCGAAGACAACGATGGCGGAGATTGCCAAGGACTGCAACATGTCCGCCGGCAATATCTACCGGTTCTTCGCTTCCAAGCTCGACATTGCCGAGGCCATGGCCCGCAAGTTCAATGAGGAAGCCTATGAAACCTTTGCCAGGATTGCGGACAAGAAAGTGTCTGCGGCCGACCGGATGCGCGAAATCTTCCATTACGAACTGACGCGGACCTATTCGGCCATCGCGGATGAGGCGAAGATCCTGGAAGTGGCTGAAGTGCTCGCCGATGAGCGGCCGCTCTACATGAATGAGAAGCTCGCCAAGGAGCGGACCTATCTGGTTCAGATCATGAGGGACGGCATGGAGGCGGGCGAGTTCCGCCAGATCGCCAATCCTGAAGAGGTGGCCGAGATGTGGCAGTCGGCGCTGATGAAGTTCCGCTTTCCGCAGCTGTTCTCGAAGCTGACCCTGCCCAAGCTGCAGCGTGAGATCGATGGGGTGATGGACCTGCTGCTGGCAGGCATGTCGCCTGGCGCGACGCAGCCGGCTGTCTGGGAAGGGCTGCCGGAGGCGGTCGATCCGCACTGCGTGCCCGGCGTGGAAGTCGTCATGAAAAAGCACCTGAACGCTGACGATTGAACAAAATCCAATTTGTTCATTGATTATCCCTCAATGGGGTGCTATATGATGTGCATGGGCGGCGATGGTCGCTGCCCGGCACCGTCAGAAAGCTACTCCCATGTCCTCCCAGGAAAATCGTCAGGCCGTTCTGTCTTTCCTTGCGGCCATTCCTGCCACCGCCCTTGTCATGTGGGCGACCGTGCAGCTCGCTTATTTCGTCGGCTAAGGCCGGCACGCAGACACGTATCGCTGCGGGCGTTTCCCCTGCCACCTGCAGCTTGATGCCGGGATATTCCGGGCTTCCTCCCACCCGGATACCGGCCAGACGGGCGCCTCCTGCAGGCGCCCGTACTCATTTGAGGAAGGGGCGTGTGTTCAGGCCTTGGCGCCGCGCCGGCCCGCGCCGAAGACCGGGTCTGCCTTGGCCGAGGCTTCGTCCAGCGGCCAGCGCGGACGCGCGCCCGAGGCGAGGCCCTCTTGCGTGGACTGGCCGGCGGCCAGATGCTCGGCGCCAGCCAGCGCGATCATCGCGGCGTTATCGGTGCAATGGCGCAGGGGCGGGGCGATGAGGCGCGCGCCGCTGGCTTCGGCGGCCGCCTCAAGCGCGGCGCGGATGGCCTTGTTGGAAGCGACGCCCCCGGCCACGACGAAACGCTTTTCATCCGTGCCCGCATCAAACCCTGCCAACGCGCGGCGGGCCCTTTCAGACAGCACATCGCAGATTGCGGCCTGGAAGCTGGCGCAGATGTCTGCCTTCTCGCGATCGCTGCGGGCGCTTTCGGCGGCGCGGGCGACGGCAGTTTTGAGGCCCGCAAAGCTCATCTCAAGCCCGGGGCGATTGAGCAGCGGGCGGGGGAATTGATGCGCCTTCGGATCACCTGAGGCGGCCAGCCGTTCAACTGCCGGGCCGCCGGGAAAGCCGAGGCCGAGGAGCTTTGCCACCTTGTCGAAGGCTTCGCCCACGGCGTCGTCGATGGTGGAGCCGAGGCGGCGATAATTCCCCAGGCCGCGCACTTCCAGAAACTGGCAATGTCCGCCGGAGACGAGCAGCAGAAGGTAAGGGAACGGGCAGTCCGTACCCAGACGGGGGGAAAGGGCGTGGCCCTCCAGATGGTTGACCGGGATGAAGGGCTTTCCCGCGGCCTGGGCAATCGCCTTGCCGGTCATCAGCCCGACGAGCACGCCGCCGATGAGGCCGGGGCCCGCCGTGGCGGCGACCCCGTCAAGATCGCCGTAGGTGAGGCCCGCCGCATGCATGGCGGCGGCGACGGTGAGGTCAGCCAGCTCAGCATGGGCGCGGGCGGCAATCTCCGGCACGACGCCCAGATAGGGCGCGTGTTCGGCAAGCTGCGTGCGGATCACATCCGACAGAAGCGTCGCGCGGCCATCCTCATAGCGCAGCACGGCGGCGGCCGTCTCGTCGCAGCTGGTCTCTATGCCGAGGATCGTCAGGGGCTGGGTCATCGCCCGCATATAGCGGGGCAGGGGGCCGGATAGAAGCGGTTAAGTGGGCACGGCCTCAGCGGGCGGGCCGGTGAACTCGGCATCGATCCAGAATTTCACCGTATCGCCGACGCCCATGGTGGAACCCTCTGGCGGCAGGCCATAGGTCATGCCGAAGGCCGAGCGGCTGAGGCTGCCGGCAGCGTGGAAGCCGGCGCGGGCGTTGGGGTCATAGGGCGGATATCCCGGATAGGCGCCGTTGAAGCGGGCCTGGAAGCTGACCGGGACCGTGGCGCCGAGGAAGGTGAGATTGCCGGTCACTTCGGCGTCTGCGGGGCCGGTCTGGCGGATCTGCGTGGAGGTGAAGGTGATTTCGGGGAAGGCGGAAGTGTTCAGCCAGTCCGGGCCGAGCAGGGTTTCGAGGAAGCCGTCGGGCGGTGTGGGGATGGTCAGCGAGGTGGGGTCCACCGTGGCGGTGAGCGTGGCGGCCTCGGGCGCGGCGGGGTCGATCGTCAGGGTCGCGTCAAAGCGCGTGAACTGGCCGACATAGTTGGAAAAGCCGAGATGGTCGGCAGCGAAGACGAGGCTCGCATGATGCTTGTCCAGCCGGTAGACGCCGGCGCCTGCGCCATTGGCGAGGCTGGGGTCGGGAATGACCGGGGCAAGGGCGGCATCGGCGGGGCTGGCTTCCGGCGGCGGGGCCACCAGCGCGCTGGCGCAGGCGCCAAAGGTGAGGGCTGACAGCAGGAGCGCGGAAAGCGGGCGGGGGCGCATGGGAATCGTCCTTTCGCAGTCTGGCCGGCTTTTGTGCCCCTTTCCGGGCGCGGCGGCTAGCCGGGAAATTGAATTTTGCGGGCTGGCAGACGCGGTGAGATCGGTGAAATTTCAAAGGAAGAAACAACCCCGCTTCAGGCCTTTGCAGGCAGGTTCCCCAGCTCAGACTGCGGGAGGACGCCAGAATGGCGCGGAAAAACACTGCGCTGGAGTTCCGGCGGCCGAAGCGAAAGTTTGTGGCCGTAAGGCGCCGTCAGAGCAAGTTCCGGCCCGGAGGGCTGTCCTCCAGGGCATATGGTCCCCACTCTGTGCCGCCGATGCTGCGCTACTGGATGGCCATCACGATGCTTGTGCCGTTGCTGGCGTGGCTGGGCGTGACGATTTTCCGGTAGGGATTGTAAGAAGCCCGGCGCGTGCGAGGTGGCGCTGGTATCTGATGCCGTTCGTGCCCGGAATGATCGTGTTCCTGTCAGCGGTGAGCTTTGCGCCGGACAATCCGGCGCCGCTGGAAGAGGCCTGATTCAAGCCGCCTCTCCCTAGAGGGAGAAGCGGCTTTACGGATCAATCCCCATCCATCCGCAGCGCGGCCACGAAGGCTTCCTGCGGGATTTCGACCTTGCCGAACTGGCGCATGCGGGCTTTGCCGGCCTTCTGCTTGTCGAGGAGTTTGCGTTTGCGCGTGGCGTCGCCGCCATAGCATTTGGCGGTGACGTCTTTCCTCATGGCACTGATGGTTTCGCGCGCCACGACCCGCCCGCCGATGGCGGCCTGGATCGGGATCTTGAACATCTGGCGCGGGATCAGCTCCTTGAGGCGTTCGCACATCTGGCGGCCCCGGCTTTCGGCGCGGTCGCGGTGGACGAGCATGGCGAGCGCATCGACGGGTTCTTCGTTGACGAGGATCTGCAGCTTGACCAGGTTTTCGGCGCGGTGGCCGATGAGGGTATAGTCAAAGCTTGCATAGCCGCGCGAGATGGATTTCAGGCGGTCGTAAAAGTCGAACACCACCTCGTTGAGGGGCAGTTCGTATTTCACGCAGGCCCGTCCGCCTACGTAGGAGAGTTCCGTCTGGATGCCGCGGCGGTCCTGGCAGAGTTTCAGGATCGAGCCGAGATATTCGTCCGGTGTATAGATGGTGGCGGAAATCCACGGCTCGCGGATTTCGGCGATGCGCACCACGTCCGGCATGTCGGCGGGGTTGTGCAGTTCGATCTCGGTTCCGTCCGTCATCGTCATTTCATAGACGACGCTCGGCGCGGTCGCGATCAGGTCGAGGTCGAACTCGCGGGAGAGGCGTTCCTGGATGATCTCAAGGTGGAGGAGGCCGAGGAAGCCGCAGCGGAAGCCCATGCCGAGCGCGGCGGAGGTTTCCATCTCCCAGGTGAAGGACGCATCATTGAGGCGCAGCTTGCCCATCGCGGCGCGCAGATCGTCAAAGTCGCCGGCATCCATCGGGAAGAGGCCGCAGAAGACGACCGGCTGCACGTCCTTATAGCCGGGCAGGGCCTTGTCTGTCGGGCGTTTGTCTTCGGTGATCGTGTCACCGATCGAGCAGTCGCCGACTTCCTTGATCGAGGCGACGAAATAGCCGACCTCGCCGGGGCCGAGGGCCTCGACTTCGGTGAGCTTGGGATTGAAGGTGCCGACCTTGTCGATCTCGTAGACGCCGCCGGTGCGCATCATCCGGATCGCCTGCTTCTTCTTCAGCACGCCGTCATGCACGCGGACGATGACGACCACGCCGAGATAGGGGTCGTAATAGGCGTCAACCAGGGCAGCTTTCAGCGGCGCAGCCTGGTCGCCGGATTTCGGCGGGGGCAGGCGGGTGACGATGGCTTCGAGGACGTCGGGAATGCCAAGGCCGGTCTTGGCCGAGATTTGCACCGCGTCAGAGGCATCAAGCCCGATGATCTCCTCGATCTGTTCCTTCACCCGGTCCACATCGGCGGCGGGCAGGTCGATCTTGTTGAGAACGGGCACGATTTCGTGGTTCTGATCGATGGCCTGGTAGACGTTGGCGAGCGTCTGGGCCTCGACGCCCTGCGAGGCATCGACCACCAGCAGCGAGCCTTCGCAGGCGGCCAGGCAGCGGGAGACTTCATAGGCAAAGTCGACGTGTCCGGGCGTGTCCATCAGGTTGAGGGTATAGGTCTCGCCATCCTGCGCGGTGTAGGCGAGGCGCACGGTCTGCGCCTTGATGGTGATGCCGCGCTCTTTCTCGATATCCATCGAGTCGAGCACCTGTTCGCTCATTTCCCGGTCGGTCAGCCCGCCGCAGGCTTGAATCAGGCGGTCGGCAAGGGTCGACTTCCCATGGTCGATATGGGCGATGATGGAAAAGTTACGGATTTTGTCGCGTGGGGTCATGGGCGGCATATAGCGTTCCATTCGCGCGCCTGAAAGCGGTTTCAGGCGGCTCGGTGCCTATCGCCAGCCCAGAAGCCCGGCATAGGGCGCAGCGACCTGCCGGGGAAGCCAGCTGACCGCCGAATTTATCTGCACAATCAAGGCCTGGAACCGGGTGGCGAGCCAGTTGCCGCGCGCTGTCTGCAGCCAGTTGAAGGCATAGCTCTGCAGGCAGACCAGGAAGAACAGGGCGAAGGTGTAGATCCAGCTGCCCGTCAGGCTGAGGGTCAGCGCCGGGGCAAGGTAAAGCAGGGCATTGCCAAAGGAGAAGGTGAAGAGGCTCGTCTTGCCGGCGAAGGTCAGCGACAGGCCGAACTTCACCCGGAACACGTCATAGAGGATGAGGCAGACGAACACTGCCAGCAGCGTGCCGAAAAGCCCGAAAGCGAAATAGATCGGATGGTTGATATTCCGGTAGGTGAGGTTGCTGAGGTCTCGAACGGTGTTGAAGGGGGCGTCGAAGTTCCAGAAGGCCAGCAGCACAGCGCCGGAAACCAGCAGCAGCGCGCCCATGCTGCAGGCTGCCTGCATGATTTCCCGCCGGCTGGAAGACGCGCGGGTGAGGACGATCACGGCGCGGCCGATCATCATGCCCCAGATAACGAATGTCATGCCATGCAGAAAGGAGGGGCCCCCCGTCACAATCTCGCCGCCGCCGATCAGGAAGCCTATGACGGGGCTCAGATATGCGTCTGCAGCAGATGTTTCGGGCACCGCCAGACGCGTGATCAGCGGATGCAGCAGGTGGATGACTATCGAGACGGCCCCCAGGGTGACGAAACCGCCCCTGTCCCGAAGCCAGATGAGCGCCGGGGCGAAGGCCAGAGCAAGGGTGTAGAATTTCAGGATGTCGCCATAGGGCGTGGCGCCGAAGAACAGCGCGCAGCGCAGCATGTATGCCGGTGAACCGAGACCTGCCGCCAGCATCGCCAGAAGGGTGACGAGATAAAGCAGATAGCATTGAGCCGCGCGGGTCAGCAGGCGAGCCGTGGTCTGAAGCTTTTGTCCCGCCTCGATCCGCGGGCGGTAGACGATTTCCAGCACCGAACCGAACAGGATGATGAAGATCGGCGGGCTGAGTTGAAGGAAATAGCGCAACCAGATCAGGCCCGCATGGTCGAGCGCGTAATAGGGTTGGGCGCCGCCTGCAAAAAGCGCATGGCTGAACATGGTCGCCAGGATCGCGACAGACCGGCATATATCCAGCCCGATGATACGTATCTGAGCTTCCCGTGAAGATGTTGTGATGGTTTCAGCGTGTAATTCGCGCGTCAGGGGAAAAGAATCTTGCGGCAAATCAGCCGGTCCAGCCGCCGTGTATTTGGTTAATTCTGTCCCATTGCCCTGCATTCACATGCTCACGCGGAAAAATACTTGTTCCGCATACCATCTTTCTGTGACAGCTTCACCAAGTATTTGAATTGTCATGATTAATGGCCTTCTGGCTGGACCCCTGGCGGACATTTTGCCGGAAATGAAGGTGGCCGGGCGCGCTGTCGCTGCGTTCCTTCAAAGGTTAACTGCAGCGTCTGTGCGGGCGCCTTGCGAGGCGGGGGAAGCTCAGTTAAGATTTTTAAACTGACCTTTGGAGGATCAGCCCATGGCGGAAACCCCGGATCGGACCCCGTCCGCCCTGCGCGTGATAGGGAACTACACGACGGTAGATCGCGCCGCGGCCCGCAGCGCCAAGATCGAGCGCCTGCACGACCTCCACGCCGGCCACATGAATGCGATCGAGACCAAGTATGGCGGCCGCATCGCTGACGCTCAGGACACGCTCGATACCATCAATGCCAAATGGGACACGATCCAGGCCGAGGTGGACCGCCAGCCGCGCTATGCGCGCAGCTTCTTCTACTGGCCTTTCATGCTGGCGCTGATGCTGTTCGAAATCCCGGTGAACCGGCTGAGCTTTGAACTGTTCTTCCGTGAAAGCCCGACCGTGTCGCTCGGCGTGGCCTTCCTTGTGGGCGTCATTCTTGTCACCCTGGCTCACAGGCTTGGCCTCGTGCTCTGCCGGTTTGGCTATCATGTGAAGAAGTCCGGCTGGGCCGGGCAGCTGCTGCAGGTGGTGCTGATCACGGCGATCATTCTGTCGCTGATCTATGGCGTCTCCGTTCTGCGCCAGGGGTATATCGACTTTGCAACCCAGCCCCAGGCGAGTTTTTCGGACATGCTGGCGGGGACGGGCGCGGCCCAGATGGCCGGGGACATGTTCAAGGCGGGCCTTGGCATTTCCGGCTGGATCTTCTTTGCCATCAATCTCGGCATTGTGGCGGTTGGCCTGACGGCGGCCTATTTCTCGCATGATCCTCATCCGGATTTTCAGTCTGCCGACATCCAGCGCAAGAAGGCCGAGAAAAAACTGGCGACTATCAAGGGTCAGCGTGCTGACGCCGAATCCGTCGAACAGCGCCGCCATGCCAACCAGATCAACAGGGCCAGCGCCTGACCAGATGACCATGTTTCCGGGATGCCGGCTCGCCCTGCCGGTTCTTGCGCTCTCATTGCTGCTGTCAGCCTGTTCGGGGCCGGCGGGATCGGGCTTCGTCAATCGCACGCCCGACGATTATTGCGCGCTCAGCGACCGCTCCACCCTGTTCCTCATCGACCGCACGACAACCTTTGACGCGGCCGACCAGACGCTGTTGATGGAAAGTCTCGGCGGCGTGGTAGACAGGTTGCAGACTGGCGACCGCATCATCATCGCCACGATTTCCGACCACTATTCCAAGACCCGCCGTCTGGCGAATGCCTGCAAGCCGGGCTGTCCGGAAGCAGGCGGAGTGGTGGACGAGATCGTGGGCTCGTGCAGCACGATGAAGGCCAAGCAGGACCAGCAGCAGTTCATGGGCACCCTGGCCGCCTCGCTGCGCGAGATCATCAACACGGCCGAAGACGCTTCGGGCTCCGACATCATCCGCACCATCGGCCACTGGACCGGGTCGGCCTCGGCAGAGCCCTATACCAACCTCATCATCTATTCGGACATGCTGGAAAACAGCGACATGCTCACCTGGCGCAAGTTTTCCTCGCTGCCGGAAGACGAACTGATGGGCATCGTGGCCGAACATGGCGCGCTGGCACGCACGCCGGGAACGACCGTCCGCGTCATCGGCTATGGCCGTCTGCACGACAAGGCGCGCTCGCCCCTGCCGGCGGCGCTGGACGCGAAACTGCGCGGCTTCTGGACCCGGTATTTCTTCGAAGGTGGCGGCCAGGTCGAGTTTTCCGCCCGCACGGACGGCTGAAGCCTGGGGCAACCCCTGCATTCTTACGCAGTTGCTTTCGCGTCGCGGCGAACTTAGCGATACTGCGGAGAGCAACAGGAGTTTCTCATGCGATACCCGATTGGAATGATGCTGGCCGGAGCGATGGCGCTGGGCGTTGCGGCCTGCGCGCCCGCTGAGACGCCGGTGGACACCGGCAATGTGGAGCCGCCGGCTGTCGATGGGGAAGAGATGATGATGGGCGAAATGCCAGGTGAAGACGCTCAGACGGCCGCTGCCGAGGCCGCCCAGGCCGAGGCCGAAACGGGCGTTGTCTATGCCGGCGAAGACAAGAAGGGCGGGGAAGTTTCCGTTCCGGTGGGCGAAACCCTCCGGATCGAGCTCGAGACCGTGCCCACCGCCGGCTATGTCTGGCAGATCGCCGAAATGCCAGGTTTCCTGGAGCTGACCGCGGAGAACACCCGCCCCACCAATCCGGCGCTGCAGAGCCAGCCGGGCTTTACCGGTGGCAATCACTATATGAGTTTTGATCTCAAAGCCTCTGCCCCCGGCACCGGCGTCATCAAGCTCACCGAGGGCCGCCCCTGGGAAAGTGAAGAGGCCCCGTCCGATACATTTGAAGTGACCGTCACGGTCACCCCCGCAGAGTAGGCCGCCCTTTGCCAGACACCCAGCACACCCCGCCGAAAACCGGCATCACGGCCGACGGCTTCCTGACCGACAGCTGGTATCTGGCGGCGGCGTCCGCGGAGCTGAAGGCGGGCAGGCAGCAGCGGATCATGATGCTGGGGGAACCGGTCGTGGTGGGGCGCACCCCGGCAGGGGAGGCGTTCGCCCTGCGCGACATCTGCCCCCACCGGCTGGTGCCACTGTCAGCGGGCCAGCAGGTGGAAACCCACGGTCAGTGGACGTTGCAATGCCCCTATCATGGCTGGCGCTTTGGCACCGATGGCGGCTGCAAGCTGATGCCGAGCCTTACCGAAGGCAGCCCCTATGATCCTGCAAAGGTGAAGGTGCGCCGCTATCCGGTGCATGAGGCGAACGGGGCGGTCTATATCTATGTGGCGCACGACCCGCGCTCTGCCGCGCCGCCGGCTGTTGCGCCGCCGGATTTCGGGCCGCTTCCGGACAAGCCGGGCTTTGTCATCCATGACATCTTCAATGCCCATATGGATGATGCGGTGGTCGGCCTGATGGACCCGGCGCATGTGCCCTTCGTGCATAACCAGTGGTGGTGGCGTCCGCCGTCTTCCGGGCTGAAGCTCAAGGAAAAGCCGTTCGTGCCGACCCTGCGGGGCTGGGCGATTGACCGGCATGCGCCGTCTTCCAACTCCAAGCTTTATCGCTGGGTGTTCGGCGGCGATGTGATGACCGAGATCCGCTTCCAGCTGCCGGGCTACCGGTGGGAGATCATCTCCAACAATACCGCGCGCCTGCTGACGCTGACCTGCCTGACGCCTGAAGCGCCCAAACGTACACGGATTACCCAGTTCACCTGGTGGACCGGCGCGCCGCTGCTGAACCTCGCCATCCCGATGGCAAAGCGCATGGGCAAGACCTTCCTGGCCCAGGATGGGCGCATGGTCGACCTGCAGAATGAAGGCATGGCCTATCAGAAGGCGATGCTCTGGATCGATGATATCGATGTGCAGGCCAAATGGTATCAGATGCTGAAACGCGAATGGACCGCCGCCCGCAGCGAGGGCAGGGACTTCGCCAACCCGATCGAGCCGCGCGTGCTCAGATGGATGAGTTGAGGCAGGCTGCCTCCGTCCTGCCCTGAAAAAGCCCCGGACAAGTGAAAGAGTGCGCGCTGGCCGAGGCGCGTGATCGCCCCATCTAATGGCCCGCGCCCTCCATTCCCCGTACGGCGCGCCACAAAAGGACCTGTCTGATGAAAATGTTTCTCTTTGCCGCTGCGAGCGTGTTTGCCCTCGCGGCCTGTTCGCCGGCTGTGGAAGAAGGTGCGCCGACAGTTGTTCCGCCACCTTTGGAAACCTCTGAAATCCCGGCAGAGGCCCCGCCGGTCGAAGATGTCACGCTTGTTGATGTCGTCGCCACCAATCCGGATTTTTCAACCTTGCTTGCCGCCGTGGACGCGGCTGGTCTGAGCGAAACACTGGCGGGCCCTGGCCCCTACACAGTGTTCGCGCCGACCAATGAAGCCTTTGCCGCGCTGGCGCCGGGCGAACTCGACACGCTGCTGCTGCCGGAAAACAAGGACAAGCTGACCCGGATCGTCAGCTATCACGTCATTCCGGGCAAGGTGCTTGCTGCGGATGTGCCTGCAGAAGACGCCAACGTGGCCACCGCCAGCATCAACAATCTGGCGCTCGCTGTCCGCCGCCTGGCCGATGGCACGGTGATGGTGAACCAATACAAGGTCACCGCCTCTGACATCCAGGCCTCCAACGGCGTGGTGCATGTGATTGACGGGGTGCTCATCCCGCGCATGGAAGAATAGCGTATTATTATCGGGGCAGCGCCCGGTCTTTCCGGCGCGCTGCCCCGCTTACCGTTTGCGGGCGGCGATGAAGGCGCGCACATCCTTGCCGCGCGTGCCATGGCGTTCGCTGGCAACGATCTCAAACCCGGCCTGCGTGATCTCGCCGGTGAGGGTGGCTTCGGAAAAGAAATCCACATGCGGCGCCTTGCCGATGGCCTGGGCCAGGGGCAGGGCGAGGCGGAGCCCAAAGCCCATTTCCGTGAGGCAGGGTGTCTTGGAGATGAAGAGGCCGCCGGGTTTCAGCAGGCTGTGAACCGCCTCCAGCGCGGGCTGGCGTTCCTCCAGCAGGTGGAGGATGTTGAAGCCGAGGACCAGGTCGAACGCCTTGTGGCGCCAGCGATCATCATTGATCACCCCCACCTCGAAGGTGACATTACCCACGCTTGCGGCGGCAGCCTTCTCGCGGGCGATGGCGATCATCTCCGCCGAAATATCCGTTGCCAGAAGATGAGCGCAATGGGGCGCCAGTTTCAGCGCCGTGGTGCCCGTGCCGCAGCCGAATTCGAACACTTCGCTGGAAGCCTGCAGGAACTCGGCCGTCCGCGCCACAGACCGTTCATACCCGGCCTCGTCGGCAATCGGATCGGCCGCATATTTGCGCGCCGTCCGGTCCCAGAAGCGGGTATTTTTGGAAACATGGGTCATTTTGGCTCCCCCTTCTTCTCCGTTTAGCAGGCTTGAGTGACCTGGATATGGCAGTCAGATGCCAGAACGCGCGAACAAAGAGTGAAAACTCAAGCTGTCTTTAACCATCCTCGCTGCTAGGGTGGCGGGAATGAGCACCCCGATTCGCATCCTCGGCATCGACCCTGGCCTCCGCCATACCGGCTGGGGCATCATCGAGCAGACGGGCGCCCGTCTCGTGCATATCGCGCATGGCGTGATCGAAGCGCCGACAGACCTGTCGATGGCAGAGCGCCTGGGCCATATCTTCGAGGCGGTGGGGGAGCTTGCCCGCCACCATGAGCCCCATGCTGCCGGGGTTGAGGAAACCATCGTCAACGCCAATCCCCGCTCGGCGCTGAAGCTCGGCCAGGCGCGCGGCGCCGCGATGGCGGCCCTCGCCATGGCGGGGGTGCCGGTCGCCGAATTTGCGCCCCGCCAGATCAAGCTCTCGGTCGTCGGCACCGGCACGGCGGACAAGGACCAGGTGAAATTCATGGTCCAGCGCCTCCTGCCCCGGGCAGGGGACATGAAGCTCGACGCCGCCGATGCCCTTGCCTGCGCCATTTGCGCGGCGCACCATCTGCCGATGCAGAGGATCAAGAAGGGGGCGGCATGATTATCGGGCGTCTGAGGGGTGAGGTCGCCGCCGTCGGGCTCGACCATGTGCTGATCGATGTGAATGGCGTTGGATATGTCGCCCTCGCCGGCACGCGCCTGCTGGCAAGGCTGCAGACCGGCGACAAGATCACCGCCCATATCGAAACGCGCGTCACCGAAAGCTCGATTACGCTCTTTGCCTTTGCCACCGATGAAGAACGCGCCTGGTTCGTGCGCCTTCAGGATGTGCCGGGCGTGGCCGGAAAATCCGCCCTCGCCATTCTCGACGGGCTTTCTCCGGCAGAAATCATGGATGCCATCGCGCTGGGCGATGCAGGCGCCTTCACCCGCGCCAAGGGTATCGGCAAGAAACTCGGTGAACGGATCGTGACGGAGCTTTCCGGCAAGGCGCCCCCGCTCGGCCGGTTCGGAAAGTTTGAAGTGGCCGCCGTTGCCGGGCTCGCCTCCGCGCAGCCTGCATCTGCCGCCACCGGCGCGCGCGGCGAGGCCGTCAGCGCGCTGGTCAATCTCGGCTACACCCAGGGCGAAGCGGCCAAGGCCGTGGCGATCGCCGCCAAAGATGGCGCTGAAGATGTCGGCGTGCTGGTCAAGGGCGCGCTGAAGGAGCTGGCACGGTGAGCCGCGCGAAACGACCCCTTGCCCCTCTCCCACGCAATGGGAGAGGAGGGGCCCATTGCGAAGCAATGGGAGGTGAGGGTCTTGAAACATTCGTGAGCGCAGAAGGCCCTCACCTCCCACGCCTCCGGCGCGGGTCCCCCCTCTCCCGCAAGCGGGAGAGGGGTACGGCTGCGCCGGGAGGCAAGGCATGACCCGCAAAGATTCTCTCGCCGATCCCAACGCGCAAGGCGGCGACGCGCTCGACCGCGCCCTCCGTCCACAGACGTTTGAGGATTATGTCGGTCAGCGCAAGGCGAAGGCCAATCTCAAGGTCTATGTCGAGGCCGCGCGCGGGCGCAAGGAAGCGCTCGACCATGTGCTCCTCTTCGGCCCGCCCGGCCTTGGCAAGACGACGCTGGCGCAGATCCTCGCCCGCGAAATGGGCGTCGGTTTCCGCGCGACCTCCGGGCCTGTGATTGCCAAGGCGGGCGACCTGGCCGCCATCCTTACCAATCTTGAACCCAATGATGTGCTGTTCATTGATGAGATCCACCGCCTGCCCGCCATCGTGGAGGAAATCCTCTATCCGGCGATGGAGGATTATGCCCTCGACATCGTGATCGGGGAGGGGCCGGCGGCGCGTTCGGTGCGGCTCGATCTTGCGCCCTTCACGCTGGTGGGCGCCACGACGCGCGCCGGCCTTCTGGCGACGCCGCTGCGCGACCGGTTCGGCATTCCGGTTCGGCTCGAATTTTACGAGGCCGAGGAGCTTGGCCGCATCGTCATGGCGGCCGGCCGCAAGCTTGGTGCTCAGATCACGGAAGATGGCGCGGTGGAGATCGCCGCCCGCGCCCGCGGCACGCCGCGGATCGCCCTGCGCCTCCTGCGCCGGGTGCGCGACTTTGCCGAGGCAGACGGGGCAGGCATCAACCGCGTCTCAGCCGCCAAGGCGCTCAAACGTCTGGAGATCGACGAAGACGGCCTCGACGCGCTCGACCGACGCTATCTGCACGCCCTGGTCAAAACCTATGCCGGTGGTCCGGTCGGGGCCGATACGCTGGCCGCTGCCCTGTCAGAAGCGCGCGACGCGGTGGAAGACGTGATCGAGCCTTATCTGATGCAGAAAGGCTATGTGGCACGCACACCGCGCGGGCGGGTGGCTGCCCCGCTGGCCTATGAGCGCCTGGGCCTGAAAGCGCCGGGGGGGCAGCAATCAGCGCTTTTTGATGAGGAGTGAGATATGTTGGAAGGAAGCTGCTTTTGCGGCGCGGTGGCTTATCGAGCAGAAAGTATAGGACCGATTGGGCATTGCCATTGCCGGACCTGCCAGAAGACCCATTCAGCAGCTTTTGCGACGACGGCGCGGGCACCCCGCTCCGGATTTGCCTGGACGAAAGGCGCAAATATCGTTGCCAACATTGAGTCCACTCCGGGCAAGTTGCGCCATTTCTGTCCCAGATGCGGATCGCACCTTGTTGCCGAATGGAAGGATCAGGACGCCGTTATTCTGCGGGTCGCCAGTCTCGACACGCCCCTCCCTTCGAAGCCTGTCATCCATATCTGGACGAGCCATCAGGCGGCCCTTTTCGACTTTGACGATGGCCTGCCGCGTTTGCCTGAAGGTGTTCCGAGGCCAGCTGGAAGTTAGCGGTCCTGATCCATCGCCCATAAGAGGCCGATGATCGCGCCCTTGATCCGGGGAAGGAGCATCAGAACGGCGAGGATCGCAAACGCGCCCAGCGTCGGCAGCTTGATCCAGATGGGCCAATTTTCCTGCCGCGCGCTGATGAAAGTCAGCCCCGCCAGGAATGGCCCGAGGATCAGCACGGTCAGCCAGGGCGGGCCGTCCTCGGCGCGGATGCGCCCGATCGGCGCGCCGCACACGCTGCACTCGGAAACCTGCTTCAGATACCGCGCATAGAGTTTCCCGCGCCCGCAATTCGGGCAGCGATGGCCAAGCCCCCGCAGCACGGGCAGCATGGGGGAAGGGGGCGGCGCGGTCTCTGGCATCCCTCCGCTTACACCCGGAAAGCGCTCCCCTGTTATGAGGGATGACGCCGCATGGCGGTCCTGCTAGCATTTTGCCATGGGGATGGGCTGGGACGAGATTGAGAAAATTGACGGCTTTGCCGGGCTGCGGGCGCATGCCGAAACCAATGTGCTGCCCCTTCTGGAAAATGCCGGGCTGACAGCCAGTGACGGCGCCCGCCTCAAGCGCCGGCTCAGCCGGGCCGTCTCTGGCGGCTTCATTGCCTTCGTTCTCAGCTTCCTGCTGGTGCAGGCGCTCCTGCCGGATAGCTGGTGGGGGGAGACCCTGGTATTCATCCTGTTTCCGCTGCTTTTCCTGGGCTGCCTCCTCGGGTCTCTGCTCCTCTACTGGCGCAGCTTCCTTCGTCTGGTGCTGGATGCCAAGACGCGCTTTCTAGTCCGGGCGCGGGCCTTGTCTGCTTTGGGAGAGCCGCTTGGTCTTTCCTATGTGGCCATGCCGGGCGGCATGCCTCCCGCGCTCAAATGGCTGGCCGGGCAATCCTGGGCCCCGGCCGAGCTCAAGGATGCTGCTGGCGCGCTGGAGCAGGCCGGCGGCATGGAGGAGGCGGTGGCCGCCGCGCGCGACGCCGGCCTGATGATCGAGTCGAATGTCTATGTCATTGGCTCGGCTGAGCAGAAGGCGCAGTATCAGGAGACTGCAGCCCGGCACGCGCAGGTCGAGGACGGCTTCCACGGCCGGCGCGGCGGGATCGATTTCGAGCTGTTTGAATGGGTTGAGCGTGTGGAGAAAGCCCCCTCGATCCACCATCTGGTGATCGTGCTGGAGGCGCCGCTGACCCTCCACGGCGTCACCCAGCTGCGCGCCCGCAAGACGGGCTGGCCACAGGACACGGCCGCCGGGTTTACCGAGGTCGATCTTGGCCCACGCGCCTTCGGCGAGCTTTACCGGCTGCGCTCCACCGATCAGGTGGAGGCGCGGGCCATCTTCAATCCGGCGGTGATTGAGCGGGTGATCGCGCTGGCCGAAGGCGGCGCCTTCCGGGCCGTCGGGAAGGGCAGCCGGCTGGTATTCGATTTTCCGGGGGCAGACCGGTTTGCGCTGATTGACTTGGTCACCGGTGCCTGGAGCCCGGAAACGCTGGAGCGCACGGCGAGCGATCTGGCCGCTGCGCTCGCCCTGGTCGATACCCTGGCCCATGCCTTCATGCTGGCGAGAAAGTCTGATACGGGCGGGACATGACCCTTCCTGTTCTCGACGCCCAGAATTTCGATGCCGCGCGCCAGCACTGGATTGCCGTCCGCGTCTATTACGAAGACACAGATTTCACCGGCATGGTCTATCACGCCAACTATCTGCGCTTCTTTGAGCGGGGCCGGTCAGACCATCTGCGCGATGCAGGCATCTCGCACCAGTCGCTGCTGGCGCGGGAAGACCCGGCCGCCTTTACCCTCACCAATGTAAACGTCACCTATCGCAAGCCTGCCAAGGTGGACGATCTGCTGCATATCCGCACCCGCTATCTCGGCATGGATGGCCCCCGCATCCGCTTCTCCCAGACCTGCCTGCGCGGCGATGAAGTGCTGGCCGAAGCGGAGATCACGGCGGTGATGATCCATGCCGATGGCCGCTTGCGCCGCCCGATCCGGGAAATTTCCGAACATCTCGAAGCCTATCGCTGGCGCGGCTAGCCCCGCGCGGCTGGCCCGGTCTGAAGCGGCGAGCAGCCTGGCTGCGAGGAAATTTCCGTGCCGGAGACTTGCATTTAGATATATCGAAATTATCTTCAATTTCGATATATCTAAAAGGTGTATCAATGAGCCAATACTCTGATCAAACCCCTCAAGAAAAACGCTTCAGGCTGCCAGAGGCGCCGAGGCAAAGGAGACTTCATGTATATGCATCACAGAGGCTGCCGGCATGAGCGCTGGCATATGAAAATGCACCGGATGGGCGGGCATCGCCGGGGGCCAGGTGGCCGCCGGGGCGGGCGCGCGCTGGGCCATGGAGACCTGCGTCTCCTGATCCTCAGCCTGATCGCCGAAACGCCGCGCCATGGCTATGACCTCATCCAGGAAATCGAGACCCGGACCGGGGGCACCTACAAGCCGAGCCCCGGTGTCATGTATCCGGCGCTGGAAATCATTCAGGACCTCGGCTGGGCCGAAGTGCGCACCGAGGAGGGCAAGAAAACCTTCCACATCACCGATGCCGGGCAGGCAGAGCTTGAGCGGGAAGCGGAGGTCGTTGACGCCATCCACGCCCGTCTGGCCGATCTTCTGGAGGCGGACGAAGCGGCAGACCCCGCAGATGTCCGCAGCGCCATGCACCGGCTGCGCCATGCGGTGATTTCGGCGGTGCGGGAGCGTGAGGCCGATGAGGCCCGCAAGCGCCGCATTGCGGAGATCCTCACTGCGGCCAGGGACGAAATCGCCAAGCTCGGCTGAGCAGGCGGTATCTCAAAGGGAAGCGGGGCGCCGGAAGGCGTCCCGCTTTTTCGCTTCTGAAGGGGCGTCGCGGCCGCCTTCGGCCCGGCGGAAGATTAAGAATCTGCCATAATGGCTTAACCATCATGCAGTAAGGCTCATATCGACTGAGCAAAGCCTGCAACACGCCGTGTTTCTGCCGGATTTGCACTAGATTACAGTGCGGAAATAACCAGTGCCTGCAGTTGAACCCACCCGCGTTTCTGCTACCGCAGAAGCGGTTCGGGGCAGGGTGATTTGCCCCGGCGGGCCAAGGAGATGACAAGACCCATGGAAACGGAAGCAATCGGCACGGTTGCCAGCCATTCGGATTTTTCCCTGATCAGCCTGCTGATGGCTGCTGATCCGGTCGTGAAACTGGTGCTGCTTGCGCTATTTCTTGCTTCGGTATGGTCGTGGATCGTGATCGGCGAGAAATTCTTCAAACTGGGCGGCCTGAAGAAGTCTTCACGCGAATTTGAAGACGCCTTCTGGAGCGGCCGGGCCGGCGAGATCGACATGCGCCCCGGCCAGGGCGGCAAGGACCCTGCCAGCCGGGTATTCATCTCGGCGGCGCGGGAATGGTCGGATGCCGGCAAGGGCCCGGCCCCGGCAGAAGCCTCTGCCATCGTCAGCCGGGCCGAACGCTCGATGCGCGCCGCAGTAGACCGGGAGCTTGGCCGGGCAGGCAGCGGGCTTTCCATCCTCGCCACGATTGGCTCGGCCTCGCCCTTCATCGGCCTCTTCGGCACAGTCTGGGGCATCATGAACGCCTTCCTCAACATTGCCGAGCAGCAGGATACCAGCCTCGGCACCGTGGCTGGCCCGATCGCCGAAGCGCTCTTCGCCACTGGCCTTGGCCTCATCGCCGCCATCCCGGCGGTCATCTTCTACAACAAGTTCACCAGCGACCTGACCAAGCTCGCCGACCAGCTCGACACCTTTTCCCAGGATGTCCTCGTGCGCCTGTCGCGGCGCGCGTCGGATACGGCGCGGGACTGAGGAGCACCCATGGGCCTGATCCTCGGTTCTGGTGGCAAGGGCGGGCGGCGCGGACGCCGGTCCCTGAATGCCGAAATCAACGTGACCCCGTTCGTGGACGTCATGCTGGTGCTGCTCATCGTGTTCATGGTGACGGCGCCGATGCTGGTGCGCGGCGAACAGCTGAACCTGCCGCGAACAACATCCGCCCCGCTCAAATCCGATCCCAACGACGCGCCGCTGACCGTCTGGGTCAAGGCCGATGGCACGGTCCTGATCCAGCAGACCGAAGTGCCCGTAGAGGCCCTCGGCGCCCAGCTGCAGGCGATTGTGGGGGAGGGGTACGACAAGGACGTGTTCCTCTATGCCGATGAAAGCGTGCCCTATGGCATTGTCATGGACGTGACCGCCGAAGTCCGCGGCGCCGGCTTCACCCGCATGTCCTTCATCACCGAACAGAAGACCAACACCCCCCGCTGACCCCTGAGGAGCCAGCTTAACGAATGCTTCGTGGCCTGACAGTTTCCGCTCTTGTGCATGCCAGCGTGCTGGCCATGGCGGTTATGTCATGGCCGCACAAGAAGGATGAGTGCCAGGAGCAGATCGACCGCATCCGCCGTGAGCAGCCCGGCATCAGCTCGGTCGAGATCCTGATGCAGCTGCCCCAGTGCGCCTCTTCGGCCGACCTGCCCATCGACTTCCTCGAGATCGGCCGCATTTCCGACGTCGCCGAGCTGCGCAAATCCGATACGCCCCAGCCCGAGGCCCAGCCGGAAGCCGCGCCCCAGCCGGTGGAAGAACAGCCGCCCCCGCCCGAGCCCGAACCTGCCCCGGAGCCTGAGCCCGAGGTGGCCGTCCCCGATCCGCGCAAGCCCGAGCCGGAGCCACCGAAAAAGCCCGAGCCCAAGCCTGAGCCGAAGAAGGAAGAACCCAAGCCGAAGCCCAAGCCGGTGGAGAAACCCCCGGCCAAGCCGAAGGATGACCTCTCCTTCCTGGACGATTTCGAAAGCGCGCTGCAATCCAAGCGCACCTCCGAGCAGCGCCCCGATGCCCAGCAGACGGACCGTCCCGTGCTGGCCAATTCAGACCGCGACCAGGCCGGGGCGGGCGCGCGCACCGGCGCGACCGCGTCGCTGCAGGCGGCCCTGCGCCGCCAGATCATGGAATGCTGGGCCACGGTCGACGACCTGCCGCCCGAGCATCAGATCGATGTTACCGTAAATATGAAGCTGGCCCGCGATGGCTCTGTGATAAGCACAAGCCTGCTCACCCCCCGCTCGCGCCCTGTCGGCCGGTCGGGCATTGCGGTTGACCGCGCGTTGCTGGCAGTCCGTAAATGCGGTGAGATCGGGAATTATCGCCTGCCGGCGGATGATTACGAGCTTTGGAAAGATATCGACGTGACGCTTGGCCCGAAGCAGGGTTGAGACAGATACGCCGCAAGAATTCGATGAGGAGTCCGAACTGATGCTGAAAAGACTGATGCCGCTTCTGGCAGTCATCATGTTGGCCCTTGGGCTGGCCGCGCCTGCCAGTGCCCAGCTGCAGGTCCGCGTGGATGAAGGAAACTTCAAGCCGACGCCAATCGCCATACCGGACTTCCAGGTGACGGGGACCAACACCCAGCTCGCCCGGCAGATTGCCGATGTGGTACGCGCGGACCTTGCCTCCACCGGCCTGTTCGACATGCAGAACCCGGCCTCCTTCATCCAGCGCGATCTTTCGATCAATGCCGAGCCGCGCTTTGCCGACTGGAAGATCATCCGTACCGATGCGCTGGTCGTCGGCGCTTTCGAGGAGCTTCCCGATGGCAAGCTCGCCGTCTCCTTCCGCCTGTGGGACGTCTATGGCGGGGAGCTGATGCGCATCAATGGTGAGCCGGGCCGCCGGCTGACTACCACGCCGGAAAACTGGCGCCGCATCGCCCACAAGATCGCCGACTCGATCTACACCCGCCTGACCGGTGAAGACCCGTATTTCGACACCCGCATCGTCTACATCGCCGAAACCGGGCCGAAGACCGAGCGCGTGAAGCGTCTGGCCATCATGGACAGCGACGGCGCCAACCAGCAATATCTCACCTCCGGCCGCTCGACCGTGCTGACGCCCCGCTTCAGCCCTTCGGCGCAGGAAATCACCTATATGTCGTATGAAGGGGGCCGCCCGCGCGTCTACCTCTTCAATATCGAGACCGGCCGTCAGGAACTGCTGGGCAACTTCCCCGGCATGACCTTCGCCCCCCGCTTCGGCACCGACGGACAGAGCGTGCTGCTCTCCCAGGCCCAGCGCGGCAATACCGACATCTACATCATGAACCTGCGCACGCGCGAAAGCCGCCGCCTGACCGACCACCCGGCGATCGACACCTCGCCCTCGATGTCGCCCGATGGCCAGTCGATCGTGTTCAACTCCGACCGGGGCGGCACGCCGCAGCTCTATATCATGAACACCGATGGCAGCCCGCGCGCCTGTCCGTCGGGGGGCCGGGATACCGCCTGCCGCATCACCTTCGGCCGGGGCCGCTATTCCACGCCGGTCTGGTCCCCGCGCGGAGACCTGATTGCGTTTACCAAGCAGGAAGGCGGCAAATTCTATATCGGCGTCATCGGAATCGATGGCAAAGGCGAGCGCCTGCTGTCAGAATCCTATCTGGATGAAGGTCCGGACTGGTCGCCGAATGGCCGGGTCATCGTGTTCTTCCGCGAAAACCGTCCCGGCGCCGGTCCCCAGCTCTGGTCGGTCGATCTTTCGGGCCGGAACGAGCGCCGGGTGATGACCCAGACCGATGCCTCGGACCCGGCCTGGTCGCCGGTTCTGCAATAGAGTCTGCCCCATCCTGGGGCAGGCGCCCCGGGACCGTGTCCAAATAAGGCCATTTTGTGGCAAAAACAGCACAATTGGCCGAAAATTCAACGGAATACCGATTGTCGCGATAAAATAGTCAGAATAAGGAAATAAAAGGCCCGATAAGACGGCCGCCGACACACAGAAACCGCGAAGCGGTCCGTAAGTGCCAACTGAACTAACCTTGGAGCCCCGACACATGCATACTTTCCTGAAAGCTTCTGCCGCCGCCGCTCTGCTGGCCGCGACCGCTGCTTGCGCCTCTCGCCCCCCGCCGGCAAACGACACGCCGGTCACCCCTCCGCCGGTCCAGGACACCGTGACGGAGACTGAAACCGTGCGCACCGAGCCGGTTCAGCAATCCTCGATCAAACCGGGCTCGCTGGAAGACTTCCGCGTGAACGTTGGCGAGCGCGTCTATTTCGACCTCGACCAGTACCGCCTCGACTCCGACGATCAGGAAATCCTGAAGCGTCAGGCCGCCTGGCTGAACGCCTACCCGAACGTTCGCGTTCTCGTTGCCGGCAACGCTGACGAGCGCGGCACGCGTGAGTACAACCTCGCCCTCGGCGAGCGCCGCGCTTCGGCTGCGAAAGACTACCTTGTCAGCCTCGGCGTCAGCGCTTCGCGCATCGACACCGTCTCCTACGGCAAAGAGCGTCCGATCGCTGCTGGCTCGAACGAAGAGTCCTGGGCAATGAACCGGAACGCATGGACCCAGATCATTTCTGGCGCCACCAGCTAAGCTGACTGCGTTTACGTGATGAAAAGGACAGCCGGGTGCCATAATTTGGCCCCGGCTGTTTCTTTTATTCCACCGGGCTGAAGTCTGCCCCCGCACCCGGAGATACCCGTCATGCTGAAAGCCTCCCTTACTGGTCTTGCTGCCCTTGGACTTCTCGCAACGCCTGCCTCTGCGCAGACGCGCGGCGCCCCGATCGTGAAGGGGGTCACCACCGGAGACCTCTCCCAGCAGGTCGATCAGACCCGTCAGCAGACGGCGGATCTGATGCTCGAAATCAATCGCAATGCCGAACGGATCAACCAGCTCAATGGCCGGATTGAAACGCTCGAATTCGAACTCTCGCGCACCCGCGATGGCGCCCAGCAGCAGATGCTGGATAATGAAGCCCTCGCGCAGGAGAATGCAGAGCTTCGCCAGCAGCTTCAGGCCCAGGCCCGCGCGATCACCGCGCTGCAGATGGTGGTTGGGGTTGAGGCAACCGAAATGCTCGATACCGGCTCAGGCCCGGCCGCTGCCGGCCCGCTGCCGTCCGCTTCGGCGCAGCTTCCCGTTGGCCCGGCGCCCAGCGCGCAGGCGGGTTCCGGGGGCGGCCCCTCCGTGCTGACCCCGGCGCGCAACGCGCAGGGCGGCCTGCCGGAAGGCTCGCTCGGCACGATCTCGGCCAGCCAGCTTCCGGGCGAAGCCGGCCCGCTCTTCGCCGTCGCCCGCCAGCGCCTTCTGGCGCTCGACTATGCCGGCGCGCAGGAAGCCTTCCAGGAATTCGTCACCAAGTTCGGAAATGACCCGCAGGCCGGTGAAGCCTATTTCTGGCTTGGCGAAACGCTGCACCAGCAGAACGCCTATGCCGAAAGCGGCCAGGCCTACACCACCATGATCCGCTCCTTCCCGGATGATCAGCGCGCGCCCGATGCGCTGGCCCGTCTTGCCCGCTCGATGCGTCTCATCGGGGATACGGAGAAGGCCTGTCAGGCTCTCGACACCCTGCCCAAGCGCTATCCCAACGCGTCCAAGGTTGTGCGCGATCTGGCGGCCGTTGAGCGCACCCGTTCCGGATGCAAGGGCTAGGGCCACAGCCGGCGTTTGAGGCAGCGCTCGCCGCGCTGCCAGCCTGCCTGCTGGACGCGCCGATTGGCGTCGCCGTCTCCGGCGGCGGAGATTCCCTGGCGCTTCTGATCCTCGCCCAGCGCTGGGCTGCCCGCCAGGGGCGAACGCTTTATGGCCTCACCGTCGATCATGGTCTGCGCCCGGAAGCGCGGGCCGAGGCCGAGGCCGTTGCCGCGCTCTGCGGGAAGCTCGGCCTCGCGCATGAAACGCTGCGCCTTGAAGGCGCCGCCCCCCGCCAGGCATCGCTCCGGCGGGGCCGTCACGCCGCGCTCGCGCGGGCAGCCCGCCAGAGAGGCAGCCGTCTCCTGCTGACGGGCCATACGGCTGACGATCAGGCAGAAACCTTCCTGATGCGCGCCCGGCAGGGGTCGGGCTGGTATGGGCTCGCCGGCATGCGGCCGCTCTCCCTCTCTCCGGTCTGGCCGGAGGGGCAGGGGGTGTTTATCGCCAGGCCTCTGCTCGGCGCCCGCCGGGAAGGGCTTCGCGCGTTCCTGCAGGCCGAAGGGGTCAGCTGGGCGGACGACCCGTCGAACGAGAATCCGGCCTACGAGCGGGTGCGCATGCGCCGCCTGCTTTGTCCAAAAGTGTCCGGATTTGTCCAACTTCTGTCCGTGATTGACCGGTTTCAGACATTAAGAATGATTGAGGATGCCGCTCTCTGGCGCTGGATGGCAACAAATTGCAGCGTGCGTGAGGGGGGTATCGAGGTGGTCTCCCTTGCCGGTCTGCCACCCGAAAGGGCTGCCCGCGCGATGGGGCTCCTGGTCCAGATCGCGGCCGGCAGGGAGGCCTCCCCACGGGGTGAAGGCCTCGCCCGGCTGGTTGAGCGCATTGTTTCGGATGAAGATTTTCGCGGCGCCACCTTGGGCGGCTGCCATATCCGCCGCCACCGGGACCGCCTGCAGCTTCTCCCCGAAGCTGGCCAGCCCCGCCCCGGAATGGCAAATCGCCTCGCCGCCCACCAGGCCATCCTCTCCGGCCACACGAATGAAATTGCCGCAGCAGCAGGAAAGGAGTCGTTTTTAGAGGATTTGGTGCCTATCTTCTAAATTCAATCCCGTATGGTGGATCGAATAGTCTCTGACGGAACCTTGCTATGAACGTCCGTAATTTGGCGATATGGGGCGCGCTCGCCCTGCTCGTAATCGGTATGGCTGTAATGATGGGCGGCAACCCTGAGGTTGCCCGTGCCCAGCCTACAAAGCTGTCCGAGATCTATCAGCTCGCAGAACAGGGCAAGATTGCCGATGCGACGCTGGGAGATACCACCATCATCGCCAAGACGACGGATGGGCGGACGCTGAAAAGCGAGCTGCGTGCCCTCGACATGAAAACCGAGGACGTTCTCACCCAGAACAATGTTCCTTTTTCGGTGAAGCCCGATACCGGCCGCAACAATGTGGCCTCGGTCCTTCTGTCGCTTCTGCCGATCCTGCTGATCGTCGGCTTTGTCTTCTTCATGATGCGCCAGATGCAGGGCGGGGGCACCCGCGGCGCGATGAGCTTCGGCAAGTCTCGCGCCCGCCTCCTCACGGAGAAGCAGGGCCGCGTCACCTTTGATGACGTTGCCGGCGTTGATGAAGCCAAGGAAGAGCTGCAGGAGATCGTCGAATTCCTGCAGGACCCTTCAAAATTCCAGCGCCTCGGCGGCAAAATCCCGAAAGGCGCGCTGCTGGTTGGCCCGCCGGGTACGGGTAAGACGCTGCTCGCCCGCGCTGTGGCCGGGGAAGCCGGCGTGCCCTTCTTCACAATTTCGGGCTCGGACTTCGTTGAAATGTTCGTCGGTGTCGGCGCCAGCCGCGTCCGCGACATGTTTGAGCAGGCCAAACGCTCGGCACCCTGCATCATCTTCATTGACGAGATCGACGCTGTCGGCCGCTCGCGCGGCGCCGGCCTCGGCGGCGGCAATGACGAGCGCGAGCAGACGCTGAACCAGCTGCTGGTCGAGATGGACGGCTTCGAAGCCAATGAAGGCATCATCATCATGGCGGCGACCAACCGTCCTGACGTGCTTGACCCGGCGCTGCTGCGTCCGGGCCGCTTTGACCGCCAGGTGACCGTCGGCAATCCCGACATTATCGGCCGCGAGAAGATCCTGCGCGTTCACATGCGCAATGTGCCCCTCGCCAAGGATGTCGATTCCAAGACGATTGCGCGCGGCACACCCGGTTTCTCCGGCGCTGACCTGGCCAACCTCGTTAATGAGGCCGCCCTTCTCGCTGCCCGCCGTGGCAAGCGGGTGGTCGCCATGGCAGAGTTTGAAGATGCCAAGGATAAGGTTCTGATGGGGCCCGAGCGCCGATCGATGGTCATGTCGGAGAAGGAAAAGATCCTCACCGCCTGGCACGAAGCCGGCCACGCTGTCGTGGCGATGAAAGTGCCCGCCGCTGACCCTGTCCACAAGGCAACGATCATTCCGCGCGGCCGCGCGCTGGGCATGGTCATGCAGCTGCCCGAAGACGACAAGCTCTCCATGTCCAAGGTCGAGATGACCTCGCGCCTTGCCATCATCATGGGCGGGCGCGTGGCCGAGGAGCTGAAATTCGGCGATGACAATGTCACGGCCGGCGCAGCGTCCGACATCCAGCAAGCAACCCGTCTTGCCCGCGCCATGGTCACCCGCTGGGGCTATTCGGACATCATCGGACCGGTCGATTACGGCTCGGACCAAGGAGACGTGTTCCTTGGCCAGCAACTGATGCAGTCGAGCCATATTTCGGAAGAAACCTCGCGCAAGATTGAGGAAGAAGTCCGTAAGCTGATCGAAAAGGGCAAGGAAGACGCCCGCGAGATCATGACGAAATACCGCAATGAGTGGGAAGCGATTGCCACCGGTCTGCTTGAGTTTGAAACGCTGTCGGGCGAAGAGATTGCCAACCTTCTGAAGGGCACTCCGCCGAGCCGTCCGGATATTTCGGATGATGATGCCGGGCCCGCCTCCGCTGTGCCCGTGATCGGCAAGCGCAAGAAGCCCAAGGATGATGGCATCGGTGACGTTGAGCCCAATCCGGCCTGATATTTCTGTTGCAACATTTTAGAAAACCCTTCCGGGCTCCCGGGAGGGTTTTTTCTTTTTATGGGCGCATTTTGGTCTGAATTTCCGGTAATCTGTCTTCTGACAAACCGGCAAGTAGGAGCGAGGGGATGTGGTTCAATCTGGTGACAGCGGGTTTGGCCCTTCTGATGGCAACCGCCTGCGCAACGCATGTGCAAACAACGTCGGGTGCGGATTATCTGGCGCGGTATGATGGCAGTTACACCCCGGCGGCTGGCGCAGTGGCTTCGGAGGTGGACGTTCAGGTTCGCCAGATCGCGGCTGTGGAGCCCGATATCAGGTTTCCTGCGCGCATCGGGCTCGCCCGGATCGAGCGGGGTCATCTGGCGGCGATCCCGGAGCGGGAAGGGGAGGCGTGGGCCGCGCTGGCCCAGCAGCTTGATGGTCTTTATGGTGAGTTCGTGCCCGTCAGCCCCCTGATTGCCGCGATGGTGGCGCCGGAGAATGACAAGCCGCGCTATTCCTACACGGCCGCCGATACGATCGCTGAAATCCGCCGCGGCGCAGCGCGCCAGCATCTCGATTATGTGCTTGCCTATGAGGTTTCCACGAGCAATCGGAGCAAAGGCAGTGCGCTTTCCTTTGCCGACCTCACCGTGATAGGCATGTTTGTGCTGCCTGGGCGCAATGTTGAGGCAGAGGCAGCGGCAAGCGGCATTCTGATCGATGTGCGCAATGGTTATCCCTATGCGACGCTGACGGCGTTTGCCGACAAGAAGGGCCTGTCCCGCACAATCAACTCCTGGCAGGTGCGTCAGGAGATGATGAAGGATGCTTCTGCCAAGGCAGTGCTGGAGCTGGCGGGGGAGTTGCGCAGCGCTCTGGAGCAGCTTGCCGTGAAGGCCCACAGCATCAAGCCCGTATCTGCAGAGAATGCGGCCGCAGGCAGTTGAGCGAAGGCTTGCCTTTCCGGGGGTGGCCGGTAGGTTGCCTGTCATGATGCTGAGATTGGCAGTTGCCCCCGCCTTCGCCCTTCTTCTGGCCGCCTGCGCGACGGCGCCTGCCGGGCCGCCTGACCTTCCGTTTGCGGAAGGACTTTCGGCCGTCTGCGGCAAGGCGTTTGAAGGCCGGGTGGTGAGCCATGACGCGGTGGATGACGAGTGGCGCGAGAACCGCCTTGTCGTGCATGTGCGCGATTGCGAGTCGGGCGTGTTCCGTCTGCCGCTGAGTGTGGGCGAAGATCGCTCGCGCACCTGGGTGCTGACGGCGACGGGACCGGGGGGCGGCTGGGAGCTGCGTCACGTCCATCGCCATGAGGACGGCAGCCTTGACGCGCTGACCAGCTATGGCGGCTACTCGGTTTCCGATCCTTCCGCCGCGCGTCAGGAGTTCCCGGCTGATCAGTCCACAAAGGATCTGTTCGACCGTGAAGGCATTCCGGTATCGAAGGCTAATGTGTGGGCGGTGGAAGTGCGCTCAGGCCAGCAGATGTTTGCCTACGAACTGAAACGGCCGGAGCGCTTCTTCCGCGTCGAAGTGGATCTCTCCAGGCCGGTGGACATCCCGCCGCCGCACTGGGCGCCCCCTGCGCCTCCGATGTGAGTATCGCGGGCAACCGGTGCGAACGCCGGTCAGCCCCTACGTCCACCGGCCGGTGGACGGCGCGTTTCATGCTGCGGCACAGTTTGAGCCGCCTTTCCCTCAACCGGAGGCGGGGAAGGGCTGGCCGGTCTGGATACTCGAACACCGGGGCCATGAACTCCATTTTGCCAGCCCTCAGGAGATGGCCCATGTCGCCAGTGTTCTGGGGCAGAAGATCCTCCCGGACCCCCGCGTGCTGGGGGCCGAATTCAGCGCGGTCAATTCGCATTGGCTCTCTCGCATGGATAAAGCCTGGCTGAGCTGGAAGGTGCGGCAGGAGATTGTTCGAAGGTTGGCGGCCGCTCTGGCCCAGCTCGGCCATCTGTAAGCCCTTGCCACGCCCATGATCCGTGGCAGGGTGCCATTCGGGGTTGCAAGAGATCGGGGATGCATATCATGGCAGATATTGCTGGGGCTTCAGGCCAGACGGAGTTGACACGTCCGCTGATGGGCCGGTTCAAGCCGATGCGGGTGGCGCTTTTTGTCTATATGGCGGGGGAGGCTGGCCTCGCACTGGCGAGCCTTGTCGAATACTATTTCCTGACCGCGCGGGAGCTCGACCCGTATTTGGATCTGGGGGCGATGTCGTCGGCTTTTTCCCTGGCCGTTCTCGGCGTCAGCCTCGCCCAGATCGGCGGACTGGTCGCTTCGGTCATCCTTGTCTCGATGTGGACCTACAGGGCCATGAAGAACCTTCACATTGTCGGGGCTGTGGCGGCCACTATGTCACCGGGCTGGGCGGTTGGGTGGTATTTCATTCCAATCGCCAACATCTGGAAGCCGTTTGAAGGCATGCTGCAGATATGGCGCGAGTCTCACCGTCTCGCGGGGAGACCTGAGAAGGTTGCGGCCTATGTCGGCTGGTGGTGGGCAACGTGGATCGGCTCGAACATCCTTGCCAACATATCCCTGCGCCTGACAGGCTTCACCGATCCGCTACCGACTTATGATGCCGGCATTATCGTGGGCGCGGTTGGCAGCGCGCTTTCGGTCGTGTGCGGGATCCTGTTGTTGCGGACGACGAAGCAGGTAACGCAGGTTCAGACCGAGATGCGGTCCGGCGGCCTGGCCGATACGTTTGGCTGATCGCACCGGCGCGGCTTCCCAAGTACGTTTTGGCGCGATAGACACCGCCCCACACAGCCAGAAACCAGACAGTATCGAGGGGTTTTCCCATGGCCGGGCACAGTAAATGGGCCAACATTCAGCACCGTAAGGGCAAGCAGGACAAGAAGCGCGCCGTGCTTTTCGCGCGCCTGTCCAAAGAGATCACCGTGGCATCGAAGATGGGTGGGCCGGACCCGGCCATGAACCCGCGCCTTCGGCTGGCGATTGCCAACGCCAAGGGTGTTTCGGTGCCCAAGGACAATATCCAGCGGGCGATCGACAAGGGCCAGTCCGGCGGCGGCGCAGACTATGCCGATATCCGCTATGAGGGCGTTGGCCCTGGCGGCGTCGGCATCATCATCGAAGCGTCCACGGACAACAAGAACCGTGCCGCCACCGACATACGCACCGCCTTTTCAAAGAATGGCGGCGCGCTGGGTACGACCGGCTCTGTGTCGTTCAATTTCGACCAGCTTGGCGAGATCGAATATCCTGCAAGCGCCGGAACGGCCGACGAGGTGATGGATGCGGCCATCATGGCCGGCGCACAGGACGTGGAATCCGATGAGGATGGCCACTGGATCTACACGGCGCGGGAAGATTTCGCCGCCGTTTCCACTGCGCTGGCCGAGACATTTGGCAACAAGGTGGAGCCCACCTCGGCGAAGATCATCTGGAAGCCTAAGGTCACGACGCCGGTTTCCGGCGATGCCGCCGACCAGCTGATGAAGCTGCTCGACGTGCTTGATGAGCTTGATGACGTCCAGAACGTCTATGACAATTCCGAGCTCTCGGAAGAAGAGATGGCGCGCCTGGCTGGGGGCTGATCAGCCTTCAGCGCCGAGGCCGAGGCTCTCTAGAATGCTTTCGGTATCGGCGCCTGGGCGCGGCGGCGGAAGCCGCAGGCTGGCGGGGGTTTCCGAGAAGTGTACCGGATGGCGCATGGTGCGGTATTTTCCGGCCTCGGGATGCTCCGCTTCGGTGAAGAAGCCGGTCGAGACGAGGTGGGGATCGCTCAGCACTTCGGCCATGGTATTGTAGCGCATGGCGGGAATGTCTGCCTTGTCCATCAGTTCCAGCCACTCATGGGTGGTCTTGGTGGCGCTGACCTGTTCGATCAGGGCATAGAGCGCGCCAACATTTTCGGTGCGGGCCTGATAGGTTGAGAAGCGTGGGTCTTTAAAGATCTCGGGCATGCCGCCGATGGCGAAGAACTTCTCCCATTGCTCATCCGAGTACGGAACGAGCCCGATATAGCCGTCCTTTGTGGGGTAGGGGCGGCGGTTCGGGTTGATGGAGCGGGTGTAGGCGAGCTTGCCGTTGCCCGGCAGGAATGTCTCTCCATAGAGATTTTCGACCATGTTGAAGAAGGTGAAGCTCTCCAGCATCGGCACCTGTACGAACTGGCCCTTGCCGGTGCGGGCGCGGTGGAAAAGCGCCGCCAGGGTGGCGTAGGTGGCGAAGAGGCCCGCCGTCTTGTCCGCTACCAGGGACGGGGCATATTCCGGCCGGCCGCCAGAACGCAGGGCGTTGAGATCGGCAAAGCCAGACGCGCCCTGAATGAGATCGTCATAAGCCTGGCGGCGCTCATAGGCGCCCCCTTTGCCGAAGCCGGCGCAGTGAACATAGACGATGTCTTCTTTAAGGGCCTTGACCTGCTCATAGCCAAAGCCGAGCCGTTCCATGCCGGCGAGGCGCACATTGTGGAAGAACACATCGGCGGTTTTCAGCAGCTCTGTCAGGGCGGTTTTGCCCTCAGGCGTCTTGGCGTCCAGCGTCATCGCCTTCTTGTTGCGATTGAGCGCCATGTAGATCGGGCCGAGGTCGCCCGTGGGGGAGGCGCCGGCATACCGCATGGTGTCGCCTTTTTTCGGGGGCTCGATCTTGATGACCTCCGCTCCGAGATCGGCAAGGATCAGCGTCGCAAACGGCCCGAGCACAACCGAGCTCATATCTACGATGCGGATTCCGGAAAGCGGGCCAGGGCGGGACTTATCGGTCATTAAGGGCCTCCATATTTTTTGGCTAAGTGCCTGCAGGCGCCCCGGAAGATCAAGGTGTTCCCTTGGGTTAAAGCGCCAGAGCGAGACGCGCCTCTTCGATGTGATCCGTCTTCGCGTGGAACAGGGACCAGTCATCGGCGTCGGCAATCGGCGCCCAGAGCGCTTCAACTTCCTCCACCACCAGGCTGACGGGGGATGCATTCTGGAAATAAGCGTTACCAAGCCGTTCCGGGCGGAGAGGTGCGCGCTCCATCAGCGCGGCGCGGACAGGGGCAAACTGAGCAGTATCGTAAAGGCTGGCCTGGGGTGAGGCTGCTGCCCGCGCTTCGCTGGCGCTGCCTCCAAACCAGTCGAAGAAGGTCTGGGGCCAGATCGCCCCGCTTTCTGTCATCCAGGCATAAAACGCTTGTAGAAACGAAATGTCAGTACCCGTGTCATTTTTTGGCTCAAGCCCCAACAGGCGGTGGGTGTGGGCGATGAAGCTGTCCCGATAGACCGTCTCATAAGGCACGAGCGCGTTGGCAAGGCCGTCTGCTTCAGCGAGTAGCAACATGGCAGACGCGAGCTGCTGCAGCGCCCAGCCGCCCTGCACCGGCTGGCGGCCAAAGCGGTAAAGCCCCTGGCTGTCGAAATAGGCTGCGGTGAAATTCGGATCCGATACCGGCAGGAAGCGCCAGGGGCCGAAATCGAAAGTCTCGCCGGTGATATTGAAATTGTCCGTGTTCATCACGCCGTGGACAAAGCCGGCCGCCATCCACTGGCCAATCATCCGGCCTGTAGCGATTGCAACACATTCGAGGAGATTTGCTGTCCGGAGCGCAATCTCTGGTGCATCGGCTGCCGGGTAGAATTCGGCGATGCAGTAATCGACGAGCCGCGCCATGCTCTCCCGGTCCTCATGCCAGGCGCAGCGCTGGAAGGTGCCGAAGCGGACATGGCTATGAGAGAGGCGCACCAGTACCGAGGAGCGCGTGGGGGAGGGCTCGTCATTCCGGCTCAGCGCCTCGCCCGTTTCGACAAGGCTGAAGGCCTTGGATGTGTTTACCCCGAGGGCTTCCAGATAGCTGGCTGCCAGGATCTCCCTCACGCCGCCCTTGAGTGTCAACCGGCCATCCCCCTGCCGGGAATAGGGTGTCTGGCCTGACCCCTTGGTTCCAAGATCAAGCAGACGCCCGGCCTTGTCGCGCAGCTGGGCGAAGAGGAAGCCGCGCCCATCTCCGAGTTGAGGATTATAGGTGCCGAACTGATGGCCGTGATACCGCATGGCCAGCGGCTCAGGGAGGTTTCCGGGGAGGGCCTCAAAGCGGGCAAAGTGCCTGATCCAGGCTTCCTCCGAAAGATCGCCGAGCCCGGTTTCGGCCGCCCAGCGCTGGTTGCGCCAGCGCAAAAGCGCGGATGGAAAATCTGCCGGCGCCACTGGATCCGCGAAAGAATCCGCTATCCGAAGGAATGGCGCGGCGGCCGAAGAGGGCTGTTCGGGAGGATTGGTCTGCATGAATTAAACCAGCTTGTGGGTAGGCGGACTAAATTGGATGGGGCCCAAAGGTTCCTTTTTTGTATGCAGCGCTGCAGCACAAGTCACCCCTTTCCGGGACGTCAATACCGCATAAGAGTGAGACTGAGTCCAATTAATGACAAGCGGCAAAAGCTTGCGCTTGGACCTCATAAAACGGGAGGAAACGAATGAAGTATTTCAAAGGAGCGCTTCTTTGCGCCTCAGCAATTGCGCTGAGCGGTGCAATGACGGCCAACGCTCAACAGGACGATGGCGAGCGCAAACTCAGCACGGTGACGGTCACGGGTTCCTATATCCAGGGTAGCCCGGAGGATGCTGCATTGCCGGTGGATGTTCTGACAGCGGCAGACCTTGTTCTCGAAGGTAGGCCGTCGGTCACCGAGCTTATCAGGAACCTCGGCGTTTCCTCGGGCGTGGACGGGCAGACGAACCAGTTTGCCTCGAACGGTCTGGAGGGTACTTCGAACGTTAACCTGCGGGGGCTGGGGCCCGCGCGGACGCTGGTATTGATCAATGGCCGCCGCCATACATTTCATCCTTACTCGATCGGTGAGCAGGCCCAGCTTTTTGTCGACACTAACAGCATCCCCTCGATCGCGATCGGCCGGATTGAAGTGCTGAAGGACGGCGCTGCAGCGCTTTATGGTTCGGATGCGATTGCCGGCGTGGTCAACTTCATTACACGAGATGATCTCGACGGTTTTGAAATTGGTGGTTCCTATCAGACCTTCGAGGGCACCGATGGCGAATATGATATCTCTGCCGCGTACGGCTTGCAGGGCTCGAATTTCAGCTGGGTCACGTCGGTCGGATATCAGTTCCGCAGTGAGGTGGCCGTGAACGAGAAGGATTGGGGTGTTCAGCCCTATGCCAACAATCCTGTAGGTGGCTGGTCTGCGATTTCAAATCCGGGCCGGTTTGTACCGCTCGGGATTGGCGCAACTGGCCTAACGCCGCTGGCGGCCAATGTGAATGATGTCGGATGCGAGGCTCTCGGCGGAACTCTGGCGCCCACATGCGTCTTTAACTTCACGCAGTTTGATAACCTTGTGGAGGAAGAGGAGCGTTTTCAGTTCCTGACCGAATATAACAGACAGCTCGGTAACGGCGCTGAACTGCATCTTGAGCTCATGTATGCGCAGACGGATGTGCCGACCTGGAAAACCTCGCCTTCCTATCCGCCACAGGTGCTGACGAACCAGGTCGTGCTTGCAAGCCACCCGGCGTTTCAACGATACATTGCTGACAATCCAGGAGCCTTTCCGGCGGGGACCGTTGCTGCACTATTCATCGGCCGCTCCTTCGGCCTGGGTGGCTTCCCAGGCACAGGCGGTGCGCAGGAAGGCAGCCGCGACTACAACACCTGGCGGGGATCCGGATCGCTCACGGGAAGTTTTGACAATGACGTCAATTATGATGTCGGGCTGTCCTACTCCACGACCGAAGGATACCGGCTCACCAATGACACCTATATCACGGGTCTGACGTCCGCCTTGCGGGGCTTCGGTATCTGTACTGATCCCAATACGGGCTTTGATCCTGCAACCGGCACTGTTCCTTATGCTGCAGGTTATACCGGATCCCTTGTGGCCGGGCAGGGGACTTGCCAGTATTACAACCCGTTCTCGAATGGAATTGCCGCGAACGCCGTGACCGGCCAGGCAAACCCCGGCTATGTCCCGGGGCTTGAGAACTCGGTCGAGCTTGCCGAATGGATGACAGATGGCAGCGAGACAACAGCGAAAACCGACCTTCTGGTTTTTGATGCGGTGCTTTCCGGCCTCAGCAATGTGCAGGCTTCTGGCGGCGCCATTGGCTGGGCAGCCGGGGTTCAGGTTCGCCGCGAGAGCTATAAACTCTCGATGTCTGACCTCACGAACCTAAACGTCACGCCTGGGCCAGGCGGCACGGGGCCGTATTCCTTCCTTGCCGGGACTGTGCCAGCAGACAGGGACCAGACGATTTACGCCGTGTTCGGTGAGCTCCAAGTGCCTCTCTTTGACAACCTGGATATGCAGGTTGCTGTCCGGTACGAGGATTATGGCGGTGCAACGGGATCTACCTTCGACCCGAAGGTCGCTGCCAAATGGCAGGTGAGCGACAGTTTTGCGCTGCGTGGCTCCGCCCAGACGTCATTCCGGGGCCCCACGCTCAACCAGCTTGATGGCGTGGGGACAACCTTGCAGTTTGTTTCTGCGGCCTCGGCGTTTAAGGCGATCGATCAGTTTGGAAATCCTGATCTGAAACCGGAGTCCGCCTTCAGCTTCAACTTTGGTGGTCTGTTCCAGAAAGGCGGCTTCAACGCCTCGCTCGACTATTACAATTTCGACTTTGACGATCCGATTATCGTTGAAGAACAGTCGAATATTGTGGCAGCTGCTGTCGCCGCGTTGCGGGCGGGGGATCTCTCTGCACCGATCCTAAACCGGATTACCTTCAATGATCCCAACAATATCATTACCGGCACCGGAACCCCGGCCGCAGGATCAGATATTGCGCGTGTGCGGACGGGAATTGTCAACGGTCCGAATATCAAGACTTCGGGGATTGACCTCCGCCTCAATAACACATGGGCGGATGGCCCAATGGGCGGGGAGGTTTCGGTTGGCCTCGATGCGACATATATCGTTGAGTACAAGGTAGCCCCCTATTTTGTCGAAGGCGTTTCAATCGGCGGCGGTGATTATGTCGGTCAGTTCAACCGGTCGAACTTCACGCGCTCTATGCCGCAGTGGAAGGCTAACGTGTTTGCCAACTATGCCCTGGGAGACCACAACTTCCGGGCTGTGATGCGCCACATTGACAGCTACAAGGACGAGCGGGCCCCCGCCGCGCGGGGGGGTGTCGGTGCGGAGATCGATTCGCAAACGACTTTTGACCTGTTCTACAACTGGAAGGCCCCGTTCGAATTCGACATTGGGCTCAGTGTGGTCAACGTCACCGACGAAGATCCACCGTTTGCTGCGTTTGATCTGAATTACGATCCTTACACGCACAATCCCTTCGGCAGGACCTACAAGATCAGCCTGACCAAGAGATTTGGCGGCGGGAGCTAAGTAGGAGAACGGCCCTCGATACCGGGGGCCGTTCTTTTTGCGTCACCATCAAAGAAAAAGGGCGGCCTGCGGGCCGCCCTTTGAGTTTGGATCCTTGGCCCGATGGCCACTGATCTTAGTAGACGTAGGTCAGTTCCAGGCCGAGCAGGCGGCCTTTCTTCATCGGCGAGAAGGTGCCGCCAGCCGGAAGCGCCGGATAAGAATAGTTCAGACCCGTCGAGTTCGGACCAGGGAAGGGCAGTTGGGTGTCGTTGCCGAGCTGCACTTCGTCGAGGAGGTTCTTGCCATAGAAGGAGGCAGAGAGGCCATCAACCGGCGTTTCCCAGGTGATGTTCATGTCGACCATATTTGCATCCTGGATCCAGCCGAAGTTGCTGTCCGTGTACGCAATACGGTCGCGATATTGATAGTTTGCGCGGGCAACGATAGCGCCTGAGGTGCCCAGATCAAACTCCTTCATGAGGCCGAACCCATAGGTGATCGGCGGCACGCGGGGGAGGTCGAGGTTGAGGTCTGCATCGTTGATAACGCCATCACCATTCAGGTCGAAGAACACCTTATCATAGCCAGCATCCATGAAGCCGACATTGAACGAGGCCAGAAGCGTATCTGTCACAGCGACGCGGCCGTCAAACTCAAGACCGTAGATCGTAGCGTCAGCTGTGTTGATGATGTTCTGAACAACGCCGGACGCACCGGCCGTGTTCACTTCGCGCTGCATGTCGCCGACTTCGGTCATGAAGGCCGCGCCGTTGACCTGAATGCGGCCATCTGCGCTCTGCGCCTTGAAGCCGACTTCGTAGGAATCAACTTCTTCCTCATCGAAGCCGAGGCTACCGGTTTGCGCGACAAACTGGTTGAAGATCGGGATATCGGTGATGCGGAAGTTGTAACCGCCCGAGCGGAAGCCCTTGGTGTAGTGACCATAGGTCTGGAGGTTGTCGCTCCAGAAATATTGCAGGCCAACTTTCGGGGTCCAGTTCTTCCACTCATTGGAATCGCGGAAGCCATTGGGTTCTTGCGCCAATCCGCCGGAGATGAGGCTGATCAGGGCGTTGGTGCCGTCAGGCGAGCATGTGCCCGCGATCACGGAGCAAGGATTGCGAGGACGGATGTAGATTACGTCGCCCGCCTTTTCCTCCACCGAGTAGCGTACGCCGGCGGTGGCGATCAGCTTGTCAGTGATGGAATAGTCGATGTTGGCGAAGGCGCCCCAAACGGTGTGATCGAGCTTGCCGCCGCCGTAGAAGCCCCACGGAATGGAAGCCGGGAGCGTGGCCGGGCGGGTGCTCGGCAGGTTGCGGATCTCTGTATAATCCAGGGTTTGCTCGAAGTAGTAGACGCCCGTCGTCAGGTCCAGCTTGTCGAACGTGCCGGCATAGCGCAGCTCGTTGGAGTACTGTTCCTGATTGAACTCGGCATTTGAGTGGAACAGTGTGAAGGGCGTCGCGTCGATGTCGGAGGAGGAAGTCGACTCATACTTGCGATAGCCGAAGATGTTGGTGATCACACCATTGCCAAAGCCAACATCCAGATCGGTGCGCAGCGATCCCTGGATGGTTTCGTTTTCGCCGAAGCCCGGATTGTTGATCGAGAAATCGAAATTGTCGCGGTCATAATAGGCGTGGTTTTTGCCCGAAGGACCATCGGAGCGCGAGTCGGTGTATTCCAGCTTGCCGAGGAAGGTCAGCGAGTCAGTCGGCATGAATTCCAGCGCGCCGCGATAGGTCAGGGAACGGAGCTGTCCGTGGTTCTCGCCATTGTAGAGGTTCTTGAAGTAGCCGTCGTCATAGTTGTAGGAGACGCCGAGCTTGCCATTCAGGACGTTTTCGATCAGCGGGCCCGAAACGATAGCCTGAAGATTGCTGTTGGGGCCGCCGCGGCCGCTGTCGATGGGGCTTTCGATGCTGCTGCGCAGCTTCAGCGAGAATTCGTCGGTCGGGTTTGCCGTGTTGACGACGATCGCGCCGCCCGTGGTGTTGCGGCCGAAGAGCAGGCCTTGCGGGCCGCGCAGGACTTCGATGCTGTCGAGATCGAACATGTCGACGACAACGCCGTTGTTGACGCCGAGATAGACGCCATCAATGAAAACGCCGACAGCCGGGTCGATCGACGGAATGGAGGAGTTCACGCCGAGGCCGCGGATTGCGAAGTTGGCCGTGCCGCGCGCGGTGCCCACATCGTCGAGCGAGACGTTGGGCGCCGAATAGCTCAGGCTCTCGAGGGTTGTGACGTTAAGGGCGTCCAGCGTGTCTGCGTTGTAGGCCGTCATGGCAACAGCGACTGTCTGCACGTCTTCGACGTTTGCTTTTTTGGTGGCGGTCACGGTGACCGTGCCGAGCACGCGATCAATTGCGGATTCGCGCGCGGCCGTTTCTTCGGGGGTTTCCTGCGCATAGGCGGGGGCGAAGAGGATGAGGGCTGCGGAAGCAGACGTCATCAGCATTTTATTGAGCGTCATTTCTGGGAGTTTCCTCTAGTACTTATCGGTGCCAGCGGTGTCTGGCCCTTGCGAACTAAATAGACAGTTATCAAGCATTTGAAATATTTGCTGCGGCGCAACAAATAGCTTTAAATCCCAAGTGTTGCCCTTGGGTCACGAAATAGCGTCCCTTTTTGGAACTAAAGGGGGTTTTTAGATCGCACCCAGAGCCTCTCCGGTCACCTTTCCCACTTCCCGAGCTGCTATTCGTGCGGTTGCAGAGATATGAGTAAGGTTCAGAAATCCGTGTACCATCGAAGGATATTCCTTCTCGCTCACCTGGATTCCCATGGCGCGGAGCTTTGCGGCATAGGCCAGCCCTTCATCACGTAAGGGGTCCCATCCGCATACGATGATGTGAGCGGGCGGGAGATTGCGGAGTTCTTCGGGGGACGCAAAAAGCGGCGATATGCGCGGATCCATAAAGGTTTCAGGGTCGGGCAGATAATGTCCCCGGAAGAATTCGAAAAGGCCAACGGAAATGAAGAAGCCGCTTTCCTGAGGCGACATCTTCTTGCTGCGAATGTCCGCAAACTGCAGAAGTGGATAGAGCAGCAGCTGGAATGCCGGCATGGAGCCGCCCTCACGGTTCATCTGCTGACAGATGAAGGCGGCAAGGTTCCCGCCGGCGCTATCGCCGGCAACGGCAATCCTGCGGCGGTCAATGCCGATCTCTTCTGCGTTATTGCTGATCCAGTGCCAGGCGGCGAGCGCGTCGTCGTGCGCGCAGGGAAAGCAGGTTTCCGGCGCAAGCCGGTAATCAATGGCCAGCACCCGGCACCGCGAGCCTTCAGCCATGCGCCGGCAAATCATGTCATGGCTTTCAAGATCGCCCAGCACAAAGCCGCCGCCATGGAAGAACAGGATGCCCGGGCCCGGTGGAATGCCCGCGCCCAGGGGCACATAGAGGCGCGCCTTGAGGGGGCCTGAGGGGCCGGGAACGGTCAGCAGCTTTACTTCGGCAAGCTCCGGCGCGTCGGGCTCCCCGGAATAATCCATTCGGAAGAATTGTTGGCGAAGGCGTTCAATCGGCAGGCGCAGATCAGGGGGCTGCATCTCCGGAAGATGCAGCTTTTCCCTGAAACTGCGGAAGGCATCGTCAAATGTCATACGCCATACACCTGCTGGGCAATTCCGGCGATGTGAGGGCGCGTGCGTGATGAAACAAGGGGGAGGTGCGCCCTTGGCTCCTACAGTTGGATCACGCCAGGCCCGGGCGGCTCTGAATAGAGCGCCTGAACAAGAGCTGCCCGGCGGGAGATCACGAGGCGCTGGTTCACATATCCCTTGTCGGTGATCTCGCCGGCATCAATGCTTGGCGGGTCGGTCATGACAAGAACCCGCTTGATGCGGCGCGATGAGCCCGGTTCGCCAGCGTTGAAGGCCGCTGCCTTGCGGGCAAGATCTGCCATCAGCGCGGCAAAGCCCTTGGCGGGATCGCCCGCAGCTTTGGCATATTGCTCTGCCGTTACCGGCGAGGGCCAGACGAGCGCAGTGGCAAAGTCCTTGTCCTGGCCGCAGATCACGGCGTCGAAGATAAGGGGCGAACAGGCGGCCACGAAATCCGGCCGCAGCGTGCCCACAGAAACCCATGTTCCGGACGAGAGTTTGAAGTCCTCGCCGACGCGGCCATCGAAGATGAGCCCCTGATTGGGATCACTCTCATCAACAAATTTCACCGCATCGCCGAGGCAATAAAAGCCCTCCTCATCGAAGACCTCGGCGTTTTTCTTCGGATCATTGTGATAGCCGGGCATGACGCTCGGCCCTTTGACGCGCACTTCGAGCTTTTCGCCGTTGGGAACCAATTTGAGGGTTGTGCCGGGAAGCGGGAGGCCAACCAGGCCGACCCGCTCGGCCTCCCAGTGAACCACCGTGATGCCCTGTGTTTCGGTGGCGCCGTACATTGTGATGATCGGAATCCGGCGGCCGGTCGCCCTGATCGAAAGGGCCTGAAGGCGGTCGTAGAGGTCATCCGACAGGGTGGCGCCGCCATAACCGATCGAACGCATGTTCTTGAAGAAGGCCTTCAGAAGGCTTTCGTCCTGCTCCATGGCTTCAGCGAGCATGGCCAGGGCAATTGGCGCTGTGCCGAAGGTAGAGGGGCTGCATTCGTGAATGTTGCGGAGGGTTTCATGGAAAAGCGCAGGGGTGGGCTTGCCGCCATCGATCCAGAAGGTGGCCCCATTCCAGAGCGCGCCATTAAAGTTCACATTCGAGCCGGAAATGTGGTTCCAGGGGAGCCAGTCGAGCACGTTGGCGACCTTGCCTGGATCGTAGTCGGGATCGCGCGCATCATCGCGCAGACCTTCCTGACCGGCAATCATGGCACACATGGAGCCCTGCGTTTGTGGAACAGGTTTTGGCATGCCGGTGGAGCCCGATGTGAACAGATATTTCGCGACGCTATCATCCGTCAGAGTTGCCATTGCTGCGGCCACGGCGGGTGTAGGCTCGGTTCCGACAAGATCATCGTACCGCCGTACGGAATTGTCTCCGCCGGGATCGGCGCTGACGATGGTGCAGTTCTGCGCGCCGAGGGCGGCAATGCCTTTCTGGAACGGGGCGAGTTGCTCGGCAAAGATGATGGCTGGCTTCACTGTGTTGTAGCAATGCTTCAGCTTGTCGAAATCGTTCGACATGGTGGAATAGGGAACCGAGATCGGGGCAGCGGGCGCGCCGATCTTCTGGGCTGCCAGGATGATCAGGGCCGCGCGAATGGAGTTGCCGGAAAGGATCATGACCGGCGCATTCGGCCCCGCGCCCAGATCGAGAAAGGCCTGCGCAAGAGAATCCGTCAGCCGCTTTGCCTCGCCATAAGTGACCTCCACCCATTGATCCGTCTTCGGATCACGCTCCTTGATGAAAACCCTGTCAGGATGCAGGGCCGCGCGTTCGTCAAGCGCGTGGGGAATCGTCCTGGGGCGCGCGCCCGGTGCCTGGCGTGACTTGATGTAGATTGCATCGCCCTTGCGGATCATTTCCACATCAGGGGTCTTCTGCGGCAGGGGGCGAAACGGGGGAAGGGATTGACCTTCGGCCATTGGAAGTTCCTCCGGGAATATTGAGTATCTCTCCAGAGGATAACTGCCCGGTGGGCGCGCGCAACAGGTGACGCCACGCAAACAGTGCTCAGCTCGCGCCTTCTTCTGCATTTACGGCTTTTACCGCGTGCTCCAGTGCTTTCAGCATCAGGGCTTCATCAAGAGCCTCAGCCATCACGCGAATGAGCGGTTCGGTGCCCGATTTGCGAACAACCATCCGTCCACGGTCGGCAAGCATGTCATCTGCCTCTGCAAGCGCGGTCTTGACCCTATCACTTTCGAGAGGGTTCGCGCCGGAATAGCGTATGTTAACGAGCTTCTGAGGCGCGGGCGTAAAGACGCGCAGCATGTCTGATGCCTTGCCGCCACGCGCGGCGAGCACTGACAGGACCTGAAGTCCTGCCAGAAGGCCATCGCCCGTTGTGGACACATCCGACAATATGATGTGTCCGGATTGTTCACCGCCGAGATTAAATCCGTGTGCGCGCATATGCTCACCAACGTACCGATCGCCGACCTTTGTCCGCGCGAGCGTCAGCCCTTCGGCTTTCAGGTATTCCGACAATCCCATGTTTGACATGACCGTCGCTACCATACCGCCGCCCTTGAGCCGGCCCGTGCGGTACATTTCTCCGGCAATGAGACCCATGACCTGGTCTCCGTCGGCCTCGGCGCCTGTCTCGTCTATCACGATCAGCCGGTCTGCATCACCGTCCAGCGCGATGCCGATATCCGCGCCGGTTTCTAGAACAGCCGCTTTGAGGGCGCCGGTCGCCGTCGACCCGACGCCGGCATTGATATTCACTCCATCGGGCGCATCGCCGATGACCGTAAGCTGCGCGCCAAGCTCTCTCAGCGCGACTGGTGCGGTTTCAAAGCCCGCCCCATGCGCGCAATCAACCACGATCTTCAGTTTAGAAAAGTCCCTGGTGCCCGTCAGTGTGTCGAGGCAGCGCCGGACGTATCGGGTTGAAGCGCCAGCCAGTTCGCGGGGGAGGGCGATGTCTGCGGGGGCGGCGTATTCTCCCTCAAACGCGGCGCCCATGCTGGCCTCAAGTGCCTCCTCAACAGCATCGTCAAACTTCACCCCATCGGGACTGAAGAGCTTGAGGCCATTATCCTCGAATTTGTTATGGCTCGCCGAGACCATGACGCCGAGGGCGGCGCCGGTTTCCCGCGCCATCAGAGCCACTGCAGGTGTTGGTACGACACCCAGACGCACAGGCGTTATTCCCATGGATGTGAAGCCCGCGACCAGCGCGGCTTCGATCATCTCGCCGGACAGGCGCGTATCACGTCCGATCACAACTTCACGCCCGCCTTGAGGCGCAAAGGTTCGCGCAGCTGCTATGGACAGTCGCAGCGCCGTTTCGGCGGTCATCGGCCTCCTGTTTATCCGGCCGCGAATACCGTCCGTTCCAAAATACTGACGTGCCATGCTTTCCTCCGAGGACGGCCGTTCAGCGCGGCGTCACATCTCCAAAGACGACAAAACTGGGATTATCGTATCCGCGTTCTCTTTTGCCATAAAGGAGCGGCTCGCCCGTAATGGTCAGCACGCGCCCGCCGGCAGCTTCTACGACGGCCTGGCCAGCGGCAGTATCCCATTCCATCGTGCGGCCAAGGCGCGGATACACGTCCGCCTCTCCGGCCGCCACGAGGCAGAATTTCAGAGCAGATCCGGCCCCCTTGATTTCGGCGATCGGATACCGCGAAAGCCATTCATCTGTATCGGGACTACGATGGGATTTCGAGGCAACAGCGGTCAGGCCCGCAGCTGGGGCAGGGCGGATTTTGAGCGGCGCGCGTTTGGTGGGTACCGGGCCGTCCGGTGCGGCTTTTGCCTGCCAGGCATGCGTTGGGCTTTCTGCCACGAACAGGCGATGCTGCGCGGGAACATAGACAACGCCCATCACCGGGCGGCCGTGCTCGATAATGGCGATGTTCACAGTGAACTCCCCATTCTTCGCGACGAATTCCTTTGTGCCGTCCAGCGGGTCCACGAGCGCAAAGCGGGACCCATGTTCCGGCATGTGGCCGCTGGCGACGGCCTCTTCGGCAATCACCTGCAGGCCGGGGTCGGCCTCCGCAAGACCCTTCAGGATGATCGCTTCAGCGAGGCCATCGGCTTCTGTCAGGACCGAATGGTCATCCTTGTGGCTGACGCTGAAATCCGTGCGGTAGACCCGCATGATCTCTTTTCCGGCGGCCAGAGCGATAGCGGCGAGCGTCGTTGCGTTGAGAGACATCTGTGAACTGATGGCCTTCAGCGCATCACATCAAGCAGCTCGACTTCGAACTGCAGGGCCGTGTTTGGGGGGATCGGGCCGCCGGGCGTGCCCTGTTCGCCATAGCCAAGTTCAGACGGGATATAGAGCATCCAGTGATCGCCGGGCTTCATCATGGCCAGCGCCTCGACCCAGCCGCTGATAAGCTGATTGGAGGGGAACACTTCCGGATCGCCGCGCTGATAGGAGGAGTCGAATAGCTCGCCGGTATCTCCGAGGCGGCCTTCATAATGCACGACCACGAGCTGCCCGCCGACCGGCGGCTGGCCAGCGGCATCCCCGCTTTTCAGAATGATGTACTGCAGTCCCCTATCGGTCTTTTGGACTTCGGGAAGCTCCGGGTTCCAGGGATAGTATTTTGCCCAGGCGGCGGCGTCTGATTTCTTGGGTTCCACGATGCCGAGAAGCGACACATAGAAGACGAGATCGTCTCCCGCCTTGATGACATTCCCGCGAGCCTGTTGGCCGTAAGCAAGCCGGTTGGGGATGTAGAAGACAAACTCGTCGCCTTCGCTCATCTCCTGGAGGCCGATAGTCCAGCCGGGGATGACCTGATCCAGGCGGAACTCGGCGGGCGAACCCCGATCCAGCGAAGAATCAAATTTTTCCCCGGTCGGTAGACGGCCATCATAGTGCACGCTGACCCGGTCCGACGACACTGGCTTCTTGCCGCCCTTGGGGCCTTCTTTCACGACAATATATTGCACGCCGCTTTCCGTCGTCACGATCCCTTTGGCGTCAGGGTTCCAGGGAAGGTATTTGTCGACGGGAGACGTCATGGTGGATTCCTCGGCGGCGCCTTTGGATTGCGGGGCGCAGGCGGTCAGCGAAAGGCTGAGGGCTGCGGCGATGAATAAGGCGCGGAACATGGCGCGAGCCTCCTGAAAGGGCAAAAAGGTCGGTTGCTCTCTAGGCTGGTTTCGCGGGTTAGTCACCTGCCCTGAAGGGCACCCTAAATGGCGCGAGGCGGGTATCCGGCCTGGGCCAAGGCGTCGATGACCTCCTGCGTATGCTGGCTGTCCCGCGTTTCCATGAGAATGTCGAACTCGGCGCCTTTGGCCGGCACATCCAGCGCAATCCGGTTATGGGCCACTTCCATGATGTTGGCGCCCTGATCCCCAATAATCTTGGACACCAGCGCCAGAAGACCCGGCCGGTCATCGCCAACGATACGGATGCGGGCAAGCCGGTTCTCACGGACGAGCGCGCGCGTCAGGACCGAGGCGAGAAGGCGCGTGTCGATATTGCCGCCGCACAGCACCAGCCCGACCTTACGCCCATAGAAGCGCGAGGGGTGGGCGAGCAGGGCTGCCAGACCTGCGGCGCCTGCGCCTTCGGCGATGGTTTTCTCAACTTCAACGAACAGGGTAATCGCCCGCTCCAGATGCTCCTCCTCCACAAGAACGATGTCATCGACCAGTTCCTGGGCGATCAGGCGCGTCAGCTGTCCCACTTCCTTGACCGCGATGCCTTCAGCAATCGTGGCGCCGCCCATTTTGGGCGACTTGCCGCGCAGCGCCGCGTGCATGCAGGGATACATCGCCGCTTCCACGCCGATGATCTTGATGTCGGGCTTGAGGGCTTTGGCGGCGATGGCGATACCGCTGATCAGCCCGCCCCCGCCGATCGGAACCACAAGCGTGTCGAGATCCGGATTGTCCGCCAGCATTTCCAGCGCAATTGTCCCCTGGCCCGCAATAATGTCTGCGTCATCGAAGGGGTGGATGAAGGTCAGGCCTTCTTTCTCACCAAGTGTCAGAGCGTATTCTTTGGCCTCGTCAAAGATCATGCCTTCCAGCACCACACGGGCGCCGTGATCGCGGGTATGTTCCACCTTGTTGAAGGGTGTGGTCTCGGCCATCACGATAGTGGCCGGAATGCCGAGGCGGCGGGCATGATAGGCCACGCCCTGGGCATGGTTGCCGGCTGAAGCGGCGATGACGCCAGCCTTCTTCTCCTTGTCGGAGAGCTTCACCAGCTTGTTCAGGGCGCCGCGTTCCTTGAAGGCGGCGGTGAACTGGCGGTTTTCCAGTTTGACCCAGACCTGCGCGCCGGTGATCGCCGAGAGCGTTTTCGAATGCGCGAGCTCTGTCCGCTCAATCTGCCCTTCGAGCACTTTGGCGGCGGCCTGTATGTCGGCGAGGGTAACGGGCAGGGAAGAGGTCAGGGTATCGGGCATGATCAAGGGTTCCGGCAAAGCGGCCGCACCCTATTCGGGCAGGCGTTAATTTACAAGCAATCCTGCTGCGCCGGGGGCAGGGTCGTGCTCAGCCACCCAATGGTTCCGGGCCACCTGGACCAGTTGAGGCTGATAATGATCCACATTCGGATCATCCACCAGCTTCGACTTGAGGAAGCGCAAGGCGGCCCGGCTGTCGAGGGGGCTCGGCAAATCACCTGTCAGTTTCACCCGTTCACGCGCGCGTTCGCCGCGCGGATCGGCGTTCGGCACCGCTGCAATAAGGCCCTGCGTATAGGGGTGGCGCGCGTCTTCATAGATGGCGTTCCTGTCCGCAAGCTCGACGATCCGTCCAAGATAAAGCACCATGACCCGGTGGCTGATCTGGCGGACGACGGCAAGGTCATGGCTGATGAAGATCATGGAGAGGCCAAACTCCTTTTGAAGTTCGATCAGCAGGTCGACCACCTGCGCCTGCACCGACACATCCAGCGCGGAGACCGCTTCGTCACAGATAACGAGCTTCGGCTTCAGGATCATTGCGCGAGCAATGCCGACACGCTGGTTCTGGCCGCCGGAGAGTTCGTGCGGATATCGGTTGATGAGGCCTGGATCGAGCCCGACACGCGGCAGGATTTCGCGTACACGTGCCTCGCGTTCGGCGCGGGAGAGGCCCGGCTCATGCACCAGCAGGGGCTCGGCCACGGAGGCCCCGATAGTCATTCGGGGGTCAAGGCTGGCAAGGGGATCCTGGAAAACGATTTGAAGCTCGTCGCGCAGGCCATCCATTTCGCTGCGACTGGCCTTGGCAATGTCTTTGCCAAGCCACGCGACCGTGCCGGCGGTCGGCGGAATGAGGCGCAGGACACCCCGGGCGAGCGTTGATTTTCCGCATCCGGATTCTCCGACCACGCCCAATGTTTCACCCGGCCGGAGATCAAAGCTCACACCATTGACGGCCTTGAGCGGCTTGCGCTTCCCGAACAGGCCTCCCTTGATCTGGATCGGGAAGTGAACCTTCATATCGTCGACCCGCAGAATTGGCTCTGCCTCTGCAGGCGGCGCGGCTGAAAGCGGGGGGCGGCCCGGCGGGTCGGGCATATCCAGGCGCGGTACAGCCGCCAGAAGCATTTTTGTATAGTCGTGTTGGGGCGAATAGAAGATTTCGTCTGTGGTGCCCTGCTCGACGATTTCGCCATAGCGCATCACGATCACCCGGTCACACATGCGGGCAACGACGCCCATATTGTGCGTGATCAGAACAATTCCGGTCCCGGTCTCGCGCTTGAGCTCGTCCATAAGCTCCAGAACCTGGGCCTGGACGGTCACGTCCAGCGCTGTGGTGGGCTCGTCGGCGATCAGAACTTTCGGCCCGCAGAGCATTGCGATGGCGATCATCACGCGCTGCCGCATACCGCCCGACAGCTCATGCGGAAACTGTTCCATGCGCCGCGCCGCTTCCGGGATGCGCACATGTTCCAGCCATTCGATACAGCGGTCGTTGGCTTCTGCGCCCTTCAAGCCTTTATGCAGGGCAAGGATTTCGCGCATCTGCGCGCCGACGGTCATATGGGGGGTGAGGCTGGTGAGGGGATCCTGAAAGATCATCGACATTTCAGCGCCGCGAATGTTGCGCAACTGGGCTGCCGAAGCTGTCAGCATTTCGGTGTCGCCGAACCGGATGCTGCCCTCTGCCTTGCCATTCCCGGCAAGCAGGCCCATGGCGGCAAGGGCGGACTGGCTCTTTCCAGAACCGCTTTCGCCCACGATGCCAACGCACTCACCAGGCGAAACGCCGAAGGAAATTCCCTTCACGGCGTTCACAGTGCCATCGGGCGTCTCGAAATCGACCTTCAGGCCGGTCACAGTCAAAAGTGTCATGACCATGACGAGTAACGGGCTAGGGCCGGGGCGCAAGAGGCAGCAGCAGATTCAAGGCGCAGAAAAAACGCCGCGCCAGCTGGACAGCGGGCGCGGCGTTCTCGTTTAAGCAATACCAGTCTAGGGTTGGGATGGGAGGCTGGTATTGCCCCAATCTGATTGTGGCCAGATCAGAACTTGTAGCCGAGGCCGACCCCCACGATCAGCGGGTTGATGTCCACATCCGCGTTCACCTTGGCGCCGAGAGCGGTGGTGAAGTCGACCGTGACATCCGTGTTGATCCAGACCTTCTTGACGTCGACGTTGAGTGCCCAGCCGCCTTCCTTGCCATCGAGATCATAGTCGAACCCAGCCTGAAGTGCGGGGCCGAAGCTCGGATCATAATCGATCCCGTCAGCCACAGGGCCAGCATCTTCGTTGAAGAAGAAAGTCGCGTTGACCCCGGCGCCCACATACGGCTTGAAGCGTGTGCCGTTTTGGAAGTGGTATTGCAGCGTCAGGGTAGGGGGCAGAAGCCAGACATCGCCCAGATCAACATTGGCATTGGCAAGGGCGCCCGGCACCGTCACGCTGGTTGCTTTCACATCATGGGGGGTTACCCCCAGGATCAGCTCTGCTGCGATATTCTTGGTGAAGAAGTAGGTGATGTCGAGTTCCGGCACATATCGGTCGCTGATGTCCACGCCGCCTTGCAGGCGGGTGCTACCCACGGACAGGGCGCCGGACTCGTCGGGCAGAACGCCGATGACGCGTGCGCGCACCATCCAGGGGTTGTCTTCGGCCGAAGCCGTGCCGGCAAATCCCATCAGGGCTGTGCCTGCCATCAAGGTGGCTGCGAGGAGCTTTTTCATTGTCGAAACCCGCTGTTTCTGTGAGTGATGAGCATCAGGTAACGCTCTGGAATTAAAGGTGAAATTGCCCAGTTTGCCGCGCGGCTCCGGGCCGCGCGGCACATGCGCTCATTTAGGTACTCGTCCGTATTGAGATAAAAATCAGGGGCGGCGATGCTGGCCTTTAACTGTGTCCTGCTATCGGGAGGTGCGGCGCTGTGAGCAGCGCGCTGCCCTAGGGAAAGGCTTGCCTTGGCGCAGCGCACTTGGGAACATGGCATGTTTCCCGCCTTCTGGAGTTTCCCATGCCGGTTATGAACTTTCTCACGCAGTGCGTCTTCGATTCTGGCGCGCTCAAGCAGCTTTCCAAACTGACAAAGGCACGGGGCATCACGCGCCCCTTCATCGTAACTGATGCGGGGATCAAGGCATCGGGCATTCTTGCAAAGGTCGAAGACGCGCTGGACGTGGCGCCGGCCGGTGTCTTTGCTGAAACTGTGCCCAACCCCACCGAGGCGCAGACCAAGATCGCAGCCGCCCTCTACAAGGAGTCCGGCGCCGACGGGATCATTGCGGTGGGCGGTGGTTCTTCCATGGACCATGCCAAGGCGATTGGCCTGATGGCGAGCCATGAGGGCCCGCTGGAAAATTTCGCGGCCATCGTCGGCGGCTCCAAGCTGGTTGGCAAAATTCCGCCGCTGATCGCCATCCCCACGACGGCGGGAACAGGCTCCGAAGTCTCTATCGGCATGGTCATCATCATGGAGAATGGCCGCAAGGAAACCTTTGCCTCGCCCAATCTCATTCCGCTCGTCGCCCTTTGCGATCCTGACCTGACGATTGGTCTTCCGGCCGGGCTCACGGCAGCAACCGGCATGGACGCGCTGACGCATTGCATCGAGGCAGTTCTGACGCCGGCAATCAATCCGCCTGCGGAAGCTATCGGCTATGACGGCGCGCACCGCGCCTTCGCTATGGGCATGCTGAAGCGCGCCGTGAAGGATGGTTCGGATGAAGAAGCCCGCTGGCATATGATGATGGCGAGCTATGAAGGAGCGCTTGCCTTCGTGAAGGGTCTTGGCGGCGTTCATGCGCTCAGCCACGCGGCGGGGCGTCTGCATGAAAAGAAGCTTCACCACGGCACCCTGAACGCCGTCTTCCTTCCGCACATCCTGCGCTTCCATAACGGAGCAGCAGATGAGAAATATGCCCGCCTGCGCCAGGCAATGGGCCTCAAGGCCGGCGCCGACCTGGCCGATGCCATTCAGGATCTCAACAATGCCATCGGCATTCCGCCTACGCTGAGCGCCATGGGGCTGACGGCATCGGATGGGCCGGGGATCGTTGAGTATGCGCTGGTCGACCTTGCGCATGCGGGCAACCCGCGCCCGATGAGTGCGGACGATTACGCAGCCGTCTACGAGATCGCGCTGGGCTGAGGACACTTCCATGCAGCGCCGCTTTGATCCCATACTGAAGATGGCTGGTAGCCATCATGGGGGAGAGCAGGCGGCGCTTGAGAAGTCGCGCAACGCGCATGCCGTTACGCATCTGGAGAAAGTGCCGGCCGACCGGTTTCTCTCGGTGATGACGCGCTGCGTGTTCAACGCCGGGTTCAACTGGAAGGTCATTGAAGCAAAGTGGCCGGGCTTCGAGGCGGCCTTTGAGGGTTTCGATCCGGGCAAGCTCGCATTCTTTGGCGAGGAGATGATGGACCGTCTGATGACGGACGAACGAATCGTGCGCAATGGGCAGAAGATCCGGGCAACGCTTGAGAATGCAGGCTTCGTTGCCGATGTCGACCACAAGGAGGGAGGTTTTGGCCGCTTTCTCGCAGGTTGGCCGGGAGCGGATCAGCTTGGGCTGCTCACGCTTCTGAGCCAGCGCGGTTCACGCCTTGGTGGGGCGACGGGTCAGTATTTCCTGCGTTTCGCCGGATGGGATGCGTGGATTGCGTCGCGCGATGTCTGCGCGGCTCTGGTGCGTGAGGGCGTGCTGGACCGCCCGGCAGCCACCAGCAAGCGCGATCTCGCCGCTCTTCAGGACGCGATCAATGCATACCATTCCGACAGCGGTTTACCGCGGGCCCAGATCAGCCGGCTACTCGCAATGAGTATCGGCTGACGCCGCACAAGGCTTACTCGGCAGCAAGCTCCGGCAGGCCGAGAGCAGCTTCTACATCTGCCCAATTTACGACCTTGAAATTCTGGTTCTCTCCAGACCTGGGGTTTCCGTCATCCTGCACGATCAGAACCCCGCGAGGGAAGCCGGGCAGGGCGCCGGAATAGACATCCAGACCGTCCGTATGGGTCACTTCATCTATGCCCAGCGCTTCGTTGGCGATGATCGAAAAACTGCCGCGCGGATTATGCGGAGCTTGCCGCTCATAGACGACGAAGCGATTGGCCGCCTGAGCGGAGACAACTACCCAGCCCGCGCCGTTTGCGCCTCTCCAGATGGATACCCCTTCCACATCGGCGACCAGGCCGGCCGCGCCGCCAACCGTATCGACGAGAACGGGCTGAGGCGCTTCTTCGCGATAAGCGACCGTCCACAGCCCTCGGTCTTCCTCTCCGACGAAGATAAGGCCGTTCGTCTCGTCAAAGACGCAGCCTTCAAGTTGGGTTTCGAGTTTGACCGATTTCAGCAGGTCTCCGCTGAGTTCAGCCTGGTCCACCGAAAGTGACCAGATCTGCAGCGTCCCGTCCTTGTACGTCACGCCGGCAAGATCCCGGCCCTCTTCTCGAGCCTGGCAAATGCCGTAGGGCTCAATCGTATTAGTTGGAATATCGCCGCGATGGCTGACCTCTCCGGTCATCCGGTCGATGAGGAAGACCGAGATGGCGTTGACCTGATCATTGCTGGCAACGGCAATATCGAAGGGTCGATCTGTGGACTGACGAACATCCACATTGTTGATGAGGCCGATAGGCAGGCGCTGAACTTCCGCACCATCGAGCCCGAAGACGACCAGGCCTTCCTTCTTGTTGGTGCCAAGGATCAGGGATTTCGCCGGATCAGCAGGGTGTTGCCACAGGGCCGGATCATCCGCCGCATCCCCTTTGGCGCCGGCAGGCGCCGTTTCAACGCTGGCCATAACGAATTTCTGGCCCTCGATCACAGGGGCGGGTGCAGACGCGCAGGCGCCCGCTGTCAGGGCAAGAGAGAGGACAAGGGCGGACCGGAAGAACGGCATGGGGACTCCTGAGAAGCAGGCGAGTGGCGATTCGCAGCCTCCTTTATCTATGCTGCGTGACAGTATCGCGACGAAGCCTTGTTCAGGTCCCGCTGGCCTCCCAATAAGCGGCCCATCTGGCGGTAAGCGCTGCCGGTTTCTCAGCGGCGAGCAGGCGCGAGATGCGCTCGGCCTTCTTCAGAAGCCTTTTCTGATCCCGTGCGGTAGCGCGCAGAAGGGTTTTCAGAGTGCCCTTGTCCAGCCGGTCTTCAGGCAAAGCTTTGAGCGCGGCCACAAGCAGTTCGCTGTCGCGCCAGTCCCCCAGGCTTTCGGAGAGCCGGTTTGCCATGCGGGCGTGGCCGTCCATGGCATCCGGGCAGATACGTCCCAGCAGAAGGGTATGGTGCCAATGGCTCTTGGCGCTTTTCCGCCAATCATGGATCGCTTCTTCCTCGCCCGTGCGGATCGCCTCTGAGAAGTTTCGCCTCAGCTTCCGGTAGCTGCGCTTGAGGCCGGGCTGCAGCGCGTCGAAGCCTTCCGCACGAATATCCCAGCCGGCGGCCCGTTTGGCCGCGCTTCGCATATCGCGTCCGAAGGTTTTCAGGAGTTTGGAGGTTGCCACGGCGCCGCTGGGCGCGCCGGTATTACCGGCGAGGGCGGCTTCAGCATCGGCGAGCGTCTCTGGCGGCAGTTTCAGGCTCCGCAGGCTATCCAGGATGGCGCCAGAGTCCCGCGCTTCAGAGAGATTGCGGGCTGCGTCTCTCAGGGCAGCATTCTCAATTGACGCCTCATCAAATACCGGTCCGATGAGGCGGATCAGGGAGCGTAGCCGCTTGGTGCATTTGCGCACCTCGTGAACCTTCCGGGGGGCTGGCAGATCTGCAGCGGCAATGACCTCTGCTATCCGCGCAAATTCTTCCCCGGCGATGCGCCGGACGCCCTCTTCAACCGTCTCGCTGCCTGGTTTCAGTCGATAAGCCATGGTGTTGCGATCTATCCTCCCTCCGCGTCCGGCAGGGGCAAGCTCTCACAAGCTGGGCCGGGCTGCCAATCTGATCGCTCTCAGGGCGAGTGCGATCTACAGAATCCTGTCAAAAATCTACATGTCTTTGCCGCGAATCCGGCGATAAGGGATCATGCTTCAAAGCCTTCAGACCCTCTCCAATGGCATCGCCCTTATAACCTGCGCCATGGCGATCGGGGCCTCCTGGGTTGCCGCGATCGCGTCTCCCAATTGCAGCTTTGACAAGCTGACCGGGGCGCGGGCCGACACGCATGTGCGTGAACTGCTGTACCGGACGGCAACACCAATTGCCGGTATGATGCTGGTATCCGGCGCGCTTTTCCTGCTGGCCACCAGCTGGATTGCTGGCACGGTGGCCTTGGTGTCCAGCTTTGGGTTCTTCTCGACGCGAATGATGCTTGCGCCGAAGGAAGGCAAGAACCCCAAGGGCGTCCGCACGCGCCGCAAGGAACAACGGGGCAGTTCGGTCATGCTTTCGCTGATGTTCACGGTCGCAGCAGCGGCGGCTGCAGTTCTGGGGCTTTTCGGCCTCTAGGCCATCACCAGCCAGAGACAGCCCATTTCATGCAGTTTCCGGAAGCTCTCCGATGATCGCTGCGCGGCAGACTTTGCCAGCCGGCCGGCCGTTTTCCTGTTGGCAGCGAGCATCATCACACAAATGATTAGCCCAAGCCCGGCCATCCACCAGCCGACAACCAGGGCTGCAATGACGCCCACCAGACAGGCCAGATAGGCCAGCCCGTCGAGGATGCGCAGGCGAATGTGCAGCCAACGGCCAAAGGGTTTCAGCAGTTCCGGGTGGCGGTGCAGCGTTTCGGCATCAATGGCGAAACGGGTGCCCGGCGTATTCTCGAAGATCAAGGCCCGGGTCATTCGGCCATCGTCATGTGGGTTGGGCTGGCAGCTCAGAAACATCAGCAAAGCTCCGGGCAGGATTCTCCCCTGAAGAGAATAGCTACCTTCGGAATGTTAACTCTGTGCGGGCTGCGGCACGGAAGTTTCAGGGTTTTTCAAGACTTTCGGTTAACCCTCATATTTCCCCTGGGGTAAGTCCTGGCTGGCGAAACCATTTGCCGGAGCGTTTTTTGGGGCGTACGCTGCACTGCAGCAAAAAGGGTTTGAAAGACGATGCTCTATTCCCTTGTCGAACTGAACCGGGTGGCCATGGCGCCGATGCGGCTTGCCGCGCGGGCGGGGCGCGCGGCGCTGAACTCCCCGTTCAACCCGATGGGCCATACCAGCTATGGCAAGTCCCTTGCGGCGATGGCGGATGTGTTTGAAAGCGCGACGCGCTATTACGGCAAGCCGGAATGGCGCATCTCGTCTGTCCGGATCAACAGCATTGATGTCCCGGTTGAGCCTCAGACTGCCTGGCGGTCTCCCTGGTGCGGCCTCGTTCATTTCAAGAAGGACGCGGATCGCCTTGCCCAGGCGCGCCGCATGGACGCGGCGCCGCTGCCGCGTCTGCTGATTGTGGCGCCGCTTTCGGGCCATTATGCAACGCTGCTGCGCGGAACCGTCGAAGGTTTTCTTGAGACGCACGATGTTTACATCACGGATTGGACCGATGCGCGCATGGCGCCGGTGTGGCTCGGCCGCTTCGATCTGGATGATTATATCGACCATGTCCGCAAGATGCTGACTCATCTGGGCGGGGGGGCGCATGTGCTCGCGGTCTGTCAGCCCGGGCCGCCGGTCCTCGCCGCCATCTCGATGATGGCTGAGGATCAAGACCCGGCGCTTCCGGCGACCATGACTTTCATGGGCTCGCCGATAGATGCCCGCCGCTCGCCGACTGTTCCGAACAAGCTTGCCGAGGAACGCCCGTTCGACTGGTTCGAGCAGAACATGATCTATACCGTGCCGGCGCCCTATCCGGGTGTTCTGCGCCGCGTCTATCCCGGCTTTGTGCAGCTGGCCTCATTCATGAACATGAATTGGGACCGCCATGTCGATGCGCACTGGAAATTCTTCAATCACCTGGTTGGGGGCGACGGCGACAACGCCGCCAAGCACCGTGAGTTCTATGATGAATACCTCTCCGTCCTGGATCTGACGGAAGAGTTCTACCTGCAGACCATCCAGCGCGTGTTTCAGGAACATCACCTGCCGCGCGGTATCTACAAGTACCGCGGCGAGCGCCTTGTGAAACCGGAAGCGGTCCGTACGGTGGCCTTGATGACGGTGGAAGGTGAGAAGGACGATATTTCAGGTATCGGTCAGACCCAGGCTGCGCACGACATCTGCAAGAATATCCCGGAAGATATGCGTACGGACTATATTCAACCCGGTGTTGGCCATTACGGTGTCTTCAACGGATCGCGGTTCGAAACCGAGATTGCGCCTCGGGTCACTCAGTTCACCCGCCGCTTCACGGTGCGCGAGAAGGAAGAAGCCGCTCAAGCCGCGACTGTTTCAAAACGCCGGTAATCGCTCTCAGGCGCACACCGTCGCTTCGAAATCCAGCAATTCGACTTCGGGGCTGAGATGGCCTTCCTTGTGCGGCTCTTCGCTGGCCAGCGCGGTGGAAAGGTATTTTTTGTTATCGTCGCAGAAGACGGTGGCGACGCACGCCGCATCCCCCAGCTTCTCCGCGGCGATCAGGGCGCCTATGAGATTTGCGCCCGAAGAAATGCCTACGCCAAGCCCCAGTTCGCGTGCCAGACGCTGCGCCATGCGGATGGCGTCGCCGTCAGACACGGCGATCACCTCATCAAGCTGATCCAGCTTCACAAGCGCCGGAATGAAATCATCCGAGATGCCCTGGATGCGGTGCTGTCCCACCTTGTGGCCCGTGGAGAGGGTGGGAGACTCCAGCGGCTCAAGCGGGTGAATCCTTGCCTTCGGGAACGCTGCCTTCAACGCGCGGCCAACACCCATTACGGTTCCGCCCGTGCCGACACCCGCCACAAAGGCATCAGGTTTTGCGCCGAGACATGCCAGCTGATTGATCAGTTCACGGGCTGTCGTGTTGGTGTGGGCGGCTGAATTGTCGGCGTTTGAAAACTGACAGGGAAGGAACACATCGTTCCGGCTGGCAGCCAGCTGCTCGGTGGCCGCAATCGCGCCGATAAAACCACCCGCCTCGCGGCTGAGGAGGTTGAGGTTCGCCCCCAGGCTGCGCAGCAGGTTCTTGCGTTCATCGCTCATCCAGTCCGGCATGAAGATCTCAACCGGATGGCCAAGCGCGCGGCCAAGGGCGGTGAGTGCGATGCCGGCATTGCCGCTCGTGGCTTCCGCAATCGTATCGCCGGGCATCAGCGCGCCGGAGCGATAGGCGCAGGCGAGGATCGACAGGGCCATCCGGTCCTTGATGGAGCCGGTCAGATTGTAGTGCTCTGCCTTTGCGTGGATGACGCGTTCCCGGCCCCGGAACCGCAAGCGGATAGACAGCATCGGCGTGCGCCCGATCAGGGCGGAAAGCGCCTTCAGCCGCGCCTCCTGGCAAGCGGGGGCCGCGTGGGGAGACGTGATGGCTGGCTGCTGAAGAGTGGAGGCGGGCTGAGGCATATGAGGAGAGTCTCATAGCGCGCGTGTAAACTCATCTCATGAAGTCACCTATGAATGCCATTGTATGATAATAAATTTCGGATAGTAATCCGAAATATGGAAAATATTGACGATACCGATCGGGCAATTCTGCGTCTGCTCCAATCAGATGCCAGCATATCGCTCGAATCGATGGCCGATCGTGTCAGCATTTCGGTCAATACGTGCTGGCGGCGCGTGAAGCGGCTGGAAGAGGCGGGCATTCTTTCCCGGCGGGTCGCGCTGATTGATCCGGAAAAGGTGGGGTTGGCCCAGACGGTGTTCGTCGCCATCCGCACCCGGGACCATTCTGCTACCTGGCTCCAGCGCTTTGCCACAGCGGTCCAGTCGATCCCGGAAGTGATCGAGTTCTATCGGATGGCAGGAGATGTCGACTATCTGCTGAAAGTTCAGGTGCGCAGCGTGGCGGACTATGACCGCGTTTACAAAGCGCTGATCGCCAGGGTCGATCTGGCGGATGTCAGCGCCACCTTTGCCATGGAGTGTCTGAAAAACACGACCGAATTGCCGCTCTAGTACGCCGCAGCCGGCACGGGCAGCATCAGTTCCGGCATCAGGCAGCTCGGCAGGGGTTCGCCAGGGCCGGTTTTCGTCAGCCCGGCTGGCTGGCGCAGATAATTGCGCATCGCTTCGGTCGCGGCCCGGTCAAAGCTCTCGATGGCGGCAGGCTGCGCCGTTTCCCGCAGAATGCGTGCGTCCCGGCAGGTGCGCTGTTCCAGGATTGTCAGCGCTGAAGGGGCGCGGCCGGTTCGCAGGGCTCTCAACGAGGCCCGCATCGGATCGGGCCGCAGGACGGCCGCCGCCGGCAGGCCCGGCCCATCCGGTACAGCGAGCCACAGCGCATGCACGGACGCGTCAGGATCCTGCTGGGGGAAGCTGACCGCCAGAATGACGCCCCCGCGTGACTTTCGGATGTCAAAATTGGTCATTCCGCGCGCGGTCAACGCTTCCAGCCACTGACTGATCGCAAGGTTGCGTGCTTCAAGCGCTTCGCGTTCTTCGCCTGCGGCCAGCAGGGCTACAGATTGGTCAAGCCGCTGAACGGGGGAGAGGTGCGCGCCGCGGGCAATGGCGTCCTTGTAGTGGCTCACCGCATCGGCTGCGATGCCGGCATCCATGGCACTGCGCGCTGCGATCAGATGGGCGTCGCGGGCTTCAAAACGGTCTGGGCAATTGGCAATAAAGCTTTCTGCGGTGCGCTTCAGATAAGCGGGCGTGGCCTCTTCTGCGGGCTCAAGAACGGCTGTCTGAAACCGCGCAACGTCGCTGAGGCCACAACCGCCCTGCGCCGCAGCCCATAACGGTGCCGCTGCCAAGGCTATGAAAATAGAAGAAAATTTCGTCCAGAACCTGTGACCAACCATACCCAGCCTCCCGCGCCCAGAGGCGCTGTTTCAGGAGTAACGGTGCAAGGCCTATGCCGGTTCCCTCAGTCGGACGGATGGATGCCGGAAGGGTCTTTCAGAAGGTGAATATGGTCGTGATCATGATCATGGGCGTGGTCATGCCCGCCATGGCCATGCAGCGGCGTCAACAGGAGAAGCATGGCGATCAGAATGCCCGCGCCCAGCGCCGCCACACCGCGAAGCGGCGGCTCTTCCTTCAGCGGCTGCATCAGGGGGCCCGTCGCCACATAGACCAGCAGACCTGCCGAAATGGCGTAGAGCGCGGCGACGACATCCGGGCCGAGCCCGGTGAGGAAAAGCCCGCTCACCAGCGCTCCCAGCGGCGTTGTCGCCCCGGCGGCCAGGAAGGCCCAGATGACGGCCTCCCGGACCCGGAAGCCGTGCCGGGCAAGAATAGCAAAGGCGATCACGCCTTCGGCAAATTCATGCATGATGAGCGAGGTAGACGCGTAGACGCCTGCTTCGAAACTTGCCGCAAACGTGACCGAGTAGATCACCCCGTCTAGGAAGGAATGCAGCCCGACCGCCAGCAGCGGCGTCAGGGCCTGTGATCGCCCGCCAGCCTTCTCCGGAAAGATCGCGGTGATACCGGAACTCAGCAGCAGGCCGCCGAAGAACCCCACGAGCATGAAATAGGGCGCGCGGCCATTCATCGCCAGCGCTTCGGGCGCAATGTGCAACAGCGTCAGGGAGATCAGCATCCCCCCGGCCGCCAGAGAGAACAGGCCAGATTGGCGCGCGGTCCATTCGCTGCGCACGGCAACAGCAATCAGGCCTACCGAAGTGACCAGAGCTGCAAGCAGTCCGAAGAGGATTGGCGCCTGAAGAGAAAGGGGCATCCGGCGGCGTGTGTCCGATTTGCTGCGGCCTGAAAAGGGGGCAGGGGTTGAAGAAGGGCTGCGCTTGTGCGCTCGGGCACCTTGCGAAAAGTGTTATAATGTTTCACTCTGCCGCCTGCCAGTAATTTTTGCGGTGCGGGCCCGTTTTCCTTCGGGCCGTGCCGCCATGCCCGGAAAAGTCAGGAGCTGTTTATGACCAACCTTGCCCGTGTTTCGCTGCCATTGCTCGCTGGAGCGGCCCTTTCGGTGCTTGCGGCCTGCGGTCCAGGCACGCCGCCCCCTGCGGCGCCCGGCCCCGTCGAAACGGGCGACACGCTGTCAGCGGAAGTTCCTCTGGAGGACAGCCATGACGTGCACGCAGAAGGTCATGCCGAAGGCGAAGCCCATGACCACGACGAGGGAGAGGATCACGATCACGACCATGAGCATGCCGGCGGAGCGGCCCATGTGCACGGCATCGCGGATCTGGCCTTCGTCATAGACGGCAGAAAGCTGACGGCAGAGCTGGTTTCGCCGCTCGCCAATTTCGGGCTCTCCGAGGCAGACGGTGTCTTCACTCAGGATGTCACCGCCGCGCTGCCGGGTCTGATCACGCTGACTGGCGGGAATTGCACCGCTGAGACCCCCGCTGCCAAGGTGGACACCTCCAGCGGCCACACGGACGGCCATGTGAACTTCAGCTGGACGTGCGCTAATGTGGGCGCCGTAATGTCTGCCCGTTTTGCAGGCTTCAGCGCATTTCCGGGCTTCGAGAAAGTCAATGCCGTATTTGTGACTGACACAACCCAGAAAGCCGCAGAGCTCACGCCTTCCTCCCCGGAGCTTTCCCTGAAATAAGAGCGCATGGCTGATCCCGTAATCGATATCGAAGGGCTGCGCTTTGCCTGGAAGAGCGGCCCGCAAGTGCTCGACATCGACGCGTTCCGTGTCGAGGCCGGTGAGCGCGTGTTTCTCCGGGGGCCTTCGGGCTCCGGAAAATCGACGCTTCTTGGCTTGATCGCTGGCGTGCTTCAGCCCCAGGCAGGGCGCATCAGTGTTCTGGGGCAGGATATGAACAAACTGCCTGCCCCGCGCCGTGACCGGCTGCGGGCGGACAGGATGGGCGTGATCTTCCAGATGTTCAATCTCGTGCCTTATCTCTCGGTGACCGGGAATGTGTTGCTGCCGCTGCGCTTCTCACCCGCCCGCCGCAAGGCCGCCGGAAATGATCCGCAGGCGGAGGCGCGCCGTCTGCTCGCCCGGCTTGGCCTTCAGGATGAAAGCCTGCTGGAGCGGCGCGTGTCAGATCTTTCCGTCGGCCAGCAGCAACGCGTGGCCGCCGCCCGCGCCTTGATCGGTAGCCCCAGCCTGGTGATTGCGGATGAGCCGACCTCCGCCCTGGACGCAGACGCGCGCGACCGGTTCATCAATCTACTCTCGGAGGAAGTCGAACGTTCCGGCGCCAGCCTCCTCTTCGTCAGCCACGACGCCTCCCTTGCGGGCCTCTTCACCCGCGCTGCCGATCTCACCGTAATGAACAGGGCGGGGGCGCCGGCATGACCGCTCTTTTTTCCCTCGCCTGGGCCAGCCTTCTCAATCGGAAGGGCTCCGTGATCCTCACTATCGTCGCCGTGGCGCTTTCCGTTGCGCTGTTCCTGGGGGTCGAGAAGGCCCGCAGTGGCGCGCGCGAAGGGTTCGAGAACACGATCTCTGGAACCGACCTGATCGTCGGGGCGCCGACGGGGACGGTCAATCTTCTGCTCTATTCGGTGTTCCGCATGGGCTCGGCCACGGCGGAAGTTTCCTGGCCAACCTATCGTCAGATTGCGGAGCGTCCGGATGTTGCCTGGGCCGTTCCGATCGCGCTGGGAGACAGCCATCGCGGCTACCGCGTGATGGGCACCAGCACCGATTATTTCGAGCACTACAAATATGGCGGCGGGCAGCCACTCGAGCTGGCCGAAGGCGCGATCTTTGATGATCTGTTTGACGCCGTGATCGGCGCGGATGTGGCGCGCGAACTTGGATACGAGATTGGCACGCCGCTTGTTCTCACTCACGGTATTGGCGCGGCAGACCTGGGCTCGGGCCACGAGAACCGCCCCTTCCGCGTATCGGGCATTCTCAAATCCACCGGCACGCCGGTGGACCGGACGGTGCACGTCTCACTGGAAGCCATCACCGCTATTCATGTCGGCTGGGAAACCGGTGCCAAGAACCCGCTCGCCGATTCCATCCCCACCGAGATGATCCGCTCTTTTGACCTCACGCCCAAGACCGTGACGGCGATCTTCGTTGGCCTGGAGCGGAAAGGCACGATCCTGACCACCCGCCGGCAGATCAACACCAATCGCGGCGAGCCGCTGATGGCAATCATTCCGGGGGAGGCGCTGCGCGAGCTATGGGGCGTCACCTCGATTGCCGAGCGCGCCCTGCTGGCGGTGTCCGGGTTCGTGATCGCGGTCGGTCTTGTCTCTATCCTCACCTCGATCCTGACGAGCCTCAATGAGCGGCGGCGCGAGATGTCCATCCTGCGGGCAACGGGCGCGCGGCCGGGGCATATCTTCTCGCTGCTGGTGCTCGAATCCGGCCTCATCGGCTTCATGGGCGCCCTGATCGGCATTGTCATCGTGCATGGCATGTTTGCCGCGATCGCGCCCATGCTGCAGGCGCGCTACGGCGTCGCCTTCGGCGCCGGCGGGCCTGGCCTGCTCGACCTCTATGTGCTGGGCGCGGTGACCCTCGCCTCCCTCGTGATCGGGGCGGTGCCGGCCGTGGCGGCCATGCGCCGCTCGCTGGCAGATGGGCTCAGCGTCCGTTTGTAACAGCATTGTGCGCTGGAACTGTGGGCGCGGGCGTTTTAAACAGGGGGAATGAAAACGACATCTCTCCCAGGCTTCGCCTTCGCAACTTTTGCTTTTGCCCTTGCTGCTGCCTGCGGCGGGGCCTCCAGTTCCGGCACAGCTGAAGCGGCCCCGGCAAAGCCCGCCAAGGAAGCGCCCGCCGAGGCCAAATCGGAAGGCCCCAAGGTTGGCGACAAGATCGGTCAGAGCGCAGCCGAACGCGCCGCTGCCCGGGCTGAGGCCGCCAAGAAGCGCGCCGAGGAACAGGCCCGGAAGGATGCTGAACTCGCTGCCCGCGGGGTGAGGCGGATCGGCTGGGAAGACCTGATGCCGGAAGGGGAGGAGGAACGCCTCGCCCAGATGTACCAGGCCCAGATGGCCATGCTCTACTCCGGCGCAGGCATTGCCGAAGGCTCTGCGGCCGACACAGCTGTTCAGATCGGCACGTTCAACACGGTCAAGGAACTCAACGGCAAGAAGATCCGGATCCCCGGCTATACCGTGCCGTTCGAATATGGCGCCGACGCGCAGATCAAGGAATTCCTGCTTGTGCCTTATTTCGGCGCCTGTATTCACGCGCCACCGCCGCCCCCAAACCAGACCGTGTTCGTGATGTCGGAGAAGCCGATCAAGATGAAGGACCTGGCCCAGGCCGTCTGGATCGAAGGCACGATCCACACCCAGACACAGGAAAGCGAACTGGCGGACGCGGCCTACACGATCACGCTGACCGCCATCGAGGAATACACCTACTGATGACGCCGCCGGTAAATCTGGACGCGGTGCAGGTCATCGCATGGGATTTTGACGGCGTTCTCAACAGCAATATCGAGAAGGGTGTTTTCGCCTGGTCCCGCAATTTTGAGCAGGATCTGGGGCTCTCGCTTGAGTCCTTCTCGAGCTACCTTTTCGCGGGCCGGTTTCAGAAGGCGATCGTAGGACAGGCCTGTCTGGTCGAGCTGGTAACCGAATGGGCCGAAGCGAATGCCGCGGCCGGGCGCGCTGCGGAGATCCTCGACTACTGGTTCGAGCGTGACGCGCTGCCGGATCACCGGACCCTCGCGCTGTTCGGACCGCTCAAGGCGCGGGGCGTGCGCCATGTGATGGCGACCAATAACGAGATCCATCGTACCTCCTACATCGAGACCAAAATGGGATTTGGCGATCGTGTAGAACGTATTTTCGCTGCCGGCCGGATGGGAATCGCCAAGCCGGATACGGATTATTTCGGCCATATCGAAGCGGAATTGCAGGTCGCGCCGGAAAGCCTCCTCCTGGTGGATGATATGGAGGAGAATGTCGCTGCCGCCCGGCGCCGGGGCTGGCAGGCGTTCCATTTCACTGAAGGCGCGCATGATCTTCTGGAACAGTCGCTAGGCCTGCAGCAGACATTCTGAGCCTTGAAGCAAGAAGGGCGACCCGACAGGCCGCCCTTCCGCACTCTACGCGGTACTCTACTATCCGCAAAGTAGCAGCAGACTGCTTAAAACTTTGCGAACCCTGTTTTCCGCGAACTCCCCTTACTGGTTCTTGGCCAGCAGGTTGCGGATTTCTTCCAGAAGCACTTCCTGGCGCGGCGGGGGTGGCGGCGGGGCAGCCGCTTCCTTCTTCTTCAGCGTGTTCATCCCCTTGATCACAAAGAACAGCGCGAACGCCATAATCGCAAACGAGATGAGCGCATTGATGAACTTGCCATAGGCAATCACCGGCGCGCCGGCTTCCGACGCGGCGGCCAGAGAGGCATAGACTTCGCCGTTCAGGGAAATGAAGAGGTCGGAAAAATCGCTCCCGCCCATCAGCATGCCGAGGGGCGGCATCATGATGTCGTTCACGAGCGAGGTGACGATCGTGCCAAACGCGCCGCCGAGGATGAAGCCGACGGCAAGATCGACGAGATTGCCCTTCAGGGCGAACTCTTTGAATTCCTTAAGCATACTAACCCCTTCCCTTTGGCAGGACGCAGCCAGAGTTTGAAACAGAGTTCGCGGGGTTTGGCCCGACCGTCAAGGCGCTGCATCAGGCGCGCGAAAGGGGCGCTGCCTATCTCGCCTCGGGATCATTGCCGCCATTAACGCGGGCGCGCAGTTCCTTGCCGGCCTTGAAGAAGGGGACTGCCTTGGCAGGCACTTTCACAGGCTCGCCGGTGCGGGGATTGCGGCCCTTGCGGGCGTCCCGCTTGCGCACGGAGAAGGCCCCGAAGCCGCGCAATTCAACCCGGTCGCCCCGGGCCAGCGCTTCGCCAATCTCGCTGAGGATAACGTTCACGACCTTTTCAACGTCTTCGTGACGCAGGTGCGTGTTTTCCGCCGCGAGTTTCTCTATGAGTTGGGACTTGAGCATCACATTGATAATAAACGCATTTGCGGCGGGAGCGCTAGGCCCCCGCCGCAAACATTTCGGGAAATTTAGGTTGCCGGCCCGGTTTCAGCCAGGCCCGCCGCCAAATGGTCTACCTCAGGCGAGGGATTCGGCCTGATCTTTCCAGCCATCGCGCTCGAAACGGCCCTGGATTGCCAGTTCCTCTTCGAGGTCTGCGATCTGCTCGTCGGAGAGCGCAGCGATCTGCCAGAAGTGGTAGATGCCCGCTTCGTTCAGCTTCTTCTCGAATGCCGGGCCGAGGCCCTTCAGCTTCTTGAGGTCGTCAGCTTCGCCTTGCGGCGCATCCAGACGGCCACGGTCATCGAGGGCATCGGTGTCCGCAGCGGCTTTCGGCTTGCCTTTCGACGAGGCCAGGGCAGCGCCCAGAATGTCGCCCAGCGAAGCGCCTGCATCCGCAGAGCCGTACTGTGCAACGGCTTCAGCTTCTTCGGCGATCTCCAGAGCCTTGATCGAGAGCGAAACGCGGCGTGTTGCGCGATCCACCGTAACGATCTTGGCGTCGACCTTGTCACCGACAGCAAAGCGCTCGGGGCGCTGGTCGGCGCGGTCGCGGGAGAGGTCGGAGCGGCGGATGAAGCTCTTGACGGCAGGGGTGCCGAACTCGACTTCGATGCCGCCCGAGGTGATTTCCGTCACGGTGCAGGTCACGGTTGCGCCGCGCTTGAGGCCACCGCCGGAAGACTCGCCACCGCTGCTGCTGACAGCAGCCTCGATCGGGTCACCGGAGAGTTGCTTGATGCCCAGCGAGATGCGCTCCTTGTCGACGTCGACATCGAGAACCTTCGCTTTGACGCGGTCGCCCTTGGTGAAGGCTTCGATCGCCTGATCGCCGGATTTGTCCCAGGCGATGTCGTTGATGTGCACCATACCGTCGAGGTCCGGGCCGAGGCCGATGAAGAGGCCGAACTCGGTGATCCCGCGCACTTCGCCTTCGATTTCGGTGCCAACCGGGTTGGCCGCGAGGAAGGCGCTCCACGGATTGTCCATGGTCTGCTTGAGGCCAAGCGAGATGCGGCGCTTTTCGCTGTCAACGTCGAGCACTTCCACATCGACTTCCTGAGAGGTCGAGAGGATCTTGCCGGGGTGGACGTTCTTCTTGGTCCAGCTCATTTCGGAGACGTGGATCAGGCCTTCCACACCATCTTCCAGCTCCACGAAGGCGCCGTAGTCGGTGATGTTGGTGACCGTGCCCTTGAGGCGGCCGCCGACCGGGTAGCGGGACGAGATATTGTCCCACGGATCGGTGCCGAGCTGCTTCATGCCGAGCGAGATACGCTGGGTTTCCGGGTTGATCTTGATGATCTGAACTTCGACTTCCTGACCCACTTCGACCACCTGCGAGGGGTGGTTGATGCGCTTGTAGGACATGTCGGTCACGTGCAGCAGGCCGTCGATGCCGCCGAGGTCCACGAACGCACCGTAATCGGTGATGTTCTTGACGATACCCTTGCGGACGTCGCCTTCAGCCATGTCGGAGACGATCTCGGCGCGCTGTTCGGCGCGGCTCTCTTCGAGGATCGCGCGGCGCGAGACAACGATGTTGCCGCGAACGCGGTCGAGCTTGAGAACAGCAAAGGGCTGAACTTCACCCATGAGCGGACCGACATCGCGCACCGGGCGGATATCGACCTGGGAGCCGGGGAGGAAGGCGTTTACGCCGCCGAGGTCGACGGTGAAGCCGCCTTTGACGCGGCCGGAGATGGCGCCCTTGACGGGCTCGCCTTTGGAGAAGCTGCGTTCCAGCTTGACCCAGCGCTCTTCGCGGCGTGCCTTGTCGCGCGACAGAACGGCTTCGCCGAGCGCGTTCTCGATCCGGTCGAGGTAAACGTCGATCAGGTCGCCGGGGGCGGGCTGCTTGTCTTCAAGCATGAATTCTTTGGTCGGGATGCGGCCTTCGGTCTTCAGGCCGATGTCGACGACGACGGAGTCATTGTCGATGCGCAGGACGGTGGCCGGGATAACCTGGCCTTCCTGCATGGCAGATGCCGCTGCCGAGGACTCGAACATCGAGGCGAAATCGGCAGAGGAGGGGTTCATTTGGTTGGTCATGGGGTCTCCGGAGAGGGCCAAATGGTTCAAGGCAGGCCAGCACCATTGCCGCCTGCGCACATTCGACCCGTCATGTGGTCTTTCAGTATCTGAAGCGGGCACCGCCTGTTTGGATTGAGGCTTTCCCCTTGCGGGCGCCCCTCAGGCAGTCTTTCCCTTGGCGAGAGCAGCCTCGACGGCAGCCATCGCCCTTTCCACAGCCGCGTCTATAGTGAGATCAGTCGTATCAATCAAGATGGCATCGGCTGCCATCGCGGCGGGGGCGTCGGTGCGCCCCTGATCGCGGGCATCTCGGATTTTCAGCTGTTCGATCACCTGCTCCAGGGTCACATCCTCGCCATTGCCGACGAGTTCTTTCCAGCGCCGCTCGCCCCGCTGGCGCACATCGGCGTCCACCCACAGCTTCACATCCGCGTCCGGGGCGATCACCGTGCCGATGTCGCGCCCGTCCAGCAGGGCGCCGCCCTCGCGGGTCGCAAAGGCCCGCTGCAGCTCGAACAGGGCCTGCCGCACGGAAGGTATCGCAGCCACGACGCTTGCGGCCTTGCCCGCTTCGGCCGAGCGCAGCTCGTGCTCCACGAAGTCGGTCAGGTCCAGCATCCGGGCCAGGTCAGAGAGGGGGCCGGCGGCGTCCAGAGGCACACCCTGCTTCAGGGCAGCCACCGCCACCGCGCGATAAAGCCGGCCGGTATCCATGTGCGGCAGCCCGTAATGGGCGGCCAGGCGCCGCGCGATGGTGCCCTTGCCGGAAGCTGTCGTGCCGTCGATCGCGATAATCATGACGGCGGGGAGTGAGCCAGCCCCGCCCCCAAGTCAAGAAGGTCTCAGGCTGTTGCCGCTTCAGCCACAAAGCCCTTCCAGGTCTTCATATAGTTGACGAAGACCGGGCCCAGACCCTCGGCCACCAGATGCGCTTCGGGCACCGGCAGGGCGATCGGCTGGAAGTTTGCGTCCGCCGCCACCTTTTTTGGGAAGTCATGGTGCAGGATCGCGCCGCGGCCGATCACGACATAGTCGAGCCCGGCCTCCATTGCGCGCCGGCAGCTTTCGCCGGTGGTGAGCTTGCCGGCGGCGCCCAAGCGGCAATTGCCGCGCGGCAGGCCGGTGAACCACTCTACCAGCGGGCGGCCCTTGAAGCTCGGATCTTCGGGTTCCTTGAACGTGTCCCACAGCGACATGTCGAGATAATCGATGTCACCGCTGGTCATCAGCTCGCTGGCGAGGCGCCGGATTTCGCCGATGTCCATGCCGAAACGCTCCGGCGAGAGACGCACACCGAGTGAGAAGTCCTTGCCGCATTCGGCCCGCACGCCCGCAATAATGTCGCTCAACAGCTTGGTGCGGCCCTCATAATCGCCGCCATACTCATCCTCGCGTTTGTTTATGTCGGCGCTGATGAACTGGCAAAGCAGATAGCCATGCGCGCCGTGCAGTTCCACGCCGTGGAAGCCTGCCTTTTCGCAGCGCTTGGCCGCCGCGATGAAATCATCGGCCACCTGTCTGACTTCGTCCAGTGTCATCGCCCGGGCGCCGGTTTCCGTGTCAGCTGACGGGCAGAGTGGGGCGCGTCCACCGATCAGCTCCTTTGGTGTGCGCATGCCGGCATGGTGCAGCTGTACCACCGAATGCGTGCCCTCGGCATTCAGCGCCTGGGCGAGACGGGTGAGGCCCGGCAGGTGCTTGTCGTCAAAGGCGCCGAGCTGGCCGGGAAAGCCCTGGCCATCGGCCTGCACATGCGCGGCGCAGGTCATCGTCAGGCCAAAGCCGCCTTCGGCGCGCTTCACCAGCCAGTGAAATTCATCATCGCTGAGCGTGCCATCAGCATGGCTCTGCATATTGGTGAGCGGGGCGAGCATGAAGCGGTTCTTCATGGCCGGGCCACGGGTGAAGGTCAGGGGATCAAACAGCGTTGTCATGCGCTGACTTTGGCGCCGGAATTTCATCCGTCAATTTTTGCCGTAGGGGCAGGTGTCAGTTGCGGATGTCCGCGCCCAGCGCCGCCATATGGTCCATGAACTCCGGATAGCTCGTATCGATCATGGAGATGTCGTCGACGCTTACGGGCTTCTGCGATGCTGTGCCCATGACCAGCGCGCTCATGGCGATGCGGTGGTCGTGGCGGGTTTCGACGAGGCCGCCGCCCGGCACCGGGCCGCCGCAGCCCTGCACGGTGAAGCCATCCTCGGTCTCCTCCACATCCACGCCATTGACGCGCAGCATGGCAACAATCGCCTTGATCCGGTCGCTCTCCTTGACGCGCAGTTCGTCGGCGCCGGTCACGCGCGTCTCGCCGGTCGCGAAAGCGGCCAGCACGGCGAGGATCGGGAATTCGTCGATCATCGAGGCAACGAGGCGCTCGGGCACAGCGATGCCCTTCAGGCCGGCATAGCCGGCATGCAGGTCGATCAGGCGCTCGCCGGCTGCTTCGCCGCGTTCTTCGGCGCCGAGGCCTGCGCCCATCAGATCAACCGCGTCATAGAAGCCCGACCGGGTTGGGTTCGACATGACATTTTCAACGGTCACATCGCCCTGCGGGGAGAGCAGACCTGCCGCGATGAGGAAGGCGGCCGAGGAAGGGTCGCCCGGAATGGCGGCGTCGATCCCGTAGAGGCGTTGGCCGCCCTTGAGGCCGATCTCATGCGCGCCGCCCGGTTCCATGCCGAAGGTGAGCTTCGCGCCAAAGCCCTGCAGCATCCGTTCGGTATGGTCGCGGGTGGCCTTCGCCTCGACCACAACGGTTTCGCCTTCGGCGTTGAGACCGGCGAGCAGCACGGCAGATTTCACCTGCGCGCTCGCCTGGGGCGGGGCATAGTGGATCGCTTGGAGGGCTTTTGAGCCGGTCAGCGTGAAGGGCAGCTTGCCATCAGGGCCGGCGGTATCCTTCAGGCCCATCTGGCGCAGCGGATTGAGCACGCGGTTCATCGGGCGCGAGCAGAGCGAGGCGTCGCCTGTCAGGGAGGCGGTGAGGTCATACCCGGCCATCACACCCATCAGCAGGCGCGAGCCGGTGCCGGAGTTTCCGAAGTCCAGAACACTTTCAGGTGAAGAGAGGCCCTTCGCGCCAACCCCGGTCACCTCCCAGGCGCCCGGCCCGGTGCGCGTCACGGTTGCGCCCATCGCCTGCATGGCCTGGCCGGTGCGCAGCACGTCATCGCCTTCCAGGAGCCCAGTGAAGCGGCTTTCACCTTCGGCGAGGCCGCCAAAGATCAGCGCGCGATGGCTGCAGGATTTGTCTCCGGGCGCGCGAATGGCGCCGGCGAGGCGTTTGACCGGGTGGCTGGTCCATACCATTGGGGAAAGGTCTCGTCAGAAAGGCGGGTTGCAGATGTCAATTGGGGCTTTGACAGCGCGGGGCGTTCATGGCAAGCGCGCCGCCAACTTCCAATTGGCTTTTTGCCCCAAGAGGAGCGCGCAAGCCCCATGTCCAAGGACAAACTCGGAACCAAGCAGGTCTGCCCGTCCTGCGAGTCTCGTTTCTACGATCTGAACAAACGCCCGGCCGTCTGCCCCAAATGCGGCAACGAGTTCGACCCTGAAGACGAAGTGATCCGCACGACCATCACCAAGGTGAAGGCGAAAGCGGCCCGCGCTGCTGTGAAAGCTGCAGACGAGGACGAAGACGACCTCGAGGAAGAGGAAGACGCCGTCATCCGGGATGACGATGAGGACGACGTTGTCGAAGCCGACGATGAGGTCGAGGACGACGAGGAAGACGCCAAGGAACTCGGCGCGGAAGACGATGACATCGTTCTGGAAGGCGCTGAAGATGAGGACGAAGAAGGCAAAGTGCCTGCCGGCTTCTCCGAGGACGGTGTCGATGAGGATGAAGACGACGATATCATCATCGCAGACGATGATGAGGAAGACTTCGAAATCGACGATGATGAGGACGGTGATGACGACCTCGAAATCGCCGATGATGACGAAGACGATGATCGGTGAAAAAGGGGCTTGAAAGCGGATCAGCGCTCGTCTAGTGCATCCGCTTCCCGGTCCGGGGCCATAGCTCAGTTGGGAGAGCGCTTGCATGGCATGCAAGAGGTCAGGGGTTCGACTCCCCTTGGCTCCACCAGGACCCCACTTTTCCGCAACACGGAAAAGTGAACGAAGAGGCCGCCCCGCACGGGCGGCCTTTTGTTTTTCCGCCGCAGCCGCAGCCGCAGCCGCAGCCGCAGCCGGAGCCAGACCCAGACCCGGACACTTCCGGACATTCCTGGACAAATCCGGACACTTCCGGACAATCCTGACCGTTTGGCGGGCAGGCTGGGAACATTTCGGGCAATGGCGCGGCCGGTAACGGTCCTTAAGGGGTTGCCGCTATGATGCCGCATCAAGGTGCTTGAACCGGCCACAATGCAGGCCCACCTTTCCTGCATGGCAAGGTGGCCAGTGAGCCCTCTGCCAGCGACCCCGCCGGGGCGCGGAAAGGAGTGGACTGATGACGACCGAAATCAAGACTGACCTGTTTGAGAAAGAAGCTCTCGTCTATATCCGCCACATGGATGTGGGTGAGATCAGCGGCCTTCTGCCGCCTGACGCGCTCGCTGACATCGACGACCCGGATGACCTGTTCATGGTATTCTCCGCCGACGGCCAGCGCCTTGCCATCGTCGAAGGGCGTGACGCAGCCTTTGCTGCCTGCCACGCCAACGATCTCCGCCCGCTCAGCGTCCACTGAGCCGGTAACAGGCGGGCGCGGAGTTCTGCTTCGCGCCCATCTTTGCTTTCCCCACCCTTGCTTTTCCCCGGATTGAAGTTGACACTCGCGTCATAACAATCCCGGGGAGGGACCCATGACAATTGATCTGCGCGCTCTTGGCAGCGCTGCCATTCTGCTGGCGCTGGCCGCCTGCTCGCCCACCACAAGCGACAAGGCGGGCGCCATCAGTGAATTGCCCGCGCCGCTGTCTGCCGAAGGCGATTTCGGCGCAACGCTGCAGGCGGCGCTGATCGCGGCCAAGCCCGGTGAGACGATCGTGCTGCCGGAAGGCACGTTCCAGCTCATCGACGGCCTTTCTCTGGATGTCGACGGCGTTACCCTGCGCGGGGCGGGACAGGACAAGACGATCCTGGATTTCACCGGCCAGGAGGGGGCAGGCGAGGGCCTGCTGGTAACCTCCGATGATGTGACCCTGATGGATTTTGCCGTCCGCAACACCAAGGGCGACGGGATCAAGTCCAAGGGCGCCGATCAGATCATCTACCGTTACCTGACGGTGGAATGGACCGGCGGGCCGGACGAGACCAATGGCGCTTATGGCGTCTACCCGGTCGAGTCGAAGAATGTGCTGGTGGAGAATGTCACCGTTCGCGCGGCTTCGGATGCGGGCATCTATGTCGGCCAGTCGGACAATATCATCGTCCGCAATTCCGTGGTTGAATATAATGTGGCCGGCATCGAGATCGAGAATTCGATGAATGCCGATGTCTATGGCAACATCGCCCGCAACAATACCGGCGGCATCCTGGTGTTCGACCTGCCAGACCTTCCGGTAACGGGCGGCAATTCCACCCGCATCTTCGACAATGAGATCAGCAGTAACAATACGCGCAACTTCGCCCCTGCCGGCAACATCGTGGCGAGCGTGCCTTCGGGCACCGGCGTCATCGTGATGGCCAATCAGAATGTGCACGTGTTCGACAACAAGTTTGACGACAACCGATCGGCCCATGTGCTGATCATGTCCTATTCGCTGCCGTTCACGGATGAGCGTTATAATCCGCTGCCGCGGGATCTGGTGCTGCGCGACAATTTCTATGGCGCGGGCGGCAATGATCCGCAGGGCGATCTTGCCCCGCTTGCAGCTGCGCTGGGCGGCACGCTGCCAGCGATTGTCTGGGACGGGGTGGACCGCTGGGGCGAGGGCGCGGCGCAGGATGTGAACCTTGCGGTGCTGGAGGGGCCGGAAGCCGGCTTCATCAGCTTGGGGTTGGGCAAGTATCCGATTGATCCGGCCGCGATGGCGCCGTCTCCGGAACGCCCGGCGGCCAGCGCGGTTGCCGAGCCTGCCGCCATCGTTCTGCCGCAAGCTGACCGCTGACGCCGCCGCACCGATGAGACGGCTGGTCCTGCTTGCCTCGCTTTTCCTGCTGGCGGCCTGTGCGCCGGCAGGGAAGGGCGCGCGGGGGCCAGATATGGGCGTGATCCTGGCGGATGACCCGGCGCCCAGCCTTTCCGATTACGGACTGTTTGCCGATATGGCCACCGGGGCGCCTGCGCCCGGCGTTCTGCCCTATGACCTGATCAATCCGCTGTTCACCGATCACGCCGCCAAGCACCGCTTCGTGTTCGTGCCCGGCGGCCAGACGGCGGCCTATCGCGAAACGGAGGTGTTCGATTTCCCGGTCGGTTCCGTGCTGGTGAAGACCTTTGCCTTTGCCCCCGACATGCGCGCGCCGGAGGATGGCCAGTGGCGGGTGGAGACGCGCCTCCTCATTCACAAGGCGGGCGGCTGGGCGGCCTATCCCTATGTCTGGAACGCGGCGCAGACCGAGGCGGTCTACAGCCCTGCCGGCCAGCGGATCGGCATCGAGACGATCAGCCCGGATGGCGCGCCGCTTCAGCTGCGTTACGCCATGCCCAATCAGAACCAGTGCAAGACCTGCCATCAGACGGGCAAGGATATCGCCCCCATTGGCCCGAAGGCGCGCCACCTCGCCCATGAGGGCCAGCTTGCCCGCTGGGAAGCGGCGGGCATTCTTTCCGGCTTGCCGGAGGGTGTGGCGGGAGAGCCTTACGCCTTTGATCCCTCCGCGCCGCTCGATCTGCGGGCGCGGGCCTGGCTGGACGTGAACTGCGCCCATTGTCACAAGGCGGACGGATCGGCATCCAATTCCGGCCTCTGGCTTTCCTCCACCGAGACGGGGCCTGCGCGGATCGGCATCCTGAAACATCCCGTGGCCGCCGGGCGCGGCTCGGGCGGGCTGAAACAGGTGATCGTGCCGGGCGATCCCGATGCCTCGATCCTGCTCTACCGCATGGCCTCCACCGAGCCGGGCGTTGCCATGCCCGAGCTTGGCCGCAGCGTCACCGATCCTGACAGCCTCGCCTTGATCCGGGAATGGATTGCGGCGATGGAGACCGAATGACCGTTCGTATCCTTGTCGATGCCGATGCTTGCCCCGTGAAGGACGAGATCTACATGGTGGCCCTGCGCCATCAGGTGGCAGTTGTCGTGGTGGCAAATTCCTATCTGCGCATTCCCGAACACGCCCTGATTTCGCGCAAGATTGTCAGTGACGGCTTCGATGCGGCCGATGACTGGATCGCCGAAGCGGCCGGGCCGGACGCGATTGTGGTGACGGCGGACATTCCCCTGGCTGATCGCAGCCTGAAGGCCGGGGCGCGTGTGCTCAGCCCTTCGGGCAAGCCGTTTACGGACGACTCCATCGGCACGGCGCTGGCCACACGGTCGATCATGGCAGACCGGCGGGTGGGCGTTGCCGGGATCGGGGCAGGCGGGCCGGCGCCCTTCAGCAAGGCGGACCGTTCACGCTTCCTTTCGGCGCTGGATGCCGCCATTGTGGCGGGCAAGCGCGCGCAGGGGTAAGCGGCGCCTTTGACTTGCGCTTAACGCGCGCCGTGATAAGGGCCGCTATATGAACCAGATCACCCTCCATAAGGGCGACCTTCCCGAAGGTCTCGACCTTGGCCCCGTGATTGCCGTCGATACCGAGGCGATGGGCCTGAACCCCCTGCGGGACAATCTCACCCTGGTGCAGATCTCTGCCGGCGACGGCAAGGCGCACATCGTGCAGCTCAGCCGCGATTATGACTGCCCGAACCTCAAGGCGCTGATGACCGATCCCAAGGTTCTGAAGATCTTCCATTTTGCCCGGTTTGACGTGGTGATGATGAAGCGCTGGATGGGCATCACCTGCGCGCCGATCTGGTGCACCAAGATCGCCTCGCGCCTTGCCCGGACCTATACTGACAAGCATGGGCTGAAGGATGTGGCCCGCGAAGTGGCCGGTGTGGACATGTCCAAGGCGCAGCAGAGCTCCGACTGGGGCCAGGACAAGCTAACCGACGCGCAGATCCAGTATGCGGCCAGCGATGTGCTGTATCTGCACCAGATCAAGGCCGGTCTTGAGGCCATGCTGGAGCGTGAGGGCCGCAGGGAGCTGGCCGAGGCCTGCTTTGCCTTCCTGCCGGTCCGGGCGGACCTTGACCTCGCCGGCTGGCCGGACGAGGACATTTTTGCTCACAGCTGAGCAAAGTCTCGCCGATACCTGTCTTCTCGTGCTTTCACAGGGCGGATATCACGGGTAAGACTCCCGGTTGACTGCAGTTTAGCCGGATTTTGCCCGCCTCCATGGACGCAACCCGCCACAATGATCCGATTTCGCTCTGGGCGCCCCGGCGGCAGCTGACGCTGGCGCAGGCGCGGCGCCGGTCTTCGCGGGTGAAGTATCTGCGCTATGGGCTGGTGGCGGCCGCGGCCGTCTCCATCGGGCTTTTCCTCGGCTATATCGTGCGCAGCGCCATCAATCAGGAAAGCCGCCCGCCGCCGGTGGACGACACCCAGGCGGTGACGATGATCAATCCGCGCTTTACCGGGCGCGATGCGGCCGGCGAGATTTTCACGATTACGGCTGACGCGGCCAAGCGCCGGCGCTCCCGCGACGGGGCGGTGGATCTGATCGGGCCGGTGCTGCGCGATTCCAAGGGCACCGAAGTGCAGGCCCCCTCGGGCTTCTATGACCGCGATACCGGCATTCTGGAACTCTACGAGGATGTCCGCATCTCCGACGCGGCCGGTTACATGTTCAATTCCCAGGGCGCCCGCCTGCATGTCGCCGAAGACCGTGTCGAAGGCCTTTCGCCCTTGCAGGGCAGGGGCCCTCTTGGAGATATCCGGGCAGACTCGTATGAAATCCTTGATGGCGGTGATCGCATCGTCTTCAAGGGCAATGTCCAGACAGTGATCTATCCCAGCAAGTCCGAACCATCGGCAGGAACGCGTGAAGGTGAATAAGATGGCACTCCTTAAGGCAGCCGGTATCGGCCTTGTGCTTGGCCTTTTGATGGGCGTGCCGGCCCAGGCGCAGATCTCTTCGGAGGGCGGGCCGATCTATATCAATTCCGAACGGACCGAGAGCCTGGAGCGCGAGCGCAAGGTGCTGCTGGTGGGCAATGTCGACATCCGCCAGGGCACGGCGCGCCTGCGGGCAGATACCGTGACCATCCTCTTCACCGGCCAGCCGGCCCCCGGCGCCAGCACCCAGGGCGTGGCGGCCGGCTTTGGCGAGGTCCAGTCGATCCTGGCGGAAGGCAACGTCTACTATGTGACCCCAGAACTTAAGGCCAAGGGGGATCGCGGGATTTACGAACTTGCCACCGACACCATCACCATGACCGGCAATGTCGCCCTGATGCGGGACCGCGACGTGGCCGAGGGCCAGCGCCTGAAAATGGAGATCAGCAATCGCCGCACCACGCTGGAAGGCGGCGGCGGGCGCACCCGGATGGTGATCGATCCGGACAGCCAGCCTCAGACGAACCGGTGAATTTTGACGGAATCCTGAAGCCGATCTTAAGCATGACGGTCTAGGGTAGCAGAGGGCGGCGATACCGCCCCACGTAAAGGGAATGACCAGATCATGAGCGAACCGGCCGAAGGCCTTGTCGTCAGCAACCTCGCCAAGGCCTTTGGCAAGCGTCAGGTTGTGCGCGATGTTTCGCTCTCCCTTGCGCGGGGAGAAGTCGTCGGCCTGCTTGGACCCAACGGGGCCGGCAAGACCACCTGCTTCTACATGATCATGGGGCTGATCGGAGCCGATTCCGGTTCCATTTCCATCGATGGCGAGGATGTTACCCGCCTTCCGATGTATCAGCGCGCCCGTCTGGGCGTGGGGTATCTTCCGCAGGAAGCTTCGATCTTCCGGGGAATGACAGTAGAAGAGAATGTGCTCGCCGTGGCGGAACTGGTCGAACCCGACCGCGCCGCGCGGATGGCACAGGTCGATGGCCTGCTCAGCGAGTTGCATGTCGAACATCTGCGCAACCAGCCTGCCACCTCCCTGTCGGGCGGTGAACGGCGGCGCGTGGAGATCGCCCGCGCGCTCGCTTCCCGTCCGAGCTTCATGCTACTGGACGAACCGTTCACCGGCATCGACCCGCTCGCCATCTCCGACATTTCCGAACTTGTCCGCTATCTGAAACAGCGCGGCCTGGGTGTTCTGATCACGGATCACCAGGTGCGTGAAACGCTCCAGATCGTGGACCGGGCTTATGTCATGTATGATGGTGAAGTTCTGTTCACCGGCACGCCAGAGGATGTGCTGAAGAATGAGGATGTGCGCAGGGTCTATCTGGGTGAACAGTTCGCCGCTTGATCTCAGGGGGCGCGGCCGATGGCCATGAAACAATCACTCGACATGCGCCAGGGCCAGTCCCTGGTAATGACGCCGCAGCTTCAGCAGGCGATCAAGCTTCTTCAGTTGTCGAACCAGGAGCTTTCCGAATTCATCGAGGCCGAGCTTGAGCGCAATCCGCTGCTCGTGAAGATCGAGGATGAGGGCGCTGGCGCGGCCGCCGAAGGAAGCGATCCCAAGAGCCGCGAACAGCTGACCCTCGACGAGCGCTCCGGCCTTGGCGAAGCCCGCGACCAGCTGGACGCGCCGGGTGAAGACGTGTTCGAGCCGGGCACGGGCTCTGATGCGGCCCTGGCCGCCGATGCGCGCGGGCCGTCTGCCACCACCGACTGGTCGGGCGCCTCCAATGGTCCGGCCTCGGAAGATTTCGATTATGCGGCCAATGTCTCCGGCGATGTGACGCTGCATGAGCATCTCCATTCCCAGCTGAGCTTTGCGGGCCTTTCGGCCGCTGACCGGCTGATCGCCGCCCGCCTGATCGACGAGATGGACGAGACCGGATACCTGCGCGCGCCGCTGGAGGATGTGGCCAAGGCGCTGGGCGCCGACATCGCCAATGTTGAAGCCGTTCTCACCGTCTGCCAGGGCTTTGACCCGACCGGCGTGATGGCCCGCTCCGTGCCTGAATGCCTTGCGCTGCAGCTGAAGGATCGCGGCCGCCTTGACCCGGCGATGCAGGCGATGCTGGACAATCTGCATCTTGTGGCCAAGCATGACATGAAGGCGCTGATGGATGTGTGCGGCGTCGACAAGGCCGACATCCAGGACATGCTGCTGGAACTGCGCCAGCTTTCGCCCAAGCCGGGCGCGGGTTTTTCCAGCGACACCACGGTCGCCGTGGCGCCGGATGTGTATGTCCGTGAACTGCCCAATGGCATGTTTGCCGTGGAACTCAATTCCGACAATCTGCCCCGTGTGCTGATGGACAAGGCCTATTATGCCGAAGTCACCGCCCTGCCGATGCGCGAGAAGGAGAAGGAATTCATCTCCGAATGCGCCGCGTCGGCGAGCTGGCTGGTCAAGTCCCTCGACCAGCGGGCCCGCACGATCCTGAAGGTGGCGAGCGAGATCGTCCGCCAGCAGGATGGTTTCTTTGCTCATGGCGTGGCGCATTTGCGTCCTCTCAATCTCAAACAGGTGGCCGATGCCATCGA
>NZ_PNMA01000015.1 GCF_013823385.1 Hyphomonas sp.
AGTTTGGAGTCTTCCGAGAAGATGACAGCGAGGTTTGGCGCAATATGACTTTCCCAGATGGGATTGTCCCAACTCGGTTTGACGGCTTTGGGTTTCTTGTAGGCCCTCCAGTGGTCGCCGACATGGACGATGTGGACATGGCCCCATTTGCTGACCGAGATCAGGAGGGTCCTGAGTTCCTTGTCCTGACGTTTGAAGATCCAGCGCAGCTGCAGCCAGAGGTATGGCCAGAAGACTGGCAGCACATGGGCATAGAGGCGGGCGGCGATCTGGGGCGACATGGGGCGGAGTATAGCTCCGTTCCCGGAGGGGGTGGGAAAAGAAAGTTTTTTCTGCCTGTTTGCTGCAGGTTTGGCGGGAATTTTGTTGGATAGGGTGCGGATTTGCGGAGAGGGGCCCCACCCTATCCCTCCCCACCTCCGTGGGGAGGGGACCTGTTGCGTTGTTGGGTGAGGGTTGCTCTCCCAATGCACGATTTGCCCCCTCCCCATGGCTATGGGGGCTGCGAGGAAAAGCAATCGCACCGCGATTACCCGAGCAGCGGGTGGGGTGGCTATCCGCTTGAAATGCCGTTGGAGGTTTTTCCGGAAAGCTCCAACGGGACTCCAAAAAACTCCAACGGCATTCCTGCGCCCCTTCCGGGCAAAAGAAAACGGCGCGGGACTGATTGCTGTCCCGCGCCGCTGGCTTGAATGCTCTTTGGCCGGATCAGACGATGCGGCTGTTCTTGTTGCCCCAGTAGCGGTCGCGGATGAGGCGTTTGTAGAGTTTTCCGGTCGGGTGGCGGGGGAGTTCGGGGTCGAAGTCGATGCTCTTGGGGCATTTGAGCTTCGAGAGATTTGCCTGCGCGAAGGCCATCAGCTCGGCAGCCAGTTCTTCAGACGGCGCAATGCCCGGCATCGGCTGGACGACGGCCTTGACGGCCTCGCCGAAGTCTTCATCGGGCACGCCGATCACGGCGACATCGGCCACTTTCGGGTGGGTGATGAGGACGTTCTCGGTTTCCTGCGGATAGATGTTTACCCCGCCGGAGATGATCATGAAGGCCTTGCGGTCCGTCAGGTAGAGGAAGCCCTCTTCGTCCAGCTTGCCCACATCGCCCAGCGACGACCAGTCGGGATGTTTGGGGTTGAGGGCGGCTTTGTTCTTTTCCGGGTCGTTGTGATAGTTCGGCGGCGTGGTGCCGGAGAAATAGACCTGGCCTTCCTCACCGATGGGAAGCTCGTTGCCTTCCTCGTCGCAGATGTGGACCTTGCCATGGATGGCGCGGCCGACGGTGCCTTTGTGGGTCAGCCAGTCGGGGCTTTTCACATAGGTCATGCCGTTGCCTTCAGAGCCGGCATAGTATTCGTCGATGACCGGGCCCCACCAGGCAATCATCTGTTCCTTGACCGGCACCGGGCAGGGGGCGGCGGCGTGGATGGCGAAGGTCATGCTGGAGACGTCATATTTCTTGCGGACGTCTTCGGGCAGTTTCAGCATCTTCACGAACATGGTCGGCACGACCTGGGTGTGCGTGACCTTGTATTTCTCGACCGCTTTGAGGAATTCTTCCGGATCGAACTTTTCCATCACGATGACGGTGGAGCCGATGCGCGTGAAGGTCATGCACCAGCGCAGCGGCGCGGCATGGTAAAGCGGGGCAGGCGAGAGATAGACCGAGTCCGGATTGGCGCCGGACATGGCGCGAGCGATCTGGACGAGGATGTTGTCGGCATCGATCGGCAGGTTCCGCTCCAGCGGCGGGCGGATGCCCTTCGGGCGGCCCGTGGTGCCGGAGGAGTAGAGCATGTCGGTGCCGGCCATTTCGTCGGCAACCGGCGTCTTCGGGAAGGGGGCGGCGTGGGCCTCCAGGGCCGTGAAGCCGGCAACTTCGCCGTCGATCGACCAGAGGTCGGTGAGGCCGGCGGCCCTGGCGGCTTCCAGGGCGACGCTTGCCTTGTTGGCGCCGGCGATGAGCAGTTTCGAGCCGGAATCCTCGATGATGTACTGAACTTCCGGGGCCGTGAGGCGCGAGGAGATGCAGACATAGTAAAGACCGGCGCGCTGGGCGCCCCAGCAGATTTCGAAATAGCGCGGCGAGTTTTCCGCAAAGATGGCGATGGTGTCGCCGGGCTGGCAGCCGGCGGCGCGCAGGGCGTGGGCGATCTGGTTGGAGCGCTCGTCCAGTTGGCGGAACGTGATCGTTTCGCCCGATCCGGCCATGATGATGGCGGGTTTGTCAGGGTGGGTCCGCGCGTGATGACAGGGGTGCATGACGTATCTCCTCCGGGTGTGAAGCCTCGGCGCCAGGGCGCCCGCTTCAGTCTCGCGGCGGACTTTAACGACCCTTAAGGGACTGTCCACGACTGACCTAACGAGAGGGCCTGCGATTCCAGTGTCTTACCGGCCGGAGGGGGCTGCCCGGCCCCTTGCGGGGCCGGGTCGCGGAGAGGATCAGGGCTCCATCGGGCCGTCGAACTGGCGGGCGAAGAAATCCTCCTTCCGCCAGAGGGGGCGCTGATCGGCATTGGCGAGGGCGAGCGCGATGCGCGCCTTGATGGCGGCAAAGCGGGCGGCGGCGTCAAAGTCGATCGAGTTGGTCATGTCGTCTGACGGGCGGTGGTAGTTGGTCGTCATGTGGCGGGCGAACTCTTCGGCGCCGCCATTTTCCCAGCCGGGGATGAGATAGACAGACGGAATGCCCGCTTCGACGAAGCGGAAATGGTCAGACCGGGTGAAGAGGCCCTGATCGGGGACGGGGTCCGGGCTGAGGGTGATGTCCATTTCGGCGGCGGCCTTTTCGACCGCGTCGAGGATGGTGGAGCGGGCGCCGCCGAAGACGACGAGATCGGTGAAGGGGTAGGTCAGGATCGGCATGTCGAGATTGACATTGGCGACGAGATTGCCCTTCGGCACGGTCGGGTTCTGGGCAAAATACTGCGCGCCGAGGAGGCCTTTTTCTTCAGCGGTGAGGGCGATGAACATGACCGAGCGCTTCATCGGCGGGCCGGCCTTCAGCATCCGGGCGGCTTCCAGAAGCGTGGCCGTGCCGCTGGCATTGTCGAGCGCGCCATTGTTGATCTGGTCGCCTTCGATGCCGCGCGTAATGCCGATATGGTCAAGATGGGCGGTCAGCACGATGACTTCGTTCTTGAGGACTGGGTCTGTGCCCTCGATCATGCCGATGACATTGGCCGATTGGACCTGATCGTGCGTTGAAGCCTGGGTGAGATGCACCGTATAAGGAAGGGCGAAGCCCTTGACATTGCCCCCTTCCGCTTCTGCCGCTTCAAGGATGGCGGGCCAGCTTTCGCCGGTGCCTTCAAACAGTTTCGCCGCGCTATCCATGGATACGGAGGCACCGGCCTTGATATTGGGCGCGCTGCTGAACGGGGCGCCGTCTGCGCCGATCCAGGTGAGGCTGGCGCCATCGAGGCGGCCTTCACGGATCAGACGCTCGAAGGGATAGACCCCGCGCGAGGTGGGCGTTTCCAGCGTGACGACGGCGATGGCGCCGCGCTCGGACGCGTTCATGAATTTGCGGCTTCCGTAGAAGGCGCGCTCCTCGCTCTGGATGCCTTTGGGCGTGCCCGAAAGCATCACGGCGACCTTGCTGTTGAGGTCGAGCCCGGCATAGTCATCCCGGCCAAGGTCCGGCGCCACGATGCCGAAGCCGACGAACACGGCTTCGCCGGTGACATCGGAATTGGGGGCGGAGAGGGAATTGCCCATGGCGTAATCCACATTCTCCGTGAACGGAACGGGCGCGCCGGTGGCGGTGCTCGTGACTTCCATCAGCCGGCCTGCGGGCGCGCGGACAGAGCGCAGGAAGGTGATCGTCTGCATATAGCTGCCGGCGTCTCCGGCAGGCTTGAGGCCGATCTCGGCGAACTCGGCGGCGACATAATCGGCCGCCAGATCAAAGCCGGGCGTGCCCGCTTCGCGGCCTTCCAGATCGTCGGAGGCCAGGAATTCCATATCGGCGCGGATGTTCTCCGCATTGGCCTCGGGCAACTCTGCCGGGGCGGGCGGCGGCGTGGCGGCGGGGGCGCAGGCCCCGAGCGTCAGGGCGGCAGCGAGGATCAAGCTGGGTAAAGTGCGGGACATTCAGCAGTCTTTCTTGAAGTGAGGCGCCGGGATCAGAATTCGCGTAGCCAGTAGTTCATGGGGTGGGTGAGGTCTGGACCGCCCGGCTCCGTAGGCCAAGCGAAATCCGTAACGATGCCGGGAAGTTTGCGATAGCCGCGTTTCTGCCAGAAACTGTCAAGCGGGCTGTAATCTGCCGGGCGGCGCGGATGGTCTGACGGGCGGTCCACCGCGCAGAAGCAGGCGCGGGCATAGCCGCGTTCCCTTGCGTGCGCCTCACGCGCATCGAAGAAGGCATGGCCGAGGCCGCGCCCGCGGAAATCCGGCTTCAGCACGGATTCGCCGAAATAGAAGGTGCCCGCCAGATCAAAGCCTGCGTCTTTCAGCGGGGCGGCAAATTCGCCGTGATGCGCTTCCATTGCAGAGCCGGTGGCGCAGCCGACGATCTCGCCGTCTTCCTCGGCGGCGATGATGAAGGCGTCGCGCGCGGTTGCAAAGCTGCGCAGGTATTTCTGCTCGTAGTCTTCTGTGCCGGCATAGAGATAGGGGAAGGCGGCAAACACCTCGATGCGCAGCCGCGCCAGCGCCGGCAGCGCCCGTTCCAGATCCTCTCCTGTCAGGGGACGGACGATCATGAAACCTGACGGATCCATTCCTTGAGATTGTAATAGGTGGTGACGCGCTGGATCTCGCCATCCTTCACATCGAAGAAGGCGCCGGCGGGCAGGCGGTAGGTCTGGCCGCGCGCTTCGGGAAGACCCGCATCGGTTTTCTTGTAGACGCCGTTGACGATGAATTCGGCCGAGGCGCGGGTGCCGTCGGGCGAGGCCATGACGACGATATCGGTCAGCGTCTCGTCATAGCAATCGTCCATATGGGCGATGAAGTCTGCAAAGGCGGCGCGCCCGCCGCGCTTGTCGCCCTCATTGACGAAATGGTTGATGTTTTCCGAGACGCAGCCCGCCATCCCGGCCCAGTCCTTGGCGTTGAAGGCGGCGTAATAGCGGCTGATGAGGTCGGTCGTCGTGGTCATTCGGGCGTTCCTGATGGAGGGGCAATTCAGCGGGCCGGTGGGGCAGGAGAATACCTATAGCCTCAAAATCCGCAGCGCAAACACCCTGCGGGCCTAGTCTTCCTCCCTGCGGCGCGGGGGATTGGCAGCTGCGCCGATGGAGGAGGTGGTTTCGCCCGAAACAGTGGCCGCCAGGGCAGAGGCTTCGGCTGTTTCCGCGTCTGGCACGCGCATGTCCCGTTCGCTGCGCCAGTTGCCGAAACGGTAAAGCACGATGGCGAGCAGCATGGTGACCACCATGCCGGCGGGGAAGCTGTACCAGATGGCGTCCGAACCGAGCCAGCCCTGGAGGCCATAGGCGAAGCCGAGGCGCACCGGGAACATGGAGATGAAGAGGATGATCAGCGGCCAGATGACCTGGCCATTGGCGCGCACCGTGGCGAACAGCACCATGGTGACGGCGAAGGGGATGAAGCCCCAGGTGGCAAGGCGGGCGATGTTCTGGCCGATGGCAACCGCGTCGCTGGCGCTGCCGAGGAAGATTGTCATCGCCGCCCGGTCGGTCAGCAGGAGCAGCACAACCAGCGCGCCGGTGAGGGCGAGGTTGAACAGGATGCCGGTGCGGGTGATCTGGTTCACCCGGTCCCAGCGGCCTGCGCCGATATTCTGGGCGGCCATGGCGCTGACAGCCGCGCCGATGGCCATGGCGGGCATCTGCACATAGGTCCAGAGCTGCTGGGTGGCGCCGAAGGCGGCGGTGGTGTCAACGCCCTGCCGGTTGACGAGGGACATCATGGCCAGCAGCGAGCCGGAGATGACGATCATCTGCAGGCCCATGGGGAAGCCTTTGACGACCATCAGACGCAGGATGGAAAGATCGGGCTTCAGGTAAGCCAGTTCCGGCCCGCGCAGGCGCAGCGGCAGGTCGCGGCGGTAGATGTAGATCAGCATCGCGATGAGGCTGATATAGTTGGCAAGCGTCAGCGCGAGGGCCGAGCCGCCGATGCCGAGGCGCGGGAAAGGGCCGATGCCGAGGATGAGGAAAGGGTTCAGGGACGCGCAGACAACAACCGCCACCGCCATGAAGATCAGGGGCGTCATCGCGTCGCCCGCCCCGCGCAGGGCCATCATCAGCATCGTCATGATAAGGATGGGTGGCAGCGCGAGGAAGACGATCTGAAGAAACTGGATGGCGAGCGGCACGACCTCGGCTGGCGTTTCCAGCACGCCCAGCAGGGCCGGCGCGAGAAACCAGCCGGCAATGGCGAGGGCCGCCGAGATGGGCAGGAAGGTACCGATCACGGTGCCGACAACACGCCGGGCCGCGGTCACATCATTGCGGCCCATCGACTGGCCAATAAGGATGGTGGAGGCCATGCCGAAGCCGAAGACGAAAGCCGTCAGCAGGAAGACGACGAGGTTCCCGTTGGTGGTGGCGGCGACGGCGTCTTCGCCGAGGAGGCGGCCGACCCAGATCGTATCAATCGAGCCATTGGCCGATTGCAGGATGGAAGAGGCAAGCGTGGGGAGCGTGAAGGCGATCAGCGCCGGGCCGATGGGGCCCGTTGTGAGGTTGTTGCGCTTCTGCATTCCCCTACCGCTTGAACACGCGCTCTCCGCCCACGAAGGTCTGCATCACGCGGCCCTGCAGGCGGCGGCCATCGAAGGGGGAGTTGGTGGAGCGGGAGAGAAGATCTTCCCGCTCGCAGAGCCAGGGCTTGCCGGGATTGAACAGGATGACGTCTGCCGGGGCATCCTTCGCCAGACGGCCCTGGGGCAGGCCGAGGATGGTGGCGGGGCCGAGGGTGACCGGGGCGATGGCTTCCAGCAGGGTGAGCGGGCCGTCATGATGCAGGTTCAGCAGCGCCGAAAGCACCGTCTCGAGGCCTGCGGCGCCGAAGGCCGCTTCGCCGAAGGGCAGGCGCTTTTCTTCCGGGGGCTGAGGATCATGGGCGGAGACGACGGCGTCGATCTCTCCGGCTTTGAGCGCTTCGATCAGGCCCTGACGGGTGGCCTCGTCGCGGAAGGGCGGGTTCACCTTGCAATAGGTGAGATAGTCGCCGACATCGCGCTCGTTGAAGAAGAGGGAGTGGGCGGCGGCCGTGGTGTACACTTTTGCGCCGCGCTTGCGGGCGGCGGTGGCGATTTCCAGCGTGCGGGCCGTGGAGACCTGATCGAGGATCAGCGTGCAGCCGGTCTGCTCGGCCAGCGTCACATCCCGCATCGCGCCGATCCATTCGGCCTCGGGCGGAATCCCCGAGAGGCCCGCGCGGGCGGCAAAAGCGCCGGCATTCATCACGCCGCTGCCGGTGAGCGCGCGCTCGTCGGGGCGGGACATGACGATGGCGCCGCGGCTGGCGGCATAGGCCATCGCGCGCTTCATGACCTGCGCATTGGCGACGGGAATGTCGCCATTGGTGAAGAGGATTGCGCCGGCGTCGGCCATCAGGCCAAGCTCGGCCATCGCTTCGCCGGCAAGGCCCACGGTGAGACCGCCGGCGGGATAGATGCGGGCTTTGGAAGTTTCGCGGGCACGCTCGGCGATGAACTGGACGAGCGCCACGTCATCGATCACGGGGCGCGTGTCGGGCATCACGACGAAGCTGGTGATGCCGCCGGAAAGGGCCGCGCGGGCGGCGGTTTCCAGTGTTTCCTTCTGCTCGTCGCCGGGCTCGCCGGTCTTGACGCGCATATCGATCAGGCCGGGGGCGAGGCAGAGGCCGGCCGCGTCGATGGTCGTTTCCACGCCGGGAAAGGCGGATTCGGCGCCTTCGCGGATGTCCTTTATCTTGCCGTCTTCGATGAGAATGGCGCCGGGGCTGTCAAGCTCCGTGGCCGGATCAAGCAGGCGCGCATTGATGATCTGCAGGCTCATGACTTTCCTCCGGCGAGAAGGTGGAGGACAGCTTCGCGCACGGCGACGCCCATTTCGACCTGCTGGGTGATGACCGAGCTGGGGCCGTCTGCAATGATGCTTTCGATCTCGACGCCGCGGTTCATCGGGCCGGGGTGCATCACGGTAGCGTTGGGCTTGGCGAGGGCGAGGCGGGCCTGGGTGAGGCCGAAATAGCGGAAATATTCGCGGCGGCTGGGGAGGAAGGAACCGTTCATGCGCTCCAGCTGCAGGCGGAGCATCATGACGACGTCTGCGCCTTTCAGCACCTTGTCGAAATCGGTGCCTGCGCTTTCGGCGCCCCAGGTGTCCGTGCCCGGAGGGATCAGCGTTCTGGGGCCGCAGAGATGCACGCGCGCGCCCATCAGGTGGAGCGCCATGGTTGTGGAGCGGGCAACGCGGCTATGGGCGAGGTCGCCGCAGATGACGACTTTCAGGCCCTCGATGCGGCCTTTTACGCGGCGGATCGTGAGCAGGTCGAGCAGCGCTTGGGTCGGGTGTTCATGGGTGCCGTCGCCGGCATTGATCACCGCGCAGTCGACCTTGCGGGAGAGGAGCTTTGCCCCGCCTGAGGCCGAATGGCGCACGACGAGGGCGTCCGGCTTCATGGCGTTGAGGGTCATCGCCGTGTCGATGAGGGTTTCGCCCTTCTTCACCGAGGAGTTGGCCACCGGCATCGAGACCACATCGGCGCCAAGGCGGCGGGCGGCGATCTCAAAACTCGACATCGTGCGCGTGGAATTCTCGAAGAAGAGGTTTACCACCGTCTTGCCGGTCAGCACCGGATCGGGCCGGATGCCGGCGCGCGTCTTTTCGGCATAGCTGTCTGCAAGGTCGAGAATATGGGCGATATCGAGGGGATGAAGGCCTTCGATTCCGAGCAGATGCTCGTGGGTGAAGGTGTAGTCTGGCCTACGCGGCGCCATCGGAATACCTCAGATTTGCGGCGGTGTAGGCGGGATTCTGAGGCAGGGCAAGCCTTTGGGGGACGTTACTTTGAGATGGGTATCTACCCATCCGGTCGTCACCCTCGACGGGCTTTGCCCGTCTGAGGGCCCAGCTTCGAACGCCTTCGTGGGCGCAGCGGGTGAAGGCAGGAGATGGGCGCTCAGATGGCCTGCGGCCATCGAGCGTGACGAAAACGAGAGAATTGGAAGACCTTTGGGCGCGCGGATTGACGGTCAAACCGCCCCCAGCCACAGGATCAGGGCCCAGGTGAGCGGCAGGGTGATGGCCGCCAGCAGCGTCTGCACGGCGATCAGGTTAGCCGCCAGCGTCGTGTCGCCGCCGAGTTCGCGGGCGAGGACGTAGGAGTTGGGGGCGGTCGAGGTGGCCGCGCAGAGAAGCGCGATGGCGAGCGGCAGGCCGCTGAGGCCGATCATCAGGCCGATGGCCAGGACGAGCGCGGGCATTCCCAGGAGGCGGATGAGCGACCAGGTGAAGGTGCGCAGGCCCGCGCGGGTCAGGGCTTTGAGGTCTACGCCCGCCCCGGCGCTGAGAAGGCCGGTGGCGATGGCGGCGCTGGCGAGGATGCGCAGGGTTTCATCTATCGCGGCCGGAATCTCAATGTGGGCCGCAGCCAGGCCGATGCCGATGACGCAGGCGATGACCAGCGGATTGCGTGTCATGGCGAGGAATGGCCGGGGTTTGGTGCCAGGCGGGCGCTCGGCATGGGCGGTGAGGGCGTAGACGGAGAGGACGTTTGCCGCCGGGATCATCACGGCGGCGGCAAGGCCTACAAGGGCGACGCCTTCATCGCCAAAGAGCGCGGCGCCGAGGGAGAGCGCGATGATCGTGTTCCAGCGGACGTTTGACTGGATGATCGTGCCGATGGCGGGGCGGCTGATCCCCGGCCAGCCATAGGCGGCGAGGCCGATGACGCCCATCAGGCATTGGGCGGCGATGAGGGTGACGACCATCTGCCAGGGCGCGGTGTCGAACTCGGCATTCGCCAGTGCGCGCACGATAAGGGCGGGCAGGAGCACAAGGAAGGAGAGCCGGTCGATCGAGCGGAAGGCTTCGGGCGCGATCCAGCGGCGGGTGGAGAGAAGTTGCCCGAGGGCAACGATCAGGATGACCGGCAGGAGCGCGATCAGGAAGGCGCTCATGGGCGCTGCTCCAGCCGCGAGAGGGCGTCCTGCAGGATGATCGCGGCGGCGGCGGCGTCGATCCCCGCTTCGCGGTGGCGGCGGGAGGCCCCGGCGGCGCGCAGGACGTCGCCCGCTTCGGCGGAGGAATAGCGCTCGTCCTGAAAGGCGACGGGCAGGTCTCGCACCTTCAGGAGGCTGGAGACGAGCGTGCGGACGGATTGGGCGCGGGGGCCCATGCTGCCATCGACATTCAGCGGCAGGCCTACGACGAGGCCAACGGCTTCGCGCTGGTCGTAGATCTGGAAGAGGCGCTCGAGCGCGGGGGCGAGCTTTTTCTTGAGGATCGTCTCTACGGGCGAGGCCATCATGCGGATGCGGTCGGTGGCGGCAACGCCAATCGTGGCGGTTCCGGGGTCGATGCCCAGAAGAACGCCCTCGCGGGGCAGGTCGAAGAGATCCACCACAGCCATGTTCGCTGCGTCCCTTACAGCCTTGATGGGCCTCTGCCTATGGCGTATGGGGCGGGGATTATCAGGAAGTCTCTTCAGGAATCCGGCCCATGAGCGTTACCCGCGACGATGTCCGCAAAGTTGCCCGCCTGTCCCGCATTGCGGTGCCGGAAGAGCGGCTGGACGAGCTGGCCGGTGAACTCAATGGCATCCTCGGCTGGATCGACCAGCTGAATGAAGTGGATGTCGAGGGTGTGGAGCCGCTGACCTCGGTGGTGGAGACCAAGCTGCCGATGCGCGAGGACGTGGTGACGGATGGCAACATCCAGGACCAGGTGCTGGCCAACGCTCCGCGCAGCGAGCACGGGTTTTTTGTGGTGCCGAAGGCTGTGGAATAAGACGCCGAATAAGACCGGCTGCCCGCCTTACATTCCGCGCAGTTGTGCATCACATTGGTTTGAAGGGGCGATTCTTGCCCCGGTCACTGAAAGTGCGAACCGATGGCCAAGGGTCAAATGAAATCCAAAAAGGAAATCCGCAAACCGAAAGCGGAAAAGCCCAAGGCGAAGCCGGGTGGCCAGCCTGTTGCTGCGCCGGGCGCGATCAAGGGGCTGGAGCATCTGAAGCGCTAAGGCGTTTCGGGGCGCTCTTCGCCACTCTCAATTTGAAAGAACGACCTGCGCGCGTCACCCCGGAATTGCCGAAGGCAATGTCCAGGGTCCAGAATTGTGGCAGGTCTGGGTCCCGGTCTTCGCCTGCGGCGAAACCGGGATGACGAAAGCTGGGAGGGCCGGTTAGCCTTCTGCTTATTTGCTCGGATTGATCAGATACTTCGTGCCCGTGGCCTTGGCGTTGTAGGCGTGGAGGGTGTCGAGATCGAGCGCTTCGGCGAGCGAGATTTCGGCGGTGTAGTGGCTGGCGAAGGTGGTGGTCAGTTCGTCCATGACGCGCTGGCGCATCTTGGCGCGCACTTCGGCGCCGGCCTTCTGCAGGAAGGGTGTGAGCAGGTAGCCGGAAAGGTTCCAGGCAAAGCCGACGCCGGGGGGCACCGTGGTCGGCGACATGTCGAGCCGGCCGTAGATGTAGACCTGCGTTTCCTGGCCCGAGCCGTAGCGGCTGAACTCTTTCATCTTGCGGCTGGCGGCTGCTTCCATGGCGATCAGCAGCTGGCCGGCGAGCGGGCCGCCGCCGATGGCGTCGAAGCCAAGCGTGGTGTCGGTCTCGGCAAGCGCGGTGATCAGTTCTTCCATGAAGTTCGGTGAGGTCGAATCGATGACGTATTTCGCGCCGAGGCCTTTCAGCAGATCGGCCTGTTCCTGCTTGCGGACGATGTTGACCAGCGGGACGTTATCCTTCTGGCAGATCTTCACCAGCATCTGGCCCAGGTTTGAGGCGGCCGCTGTGTGGACGATGCCCTTGCGGCCTTCCATGCGCATCGTCTCCACGAAGGAGAGCGCCGTCAGCGGGTTGACGAAGCAGGAGGCGCCGTCGCGCGAGGTGGCGCCGGCGGGAAGCTCCATCACCTGGGCGACGTTCAGCATCCGGTACTGGGCGTACATCTCGCCGCCGAGGCCGGTGACGCGCTTGCCCAGAAGGGCCTGCGCTGCGGGCGAGGAACCGGCTTTAACGACAAGCCCGGCGCCTTCATTGCCGGCGGGCATGGACAGGTCGAGCCGCGCTGCCATGGCGCGCAGGGCCGCCTGGGGCACATCGGCGGTGATGACCGGGCGGTCTTTGGTGCCCGATGCCTGGGCGGTGCGCATGTCGGCGCCCCCGACGAGGAGGCCGAGATCAGACGGGTTGATCGGGGTGGCTTCCACCTGGATCACCACATCATCCGGGCCGGGCTCAGGCACGGCGACTTCGGCGAGCGACAGCTCCAGCTTGCCGTCTTTGGTGACAAGGCTGCGCAGTTGCAGGCCGGTTGCGGGAACGGTCTGGCTCATGGGGGATTCCTCCAATTTTATATCTGGGTCGAGGGAGCCTGCTGCGCCGCTCAAAGCGCCTCGTCAGCAAAGTCCTCGTAATCAATCAGGATTTCATCGCCCGCTTTGAGGGCGACACGCGAGGTCAGGGTGACGGTTTCTGCTTCGGCGTCAACGTAGAAGTCTGCGTTTGCGTCCGGGCTGTGGTTGCACATGGATATCTTGCCGAAGGCCACGGCGGCCCGCATGGCGCCGTCTTCTGCGCGCTCATCGACATAGAAGACGTAGTGGTAGACGCGTGTGGTCTTCAGCCGCTCGGTGTCTTCATGGGACAGGATGAGCAGCGGATAGACGCCAAGCAGCGCGCCGGCCGGTATGTCGGTTGAAGCAAACAATCCGCGTCCGTGAAGGGGCGAGGTTTTGACCTCGACGCGCGCGCCCCCTGATGATGTGGCCATGGGCGGGGTGTCTAGCACGCCCGGAGGCAGCCGCCATCCGGGGGCCGGGGAAAATTATTCAGGCTCGGTTTCGGCGGCAGGTTCCGCGGGCTTTTCAGCTTTCGGGTCCCATTTGCGGATTTCCCGGATGTGGCAGCGCTGGGGGCCCATGCCGGTGCCGCCGGGGCTGTAGCCGACAATGATCGCATCGCTTTTGGTCAGGCATCCAGTGGCGGAATCGATGCCAATGCTCTGGGCGTATTCCAGGTCCGTGCAGGCGCCGAACACTTCGACCAGATACGAATCGCGCCCTTCGCGCAGGACGACGGTGTTGCGGGTGTTGTTGCTGAAGCCGTCAATGCTGGATGCAAAGCAGATGCGGTCCACCGGCTCGCCAAGGCGCGGGTCATCGGCATAGGCGGCGATGCCCTGGGGTTTTGCTGTGCCCGGCGCCGACTGGCAGGCGGCCAGCAGGGCGGTGGTGAAAATGAGGGCGGCGGATCTCAGCATGGGGAACTCCAGGAGCAGGTGAGCCTTGAGGCACACTGTGCACCCGGCCCGGAACCGCAGCAAGCGGCCTCACGGACACTTGAACTTTTGGGCATTGGGGCCTAGCAGGCGGGGGTTATTATCCATGGGATTTCCCGATGACCGACCTGACCGACCTGACCCTCGCCGCCGCGCTGGATGGGCTGAAATCCAAGCAGTTTTCCTCGGTGGAGATCACGCAGGCCTTCCTGTCGGCCATGGAAAAGGCCCGCATCCTCAATGCCTATGTCGTCGAAACGCCGGAAAAGGCGCTGGAAATGGCGAAAGCCTCCGACGCCCGGATCGCCAATGGCGAGGGCGGCAGGCTGGAAGGCGCGCCGCTGGGCATCAAGGATCTCTATTGCACCAAGGGCGTTCGCACGACCGCCTGCTCGAACATCCTGGGCGAGTTCACGCCCACTTATGAGTCGACCGTCACCCAGAACCTCTGGGACGAAGGCGCCGTCATGCTGGGCAAGCTCAACATGGACGAGTTCGCCATGGGCTCGTCCAACGAGACCTCGCGCTTTGGCCCCCCGATCAACCCCTGGCGCCGCAAGGGCGACAATGCCGGGCTGACCCCGGGCGGCTCCTCGGGCGGCTCGGCCGCGGCCGTTTCGGGCAATCTCTGCCTCGCGGCGACGGCATCTGACACCGGCGGCTCGATCCGCCAGCCAGCTTCCTTCACCGGCACGGTGGGCATCAAGCCGACCTATGGCCGCGCCAGCCGCTATGGCATGGTGGCGTTTGCCTCCTCGCTCGATCAGGCCGGGCCGATTGCCAAGACGGTGGATGACAGCGCGCTGCTGCTGGAGATCATGTGCAGCCATGATCCCAAGGATTCCACCTCGCTGAACATCGAGACGCCGGACTGGCGCGCCGATGTGCGCAAGGGCGTAAAAGGCATGAAGATCGGCATTCCGAAGGAATACCGCATCGAGGGGCTCTCGGAAGAGATCGACGCCCTCTGGCAGCAGGGCATTGCCTGGCTCAAAGCTGCAGGCGCCGAGATCGTCGACATCTCTCTGCCACACACGAAATATGCCCTGCCAGCCTATTACATCGTCGCCCCGGCGGAAGCCTCGTCCAACCTCGCCCGTTATGACGGCATGCGCTACGGCGCGCGCGTTGAGGGCAACAACCTGACGGGCACCTATGAGGCGACCCGCGCTGGCGGCTTCGGCAAGGAAGTGCAGCGCCGCCTGATGATCGGCACCTATGTGCTCTCCTCTGGTTACTATGACGCCTATTACCTCCGGGCACAGAAAGTCCGCACGCGCATCTTCCAGGATTTCGTGGATGCGTTCGAGCAGTGCGACGCGATCCTGACGCCGGCCTGCCCGTCGCCTGCCTTTGCGTTCGGCGAGAAATCGGGCGATCCGATCGAGATGTATCTCAATGACGTGTTCACCGTGACGGCAAACCTTGCGGGTCTGCCGGGGATTGCGGTGCCTGCCGGCCTTTCGGCCAATGGGCTGCCGCTGGGTCTGCAGGTGATCGGCAAGGCGCTGGACGAGAGCGCCTGCTTCCGCGTCGGCGGCGCGCTGGAAGAAGCAGCCGGCTTTGTGGCCAAGCCGGAGCGCTGGTGGTAATATCGGGCGTATGACCCGATTTCTCATCATTTTTGCCATCACGCTGGGTATTTCCTTCGCTCTGATGGCCAGCGTGCTTACCCAGAATGGTTACAGCATGTTTGCCCCCGAAATGCAGACGATGATCGCTGTCTGCATTGCTGTCGCGCTGTATGTGGCGTGGCGGATTTCCAATGTCCTGCGCCGCCGGCAGGAAGATGCCGTTCCCGGCGCGGAAGGCAGCAAGAAGCCGGCGCTCGCCCTGGGGCTCGGCTCGCTGACCGGTGGAAAAAGCCGCGCCCTGCGGGAGCGGGAAGCGCGCGTGGCCGCAAGGCGCCGCCGCCTTATCCAGGAAGGCAAGCTGCAGGAAGAAGAGCCCGCCGCTCCCGAGCCTCCCCTCGCCGCCGAACCAGCCCCCCCGGCTGAAGCGCCCACGCGCGCAGCCTCCACCGCCACCATGAAGGAAAAGATGGCGGCGCGCGCCGAGCGTGTCAGGCGGGCGCGGGAAGAGGGGAAGATCTAGGCGGGCGAGAGACGGGTTTGGCCTTCGCCGGCGTAACCGGCGCTTTCGTGCCCCCGCCGGGGCGGTCTTCATCATCGTTGTCGCTCTGCGGGGCTTCCGCCTCGGCCCGGTTGCGGTCGGTGATCTGCGAGAGATAGACGCCCGCCCCGATCAGCCCGCCAATCGGCCCGAACTGCAGCAGCATGGCGGCCACGAACACGAAGGGCACATTCAGCTCCAGATGGCTGAACATCAGAAAGATGCCCGCCACCAGAGCCGCCCCCAGCGCCAGGCCGCAGGCGAAGCCAGCCACAATATGCTTGAGAAAGCCGCGCGCGATGGGCCGTTCCTCAGCCTTGGCGCCATCGAGGATCATCTTGAACAGCATGGCCGTGCTGGCTCCTTGTGCCCCTCAGCTGATTTTGCGCCATCTGCCGCCAATTTGAAGCCCTTTTTTTGCAGCCTTGCAAAGGCAGGCGAGGTGCGGTGTCAGCGTGTCTCGACAGGGCCAGCCGGCGAGGGTTAGAAGGGCGCCTTAATTGCAGGTATTGATTGAGAGAAGCGATGACCGAGCGCACCCCCTACCGCATCAAAGGCGAAACCGGCGACTGGGAAGTCGTCATGGGGCTCGAAATCCACGCCCAGGTGGCCTCGAATGCCAAGCTTTTCTCGGGCGCCTCGACCACCTTTGGCGCTGACCCCAACTGCAACGTCTCGCTGGTGGATGCCGCGATGCCGGGCATGCTGCCGGTGATCAACAGGTTCTGCGTGGAGCAGGCGATCCGCACCGGCCTGGGCCTGAAGGCCAAGATCAACACCTACAGCCGCTTCGACCGGAAGAACTATTTCTACCCCGACCTGCCGCAAGGCTACCAGATCAGCCAGTTCGCCCACCCCATCGTGGGCGAAGGCGAGATTGATGTGGATGTCGAAGTGCCCGGCAAGGAAGACTATTCCTTCCCCTGCCGCATCGAGCGCCTGCATCTTGAACAGGACGCGGGCAAGTCGATCCATGACATGGACCCCAACTCCACCTATGTGGACCTCAACCGTTCGGGCGTCGCGCTGATGGAGATCGTCTCCAAGCCGGACGTGCGCTCGCCCGCTGAGGCCGCCGCCTATGTGAAAAAGCTGCGCGCCATCGTCATTGCGCTGGGCACCTGCGACGGCGACATGGAGAAGGGCAATCTGCGGGCGGACGTGAACGTTTCCGTCTGCCGCCCCGGCCAGTATGAGAAGTTCCGCGAGACGGGCGATTTCAGCCATCTGGGCACGCGCTGCGAACTGAAGAACATGAACTCCTACCGCTTCATCCAGCAGGCCATCGAATATGAGGCCCGCCGCCAGATCGAGATCATCGAGAATGGTGGCAAGGTGGATCAGGAAACCCGCCTCTTCGATCCGGTGAAGGGCGAGACCCGCTCCATGCGCTCGAAGGAAGACGCGCATGACTATCGCTATTTTCCGGACCCGGATCTTTTACCTCTTGAGTTCGAGCAGGCCTGGATCGAGGAAATCCGGGCCTCGCTGCCGGAACTGCCAGACCAGAAGCGCGCGCGCTTCGAGAAAGACTATGGCCTCTCCCGCTATGATGCCGGTGTGCTGACATCGGACGCCGACAAGGCCGCTTTCTTCGAGGAAGCCGCCAAAGGGCGCGACGCGAAACTCACCGCCAACTGGGTGACGCAGGAACTGTTCGGCTATCTGAACAAGGAAGGCCTTGAACTTTCCCAGAGCCCGGTTTCGGCATCCTCGCTGGGCGGGCTGATCGAGCTGATCTCGAACGACACGATCAGCGGCAAGATCGCCAAGGATGTCTTTGCCCGGATGATTGCGGGTGAGGGCGAGGCAGCGGCCATCGTCGAGAAGCATGGCCTCAAACAGGTCACCGATACCGGCGCGATTGAAAAGGTTGTTGACGAGATCATCGCCGCAAACCCCGATCAGGTCGCCAAGGTGAAGGACAAGCCGCAGACCCTCGGCTGGTTCGTTGGCCAGGTGATGAAAGCCTCGGGCGGCAAGGCCAATCCGAAGGCCGTGAACGACATCCTGAAGGCGAAGCTGGGGATCTGATTGCCCGCTCCTTGAACCCCTCTCCCCTTGGGGGGAGGGGCAGGGGTGAGGGGGCGAGGCAAATTACAACTTATCCGCTTATAGCCGGAGAGGGCGCGCCCCTCACCCCCACCCCCCTCTCCCCAAAGGGGCGAGGGGGCTAAAAGTACTGTTCAAATCGCCGCGCGGATCTTTGCGGCCACCGGTTCCAGCTCTTCCGGCTTTGCCATGGCGCCCGTGCCATGGCGGCCGAGTTCGCGGCCTTCCCACATCGGGATGATGTGGAAGTGCAGATGGAACACCGTCTGGCCCGCCGGGGCGCCGTTGAACTGGATCACGCGCAGGCCGTCCGGCTTCAGCCCCCATTCCACCGCCTTGGCCACCCGCTGCACGCGCAGCATGTAGCTGCCGAGATAATCGGGCGGCATGTCGAGGAAATTGCGGGCCTGAACGCCTTTGGGGATCACCAGCGTATGCCCTTCGCTTTGGGGAAACACATCCATGAAGGCGAGGGCGACATCATCCTCGAAGACCTTCATGCTCGGCATGTCGCCGCGCAGGATTTTGGCAAAGATGTTGTCGGGATCGTAGGCTGCGTGAAGGGTCATGCGCTCTGCTTCTGCCTTGCTCTCTGATTCAGGAACCGGCGTGCAAGAAACACGAAAACAGATAGAGGGACAAGGAAGTAAGCTGCGGCGAATATTTGCGCGAGCGCGAGTGCCAGCCAATCTATCCAGTTGAAGTGCAAGGGTATGAGCGACCAGTCAAAGCCGTAGATTTTTGCATCGGCGGACACTCTGAGACCCCCCGCGATCAGGGCAGGGATGACGATCAGCGGCAGATAGGCCAAGCCGGTATAGTAGGCGAGAAGGATGTAGTAGCGAAGCCGTTTTGGTTTCAGCGGGTAGTCTTCCAGTTTTGGGAACTCGGCCGACAGGCGGTCTTCAGCGCTCTCGGCGTATTCGATGATCGCCCGCCTGGCGTCGTCGAACTGACCGGCGGGCACCAGAACGCCGACACCGCCCAATGCCTGAAGCGCGCCCCAGTCGATCATTGCATGATGCCAGTTTTCCAGACTCGCTGGAATGCCCGCATCATTCAGCAGGGCGCACACAATCGCCGCTTCCTCCGCGCTTGCGCATCGTCTGATAATGACTGCCCCGCTCATTCCCCTTTCTTAAACGGCGTTCTCTCTTTCAGGTAGCCGAAATCTTCGTCAACCGCCGCCCGTTCGCGCTGCAGGTAATCAGCCACCGCGTCGCGGAAGCCGGGATGGGCGATCCAGTGGGCCGAGCGGGTGAGGACGGGGCCATAGCCGCGCGCGAGCTTGTGGCCGCCCTGCGCCCCGGCCTCCACCGTTTTGAGACCGTGCGCGATGGCGTAGTCGATGGCCTGGTAATAGCAGGTTTCGAAATGCAGCATGGGCCGCCCGTCCAGCGTGCCCCAATAGCGGCCATAGAGCGTGTCCGAGCCGACAAGGTTCATCGCGCCGGCAATGATGCGGCCTTCCTCGCAGGCGAAGATGAAGAGGAGGTCGTCAGCCATCCGTTCCCGGAGCATCGAGAAGGATTTCCGCGTGAGATAAGGCGAGCCCCATTTGCGGCTGCCGGTGTCCATGTAGAACTCGAAGAAGATGTCGAGATGGTCTTCGGTGATCTCGCTGCCGCGCACATGCTGGAAGGTTAGACCGGCCTGCGCCTTGGCGCGCTCCTTGCGGAGGTTCTTGCGTTTCTCGGAGGAAAGGGTGGCGAGGAAATCGTCAAATGATCCGTATCCGTCATTCTGCCAGTGGAACTGCTGGTCGGTGCGGATCAGGAGGCCTGCCGCTTCAAGGAAGGGCGCTTCGGTCTCTTCGATGAAATTGATGTGCATCGAGGACACGCCTGTCTGCTCGGCCAGTTGCAGCGCCCCGTCCAGCAGGGCGGCGTGATAGGCGTTGGCGTCCGGCCCCACCAGCAGGCGGCGTCCGGTTACCGGGGTAAATGGCACGGCGCAGAGCAGTTTGGGGTAATACTCCCCGCCCGCCCGCTCCCAGGCTTCCGCCCAGCTCTGGTCGAAGACAAACTCGCCGCGCGAATGATATTTGAACCACATCGGCATGGCCGCCCGCAGGCGCCCATTGCCGTCGCGCACGAGGATATGCGCGCCGCGCCAGCCGGTGCGCGGGGTAGCCGCGCCGGAGCTTTCCATCGCTTCGAGGAATTCCCAGGTCAGGAACGGGTCGTAAGGCACGCCCGGCGGATTGGCGACGCCATTCCATTCGGCCGGATCAATGCCGGCGAGGGTGGAAACAGAGCTGATCTGGGGGAGGGCGGCGTCCATGGCCCTCAAATCTAGGGCGCGATCGCGCCCAGCGCCAGCGCCGGGCTGAAGTGTTCAAAGATCAGGGCAGGCTGGTGGGGCTTGAGGGCGGCAAGATCCGCCTGCGTGCGCACGGTCCAGACCACGAAGGGCATATCCTCCCCCTCAAGCGCGGCCGCAGCGCGGGCAGCATCGGTATGGTGGACGGCGAGATAGTCGATCCCGTCGGCGATGGCCGCTTCGGCGAAGGCATCGAAATAGGCCTCGCCATACTGGGCGCTTGGCGCAATCAGCTGCCCGCGCATCAGGCCTTCGGGTAGCGCGCGCACGGCAATGTCGGAAAAGCTCATCGCTGCGGCGAGGCCCGGCCACTCCAGCAGGCGCTGGCCGACCCTGAGGGCAAAGGCGGCCGGATCGGTGCCCCCGTCGATCTTCATTTCCGCCAGCATCGGCAGATGCTGCGGCCAGAGGGAGAGCAGATCCTCGAAGGAGGGCAGAGGCTCATCCCCGCCATTCAGCCGGTGGCCGCGCAGAGTGGCGGCTGGCAGGGCTTCAAACGTGCCCGCAGCGCCGGTCATCCGTTCCAGCGCCGCGTCATGGAACACCATCACCTCGCCATCGGCAGAGGGGCGCAGGTCAAATTCGATGCCGAGGCCGGCTTCCGCCGCTGCCCTGAAGCTGCCGAGGGAATTCTCCGGCAGGCCGTCCTTCGTCCAGAGGCCGCGATGGGCGTAGGCGAAGTCCTTCAGGGCAAAGCGGCGGGCCATCGGGATCAGGCGATCTCGAAGATGGCGTCGACTTCCACCGCCACGCCAAGCGGCAGGGTGGGGCAGGCAACAGCCGAGCGGGCATGGGCGCCGACTTCCGGGCCGAACACATCCACCATCAGGTCCGAGCAGCCATTCACCACCTGCGGGATGTCCACAAAAGAGGGCGCCGCATTGACGAAGCCGCCAAGCTTCACGACGCGCTTGATGCGCGAAAGCTCGCCCACGGCGGCCTTGGCCTGGGCGATCAGGTTGATGCCGCAGATGCGGGCGGCCTGCTGGCCGGCAGAGAGTTCCATATTCTCGCCGAGGCGGCCCATGATGCGGCCCTCGGCCGTGGCCGAAACCTGGCCGGAGACGAACAGCATGTTGCCGGTGATGACGAAGGGCACATAGGTGGCGACCGGCTTCATCGGCGTCGGCAGGGCAATGCCGAGGGCATCAAGACGGGCTTCGGGGGTGGACATGGGGGCTACTCCTGTAATGCGTTCGCGCCCGTCCTAGCCTGCCGTGGCGGCAGAGTCAGCCCTCAGGCTTGCGGATGTGTTTTGCGGCTCTGCCGGTGACGACCGCCCCGGCGCCGAACTTGGCGCGGGCCTTGTCGGAGGCGCGCTCGGCGGCGGCGCGTTTGGCGATCTTGGGGTCGATCAGATCGGCCGCATCTGCGCGGTAGGTGGAAAGGTCGGACAGGCCGACGCCGATCAGCCGGTATTTTACCCGGCCGGTCACCTCCTTCAGGAGCAGAGGCCGCGCCGCCCGGAACACTTCCTGGGCGAGCTGGGTGGGCTCTGCCAGCGAGAGGCGCCGCGTCAGCGGGTGGAAGTCCGCCGTCTTCAGCTTCAGCGTCACCACGCGGCCGGAGACGCCTTCCGCCTTTGCCCGGTCGGCCGTTTTCACGCTGAGGCGCCAGAGATGATCCTCCAGGATGCTCAGATCGGCGGTATCCTCGAAGAAGGTCGTCTCGCTGGAGACCGATTTGCGGTCCTCATGCGGGTTCACTTTCCGGTTGTCCTGGCCATGGGCGCAGCGTTTCAGCCAGTCGCCGGTTTCGCCATAGCGCCGGATCAGGCTTTTCAGGTCCGCCTTCTGGATGTCTTCAATGGTGTAAAAGCCGTCCTTGGCGAGGGATTCGGCGAATTTCGGGCCGACCCCGTGCAGGAAGCTGACGGGGTGGGGCGCAAGAAAGGCTTCGGCCTCCTCCGGCGCGATGATGGCAAAGCCGCGCGGCTTGTCGAGTTCGCTGGCGGTCTTGGCGAGGAATTTGTTGGACGATAGGCCGACCGAGACGGTCACGCCCACCTCCCGCTCCACATTCTTCGCCAGCCGGGCAAGGCTGGCGGCGGGCGGGGCGCCATGCAGGCGCTCGGTTCCGGCAAGATCCAGATAGGCTTCGTCGATGGAAACCTGCTGCACCAGGGGGGTGAGATGATCCATCTCGGCCCGAATCGCTTTGGCCGCTTCCCGGTATTTCCGGAAATCCGGCGGTACGACGACCGCGTCCGGGCAGAGTTTCAGCGCCTTGAACATCGGCATGGCTGACCGGACGCCATAGAGGCGGGCGATGTAGCAGCAGGTGGTCACCACCCCCCGCTGGCCACCGCCGACGATCAGCGGCTTGTCCTTGAGCGTTGGATTATCTCGCTTTTCCACAGTGGCGTAGAAGGCGTCACAGTCCACATGCGCAATCGAGAGGCTGAACAGGGCCGGATGGGTCACGATCCTGCGGCTGCCACAGGCAGGGCAGGCCGTGAGGCCGGCCTCGCTCCGGTGCTGACAATCGCGGCAAAGACTCGACATGACAGAGCTGTTCCTGCCATGTTCCGGGGTCTGCCGCAAACAGGCCCTGCCGCAGGCGTAAAGGCGCGTTAACAATTTGCAGTATAGCTGAAGCTGGCGCCCCCGCGCCCGTGCGAATCGTCAACTAATCGGAAACCGATGGTCAAGAAGCGATCCGGAAAGGTGCTTGTTGTTGAGGACAATGAACTCAACATGCGCCTCTTTTGCGACCTGTTGGGCGCATACGGATTCACGACCTTCCAGTGCCGTGACGGCGCCAAGGCGGTCGAGATCGCGCGGAAAGAGCTTCCTGACCTCATCATCATGGACATCCAGCTGCCGGAAGTGTCGGGTCTCGACATCACCCGCTGGCTGAAGGACGACAAGAAGGTCGCCCATATTCCCGTCCTCGCCGTCACCGCCTTTGCCATGCGCGCCGACGAGCAGCGGGTGCGCGAAGCGGGCTGTGAGGGCTATCTCTCCAAGCCGATCCAGATCGCCTCTTTCATTCGCGCCGTGGAAGCGCTGATGCCGAAAGAGCCGGCAGAATGACTGCCCGCATCCTCGTCGTCGATGATATCGAGGCGAACCGGCGTCTGCTGCAGGCAAAGCTGGAAGCGCAGTATCATACCGTACTCCTCGCCGAGAATGGCCCCCAGGCGCTGGAAGTTACCCGCCGCGAGCATCCCGAGATCATCCTGCTGGACGTTATGATGCCCGGCATGGACGGTTATGAGGTGTGCCAGCGGCTGAAGGCAGACCCGGCGACCTCCTATATTCCTGTCGTCATGGTCACCGCGCTCAGCGAGCTCGAAGACCGGGTGAGGGGGCTGGACGCCGGCGCGGAAGACTTCCTCACCAAGCCGGTGGACGATTTCCTGCTCAATTCCCGCATCACGGCGCTGATGCGCTACAACACCGTGGCGTCCGAACTGCGCCAGCGGGAGGCAAGCGGCCTGCGCTCCGGCGCCATGGAAGAGGTAAGCCGCGAAGAGATCGACCGGCCCTCCCGCATCTTCATCGTGGATGACGACGCCCGTTCCTCCGGGCGCCTCGCCAACACCCTGCGCGCGCAGGGCCACATGGCCACGACGCTGATGGAAGCAGGCGACATGGGCGAGCTTGCGTCCGAGCGCGTCGATGTCCTGATCCTGTCGCTGTTTGCCCGCAGCTTCGATCCCCTGAAGATGATCGCGCATTTCAAGACGAACCCGGTGACGCGGTCCATTTCGCTCATTCTGATCTGTGATCCGCATGACAAGGCGAAGGCCCTGCGCGGGCTTGAGATCGGCGCCAGCGACATGATCACCATCCCGATTGACCGGCAGGAGCTGGCCGCCCGCATCCGCACCCAGACGCGCCGCACCCGCTATATCGACATCCTGCGCCAGCGCGTGGACCGGGGGCTGGAGCTGTCGGTCATCGACCAGCTGACCGGCCTGCACAACCGGCGCTACATGAACGGCCAGCTTGAGCAGTTCATGCAACGCGCCGTGCGCGGCAACCAGCCCCTGTCGCTGATGATGACCGACATCGACCATTTCAAGGCGGTCAACGATACCCACGGCCACCAGGCCGGAGATGATGTGTTGCGCGAGATCGGCAAACGCCTGCGCGCGAATGTCCGGCCCACCGATGTCGTGTGCCGGACGGGCGGGGAAGAGTTTGTCGTGCTGATGCCCAACACGCCGGGCGATCTGGCCTGCGCCGCCGCCGAGCGTATCCGCAAGGCAGTGGCCGCAGAGGCGTTTCCGGTTCTGGGCGGCACAAAGGATCTTCGCATCACTGTCAGCGCCGGCGTCTCCACGCTCCAGGGCGCGGGCGACACCGCCGACGACCTGATGCACCGGGCCGATACGGCGCTCTACCAGGCCAAGACGGGCGGGCGGAACCGGGTGGAGAGCATCGCCGCCTGATTGACTTTGCGGCACCGCAGGCCCACAGCGGCTGACCAGCCGTGAGGGAGCCTATTCGCGCTCATGTCAGATCGTTTCGAAGCGTTCCGGTTTCCGTCCTACACGCGGTATTTCATCTCTCGCTTCTTCACGTCCTTTTCCACGCAGGTGCTGTCGGTCGCCATCGGCTGGCAGATCTATGACGAGACGCGCAATCCCATCTGGCTTGGCTGGATCGGGCTGGTGCAGTTCCTGCCGGCGCTTGGGCTGGTGGTCGTGACCGGGAATGTGGCCGATCGGGTGGGGCGCCGCCTTGTGATGGCGAGCTCCATGCTGCTGATGATGGCCTGCGCCGCGGCGATCCTTTACCTTGCCCTGACGGGCCAGTTCGCGCCGGTTCCGGTGCTGAGCGTGCTCACCGTCTTCGGCGTCGCGCGGGCCTTCTACGGGCCTGCCTCGTCCAGCCTTGTGGCCAATCTGGTGCCCAAGGAAGCGTTTCCTAATGCCGTGGGCTGGATGTCTTCCTCCTGGCAGCTGGCCTCCATTGCCGGGCCTGTGGCGGGCGGCCTGCTGGCGGGCATCTCCCCGGCCTTTGCCTATGGCACTGCGATGAGCCTGCTGACCGTGGGCGCCGTTCTTATCCTGACCCTTCCCAAGCCCGACCAGAGGATCGAGCGGACGCCCACGACGCTGTCAACGCTGCTGGGGGGCTTCAGCTATATCTGGAAGGAGAAGATCGTGCTGGGCGCGATCACGCTGGACCTGTTCGCGGTGCTGCTGGGCGGGGCTGTGGCGCTGCTGCCGGTATATGCGCGGGATATTCTGGATGTGGGGGAAGCCGGGCTCGGCCTGCTGCGGGCCGCGCCGGGGGTGGGGGCGATCGCCGCCATCGTGCTGATCACGGCGTTCCCGATCCGCGACTATGCCGGCTGGATCCTGCTGGTATCGGTGGCGCTGTTTGGCCTGGCGACAGCCGTATTTGGCGCGTCTACGCTCGCCTGGCTGTCAATTTTGGCGTTGATGCTGGTGGGCGCCTTTGACATGGTGTCGGTCTATATCCGCGATATTCTCGTGCAGATCTGGACGCCCGATCAGGTGCGGGGGCGGGTGAATGCGGTGAACTCGATCTTTGTGGGGGCTTCCAACGAGTTGGGGGAAACCCGGGCGGGGTTTATGGCGGCGGCGCTGGGGCCCGTGTTTACCGTGGTGGCGGGGGGAATCGCGGCGGTGGGCGTGGCGGGGCTTTCGGCCTTCCTGTTCCCCAAGCTGCGGGACGCGCGCAAGCTGCATGACGGGCGGCCGGAGGCTTGAAACCTCAAGAAAAAACCCGCGCCGGAAAGCGCGGGTTCTTTGAAAAGTTCCTGAAGGAACAAGACCTTACTTGATCTTGCCTTCTTTGAACTCGACATGCTTCTTCGCGATCGGGTCATACTTCCGCTGGACCATTTTCTCGGTCATCGTGCGCGGGTTCTTCTTCGTCACATAGAAAAAGCCGGTATCAGCCGTCGAGTTGAGGCGGATTTTGATGGTTGCGGGTTTGGCCATGTCGCGGCCCTTCTGAGTCAGGGTTGAATCCGGAAAACGCGCTTAATGGCGAGGGTTCCGGGTGAAGTCAAGCGCCAGACACGGTCAGGCCTGTGCCAATTCGCGGACAGTTCCGGACAAATCCGGACAGTTCGTGACAAATCCGGACACTTCCGGCGTCACAGGCGGTCAGTCTGGTGCCCTGTGCGGGTCCAGCGCAGGAAGGGCGGGCTGTGCGCGTCCTGGGGCCGGGCGAGCCGCTCGGCAATCTCTCCCAGCATGAAGCGGGTGACCGAGGGCAGGTCGAGCTTCATGGCGTCCGCCAGCGTCACCCATTGCAGGTCAGACAGCTCTGCCCCGTCTACCGGGGGGCGCTCGTCGATCAGGGCGAGTTCGGCCTCGGCCATGAAGAAGCGGGCGTCAAACCGCCGGGGCCGGTAAGGCGGGGTCACCGCGCGGCCGATGAAGGTGAGCGGGGCAAGATTGGGCACCACGTCCAGCCTGTGGAAATCCTCCCAGCCGATGGGGCAGGTGTCCGGCATCTCGGCCGAGCGCCCGACGATCAGGCCGGTTTCCTCGAAAGTCTCGCGGATGGCGGTCAGCGCCATGGCGCGGGGCAGGCGGCGCGATTGCAGCCGCAGCTTCTGCTCCACATCCGGGCGCAGCTCCTGCCAGGCAAGGGCCTTGCCGTCATGCGGGTCAACCCGTCCGCCGGGGAAGACGTATTTGTCCGGCATGAAGGCATTGGTGCCCGCGCGCTTGCCCATCAGCACGCGGGGCTGGGCCTGATCGCGGCGCACGAGGATCAGCGTCGCTGCATCCTTCGGGCGCGGGCTCGGTTTGCCCTTGATGACGACGTCGCCGTCTTCTTCCTTGTCGAACGCAGATTTGAGCATACCGGACATGTGGTGATCTTAAAGACGAATCGCGGCCTCTGAAACCATGACGTTGGGGGAAGTTTCGCCCGCCGCGTCGCAATACGTGGAATGGGCAAGGCGATCGCGATGCTGTGCGTGCCATCTTCACGGATACGGGCAGGTGAAAAGATCAGTAAACGATCAACCGGCCTTCAGGGAATTTGCCCTCCCATCCACAGGGAATATGGCCCCTTAGATACCAACTGCCCAGTGCGCCGAAAAAGCCCGGCGGATCAAATTCAGAAAACTCATTTTCTATCCCCCAATGCAGAATGTCCCATCGTACGCATGCCTCAATAACCTTGAAGCTGGGATCATTCCGGAACGGCTCAATCTTGCGTTCTATCAACGGCAAAATGATGGGCTTCAGGAGATCAACCGGTTCATTCCACCTCCTGTAATCGGACCAGGACTTTCTCTGAATTGCCTCGCGGATTTGATTGGCCGCTTCCAGCGTCACATCTTCCCAGTAAGGATTGTTTATGGATTCTGCAAAGTCGTTCGGGTCTCGCGCAGCTTTCACTGAGCGATCATTGATGGCGTCTCCCAGGCGAGAAAACCATTCCTGCGCTTCAAGCTCCAAAAGCCATTCATGAGTCGCAGGCTTCAGCTTGGCCATATCTGTTCACCTGATTTGATCGGCCTCTAATTCCAGTACCAATTACTTCCGCTTGGGCTTGCCCTTCTTGGGCAGCGTGCGCTTGTCGAATTTCGGCTTGCCTCTGCGGGGTGGGCCGCCGCCGCCTCCGCCGCTGCGGCTGCGCGGGCCGCCCCGCTCGCGCGTGATGGCCTGGCGGGCGGCATGGCGGCCAGGCGGGGCAGGCAGCGGTTCTGACAGCATCTCCAGCAGCAGCCCGCCCTGAAGCGGCGTCACTTCCCGCAGCTTTACACGGACGATCTGACCGATGGAGAAAGTCTTGCCCGACCCGCGCGCATAGACGGCCACGGCCGCCGCATCATGTATCCAGTAGTCTTCCGAGATCGAGGAGATCGGCACAAAGCCATCGGCGCCCGACCCTGCCAGCGACACAAACAGGCCCGCCGGAGTGACGCCCGTTATGCGGCCATCAAATTCGGCGCCCACGCGGTCTGACAGGAAGATCGCCAGATAGCGGTCGGTCGCGTCGCGCTCGGCGGCCATCGAGCGGCGTTCGGTCATCGAGATGTGTTCGGCGATTTCCTCAAGGCGCACGGCGGCGCGCTCGGAGAGGCCATCGGGGCCGAAATCATGTGCGCGGATCAGCGCGCGGTGGACGACAAGGTCTGCATACCGCCGGATGGGCGAGGTGAAGTGGGCATATTTGGGAAGGTTGAGGCCAAAGTGGCCGAGGTTTTCTTCCGAATAGATCGCCTGGGCCTGCGTGCGCAGGACCATCTGGGAGATCATGCCTTCATAATCCCCGCCGCGTATCTCTGCCAGCAGCCGGTTGAACTTGTGCGTCTGCGGACGTTCCCCGATATTCCATTTCATGTCGAGCGTCTGCAGGAACTCGGCAAAGGCCGCCACTTTCGCGTCCGACGGCGTATCATGCACGCGGTACATGACCGGGCTGTTCTTCTGCTCCAGCGTTTCGGCCGCGGCGACGTTTGCCTGGATCATGAATTCTTCGATCAGGCGGTGGGCATCAAGGCGCACTTTGGTGGTGATGCCGTCAAGTTCGCCTTCGGGCGTAAACATGATCCGGCGCTCGGGCATGTCGAGGTCGAGCGGGCTGCGGATGTCGCGCGCCTTGGAGACGGCCGCATAGGCGCCCCAGAGCGGCTTCAGCACCGTTTCCAGAAGCTCGGCCGCCCTGCCTTCGGGATGGCCGTCGATGGCGGTTTGCGCCTCCTCATAGGAGAGCTTGGCCGCCGACCGCATGGTGGCGCGCAGGAAGCGGTGGCGCTTCTTGTGGCCGTCCTTTGAGAAGATCATCTCCACGGCGAGGCACGGCCGGTCTTCATTCTCGCGCAGCGAGCAGGCGTCCGCCGAGAGTTCAAACGGCAGCATGGGGACGACCCGGTCCGGGAAATAGGTCGAGTTGCCGCGCTTTTCCGCTTCGCGGTCGAGCGCCGAACCCTCGGTGACATAGGCGGCGACATCGGCAATCGCGACGATCACCTTCCAGCCGCCATCTTCCAGTTCCTCGGCCCAGACGGCGTCGTCATGGTCGCGGGCGTCATGCGGGTCGATGGTGATGAGGGGGGTACCCCGAAGGTCCGTTCGCGGAACGTCGGCGGGTTCCTTCTCGCGCGCTTCCTTCAGGGCGGCTTCGGGGAAGTCTACCGGAATGTCATGCGCATAGATGGCGATGAGGCTCGCCGAGCGGGCGTCGGTGATGTGGCCGATCACCTCTTTCACCACGCCCAGCGGCGGGCCCATCTGGCGGCGGCCCTGGGGCTTGGGCTCGGCCACGACGAGATCGCCATCCTTGGCGCCCTTGCGGTCGCCTTCCTGGATCAGCAGCTCGCGGCGTTCCTTGCGGCTCGCCGGAAGGATGCGGCCGCCGCGCGGGGCGTGTTCATAGAGGCCGACGATGCGGTCGCTGAGGCGCTTTTCCAAGAGCGTGATGACATAGGCGCGCCATTCGCCATTGTCGCGCTGGGCAATCTTGCAGACAGCCCGGTCGCCCTTGGCAGGCGCGCGGCCACGGCTTTTGCCGGAGGGGCCGCCATAGACCAGCTCTGGCCCGAAGAGGCCGCTATCGCCAACGCATTGGCCGAGGAGATCGCCGTCTTTGGTGAGGCGGGTGAATTCGACAAGGCCCGACGGCGGGGGCCGGTCGGCCTGGGCGAAGCTGCGCTTGCCGGTGCGCTCCAGCTTGCCTTCTTCCTCAAGCTCCTTGAGCACATCGCGCAGGATGGCCCGCTCGTGACCCTTCACTTTCAGGCCCCGGGCGATATCGGCTTTGGTGGTGGCGCCTGGATTTTCCCTCAGGAAATCAAGGACAGTCTGTCTATCTGGAAAACTCATGACGCCGCATATAGTGTAATTCGGGCGCAATTGCGCGGGAATTTATGCGCAACGCCCTTTCAACCCACCAGCTGCACCAGTATTGCCGTGCTGGCCCCATCGCTATTGGTGGTCAGGCGTACCAGCCGGGCAGCGATGAACACGCACTGGCCGGGAACGATCACGGTCTCGACCGTCTCGGCCTCGTCAAAATCCGGATCCCCGGAGAGGATCACCGCATTCGCGGCGCCGCTGCCGGCATGGCACACCTGCAGCACCGGGGTGGAGAGAACCTGCACGCCCTGGGGCAGGGGCTGGCCAATCAGGACGGGCACGACCTCCCTTCCCTTGGCGGTGACCCGGATGGGCGGGGGCACCTGGGCAAGCGCGGCAAGGGGCAGGGCCAGGAGGGCGGCCAGGGTTGCCAGAAGGATTTTCCGGAGCATGATCGTTTGATGTCCCCACGGTTCGTTGTGGCCGAGCTTGCTTGAGGCAGCGGCGGTGTCAATCTCAGCGCAGCAGCGTGACCGAGGCGCGCAGGGTGCCCACGCCCTTCCAGACGGCAAGATCTATCTGATCGCCGGCGAAGAAACCGCACCGGCCGGGCGGCAGCAGCTGCGTGCGCGCGCCGATATGTACGCTGAGGGTTTCCGGGGCGGGGGTGGACGCGCCGCTGCGATAGCAGATGCGGAAGACCGGCAATGTGCCCGCCGCCGCCATCTCCGGCGCGGCGAGGAAAACGGTCTCGCTTACCTTTTCACGGACGTAGATTTCCATCTCATAGGGGCTGTCTACGCTGGCGGGCGCGCCCATCAGGGCGATGGCGGAGAACAGGGCGGGCAAGGGCATGGTCGGCGGCCTCCGGTCACTTTCCTCCGCATAGGGACAGAGGGGAGATGAAGGGAGGGTGAATGACTATTCTTATGGAGACTGCTGTGTTTGAGGAAACGTCAGGAGATGGGCCCTCAGATGGCCTGCGGCCATCGAGGGTGACGAAATCTGATGGCTTAGCCGGTGATTTCAAACCACAGGTCTTTCCAGTCCGGGTTCTGCTGTTCGATCAGATTGATCTTGTTCTGACGGCGGTAAACCTTGATTGATTTCTCGCGACGAATGGCCTCGGAGATTTCGTCATGGGTTTCAAACCAGACCAGCCGGGTGCATCCCCACTTCTTCGAGAAACCTTCAAAGATCCCCTCTCTATGCTGCCAGATCCTTTGCACGAGATTTGAGGTAACGCCTGTATAGAGCGTGCCGTTCTTGCGGTTTGCGGTGATGTAGACGGCAATAATCCGGTCTTCGTTTGCCACGCCCTCGCCCCTTCGTCACCCTCGATGGCCGCAGGCCATCTGAGGGCCCATCTCCTGCGGAACGGCCGATCAATCCACTATCGGTTTGAAAATCTTTTGGCTAGGGTACTTAGACCTATTGTGGTGTACCCTAATGCGGCATCTGATCACTTGATCTGAAATCTCATGAGCATCGACCGGATGCTCGAATGATTGTCCGGGAAGCAGAGAACTTTTTGTGTGAGAGCTCAGTACCCACACTAAGGGTGTATGAAACTTTGAAGGCGTCTTTTCACCTTTCAACGTCCATTCGAAATCAATATCGAATAGTTGAATTGGAGCGGTATGATCATTTCTAATTCTGATCCACTGCCTCCCGTCATGTGGGAGGCAATCAATTACTTCAATGGTACAAGGATTTTGCCGAAGCGCGGTCCAAATCCTGTAGAGCAGCGGTGCCGGATTTGGAATATCCACCATCTGCCTACTCCTTCTTCGCAGCCTTCTTCTTCGGGGCCGCTTTCTTCGCAGCCGGCTTTTTCGCGGCGGCCTTCTTGGCGGGCGCTTTCTTCTTCGCGGTGCCGCCCTTGGCGTTTACAAGTTCGATGGCCTGCTCAAGCGTCACGGCATCCGGCGTGATTTCCTTGGGCAGGGTGGCGTTGACCTTGCCCCATTTCACGTAAGGCCCGTAGCGGCCTTCGAACACTTCGATGGCGCCGCCGTCAGGGTGATCGCCGAGGGATTTGAGGGCGGTGGCCCCGCCGCGGGCGGAGCCGCGGGCTTTCTTGTCCTCGATCAGCGCGACGGCATGGTTGACGCCGATGGTGAACACGTCGCGCGGGTCTTTGAGGTTCGCATAGGTCTTGCCATGCTGAACATAGGGCCCGAAGCGGCCGAAATTGGCGAGGATCATCTCGCCATCTTCCGGATGGGGGCCGACTTCACGCGGCAGCATCAGCAGCTCAACGGCGCGCGCCAGGGTGAAGCCGTCCAGATTGTCCTTGTCCGCCTTGGTCAGCGAGGCGCGCTTGGGCTTCTCGCCGTTTGCCATCTCCACATAGGGGCCGAAGCGGCCGGATTTGAGGAAGATGGTTTCGCCCGTATCCGGATGAACGCCAAGCTCGTTGCCATCGGGGCTGATGGCGGCGCTTTCTCCGCCCTCGGAGGAAAACTGGCGGGTGTATTTGCACTCGGGGTGGCGCGAGCAGCCGACAAAGGCGCCGAACTTGCCGAGCTTCATCGACAGCTCACCCTCCTTGCAGAGCGGGCATTGGCGCGGCTTTTCAACCGGGTTGCCTTCGGCGTCCGTGCGCGGGAACACGTAAGCGCCCAGCGCCTCGTTCAGCGCGTCAAGCACGGCCGAGACGCGCAGATCCTTGGTGCCGTCGATATCGGCAGCAAACTGCTGCCAGAATTCGCGCAGGAAAGCTTTCCAGTCGAGCTTGCCATCGGAGATCACGTCGAGCTTTTCTTCCAGGCCTGCGGTGAAGTCATACTCCACATAGCGGCTGAAGAAGTTCTCGAGGAAGGCGGTGACCAGCCGGCCTTTATCCTCCGGCACCAGCGCCTTGCCCTCGATGCGGACATAGCCCCGGTCTTCCAGGGTGGAGAGGGTGGAGGCGTAGGTCGAGGGGCGGCCGATGCCGAGTTCCTCAAGCCGCTTGACCAGCGAGGCTTCGGTATAGCGCGGGGGCGGCTGGGTGAAGGACTGGTTGGCGTCCGCCTTCAGAAGGTCAGGATGCTGACCTTCGGCCATCTTCGGCAGGCGGCCTTCGGCGTCGTCATCATCCTCGCCGGCGTCGTGGCCTTCGGTGTAGAGCTTGATATAGCCATCAAACACGACGACCTGGCCGGTGGCGCGCAGGCCCGCGCGCTTGTCCTTCGAGGTGAGGTCGATGGTTGTGCGCTCGAACAGCGCCGCTTCCATCTGCGAGGCCACAGCCCGGCGCCAGACCAGCGTGTAGAGCTTCTTCAGGTCGCCGTCGCCATGATAATCTTCCGGGCGCAGATTGAAATCGGTCGGGCGCACGGCCTCGTGGGCCTCCTGCGCATTCTTGGCCTTGGAGGAATAGCGGCGCGTGTTTTCCGGCAGATAGCGCGCGCCGTAATTGGACTGGATCATCGCGCGGGCGGCCACATAGGCCTCCTCGGCCATGTTGACGCCGTCGGTCCGCATATAGGTGATGCGGCCTTCCTCGTAGAGCTTCTGGGCGGCCTGCATCGTGCGCTTGGCGGAGAAGCCGAGCTTGCGGCTGGCTTCCTGCTGCAGGGTGGAGGTGATGAAGGGCGGCGGCGGGTTGCGCTTGACGGGCTTTGCCTCAACCGAGGTGACGGAATAGCCGCCGACCTTGACGATCTCCAGCGCGCGGTCGGCGTCGCCCTTGTTGCCGAGGGTGAACTTCTTCAGCGTCTCGCCATCGAGCGAATGCAGCCGGGCCTCGAAATGCGAGCCATCGGGCGCACGCAGCTCGGCGGCGATGTTCCAGTATTCCTGCGGCCGGAACATCTCGATCTCGTTCTCGCGGTCGCACACGATGCGCAGGGCAACCGACTGCACCCGGCCGGCCGAGCGCGAGCCCGGCAGCTTGCGCCAGAGAACCGGGGAGAGATTGAAGCCGACCAGATAGTCCAGCGCCCGGCGGGCGAGGTAGGCATCGACCAGTTCCTCGTCCAGCTTGCGCGGGTTTTCCATGGCCTGGGTCACCGCGCTCTTGGTGATCGCGTTGAACACCACGCGCTCGACCGCCATGTCCTTTTTCAGGGCCCGGCGCTTCTTCAGCGCCTCGATCAGGTGCCAGGAGATGGCCTCGCCCTCGCGGTCAGGGTCGGTCGCCAGGATCAGCGTATCGGCGTCCTTCAGGGCGTTGGCGATGTCGGAGATGCGTTTGGCGGACTTGGCATCGGCTTCCCAGACCATTTCAAAGTCGTTTTCGGGGTCAACCGAGCCGTTTTTCGACGGCAGATCCCGGATATGCCCGTACGAAGCGAGGACTTTATAGTCCTTGCCCAGGTACTTGTTGATCGTTTTGGCCTTTGCCGGAGACTCGACGACGACAAGTTTCATGCGGGGGGTCCACCTCTTCAAGGGCGGCAGAGATGGTCTGCCACGGCAGGGGCTGTCAAGGCCGGGACAGCGTCAACCGTCTTCGCGGTAGGCGATGAAGGCCAGGCTGGCGAACAGGAAGAACAGCGGCGGAGCCCATGCCGCCACGGCCGCAGGCGCGGCGCCGGTTGCCCCCAGGCTGGAGGAAAATTGCGTGAAAAAATAAAGCCCAATGGCCGCCATGACGCCTGTTGCAAGCAGCCGGGAAGTGCCCCCCAGACGCTGCAGGCGCAGGCAGGCGAGCGCCCCGATCAGGGCCATTGCCGTAAACAGGATCGGTGTCGCCGTCAGGGTGAACCAGCGCATCGAATAGCGCGAAGTGTCCAGTCCTGCGGCACGTGTTTCATAAATGAAGCGGGGCAATTCCCAGAAACCGATCGTGTTGGGCGTGGCAAATTCGTCCAGCAGGCGCACCGCGTCCAGCGAGGTCGGGATGGCCAGCGTGGCGCGGCGTTCCGGCACCTGGTTGGGCAGGTTCTCGACCAGATTCTCCAGCTGCCAGAAGCCATCGTTCAGAACCGCCCGCTGGGCGTCGATCCGGCGCACAAAGGCAAAGTCATTGGTCGGCTGGCGCCCATTATAAAGACGCTGTTCCTCGATGATCTTCACGCCGGTCAGTGTCCGGCCGCCATCTTCGACCCGGCGCGCATGGATCACATACTGGCTGGTATCGTCGCCCTGACGCAGCCAGATGCCGGTTTCGGCAACCGAAACAGTGCCCCGGCCGATGTTCAGCAGCCGGGCCCGTTCGGCCTCGAAAGACTGGGTAAGGCTCGCCGCAAACGGGTTCAGCACCATCGAGGAGAACAGGCCCAGCACCACGCCCAGCACGATGACCGGCGTCAGGAACCGCCAGGCCGACAGGCCGCTTGCCCGGATGATCGAGAGTTCGGACCGCCGGTTCAGCCGGGTGAAGGCCATCATCGTGGCGGCCAGCAGCGCAAAGGGCAGGGTCTGCTCGACAATCATCGGCAGTTTCATGGCCGACAGGCGCAGCGCATCAAGCAGCGTGATCTCCACATCGCTGCCGATGGTGCGCAACTGCTCCACAACGTCGATCATCACGATCGCCAGCAGCAGGATGCCGAGCACCAGAACGAGGCCGGAGATGCATTCGCGCAGGATATAGCGCTGGATGCGGGAAAACACGGGCATCAGGCGCGCGCTCCGGGTATGTATCCGGACGGAGGGGCAATCCTCTGCTTGCGCCCGATGCGGGCGCCGCGGCTGAAATAGATCCAGCCCAGCATCAGGCCAGCCAGGAGCGGCACCGCCCAGAGCGCGATATTGAGGGCCGGGTCATCCGCCGCCGCCGATTGCAGCGCCAGATGCACCACCAGCACGAAGATCGCCCCGCCGGTCGCGATGCCGATCCGCTTGCTGTAGCCCTGGCGGCTGAAATCCCCGCCCAGAACGGCAAAGATCGCCAGCAGCGCCATGACGATGTTGAGCAGCGGCGAGGTGAGGCGCGCATTGGCCTCGGCCAGGAAGGTGTCGGCCTCCTTGCTCTCGAAATAGTTCTTCCGGTCCACGAACAGCAGTTCGAAGAGGAATTTGTCCGATGCCTTGAGCACCAGTTCGGAATCTTCCTTCATGAAGTCCGTCAGGTCGAACATGTACTGGTCGAATTCCAGCACCGAGAGCTGCTGGTTGGCGTCCAGCTGCTGGCTGAGCGCGTCGCGCAGGAGGAGGGTGGGGTGCCCGTCGACCGTCACCAGCGCCGCCGACCGGGCCAGGATATCGGTCGGATAGTCAGGATCGGTCATGTCCGAGATCAGAACGCCGCGCAATTCCCCGCCCACCTGATCGCGCGCGTAGAATGTGAGCCGTTCGCCATTGGAGGTGAACTGTCCGGCCCGGAACAGGGCGGCGGCAAGATCGGCCCGTGCATCGGCCACCGCCTCGCGCATCGCCCGCTGGGACATCGGCTGAACCCACAGGTTCACCGACATGTGCGCCAGCATGCAGACCACCGCCAGCCGCATCACCGGCGAGGCTATCTGCCAGCGCGTCATCCCGGCGGCCTGCGCCACCACGATTTCGGAATCCTTGTGTATCCGGTTGAGCGACCATACCCCGGCCACGAACAAAGCCAGCGGCAACAGCAGGGCAATCACCTGCGGCGAGCCGAGCATGACGATATAGAAATAGGTGAGCGCCGACTGCCGGTTTTCCAGGATCACATCGGTACGGGACAATCCCTGCGCCAGCAGCGCGACCATCACGAGGCTGCCCACGATGATCAGCACGGCCTGCAGGACCTGCCGGAAGAGGTGCAGCTGGATCTTGGTCATAAGTGGGGCGCGGGCACTCTAGCGTCCAGAAATCGAACCGGAATTGGCAGCATTTCTCTAGCTAACGAGTTGCGCTTGGCGCGTCGATGCCTAGTTTCCGCTCGGGCCGGAGTTTCCGCACATGGCGCGCCGTTTATCCGCGCTGCCTTGGCGCCGCCGCAGCCATTCCTGCTTAATTCATTCGTAAACGTTCTGGTGGATGGTCCTTAGTTAACCATGGGTTTTGCCTGCGGCGCAGGGAATCATGGATGCTGGGGGCAACAGGGCAGTGGCTAGCGCTAGGCTGGATGCAACGGGACGCGAGCGGAGCTCTCCGGCTCGGCACCAGGCCGTGCGCGCTATGACCGCCATCGCCGCGATCGGCGCCTGCATCGCCATCGAGTTTTTTCTGGCCAGGGCAATTCTGGAAGCGGGTTTTCCGCCCATCGCATGGTGCATAGGGAGTTGATAGTGTTCGGCACGTTGAAAACAGCCTCTACCCCGACCCTTTTCCTCCTCTATTCCTTCTTCCATGTGCCCATTGGGGCCGGCGCGGCCCTGTTGGCCGGCGCTCCGGTATTGCTGCTGATTGCCGGGTCTCTGGGGATCGCCATGATTTCGGTGATCGCGCGCTATGTGATCCAGGGGCAGGTTGGCTCGGTCGTCATGGGCGTCACCATCATGGCCCAGGCGGCCCTTCTGGTGTTGGCCCTGAGCGGCCATCCGTGGCAGATCGACGCGCATATGTACTTCTTCGCGGCGCTTGCCCTGCTGAGCGGTTTCCGGATGCTCACCGTCATCCTCGCGGCGGCGGCATTCGTTGCGGTTCACCATATCGTGCTCAACTTTGCCGCCTCCGATTTCATCTATCCCGGCGGTTCGAGCTTTGGCCGTCTGGCGATGCACGCCATCATCCTGGCTGTGGAAACCGCCGGGCTTTGCTTCGTGGTCCGCTCGGTTCAGGTCTATGCTGCAGCGGCCGATCAGCGCCAGCGAGACGCCGAACTTGCGCGCGCCGAGATCGAGCGGGAGTCCGAGAAACTTAAAGTCACGCTGGCAGACCTTGAAACGGCGCGCCTCAAGACCGCCGAGGCCCAGCAAAAGGAAGCCACCGCCCGCGCTGAAATCGAGCGGGAAGCCACTGCGCTCAAGAAGACGCTTGAAGATCTCGAAGCCGCGCGCAATTCCCAGGCCGCCGCAGAAGCCAAGGCCGCCAGCCAAAGGAAGCTCGCCGAAGCCGAAAGCGAGCGTGTGCGCGCCGAACAGGCGGAGATCGTGGAAGCGCTGGCCGAAGGACTGGGCGCGCTTTCCGCCGGCAATCTGACCTGCGAAATCGAGCGCCCCTTCGCCGCCAGCTATGAGGAACTCCGCCGGAACTTCAACGCAACCGTCGTCAACCTTCGCACCCTGCTGAAAGACATTCAGGGCGTTGTCCACGGCGTGGAAAGCGGTGTGCGGGAGATTGCCGGGGCGGCCGAGAACCTCTCGGCGCGAACCGAACGCCAGGCTGCCGCCTTGAGCGAAACCGCCTCGGCCATCGGTCAGATCAATTCCAACTTGCGCAATTCTGCCGATCAGGCGGGCCAGACCAAGATGGTTGTGGAAAGCGCCCGTCAGGAGGCCGACGATGGCGGCGCGGTCGCGCGCTCTGCCGTCCAGGCAATGGAAGACATCTCCGCTTCGGCCCTGAAAATCCAGAGCATTACCAATGTGATTGACGAGATTGCCTTCCAGACAAACCTGCTGGCGCTGAATGCCGGGGTTGAGGCTGCCCGCGCCGGGGAAGCCGGCAGAGGGTTTGCGGTGGTTGCCACCGAAGTCCGCGCGCTTGCCCAGCGATCGGCTGACGCCGCCAAGGAAATCGAAGCGCTGATCAAGACCTCCACCAACCAGGTCGGCAGCGGGGTCGCTCTGGTTGCCCAGACAGGGGACGCCTTCAAGCAGATCTCCGCCAAGGTTTCCGAAATCAGTGACCTGGTCAGCGATATCTATGCCGTCTCGAAACAGCAGGCGGCGTCCTTCGGCGAGATCAACTCGGCCGTCGGTGAAATGGATGCCTCGACCCAGCAGAATGCGGCCATGGTGGAAGAAACCACGGCGGCCACCCACACGCTGTCGCGCGAAGCCCAGCATCTGGCCGAACTCATCTCCCGATTCTCCGTCGAGGCCCGCCGCAGCCCCGCGCTGGTCGTTCCGGGCCGGAAGGCCAGCTAGGAACGTCAGGGGCCGGCCCGCCGCCGCCCTGACAGAGCCTGCGCGCGGCAGACCGGCGCAGTTCGCACCCGCGTTCTGAAAACGACACAGTATTGGCAGTTGTTTACTCGCTAACGAGTTGCGCTTGGCGCGCCGATGCTTAGTTTCCGCTCCAAACGGAGTTTCCACACATGAAGATTACATTCGCAGAAGCCGCAAAGGCCGACATCGCCGCCTTCATCGCCGATGAAGGGGCAGGTCTGCCGGGCAGCGCAGAAGCGCTCGACAAGGCCGCAGGCGGCCTGATCGCCGAAGCCATCGAGGGCGGCCGATTCGATGGCAAGGTTGGCCAGCAGGTGGCGGTTGTGCTGCCCAAGGGCTCGGACGCGCGCCGCGCCGTCGTGCTGGGCGGCGGCAAGCCGAAGAAGCGCGATGCCCGCGCGCTGGAGAATATCGGCGCCCATTTCATTAAGGCATTTGCCTCCTCCGGCTTCAAATCTGCCTCCATCACGGTCCACACTGCGGAAGAAGCCGCCCGCGTCGCTGCCGGCGCCAAGCTCGCCGCCTACCGCTTCGATACCTACTTCACCAAGCTCAAATCCGACCAGAAGCCCAGCCTTTCGACCCTCACCATCGTGTGTGACGATCCCAAGGCCGCCAAGGCTGCCTACGCCCTGCTCGATGCCGCCACCGACGGCACCTATCTGGCGCGTGACCTCGTCAACATGCCGCCCAACGACCTTCACCCGGAAAGCTTCGCGGAGAAGATCAAGGAACTCGCCGATCTCGGCGTGGAAGTGGAAGTGCTCGGCGAGAAGCAGATGGCCAAGCTCGGCATGGGTGCCCTCCTCGGCGTCGGTCAGGGCTCGGTCAAGGAAAGCCAGCTCGGCATCATGAAATGGAATGGCGGCAAGCCGGGCGAAGACCCCGTCATCCTCGTCGGCAAGGGCGTCTGCTTTGACACCGGCGGCGTCTCGCTTAAGCCCGGCCCCGGCATGGAAGAAATGCGCGGCGATATGGGCGGCGCGGCGGCCGTCACCGGCACGATGCGCGCCCTGGCCCAGGCGAAAGCCAAGGTCAACGTCGTCGGCCTCATCGGCCTTGTCGAGAACATGCCCGATGGCAACGCCATCCGCCCCGGCGACATTCTCCGCTCGGCATCCGGCCAGACCATCGAAGTCCAGAACACCGATGCCGAAGGCCGCCTCGTCCTGTGTGACGTGCTCTGGTACGCGCAGGAAAACTTCAAGCCGAAAGCCATCGTGGATCTTGCCACGCTGACCGGCGCGATCGTCATCTCCCTCGGCCACCATCATGCCGGTCTCTTCACCAACTCCGACGATCTGGCAGATGAGCTGACCAAGGCGGGCCTTGCCGAAGGCGAGCGCGTCTGGCGCCTGCCGATGGGCTCGGAATATGACTCGCTGATCAAGTCGAAGTTTGCCGATATGCGCAATATTGGCGGCCGCGCGGCCGGCTCGATCACGGCGGCCCAGTTCCTCAAGCGCTTCATCAAGGACGGCGTCCGCTGGGCCCACCTCGACATCGCCGGCGTCGCCTGGGTCGAAGGCGACAAAGCCCCGACCGACCCCAGCTGGGCGTCAGGCTACGGCCCGCGCCTGCTCAGCCGGTGGATTGTGGATAATTACGAAGCGTAGTTCCCACGCGCTCGCTGCTCGTCACCCTCGACGGGCAATGCCCGTCTGAGGGCCCATCTCCAGACCTCTCCGTTTGCGAAAGCGGAAGGGGCAGGAGATGGGCGCTCAGATGGCTTTCAGCCATCGAGCGTGACGACCGATAGGTTCCTTTATCCAGTCAGGCCGCTTGCAACCCTTGCTCTTCCTGAGCAAAGTCGAAGGACAAGAGGAGCCGCGCAGAGAGTGTCCCAGCCTGCCCCCCCCGAATGGTGGTTCTACCATCTCTCGCGCACGGCGCTGGAGGAGGCGGCCGCGCCGCTGCTGCAGAAATGCCTTGAGGCCGGCTGGCGCGTGCTGGCCGTTTCTCCGCGGGCGGAGCGTCTGGCAAAGCTGGATGCCGTGCTCTGGACGTTTGATGACGCTTCCTTCCTGCCCCATGGCCAGGCCGATGCACCGGGGCTCGATGTCGCCCGCCAGCCGGTGCTGCTCTCAGCCAAGCTCTCCAACGCCAACAGCGCCGAGGCGCTGATGCTCATGGACGGCGTGGAGGCCCCGGTGGACGCCGCCTTCAAGCGCTGCATGGTGATGTTCGAGGACTCCGACACCGGCACCCGCAACAAGGCCCGCGCCCAGTTCAAGGCGGCGAAAGACGCCGGCCTCGTCACCCGCTATTTTCAGCAGACGGATCGTGGCGGCTGGAAAGAGGCGGGGGTTTAGTCTTCTTCAAACCCTTCGTAGTCGATCTTCCAAACCCCATCCCCTTGTCATCCCGGCGAAAGCCGGGATGACAAAACGGGAGGTCAGGACAAGTGAGCCGCGTAGCCGTAGGGTGGGTTGAGCGCCGCGATACCCACGAACGCAAACTCCTCCGTGGTCGTCACCCTCGACCGGCAAAGCCGGTCTGAGGGCCCATCTCCCGCCCGCTCCAATATCGCAGCAATAGTTTGTCGTCATCCCGGTTTCGCCGCAGGCGAAGACCGGGACCCAGTTTCAGTCAATGCTTCTGGGCCCCGGACATTTGCTCTCGCAAATTCCGGGGTGACGAAACGGAAAGTGGTTGTCCGGGAATCAGGTAATCCGTATCCTGACTCAAAATCAAGTTTTGGCTAACCGCCAAGCCGCTTCTCAAGGCGCCGCTCGCTCTCTCCCGTGTTGACCGGGGCGTATCCGCAGGCGAGATAAAAGTTCAGTGCCGTTCTCGTGCTTTCAAGGAAGCAACACCCAAGCCCCCGTTCGGAAGCGCCGCGCTCCATGTGGGTGAGCAACTTCTTGCTGATGCCGGCAAACCGCGCGTCCGGTTCAACATAGTTCAGCATCACTTCGCCAGCAGTGCTGATCATGCCCACGCCGAGGATGAGGCCGTCCTGCTCCGCCACGAAGACCAGCCGGTCGGCCCGCCCCAGCCAGTCATGCCATGAAGCTTCGGTCTTGTTCGCGAGCCAGCTTTCGAGGGCCTCGGGATCATCTCCGTGATCGGCGCGGCAAAGCTCGGTGATCGAGCGGCGCAGGGTTTGGATCGCCGCTTCGGCGTCTTCCGGTTTTCCGCTGCGTATTTCCGCGGCCATCGACCCCCCTCACCCCTTCTTCACAAACTCCGACTTCAATCCCATCGCGCCGACGCCGTCGATCTTGCAGTCGATGTCATGATCCCCTTCCACGAGGCGGATGTTCTTCACCTTGGTGCCGCGCTTTACGACGAGGGACGAGCCCTTCACCTTCAGATCCTTGATCACCGTCACCGTGTCGCCATCGGCCAGCACATTGCCAACCGAGTCCTTGACCACCTTGGGCCCGTCTTCGGCGGCCGCTTCGCCCGGCGCCCATTCATGCGCGCATTCGGGGCAGACCAGCAGGGCGCCGTCTTCATAGGTGAGGGTGGAGCCGCATTTCGGGCAGGGGGGAAGGTCGCTCATGGGAAGGGGGCTTTCAAACGGAGGGGCCTCAACGCCCCTAATCCCCGGCGGGCGTCCCCGCAACCCCCGGTATGTCCCCGCTTGCCCCGGCGGCCGGGCGCCGCTATAGGCCGCGCACATCCCCGGAAACAACACGAGACGACAGGAAGCCCCATGGCCGCGCAGCGCACCTTTTCCATCATCAAGCCCGACGCCACCGAGCGTAACCTCACCGGCGCCATCAATGCCGTGATCGAGAAAGCCGGCCTGCGCATCGTCGGCCAGCGCCGCATCCAGATGACGCGCGCCCAGGCCGAGCGTTTCTACGCCGTCCACTCGGCCCGCCCCTTCTTCGGCGAGCTGGTTGACTTCATGACCTCCGGCCCGGTCGTCGTGCAGGTCCTCGAAGGCGAAGACGCCGTCGCGAAATACCGCGAAGTGATGGGTGCCACCAATCCGGCCGACGCGGCCGAAGGCACCATCCGCAAGCTGTTCGCCAAGTCGATCGGCGAGAACTCGGTCCACGGGTCGGACTCGGCCGAGAACGCGGCCCTCGAGATCGCCCAGTTCTTCTCGGAAGCTGACATCACCGCCTGAGCGGCGCGCCTCCGGGCGCTGACATCCAGCCGGAGGCCGGGCCCGCCCGCCTCCGGTTTTTTGTGTCCGGAAGTGTCCGAAACTGTCCGGATTTGTCCATGAAATGACCGGGCCTGACCCTGAAATGCCCGCCGTTGGCCCGGTTCTGGCGCCTATTTGCGGGGATCAGCGCCGTGCGCAGCTTCTTCGAGCAGCTCGATCTGGAGCCTCTGGATCGAGGCCAGCCTTTCCCACTGGCGGTGCAGGTGGAGGTCCAGCTTCTCGTGCAGGTGCCGGATTTCCAGCTCCGCCTTGAGGTTCACCTTATAGTCGTTCTCCGAGCGCAGCCGGTCCTTCGCCTCCTGCCGGCGCTGGCTCATCATGATGATAGGCGCCTGCAAGGCCGCAATGCAGGAGAGCACCAAATTCAATAAAATGAAGGGGTAAGGGTCAAAACTGCCTAGGAGGAATCCGGTGGCATTCACCAGCATCCATAATACCAGGATGAAGCAGAACAGCAGGATGAACGTCCACGAACCGCCAAACCGCGCGACGGCATCGGCCGCCCGCTCGCCAAAGCTGCGCGCTTCATCCCAGCCCGCATCCGGCTCGTCGGCCACCAGCGTGCCCGTTTCCAGGCTGTACAGCACCTGCTCATCCAGCGCGGTCAGCTCTCCGCGTTCTTTTTCCAGCAATTGTTCCAGAAACAGACGCCGCATCCGCGCAATATCGGGCAGGCAGACATGCTGGTCCGGCTGGATGCCGGGCAGCTGCGATTGCAGCGCCGCCTTGGTGCCCCGTGTGGTGTCACTTACACGCCGGACCTCGGCGGGCGGGAAGGTCTTGTCACAGACAGCGCAGGTAACTTCGCCAGTATCCGAAGCCATCAGCTTCTCCCGTTCAGAGTAAAATTGGCCGGTTAACCTTCATCCAAAAACAATAAAAATCTGATATTGAGAAGGCCGGAAGTAAATTGTCAGGTAGTCTCTCCCATGTCCAAAGCGCCGAAAAATACCGAAGTAAAACAAGGCTCCGAAGATCTGGAGGCCCGCCTCGTCACGCTGCGTGCCGAGATTGACGAGATCATGGCCGCGCTTGCCGACAAGGCGCAGGCTGAGGCCGAAGAAGCCGCGCACTCTGTTGCAGACACTGCAGAAGACATCGGCGAGGAAGTCCTCAAGGAAGCCCGCCGCGCCCTGAAACAGATCCACAAGCAGGCCTCCTCTCTGGAGAAAACGCTGGGCGTGCAGACGCGCGCCAATCCCCTGCAGACCCTGGCCATTGCCTTTGGCGCCGGCTTCATCGTTTCGCTGCTGATGACCCGCCGCTGATGCTGTCTTTCCTGTCGTCATTGCTGCAGAGCCAAGTCGAGGACAAGGTGAACCAGGGCATCCGGGGCCTTGGCACCGCTGCTCTGGTCGGCCTGCTGCTTCTGACAGCCTATGTGGCGGCCGTGGCGGCGCTGGCGCTGTTCCTGGCCGAGCGGATGAGCCCCTGGGCCGCCGCAGCCTTCATGGCGCTCGGCTTTGCCCTGATGGCGGGCACGATCCTGCTGGTCATGTCGATGAAGCACGACGCGGACAAACGCGCCGAAGAAGCCGCCGCCAAGGCCCGGCAGGACGCGCAACAACAGATGCTCTCGGCCCTCACGGGCGGGGAGGGCGGCGGCAAGCAGGCGATGGTGATCGCCGCGATTGCCGGCCTGGTGCTCTCCAGCCTGCTCGGCAAGGGCGACGGCGACGAAGACTAGTCCGCGCCGACCTTTACCACCCGCCGCCCGGTATTCTCGCCCCTGAACAGACCGCAGAAGGCGTCCGGCATCGCCGCGATGCCCTCAAACCGCTCCTCCTGGATTTTCAGCGCGCCGGTTGCGATCATTTTCGCCATGGTTTCAAGCGCTTGCGGGAAGCCGCGCGCGAAGTCGAACACGACCAGCCCCTGCATGTTCACCCGGTGGGTGATGAAGGGTTTGGTATTGACGATGCCCGGCGTTTCCTCGGGCGTGAGGTTGTAATCGGCCACCTGTCCGGAGATGCAGATGCGGCCACCCATGGCCATCAGCGGCAGCACGCGGTTGACCATCGCATTGCCGACATTGTCGAACAGGATGTCGGCGCCCTTTGGAAACTCAGCAGCGATGGCGGCGGAGAGGTCAGGCGCGGTCTTGTAATTGATGGCGGCATCAAAGCCCGCTTCACGGGTGAGCCAGCTGCATTTCTCGTCACTTCCGGCCACGCCAACCACCTTTGACGCGCCCCAGGCTTTGGCGAGCTGTCCTGCTGTGGCGCCTACAGGGCCCGCTGCGGAGGTGACGAGAACCGCGTCGCCTTCCTTGAAGCGCGCGACGTCCTTCAGGCCAAACCAGGCCGTCAGGCCCGGCACGCCGAGAACACCGATCCAGGCAGACAGGGGAACGCCCGGCACATCGGCAATCCTGCCGATGAAGCCTTTGCCGGACTGGAGCGAGTGGGTCTTCCAGCCACCGGCGCAGAACACCTTGGTGCCCACGGGCCAATCGGGATGATTGGAAACGTCGATCACGCCCACGCTGAACCCGTCGATGGGTTTGCCGAGCGGCAGCGCGGCGGCGTAGCTGTCGCCGCCCGAAAGGCGCGAGCGGGTGCCGGGATCCACCGAGCACCAGACATGCGCCACGCGGAACTGGCCGTCCTTGGGCTCCGGCAAGGGCAGGGTTTCAAGGCGGAAGTCGGAAGGTTTCGGGGCGCCCTCGCAATACTGGGCCAGCACGATCTGCTGCATGGTATCGGCGCTCCTCAAGGATCTTCTCCTGGCTTCGTTGTGAACAGGTCAGACCATTCGGGATGTTTGGCATACTGGCCGCGAACATAGGGGCAGACGGGCACAATCTTGAAGCCCGTCTTGCGCGCATCTTCCAGCATGAAGTTCAGAAGCGCGCCCGCGACGCCGCGTCCGCCCATGGCTTCGGGAACGCGGGTGTGATTTGCGCTGATGATGCCGGGGCGGGGATAGGTGAATTCGATTTCGCCTTCAGCAGGGATGCCCTCGATGCGGGCGACATAGCGTCCTTTCTGCGGGCCATCCTCACGTGTGATTACGATGTCGCTCAATTGACCCTCCCTGTGCCGTAAAGCCATGCGGTGAACCCGCACTGGTTGTGCTTCGGGGATAGCGGGTGGGGGCAGAAGTGTCCACAAGGGCGCGTCGGCGCATCGGACGGCTCATCCTGAGCGAAGTCGAAGGACGAGCCGGGGCAGGGAGCAGCTCTGCTTGGCCCATCCTTCGACTTCGCTCAGGATGAGCTTCTACTTCGCTCAGATGAGCGTTGCTTGTGGTGGCCTGGTGTTTCAGGGCCGCAGACGCGCGCAGGCAATCGCCAGGGCGCGGGGGTAGAGCCTGTGTTCCTCCGGCAGCAGGCGGGCGGCGAGGCTGTCGGCGGTATCGCCCGGCAGGATGGGGATGGCGGCCTGGGCGATGATCTCGCCCTCATCCACGCCTGCGCTGACCCAATGCACGGTGCAGCCGGCTTCGGCATCGCCCGCATCGATGGCGCGCTGATGGGTATCGAGACCCTTGTATTTGGGCAGCAGGGAGGGGTGGATGTTGATCATCCGGCCTTCCCAGCGGCTGACGAACCAGGGCGTCAGCACGCGCATGAAACCGGCGAGCGCGATGATCTCGATGCCGGCATCGGTCAGCGCCTTGTCGAGTTCGCGCTCGAAGGCTTCACGGTCCTTGCCATAGAGCTTGTGGTCGATGGCGAGGGTGGGGATACCGGCGCTGGCAGCGGTTTCGAGGCCTTTGGCTTCCGGGCGATTGGAGAGGACCAGCTTGGGCATTGCTGGAAAGGCCGGGTCTTCGGCAGCCTTCAGCAGCGCCTCCATATTGGAGCCGCGCCCTGAAATCAGGATCGCCAGTTTGAGGCGGTTCATGCGCTGGCGAGCTCGCCGACCACACGCGGGTCTTCACCGGCAGCTTTCAGCTCGGCCATCACGGCATCTGCCTCTTCCGGCGCCACCGCGAGGACGAGCCCGATGCCCATATTGAAGGTGCGGTGCATCTCTTCCAGGTCCACCTGTCCGGCATCCTGCAGCCATTGGAATACCGGCGGGGGCGTCCAGGTAGCGCGGTCGATGCGGGGGATCAGCTCATCAGGGCACATGCGGGGGGTGTTCTCGGTAAGGCCGCCGCCGGTGATATGGGCGAGGCCTTTCAGCTTTCCGGCGCGGATCAGCGGCATGACGATGGGGGCGTAAAGCCGCGTCGGCGTCAGCAGCGCTTCGCCGAGGGTTTCGGAGTTCGAGAAAGGCGAGGGGCCGCCATAGAAGAGGCCCTCGCGCTCCACGATGCGGCGGATCAGCGAATAGCCGTTGGAGTGGGGGCCGGAAGAGGCGATGCCGATCAGCACGTCGCCCGGTTGCATGTCGCCCATGCGGGGGAGCACTCTGGCGCGGTCCACGGCGCCGACGACGAAACCGGCCAGATCATAATGGCCGGGCGGGTACATGCCGGGCATTTCAGCGGTTTCGCCGCCCACCAGGGCGCAGCCCGACCGGCGGCAGCCTTCGGCGATGCCCGCGATGACAGCTTCCGCGATGCCGCCCTCAAGCTTTCCGGTGGCAAAATAGTCGAGGAAGAACAGCGGCTCGGCGCCTTGAGCGAGCACATCATTGGCGCACATGGCCACAAGGTCGATGCCGACGGTGTTGTGGATGCCGGTCTCGAAGGCCAGCATCAGCTTGGTGCCAACGCCGTCTGTGCCCGAGACGAGGATGGGATCGTCATAGCCGGCGGCCTTCAGATCGAAGAGGGCGCCAAAGCCGCCTAGGCCGCCCATCACGCCGGCGCGGGCGGTGGCCTTGGCCATCGGAGAAATTGCATCGACGAGACGTTCGCCTGCCTCAATATCGACACCAGCATCACGATAAGAGAGAGGCGTCTTGGACGGAGTGTTCATCGGATTCTAGCCCCTCAGTTTGCCTGAATCGGCGCGTTAGCATGAGGAAGGCCCAAGTTCCAGTGAAGCTTCGGAAGTGAAGCAGCAGGTTCCCGCAGCCCGGATGGGTTGTTAGAAGGGTAACCGACAAGGAGTTTAACCACGATGATTCGATGGGTACTTGCCGCCGCGTTCCTGATTTTTGCCGCAACGCCGCTGGCTTTCGCTGACGTCCGCGACGTCTACACGATCCGCGATATTGAGGTGGATCAGCAGGCGGCAACCGTGATCGAAGCGCGCGAAGCGGCGATGTCGTCGGCCCGCGCGGCGGCCGCGCGCGCCCTCATCAACAAGATTACGCTGGCGTCGGACCGGAACGCGGCCGGCGGCATCCCGATCGATGGCGCGCTCGCTGCCCGCATGACGGCTGCGGTCGACGTTCAGGAAGAGACGGCAGGCGCTGGCCGGTATCGTGGCAAGCTGGCGGTCGTTCTGAACCCGCAGATCGTGCGGGCGCATCTGGACTCCCTCAAAGTGCCCTACCTGGACGCCCAGGCGCCGCTGGCGCTGATGGTGCCGGTAACGTCCAACGCTGCTTCGGCGGATCTCTGGCGCCAGGCTTTCGGGGAGCGCAACAATGGCGCGCTCGTGCCTTACGTGACCGCTGTGGGCAATTTCTATACGGCTTACAGCGCCTGGCCGGAAATTTCGGCCGAAGCGACGCCGGTAAACGCCCGCCGGGCGCTGATTGCCGACCTGCAGGGGCGTGAAGGCGCCTGGCGCGTGGTGGTCTCCTCGGTGACGGCTGTGGGCAACGAGCCGGTTGGCGCGACGCCGCCGGTGGCGACGCTGGCAGATGCGGCGAAAGCTGTCTCGACCCTGCTGGGCGAAAGCTGGAAAGAGGCCTCCATCGTCCGCGATGGCAGCCGCACCAGCGTAGAGGTCTCGGTACGTTACACCTCGCTTGCCGAGTGGAATACGCTGCGCGGGGCGCTGGCGCGCTCGCCGCTGGTGTCGGATTTCCGCACCAAGGCTGTGGCGCGCGAAGGCGCGCTAGTGTCGTTCGCCTATGCCGGCGATGAAAACCGACTGCGCAGCGATCTGGTTCAGCGCGGTGTCAGCATCAGCCGGGAAGAGGGCAAGCTGACGCTTCGTTCGGCTGTTTCAACGACCGGTATCCAGTGACATCTGACCCCAACGGACCGCAGGACAGTCCGGCCCAGCCCCTGCTTTCCTTCCCCCCGCCGGAGGCGCATTGGGACGGGCTGGTTCGCGGCGCGCCCAATGATGTGGCTGCCGGGCTGGCCAGCCGGCCGGAGGCCTGGGCAACCCATGCCCTCTGCGTGACCGGCCCGGCCTTCTGCGGGCTGAGCTATCTGGCGCGGGCCTGGGCGGCGCGGTTTGGCGGGCAGTATGTGACGGCGGCGGAGTTCAATACGCTGAAGCTGGGCGCGCTGGACGCGCTGGCGGCAGGCTATGCCGCGCTCGACGATGCCGATCTGATCGTGGCCAAACGGGACGAGCAGTTTCTATCATTCTACAACATGGTCGGCGCCAAGGGCGGGCGGCTTCTGCTGGTGGCTCATTCCGGGCCGGCCGCCTGGCGGACGGGCATTGCCGACCTGCGCTCGCGGCTCAACTCCATGCCGGTGGCCGAAATCAGCCAGCCGGACGAGGATCACCTCCGGGCGCGGCTTCGGGCCGCAGCGGCGCAGCGCTTCATGAAACTGTCGCCGGAGACGGTCAATTACCTCGTGCCCCGTATTGACCTTTCCTATGAGGCGATTGAGACCCTGATGGACAGGCTCAGCGGGGCAGTGAGCATGGCCGGGAAGGCACCGGGGCTGGCACTTGCCCGCGCGGTGCTTGAAGGTTTGGATGAACACGGCGAAGAAGATGAGGGCGCTGGCTGAATGCCGGGCGCCGGAGCAGGGGTGACCGATGCCGGACGGGCAACAACAGCGCGCAATCAGACAGATCATGGCCTCGCCGCAGAGATTCCTGAACCGGGAGCTTTCCTGGCTTCAGTTCAACCAGCGTGTGCTGGACGAGGCGGATAACCCCGCCCATCCGCTGCTGGAGCGGCTGCGCTTTCTGTCGATCTCGGCGAGCAACCTCGATGAGTTCGACATGGTGCGCTATGCCGGCCTGCGTGAGCAGGTGCGCGCGGGCGTGACGCGGCCAAGCCAGGATGGGCTGACCCCGGCTCAGCAGGTGGCCGAAATCGAGACGGCGGCGCTGCGCCTGATCGCGGCGCAGCTTGAGCAGTGGCGCAAGCTGAAGGCCGAGATGGCCGGGCAGGGCATTTTCGTGCTTGAGCCCAAAGAGCTGACCCGCAAGGAGCGGGCGGAGCTGGAGGACTATTTCAATACCAATATCTTCCCGATCCTGACGCCGCTGGCCGTGGACCCGGCGCACCCGTTTCCGTTCATTCCCAATCTCGGTTTCACCATCGCCTTCGATCTTGAGTCAGAAACGGGCGGTGAGGGGCAGGTGGGCATTGTGCCAATGCCGACTTTCGTGCGCCGGTTCATCCGCCTGCAGACGGGCACGAAACCGGGCATCCGCTTCATCGCGCTGGAGGATGTGATCGGGATGTTCCTGGGGACGCTGTTTCCCGGCTTCAAGGAGGTTGGGCGCTGCCTCTTCCGCATCGTGCGTGACAGCGATATCGAGATTGAGGAAGAGTCCGAAGACCTTATCCGGGAATTCGAAGTGTTGCTGAAGCAGCGTCGGCGGGGACGGATTGTCCGCCTGCGGATGCAGGCGAGCGCGCCGGAGAAGCTGCGCGAATTCATCATGCGCGAAATGGGTGCGGAGCCCTCGGATATTGTTCTCTATGACGGCATTCTCGGCATGGCGCGCCTTTCCGAGTTGATCGTCGATGATCGGCCCGAATTGCTGTTCCCGGCTTATGAGCCGCGTTATCCCGAGCGCATCCGCGAGATGGGTGGGGACATCTTCGCGGCTGTCCGTGCGAAGGATATTCTGGTCCATCACCCTTTCGAGAGCTTCGATGTGGTAGTGGAGTTTGTGCGCCAGGCGGCGGCAGACCCGCAGGTGGTGGCCATCAAGCAGACGCTTTACCGCACGACGGTCAATTCTCCCATCGTGGGCGCGCTGATCGAGGCGGCCGAGTCCGGCAAGACCGTGACAGCGCTGGTGGAGATCAAGGCGCGCTTCGATGAGGAGGCGAACCTGCGGCTGGCGCGCGATCTGGAGCGCGCCGGTGTGCAGGTGGTTTACGGCTTCATCGAATACAAGACGCACGCCAAGGTCTCGCTTGTGGTGCGCCGCGAGGGCAATGATCTTCGGACGTACACGCACTATGGAACGGGAAACTATCACCCGACCAACGCCCGTATCTATACGGATCTTTCCCTGTTCACGGCAGATCAGGCCCTGGGGCGGGATGCCAACCGGCTGTTCAACTATGTGACAGCCTATCGGGAGCCGCCGGAAGTGGCGCCGCCGTTTGAGGTGATCGGTATGTCGCCGGTGACGCTCAAGAAGCAGCTGATCGAGATGGTCGAGGCGGAGGCGGTGGCGGCCCGAAAAGGCAAACCAAGCGGTGTCTGGGCAAAGATGAACAGCCTGGTCGATCCGGACGTGATCGATGCGCTCTACAAGGCAAGCCAGGCGGGCGTTCCGATTGTTCTGGTGGTGCGGGGTATCTGCTGCCTGCGGCCCGGCATTCCCGGCGTGTCGGAGAATATCACGGTGAAGAGCATCGTCGGCCGTTTCCTGGAGCATTCACGCATCCTCTGCTTTGCCAATGGCGAAGCGCTGCCTTCGGCGAATGCGAAGGTGTTCATGTCCTCGGCGGACTGGATGCCGCGTAACCTGATGCGCCGGGTGGAAGTGCTGGTGCCGCTGACGAATCCCACCGTTCATCGGCAGGTGCTCAACCAGATCATGGTTGCCAATCTCAACGATGAGCGCCAGACGTGGCTGATGCACTCGGACGGCACTTATGAGCGGTTCCCGGTGTCGTCACCTGAAACCGCCTTCACAGCGCACGGATATTTCATGGACAATCCCAGCCTATCGGGACGCGGCAGCGCGCTGGAGGTCAGCCTTCCGCCGCGCCTCTCCTATCGCGAGATCCAGCCTAAATGAGTTTCCCCAAGTCCAGGCTCGCGGGCGTAATTGATATCGGATCGAACTCGGTGCGCCTTGTGATCTGCGAGGTCATGGGGGCCTCGATCCTGCAGACCTTCAATGAAAAGGTGATGGCAGGCCTCGGAGAAGGCATGCCGAAGACGGGCCATCTCTCACCCAAGGGCGTTGAAGCTGCGTTGCAGGCACTCAGCCGTTACCGCGCGATCCTGCGTGCGCTGAATGTCGAGACGTATCAGGCCGTCGCGACGGCTGCCGTGCGGATGGCGGGCGATGGCGAGGCTTTCCTCAAACAGGCTGGCAAGGTGCTTGGCCGGCCTGTCCGTCTGCTCAGCGGCGAGGACGAGGCGCGGCTTTCCGCGCGCGGCGTAGATCTCAGCATTCACAATCCTGTGGGCCTGATCGGCGATCTCGGCGGCTCCAGCCTCGAACTCAAGCGCATCGGTCTGGAGAAGGGCCCGAAAAACGGGGAGAGCCTGATGCTGGGGCCATTGGCGCTGGGCGATATCGTTAACGACCCCAAGGAACTGCGCAAACGTGTGCGCGATGCGCTCAAGGCCAGCCATGTGATCAAGGGCGCCAAGGGACGGTTTTATGCCGTGGGCGGGGCCTGGCGCGCATTTGGCCGGCTCGTGATGGAGATGGACAGATATCCGCTTCACGTGCTGCAGGGGTTTCAGATCAATGAGGGGCAGGTGGCACGGGCCGCCAAGCTTTGCTTCGACTCGCTGACCAACCCGGCCGCCCGCCAGCAGATCGAGATAATCGACAAGAAGCGCGCGAAGCATTTCCCCATGGCCGCTGTTCTGCTGGAGGAAATCCTGGCCGTCAGCGCGCTGGAGGGCGTGACGATTTCTGCCGCAGGTGTGCGGGAAGGCGTGCTGCATGACCTTCTGGGTATGAGCCTGGATGATCCGTTGACGGATGGCATCATCGCGTATGCGCGGCTGGACCACAACCAGATTGCCTTCGGGCGTGCGTTGCACGATTTCATCTCGCCGGCGCTGGTTCCTCAGAACGATCTTTTCGGATCACCGGCTGCTGACATCCGTATAGAGATGGCTGCTTGCATGATGGCTGACAGTGCGGGACGGTTCCATCCCGATCACCGCGCCGAGATGGCCTATGACCAGGCGCTGCGGGCGCCATACCTGGGCGTGACGCATCCAGAGCGCGCGATGATCGCTCATGCCATCGGCTGCCGCTATGAGAAGGACTTCAGGCGCCCCGCGGAGCATGTGGCGCTGACGACAGAGCAGCAGGCCGAACGGGCAAAACAGATTGGCTTGCTTATGCGGCTTGGCGCCGTGTTTTCCGGCCGCTCGGGCCCCATCCTGCAGCGCGCTTCGCTTCGCCGCGAAGGAGATGTCCTAGCGCTGGAGGTTCACCGCAAGGACGCCAACCTCATTTCAGAAACGGTCGAGCGGCGCCTGTCACAGGCAGCAGGTATGCTGCGCCTGAAATCCACAACCGTGGTGCGCTGAGCGCGCCTTAAACGTCGAACAGACGAACCTGGCCACCAGCGAAGGACACAGCAAGCTTGCCTGACAGCAGAGCGATGGCCCGCTTGCCGAACATGTCATAGCGCCAGCCGGTCATGGCCGGGATGTCTTCGCTGGTTTCGCCGCGGGCGATCCGGTCGATGTCGCTGGAGTTGGCGATGAGGCGGGGGACGACATTGTGTTCGTCCGAGACATGCTTGAGCAGCACTTTCAGCAGCTCGGGCGCACCTGCCGGGATCTGCGGGTTCTGCACCGGGCGTGTCAGCTCGGGCGCAAAGGCATCGGGATTGGCGAGCGCTTCCTTGATGGCCTCGATCAGGCCCTGGCCATGCTTGGAGCGGATGAAGCCGTTTGGCACAGCGCGCAGCTGGTTGAAGTCTTCTTCGGTGCGCGGTTTCTGGGCGGCGATTTCCTGGATGGCGTCGTCCTTGAGGATGCGGCGGCGGGGCTTGTCGAGTTCCTGGGCGGTGCGTTCGCGCCAGGCGGCGACGGCGACGACGATGGCGGCATAGTCCTTCTTGGGCATGCGCAGTTTTAGGCGCTGCCAGGCATTCATCGGGTCGGTGTCATAGGTGGCCGGGTCTTCGAGTTCGGCCATCTCCTCGCGCACCCAATTGAGGCGGTCGGTCTTTTCCAGCTCGTCGCGCATCTTCTGATAGGCGTCTCGCAGGTGGGTCACGTCCCCGAGCGCATAAACGAGTTGTTTCTGGCTGAGTGGGCGGCGCATCCAGTCAGTAAACTGGCTGGACTTGTCGATATGCTTGCGCAGGACGCGCTGGATCAGGTTGTCGTAGGAAATCGAATCGCCAAAGCCGAGCGCCATGGCGGCAACCTGGGTATCGAAGACCGGGCCGGGGGGATGGCCGATCAGGCGGTTGAAGATTTCGATATCCTGCCGGGCGGCGTGGAACACCTTCGTCTGCCGGTCGGAGGCGATCAGATCCAGAAAGGGTCGGATATCGAGATCTTCCGCCCTGGGGTCGATCAGGCCCTCGACGCCGGGGGCGGAGGCCTGGATCAGGCAGAGTTCCGGCCAGTAAGTCGTCTCCCGGTGGAACTCGGTGTCCACGCAGACGAAGTCGGATTCGGCGAGGGCGCCGCACAGATCTTCCAGTGCGGACTGCTCTGTGATGGGGGTCAGGGTGTTGTCAGTCATCGCTTCAGCGCTTATCGCACCAACTTGACAAAGGCGAGGGGGTCTGTGCCCTACGCCGCTTCTTTCTGATTCAAGCGATTTTCCGGAGATTTCGCCCGATGCATGCCTATCGCACCCATACCTGCGGCGAGCTGCGCAAATCCCATGTGGGAGAAACCGTAAAGATTTCAGGCTGGCTGCACCGCCGCCGGGATCATGGTGGGGTCATGTTCATCGACCTGCGCGATCATTACGGCCTCACACAGATTGTTTTCAATCCGGGCTCGCCGGGCTTTGCCACGGTTGAACGCCTGCGCGCGGAAAGCGTCATTACGGTTGAAGGCAAGGTGGTTGCCCGCGATGCCGAGCTGGTGAACGCAAACCTTGCCACGGGCGAGATCGAAGTGGTGGGCGGGGAAGTCTCGGTTCAGTCCGAAGCGGCCGAGCTGCCGATGCCGGTATTCGGGGACCACTCCTATCCGGAAGAAATCCGCCTCAAGCACCGCTATCTGGATCTGCGCCGCGAGCAGCTGCACAAGAACATGATCCTGCGCAGCCAGGTGATCTCCAGCCTGCGCCGCCGCATGGTCGAGCAGGGCTTCACCGAATACCAGACGCCGATCCTCACCGCTTCCAGCCCGGAAGGCGCGCGTGACTTCCTGGTGCCGAGCCGCCTGCACCCCGGCGAATTCTACGCCCTCCCGCAGGCGCCCCAGCAGTTCAAGCAGCTGCTGATGGTGTCGGGCTTCGACCGCTACTTCCAGATTGCGCCCTGCTTCCGGGATGAGGATGCCCGCGCGGACCGCTCACCCGGCGAGTTCTACCAGCTCGATATCGAGATGAGCTTCGTGACGCAGGAAGACGTTTTCAACGCTATTGAGCCTGTCATGCGCGGCGTGTTCGAGGAGTTTGCTGACTGGGAAGGCAAGGGGCGCACCGTGCCGGCTGGCCCGTTCCCGCACATTCCCTATGCCGAAGCGATGCTGAAATACGGCGTCGACAAGCCGGACCTGCGCAACCCGATCATCTGCTCGGATGTTTCCGACATCGTGACGCGCGATGACGTAACCCTCGCCGTGTTCAAGAAGATCGTGGCCGGCGGCGGTATCGTGCGCGCCATTCCGGCGCCGAACTCAGGCGAGCAGCCCCGTTCCTTCTTTGACAAGATGGATGCCTGGGCGAAGAAGGAAATGCAGGCGCCGGGCCTCGGCTATATGCGTTTCGTGGAAGAGAATGGCCAGCTGGCCGCGACCGGCCCGATTGCGAAGTTCTTTGAGCCGGCTGCGCTCGCCGCGCTGGCAGAACGCGCCGGTATCAAGGCGGGCGACGCGCTCTTCTTCTCTGCCGGCGACAAGACTGCCGCCGTGAAGCTGCAGGGCCAGGCCCGTATCCGCATTGGCGAAGAGCTGGGCATCATCGAGCCGGGCGTGTTCCGCTTCTGCTGGATTGTCGATTTCCCGATGTATGAATGGGACGAAGACAACAAGAAGGTGGACTTCAGCCACAACCCCTTCTCGATGCCCCAGGGCGGCATGGAGGCGCTGCTCAGCGCTGATACGGTTGAGAAACAGCTCGCCCTCAAGGCGTTCCAGTATGACATCGTGTGCAACGGTGTGGAGCTCTCCTCAGGCGCCATCCGGAACCATCGCCCGGATGTGATGCTGAAGGCCTTTGAGCTGGCTGGCTATGGCCCGGAAGTGGTGGAAGCGAAGTTCGGCGGCATGCTGAACGCCTTTCGCTATGGCGCCCCGCCACATGGCGGCATTGCGCCCGGCGTGGACCGCATCGTCATGCTGCTGGCCGAGACCGACTCGCTGCGCGACGTGATCCTCTTCCCCATGAACCAGCAGGCCCGCGACCTGCTGATGGGCGCGCCGAGCCCGGTGGACGAGCGCCAGCTGAAGGAACTCAACATCCGCCTCGCGCCGGTGGTGAAGGCGTAAGCCTCTCCTCGAGCCTTGCGATCAAAAGCAAACCGCCGGGTGATGAGCCCGGCGGTTTTGATTCGGGGCAGTGATCGGGGGCGGATCAGTCCTCAGCTTGGATGAGGGACACGTCGCACATGGGCAGGCTCATATTTGCCGGCAGGCGGGTTGTGAGCGAGCCGCAGGCGCCGGAAAAGTCTGCCGTAGAGGCGCCGGTGATGCCGGTCAGGTCCGCGCCCGGCAGGCGGGCATCGCGGAAGGAGGCGTTGGACACGTCTGCCCCGGCGAAGCTGGCGTCGGTGAGGTTTGCGCCGTTGAAGATGGTGCCGCGGAGATTGGCCCTGTCCATTACGGTGTCGGTGCAGTTGGCGCCCGAGAGGTCTGCCGTTTCAAGACGGGCAAAGAGCAGCGTGGCGCCTTCGAAATTCACGCCGATGAGGCGGGCCTTTTCGAGGTTTGCGCCCTGCATGCGCGCGCGGCGGAAATCAGCGCCGGAAGCGAGCACATCCTGCATGCGGGCATTGTTGAACACGGCATCGGCCAGCCGGCCGCTGGTGAGGTCTGCCCCGCGCAGGTCGGCGCCGGTGACATTGGCCTTCTGCATGTTGACGGCCGTGGCGCGCACGCCGCGCATGAAGGCGTAATCGAAGCGGGCGCCGGAATAGTTGGCGCCGTTCAGCGTCCACCCAGCAAGGTTGCGCCCGGAGAGATCACAATCGGCACAGGCCCCAATATAGCTGGGAGACCACGCAACGGGTTGGCCCTGGGCCAGAGCCGTACTGGCAAACGCAGCCGTCATGAGACCGGCCAGAGAGATAAGACGCATTTGTGGCGCGAACATATGACTTGGATAATGGCAATTCTGAAAAGTCTAAACTGAACAAACAGTAAGAAGTGTAAAAGGCGCGTAACTGTTGCACGCCTGCAATAACTCTTGCACCGGCCGCAGGGTTAATTGCCCGCTCACAGGGGCAATCTGAGGCCAGCCACTCGCGCGGCAGGATTATTGCGTGGCTCTGCTTTCCTCGCCACAGGTGTCGCAGGCATGGTGTCCGCCAGGGCCCGCTTCAAAAAGGGTAAAGCTTCCACAGGCCGGGCACGCCTGGGCGAGATAGGCCGGTGTCAGGTCAATCGTGCCGTCTTCGCCCTCTTCGGGTTCTCCGGCCGCCTTTTCGGCCCGCCGCTTGTTCAGAATCACGATGTTGTCCGGCAGCTGGCCGCGCGAAAAGCCGCGAGAGATGATCTGGGCGGCTTCGGTGGTGAAGGCAGCCGTCTGCGCGCCGCGTGTGGCGTCGCCCGCGCCCCGGCCGAGGCCGTCATGGGTGACATCGGCTTCGGCAAGATCATCCCGGCCAAGATAGGAGAGGGCAAGTTCGCGGAAGATATAGTCGAGGATGGAGGTCGCCTTGGTGATCCGGTCATTGCCGGTCACTTCACCGGCCGGCTCGAACCGGGTGAACACGAAGGCGTCGGCATACTCTTCCAGCGGCACGCCATATTGCAGGCCGAGCGAGACGGAGATGGCGAAATTGTTCATCAGGCTGCGGAAGGCGGCGCCTTCCTTGTGCATGTCGATGAAGATTTCGCCGAGGCTGCCATCATCGAATTCGCCGGTGTGGAGATACACCTTATGCCCGCCAACGGTGGCCTTCTGGATGTAGCCCTTGCGGCGATCCGGAAGGCGCGTGCGGCGGACGGGCGGGCCTTGTTCGGTGAGCACCGGCAGGGCGGGCAGAGCGTCGGCATCCTCGGCGAGTTCCTCAGCGAGGGAGAGGATCTGTTCCATGCGCTCCCGCACGTCTTGCGAGGGCGGGGTGCGGTGACCGGTCAGCAGGACGGAGAGGTCCGCCGCCATGGCTGCCTCCGCCATGGCCAGCCCTTCCTGGGCGGGTACGCGCAGCATGGTCATGCCGTTGAGGGCGCGGGCGGCCGCCGAAGTGAAGCGCAGCTCGGCATCCATCGAGACGTTCAGCGAGAAGCCGGCATTGGCAAGGCCCTTGCCGGCAATGTCTTCGACCGCGCCGTCTATGGCAGCTTCTGCGGCGGCGATGTCCTTCTTGGAGAAACCGACAGCGGAGAGCAGCGCGCGGCCATCGGAGTCGAAACGCTCGGGCGAGAGGCGCAGGTCGTTCGTGATGATTTCGTCCCCCAGCACCCAGCGGGAGAAGGCGGCGTTGAGCGGCAGGCCATCGCCGATGGCGCGGGTGACGCGCTCGATGGCGTCGTCCGTGAAGCCGCGATCGCGCAGCCTGGAGCGGCCAAGGGCGGCGTCGAGATCCTGCTCCCCAGCGGCAGCGAGGCGGCTGAGCAGGAGAGGCAGCTGCTCGGGCGCGCGGCGGGCAAGGCCGAGGCGGGCGGCGCGGCCAAGGGAAGGTGATTCCTCGCCATAGGCGAGCACGGTGCGGACCGGGGCAGCGCCTTCGCTTTCACAGTCTGGCAGGATGCCGCCCAGATCGCTCAGCGGCAGGATGGCCACCTGGCAGCCACGCCGGCCGGCCGCCTTGATGGCCTCCAGGCCAAGCACGCGGGCATGAGCGGCGGGCAGGGCAGCGCCGGTGGCCGCGCTGCGAACCAGCGCGGTGAGCGCGGCGCCGGCCGCGATGCCGGCTTCGGAGGCATAGTCGAGCCCGAGGGACATGACCGCTGCGCCGAGCCCGGCGATGACGAGCACCCCATCTGGCAGCGAGCGGGCAGCGGCGTCAGCTGCGCCCATGAGATAGTCTGCCTCCAGCCCGCCGGGGCCGATGGCGGCGGCCACATCGATCACGCGGCAGCGGGTCGCCGCGTCGGGCAGGGGCGCGCGGGCGAGATGGATTTCTGCGCCTTCGTCCAGCACGGCATCGAGGGCAGCGCGGACGGCCGCGTCGAGATGGCCGGTTTCAAACATGCCGGGGCGGGGCGAGGGCGTGCTTACGGCCGCTGCGCGCAGGGCGGCTGCAGTTTTCTGGATACCGCCTGGCTGGCGGAGGGCCTCTTCCAGCACATCCTGCGGCAGGCCGGCGGCAATGGCTTCGGCAAGCTCGGCATTGCGGGGCGCGTCCCCGAGGCGTTCCAGCATTTCGGCGGTTGCCAGCTGGGACACACCCAGAAGATTTGAGGCAGACCAAGCCGCCCGCACCTGTTCCAGAGCGGCCGGCGTCAGCGGCTGAAGCGCGCGCCCGGCAGAGCGGGAAATGTCCCGCATCCTTACCTCGCGGGAGACCAGACCGTCTGCTTCTGCTGCCTCGAGGATTTCCGAATGCGATTTTGCCGCCATCTGTCCCGTGCTCCTGCCGAATCAGTCCTGGTCAGGGTGCCCGCTTGCCCCCCTTGCGGCAACCGCTTTTAAGGCGCTCGAAGCAGTGGATTGCCTGCAATCACGGGGCCCGCGCGCCCAGGGCGCATTGCCTGCCTGCCATGGATGGATTAATCGCCCCGGCAACGCCATATTGCGGCCATCAAACACGGTCAGGAAAGCCTCAGATGCTGAAGCAGATATTCACCTGGTGGAGCGGAAACACCGTCGGAGCCGCCTTCGACATCAAGCGGCGTTCGGCCTTTGTCGGCACCGATGAATACGGCAATCGCTATTTCGAGGAGAAGAAGCCCTCGCTCGAAGGCCGCCGCCGCCGGTATGTGATGTATCACGGGCTGGCGGAGCCCTCGAAAGTGCCCGCGGACTGGCATGGCTGGCTGCACCACACGCTGGACGCGCCGCCCACCAAGATGCCGCTGGAGCGCCGCGAGTGGGAGACCGACCACACGCCCAACATGACCGGCACGCCCTATGCTGTGAAGCCGAAGGGCGCCATGTCCAGCAAGCGGGAGCGTCAGCGCTCCGACTCCGATTACGAGGCCTGGACTCCGGATGCGTGAATCGTTTTTCGAAACCCTGATTGGGGCCGTGGTCGTCGGTCTCGCCGGCTTCTTCCTCTGGTTCGCGCTGGCACGGGGGGGCGATTCGAGCGGCCTGGGCGCCAACCAGTATGAAGTGACCGCACGCTTCAACAGCGTGTCAGGCATTTCGCGTGGATCGGATGTTCGGATCGCAGGCGTGAAAGCTGGTGTTGTGAAGTCCATTGAGGGTGACCCGCAGACGTTTGAAGCGGTGCTCAAGCTCGCGCTGGATTCGAAGTGGGAGCTGCCCGACGATACCGATGCGCGGATTTCCACGGATGGCCTGCTTGGCGGCGCCTATATCGCGCTCGAGCCCGGCGCGGGCTTTGACAACATCGCGCAGGACGGCACAGGCGAAATCCAGTTCACGCGCGGCAGCGTTGACCTGCTGACCTTGTTTGCATCCTTCGCATCGGGCGGTGGTGGCAGCAGCAATAGCGGCGCGTCGTCTTCTTCGGCCGGGGAGGACCTTGGCCCTGTTGATCCCCCCGAAGTTCCCTCTGATGGAGCTGTTGAATGAAAATTGCTTCGCGCCTTCTGGCAGCTACCGGTCTTGCCGTAGTGGTGGCTCTGACCGCTTCGGCGAGCACGATGGCGCAGAAAAACCAGGCAACCCTGCGCGCGCTCGACAAGATTACCGGGCGCTCGACGGATATCGTTGTGAAGGTGGGCGAGCCGGTAACTTTCGGATCGCTCCGGGTGGAGCTGAAAACCTGCTACCAGGCGCCACCTGAGGAAGTGCCCGAAAGCGCCGCCTTCCTGCGGATCACCTCGACCCAGCCGGTTGCGGTAGAGACGATGGAAGCCGTGGCCGCCAAGGACGCGCCTGCGGCGGCGGCCCAGAACCCCAAGCTGTTTTCAGGCTGGATGTATGCGTCCTCGCCCGGTCTCAATGCCCTGGAGCATCCGGTCTATGATATCTGGGTGATCCGCTGCACGGCGCCCGAACCGGTGAAGCTGCCGGAGCGGGTGACCATCCCGGAGAGCGTGGAGCCGCTGTATGACGACATCCCGGCCGGCGTGACGGAAACGGAAACCCCGCCGGACGAGGACATCCCGATCGACTGATCGGGTGACGGCTCCGGCGAGCCCCCATGAAATTCTGCATCGACTTTCAGCGCCGCCTTGAGGCGGGCTTTGAACGCGTCGCGGCTGATCTCGATCAGGCCGAACTGCACGAGATGCGGATTGTGGAATTGCGCGTCCAGCAGGACATAGCCCCGGTCTATCAGCCGGGCGACCAGATGCACCAGCGCGATCTTTGACGCGTCTGTGGCGCGCGAGAACATGCTCTCGCCAAAGAAGGCGCCGCCGAGGGCAACGCCGTAAAGCCCGCCGACAAGTTCGTCCCCCTCCCAGCACTCAACCGAATGGGCAAAGCCCTGCCGGTGCAGCGCGCTATAGAGGTTTACGATCGGGGAGTTGATCCAGGTATTCGGGCGGTTGTCATGCGGCTCGCCGCAGGCTTCGACGACGCGGGTGAAGGCGGTGTCGAAACTCACCCGGAACGGGTCCTGGCAGACCCGGCGTTTCAGGCGTTTGGGGATATGGAAGGCGTCCAGCGGCAGGATGCCCCGGAAATCCGGATCGACCAGGAAGAGACGCGGATCATCCCGCGAGTCCGCCATGGGGAATACGCCCCGGCGATAGCAGGCAAGCAGGTCTTCAGGGCCGAAACGGGCGGACATAGACTTGAGATATGGGTTGCGCCGCGTTGACTGTAAACGCGGCGCAATGGCGGGAGCCTATTCGCTCGGCTGAAGCTTGTTTTCAGCGAGGAACTTCTCAAGCCAGTGGATATTGTAATCCCCGGCCTGAACATCGTCGTTTTCCACAAGGCGGCGGTGCAGATCGAGCGTCGTGTGGACGCCGCCGACCACCATTTCCTGCAGCGCGCGCTTGAGGCGCATGAGGCATTCGCGGCGCGTGCGGCCGTGAACGATCAGCTTTCCGATCAGCGAGTCGTAATGCGGCGGGATGCGGTAACCGGCATAGGCGGCGCTATCGAGGCGCACATCCGGCCCGCCCGGCGCATGGAACTCGGTGATGAGGCCTGGCGAGGGAACAAAGGTTTCCGGATGCTCGGCATTGATGCGGCACTCGATGGCATGGCCGACGAGCATCACATCTTCCTGGCGGAAGGAAAGCGCCTTGCCCTCGGCAATGCGGATCTGCTCGCGCACCAGATCGATGCCGGTGATCATCTCGGTGACGGGATGTTCCACCTGCAGACGGGTGTTCATTTCGATGAAATAGAATTTGCCGTCTTCGTAGAGAAACTCGATTGTCCCAGCGCCGCGATACCCGAGCTTCTGCATGGCTCGGGCGCAAATTCCGCCGATCTCTTCGCGCTGCACCTGGTTCAGGGCCGGCGAGGGGGCTTCCTCGAAGACTTTCTGGTTGCGGCGTTGGAGGGAACAGTCGCGTTCCCAGAGATGGGCGACGTTGCCGTGCGTGTCGGCGATCACCTGGATTTCGATATGGCGCGGGCCCTGGAGGTATTTCTCCAGGTAGACGGCGTCGTCCCCGAAGGCGGCCTTGGCTTCGGTCTTGGCTGTTTTTACCGCGTTTTCGAGGTCAGCCTCGGTCATCGCCAGCTTCATGCCGCGGCCACCGCCGCCGGCAGAGGCCTTCACAAGCACCGGGAAGCCGATTTTCTTGGCGGCTTTCTTCGCTTCGGCGATGGTTTCGACCGCGCCATCAGAGCCCGGCACGCAGGGCACGCCGGCCTCGATCATGGCCTGTTTGGCGGCGATCTTGTCGCCCATCACGCGGATATGCTCCGCCGTCGGGCCAATGAAGGCGATGCCGTGAGCCTCGACCATTTCGGCAAACTGGGCGTTTTCCGACAGGAAGCCATAGCCGGGGTGAATCGCGTCAGCGCCTGTGATTTCAGCAGCGGCGAGAATGCGCGACTTCTTCAGATAGCTTTCCGAAGAGGGCGCCGGGCCGATGCAGACGCTTTCGTCTGCCAGGCGCACGGCCATGGCATCACGGTCTGCCTCGGAGTGAACGACGACGGTGGAAAGGCCCATTTCCTTGCAGGCGCGGTGGATTCGCAGGGCGATTTCACCGCGATTGGCGATCAGGACCTTCTGGATGGGACGGGGAGCCGACATGCTACTCGATCAGGACCAGGGCTTCGCCAAATTCGACCGGCTGGGCGTTCTCGACATAGATTGCCTTCACGGTGCCGGCGCGGTCTGCCTCGACGGGGTTGAACGTCTTCATGGCTTCGATGAGCATGAGCGTATCGCCCTTCTTCACCTTGTCGCCGATGGTGATGTAAGCCTTGGAATTCGGATCGGGAGAAAGGTAAACCGTTCCAACCATTGGAGATTTCACGGCGTTATCTGAAGCTGCAGCTGCTGCGGGCGCCGCGCCTGCGGCCGCCGGAGCGGCTATGGCGGGCTGAGACGGCATCGCGGCTTGAGCCGGGGCCGCCACAGTCTGGACGACAGTAGCAGGGGCAGGTTTCGACACGCGGACCCGGAGGCCCTCATGCTCGACTTCCAGCTCACCCAGATCGGCTTCCCGCAGGATTGCAGCCAGTTCCCGGATCAGGCCGGTGTCCAGCTTGTTCTTGGCAGTACTCATAATTTTAGCTCCTAGCCTCTCCCGATAGCCTCAGGGCCGCGCTCAGCGCGAGTTCATATCCATAGGCACCTAGCCCGGCAATTGTACCAACTGCAACAGGCGCCACGTAATTGACATGCCGGAACGCCTCGCGCGCAGCGGGGTTCGACAGGTGCACTTCGATCAGCGGAATCTTCAGCGTTTTCAAGGCGTCATGCAGGGCGATGGACGTGTGCGTGTAGGCGGCTGCATTGAGGATCAGAGCCCGGCCCTCACGGGCGGCCTCCTGCACCCAGGACACGAGCTCACCTTCAGAATTCGTCTGACGCGCGACTATTGCCACGTCGCCTGCGAGCGCCCTGAGTCGGGCGTGGATATCTTCGAGCGTATCCCGCCCGTAGATTTCCGGCTCGCGCGTACCCAAAAGGTTGAGGTTCGGCCCGCCGAGGACATATACCGGTTTCGACATGCGCCTTCGTTTGCGCTGTAACGGCCAGCGTGGCAAGAGGGCAACAGTCAGGGAATTTTACGGATGCAGATCACGCTGAACGGTGAGGCGCTCGAGATCGCCCCCGGCACGACGGTTGCGCAGCTTGTCCACCGGATATCCGGCGAGACGGGCCGTGATCCGCGCGGCATTGCGGTGGAGCGCAATCGCGAGATCGTGCCGAAATCCGAACATGCCATGACCGTGCTGACCGAGGGGGACAGGCTGGAGATCGTGCAGTTCGTAGGGGGTGGATAAGGGGCGCAAAAAACTCCAACGGTTCCTCCAACGAGCGTCCGGATTCCTCCAAAAAAACTCCAACCGCTGCGCCCTTTCGCGCCCCATTTTGCAAGTTTCTAAGTCAGGAGACACAAACCCCGTGCCCGACACCGCCTCCCAGAGCCCGATCAACGACCCGCTGGTGATCGCCGGCAAGACCTATGCCTCCCGCCTGATCGTCGGCACCGGCAAGTATGCCTCCTATGAGCAGAATGCCGAGGCCGCGCGCGCGGCCGGCGCCGAGATCGTCACTGTGGCCCTGCGCCGGGTGAACCTGTCGAACCCGAACGAGCCGCGCCTGACCGATCATGTGAAGCCTGACGAGTTCACCTACCTGCCCAACACGGCGGGTTGCTACACGGCGGACGACGCCGTCCGCACGCTGCGCCTGGCGCGCGAGGCGGGGGGCTGGAACCTTGTGAAGCTGGAAGTGCTGGCCGATCAGAAGACGCTCTATCCCAACATGCCCGAGACGCTGAAGGCCGCAGAGGCCCTGATCAAGGATGGCTTCGAGGTGATGGTCTACTGCTCGGATGATCCGGTTTATGCGCGCCTTCTGGAAGAGGCAGGCTGCGTGGCGATCATGCCGCTGGGGTCGCTGATCGGCTCCGGGCTCGGGATCATGAACCCGGTGAACATCCGCCTGATCATCGAGGCGGCGCGCGTGCCGGTGATCGTGGACGCGGGCGTGGGCACGGCATCTGACGCGGCGATTGCCATGGAACTGGGCTGTGACGGCGTGCTGATGAACACCGCCATCGCGCAGGCCAAAGACCCCATCCGCATGGCGCGGGCGATGAAGCATGCGGTGATTGCGGGGCGCGAAGCCTATCTGGCTGGCCGGATGCCGAAGAAGCGGTATGCGGATCCAAGTTCACCGCTGGCGGGGCTGATTTAACAGGCTTCCGGTCTATGAGGCGTTGAGGAGCGCTGTGCGGATTTTCCTGAACTTGGGCTTGAGTTCCAATTCAGACAGGCGCCGGACAATTGAAGATGTTCGGATCCCTTCATTTGATATCCAGTGGACGCGGGGATCGGCGTCAACATCTGCCGGGGTCACCAGGCCGGGAATTGGTTTTCCGTAGCGATCAAGGATTTCGCCGGCCTCATTTCGGCGCGGAATCGAACGGCGGTGCAGGGCAATTACATCCCAATTGGTGTTGAATACCGGTGAGCCCGAGCTTCCCCGTTCCGTGTCGGTCGTGTAGTTGCAGAAATCCGGATACGGATCGTTGTCTCTCAAGAACTGCAGGGCACTGTTGTGCACAACAATGCTCTTGGGGCCCTCGCCCGGAAATTGGATCATTGAGACCGCCTGACCTTCGAATATCTCTTCGTGGCCTGATCTCAGTGGAAGGAATGCAGCCTTCTGAGTATCCGCAGATTTCACAGCAATAATTGTAAAATCAAGTTCGGTGTCGGTCGCAAAAAAAGTACCGGGATCAAGATCGAGATCTATCAAAGGCAGCGGTGGTCTTACCTTGTATCGTTCAAAATTCAGAACAAAAGAGCGGCTCCGGGCAGAATCTTCCGTCGGCAGAACATGATTGTTTGTGATGATCAGGTTTTCTGCAATGAAAAATCCGGTACCCACACCCTTGCCGTTGGCGGTGGAAATCTGCCCAACGGACTGGGCTTTCAAGAGGCCCTCCGCCAGAAACTCGATATCGAGGATTTCTCGATGCTGCAGCATGATGCGCTCAAGGCCCGCCAGACCCTTGTCAAATTTGCTGCCCATCTCGTCCAGCACGGACCGAAGCGCATTGTCAGGAATGTCAAACAAGCGCTCTGGCGCAATGACACGCAGTGGGGCGGTCAACGAGGCCGCAGACAATTCCGGATCCGGAGTTTCGCTCGTCAAAAGATTATACAGATCTGCGCGCGCAAACATCATGCCGGACGCCGAACTTCCAGCCCCGGATGGGGAGGGGAGGGATGGCGCCTGCCCAAGTGATTTCGTGATGACGGGCATGCCGCCTGCAGGACCGGAGACTTTTTTCCGATCACGGAAACGTTGTTCCGCTTCTTTCAATAAATCAGATGAAGAGGTCATTTCCCGGCACGATTTTGAATTCACCCGAAAAGAATACTGTGGTAAACTTTAAAACGAATTCAAGAAATGCGCAAATGAAAAGCGTAAGGTGGGGACTTCAATGACCAAAGACAAAACCAAGATATCCTATGGCGACTATATCGCGAAGATATATGACCCTCAGACAACGGAACAATGGATCGCTGACCACTCCATTGTCAGACCTGTGGATGGTCCTTTTGACCTTCGCCTGGAGCCGGATCCGGATAAGGTTGAAATTCCTCCCGCGCTGCTGGGCAACGAAAACGCCATGGCGCTGGCCAATGATGTTTCCCGTTCGCGGAGGAAGAACAAATTTGATCGCCGGAAGAAATCCGGCCGCCATCCACCTGTGCTCGTTTCAGAAGGCGACAGTTGGTTTCAGTTTCCCGTACTTGTCGAAGACATCATTGATGGTCTGGATCGCGACTACCTGATCTATTCGCTCGACGCCGCCGGGGACAAGCTGAGCAACATGATTTATGGCCCGCCCCGGAAAGGGAAACGTGAGTTTCTCGATGGGCTGGATTATACCAAGAAAGACGTTCGGGGCTTTTTGTTTTCCGGCGCCGGCAACGACATTCTGGGAGATGATGCTTCCGGAAAGTCTGTGCTTCTGACCTTGATCAAGAAGTTCAACGGAAACCTGAACGACGCCGTTGGCCATATAGACCACGCTGCCTTGGCTTCGCAGCTTTCCTTCATTGAGGGCGCCTATCAGAGCCTGATCAATGATATCAGGGCAATCAAGGCTTTCCGGACCCTTCCGATCTATGTCCATGGGTATGATTATGTCTTTCCCTACCCTTGGAAAGAGAATGGCAAGCCCGACCCCCGAAAGCCGAAACACGCAAAGCCCGACCAATGGCTGGGCAGCATTTTCGCTTCGAAAAACATAGCCGATCAATCGCTTCGCCGCGACATACTGATGGATCTGATCGATCAGCTTTACGCCAGGCTGGGGGGGCTTGCGGCCAAACCCGGCAATGAGAATGTCTTCATTGTTGATTGCAGGGGCGCGATGCCGAAGGTGAGTGATTGGATCGACGAAATTCACGGCACTTCAGCCGGGTTCAGCAAGGTCTCCCAGCGGTTCAGGGACACCATCTCCAACAAGACACCTCCAGGGAACATTCACCCGTAACCCGGGAACAACCCAATCCAGCAAAGCAATTGCCGCGTTGTCTGCTGGTTAGAGTGGCGCGATAGCCAGCGGCTGCGGTCTTGCGCAGCTGCTGCGCCGTTATGAAAGGCTTTCCTTGGGTCGCAGCCTATGCTTTCGGTTGCTGGAACTTCGGAAAGCCCAAAATGAAACCCGACCTCATCATCTTCGATTTTGATGGCACGCTGGCGGACAGTGTGGGGTTTTTCCGTGAGCTGCTGCCGGAGCTGTCGCAGAAGTTCCGGTTCCGGATGCCGAGCTTTGAGGAGCAGGAAGCGATGCGGGGGCATCCGCCGCGCGAGGTGATGCAGGCGCTGGGCATTCCGGGGTGGAAGCTGCCTTTCATTGCCGTGCATGCGCGCAAGCGGGCGAAGGCGGCCGAGACATTCCCGCTGTTCGAGGGCACGCTGGATCTGCTCGATACGCTGATGGCCAAGGGCATTCCCGTGGCGGTCGTTTCTTCCAATTCCGAGGCGGTCGTACGCCGGGCGCTGGGGCCGGAGATCAGTTCACGGATTTCTGCCTGGAGCTGCGGGGCGGGCATGTTTGGCAAGGCCAAGCATTTCCGGGACGTGATGAAGCGCCTGAAGGCCGATCCGGCGCGGACGCTGGCGGTCGGCGACGAAATCCGCGACATTGATGCGGCGCGCGAAGTGGGCATCCGCTGCGTGGCCGTCAGCTGGGGGTTTGCGCCGCGCGAGGCGCTGAGCGCGGCGCAGCCCGACCATGCCTTTGATTGCGGGGAAGACCTCAAGGCCTTCCTGGCGGGCTGAAGCAGCGATCAACCAGCCGTGAGCGGAATCCCGCGCATCCATGCCTCAAAAGGGCTGGACAGGCGGGCAGAATTTTCCGAGGCAAATGTAACAATAAAACAGAGAGGATCCCGCCCATGAAAACATGGATCACCGCCGCTGTATCCGCGATGGTGCTGGCCATGCCAGCGCTTGCCGAAGTGCCGCGTATCGATTTTGCCAAGGCCGAACGCCCCGCCGGAGGCGCTGTGGCGCTGCCCGTGGGCAAGGATGGCGCGCTGGAAGGCATTTCCCGTGACGTTGACCGGGCCGCGAAGGGGGCGATTGCCGAGGCGATCAAGACCGCCGGCTTCAAGGGCGCGGCCGGGCAGACGCTGACGCTCTATGGCGTAGGCCCCTATGGCGCGGTGTTGCTGGTGGGCACGGGCGAGGGCCTGAAATCCGCCGCCGACCTGCAGACCTATGGCGGCACGGTGGCCAAGGGTACGGCGGGATGGACGGCGGCGGTGAACGTCGTGGTGCCCGACGCCAAGGATGTGGGCAATGACGCGGCGATTGCCGCCCAGGGCGCGATGCTGGGCGCGTATGATTTCGGCAAATGGGGCAAGGCTGCGCCGGCCGCTGAGCCCAGGGTGACGCTGACCTTCCTGGCGCCGGACGCCAATGCCGCGCGCCGCGCCTGGGAAACGGACGCCCGCGCCGTGGCCGAAGGCGTGTTCTTTGCGCGGGACCTTGTCTCCACGCCGTCGAACATCAAGACACCGGCCTGGTTTGCCGATCAGGTGGTGGAAAAGTTCCAGGGCCTGTCGAATGTGACGGTGACAGTGCTGGACGAGACGCAGATCGAGGCCCTTGGCATGGGCGCGCTTTACGGAACGGGGCAGGGCTCTGTGCGTCCACCGCGGCTGGTGGCGGTGGAGTATAGGGGCGGCCAGGCGGGCGAGGCGCCGATTGTCTTTGTCGGCAAGGGCATCACCTTTGATACTGGCGGCATCTCGATCAAGCCGAGTGCCAATATGTGGCGTATGCGGATGGATATGGCCGGGGCAGCGGCGTCGGCGGGCGCGGTCCTGACGCTGGCAAAGCGCGGAGCGAAGGTGAACGCGGTCGCGGTGCTTCCGCTGGCCGAGAACATGCCGGATGGCAATGCGATCCGCCCCGGCGATGTTCTGACCTCGATGAGCGGCAAGACGATTGAAATCATGAGCACGGACGCCGAAGGCCGGCTTGTTCTGGCCGATGGGCTCTGGTGGGCGCAGGCGCAGTACAAGCCGAAGCTGGCTGTGACGATTGCGACGCTGACGGGCGCTGTCGGGGGTGCTCTGGGGTCTGACTATGCCGGTCTCTTCACCAAGGATGATGCGCTGGCCGAGAGGTTTCTTGCGGCGGCGGATGCGTCGGGTGAGGCGCTGTGGCGCCTTCCGGTGCATCCCAATACGTTCAAGGCCATCCGCAGCGATGTGGCCGACGTCAAGAATGGCGGCGATGGCGCGCCGGGCGCTTCTGTTGGCGCCGCGTTCGTGATGGAATGGGTGAAGGAAGAGACGCCCTTCGTTCACCTCGATATTGCGTCAATGGCCTGGCAGAACTCGGGCAATGCGGTCGATCCCAAAGGCGCGGTCGGCTATGGCGTGCGCCTCTTTGACGAGCTGGCGCGGACTTACGAAGCCAGGTAATCCTTTGACAGAATGAAATGGGAAGCCCCGGCAGGATGCTCGTCCGGCCGGGGCTTCGCTTTTTTAGGGCCAAGGCTTCAGGCGGCGATGCCCTCGGCGACGCGGCGCATCAGGAAACTGGGGTAGTTCAGGCCGAGATTGACGACGCAGGTGCGGTCTAGAATATCCAGCGTGCGGGCGCACATATCCGGGGTGTAGGTAATCTCGCGTTTGGCCCAGGCCCAGGGGTTCATCTTCGGATGGAAGGTGCGCCGGGCAAGGATGGGTTCCCAGTTGGTGTAGATGTGCTTGGAGCTGTCGCGCAGGCGGTTCCAGATGCCTTTGCGTCCCTGCAGGGCGATGGCGGCCTCGGTGGTGGGCGCAATCACGGTGAGGCTGACGGCGCTGTCTGCGTCATTGTGCGGGGTGACCTGATAACCCGTGCCTCTGGCGAGGATGTCCGCCAGGGCGGCGCGGCGTCTGCGCTTGCGCTCCAGCATGGGGACAACCTTGCGAAGCTGCACACGCGCCATCGCGCTCTGGATCTCGTTGACCTTCATGTTGACGCCGACGAAGGCGGGCTCGTTATAGCGCTCCTCATGGCCCCGGATCATCGCGCCAAGATCATGATAGGAACGGGCGCGGGCATAATACTGGTCGTCATTGGTGAGGATGGCGCCGCCCTCGCCGATATTTAGGTTCTTCATCTTGTTGAAGCTGAAGGCGCCGAGATGGCCGATGGTGCCGAGGGCGCGGCCCTTATAGGTGACCCCGACGGACTGGCAGGCATCTTCGATGACGATCAGGCCGTGCTTTTTCGCAATCGCCATGATCGCGTCCATGTCGCAGGGGGCGTTGCCCATATGCACAGGGATGATGGCGCGGGTGTAGGGGGTGATCTTCCGCTCGATGTCTTCGGGATCGATGGTGAGGGTCTCGTCAATGTCGACCAGGATCGGAACAGCGCCGACCATGACGGGCGCGGCGGCGGTTGCCATCCAGGTATAGGCTGGGACGAGGACCTCATCGCCGGGGCCGATGCCAGCGGCGGCGAGGGCCGCGATCAGCGCGCCGGTTCCGGACGTGACGGCCAAGCTGTGGCGCGCCCCAGTCAGCCGGCAGAGGTCCTGCTCGAACTCTTCGGTGAAATGAGCCTTCTCGGAATAGCGCGTGAGCTGCCCTTCCGCGATCGCGCGGCCAGCGGCGATCCATTCGCAGATACCCATGGCTGGCATTTCGGCGTCTCCCAGATTGGCTCAGGCCATCCAGGGACAGTCAATTTGCATGCCAGAGGGCAAGTCCGGGAACGTCGGGTAGACCGGCCCTCCGGAAGGGCCGGCCGTCAGCTGCGTTCCTTGACCAGGCCGATCTCGCGCAGGCGTTCCATCAGAAAGTCCTGAGCCGTGATCGGCTTTTCTGCCTTGCCCCCTTCGGCGAGGCAGCCGGGGAGGGCTTCGATCAGGAAATCCTGATTGAAATGAAGGAAGAAGGGGGTGGAGTAGCGCGGGAAACGGGAGCGTTCCGGGGCCGGGTTCACGACGCGGTGCGTGGTCGAGGGCAGAACGCCGCCGGCATAACGCTGCAGCATGTCGCCGCAATTGATCACGAGCGCGCCGGGGGGCGGATTGACGGCAAGCCAGGCGCCTGAGCGGTGTTTCACTTCGAGACCGGCTTCCTCGGCGCCCAGAAGCAGGGTGATGACGTTAATGTCTTCATGCGCGCCGGCACGGACCGAGCCTTCCGGCGGCGGGTTCATCTGCGGGGGATAGTGCAGCAGGCGCAGGATGGAGTTGCCGAAGTTAACCTTGTCGTCAAACCAGGCCTCCGGAAGGTTCAGATGCAGCGCAACGCCCTTGAGCAGCTCCGCGCCAAAATCGTCCAGCGCGGTGTAGAGCGCGCGGGTGGCGCGGTCGAAGTCTGCCACTTCGGTGACGCTGGGCGTATCCTTCATCGTGGCGCGGTAGGGCGAGCCGGGTGGCAGGTCGCGGCCGGTATGCCAGAACTCTTTCAGGTCAGCCTGCGCCTGTCCCTTGGCGTTTTCAGTGCCGAAGGGCGTGTAGCCGCGCTGCCGGCCGCCGGGAGCATCGTGATATTTTTCCTTCACATCCTCGGAGAGGGCGAAAAAGCCTTTGGTGGCGGCAAGGTTTGCATCGATCACGGACTGCTCGACCGGGTGGCCGGTGATGACGGCAAAGCCGGTTTCCCGGAAGGATTTTCCGAGCTTGTCAGCGAAGGCGGCCTTGTCGGTGTGCCAGAGGGCATAGGGGATGGGTTCGAAATATTGGGTCATGGAAGAAGTCTGCCAGAAGTAGCGCCGCGCCGATAGATGGCGGCCTGACGCGGGCATTTCGGGACCGGAAAATGGAGCATTTCTGATGGCAGGCTGACGGCTGTCTGACGAGGGGCTGACGGAAGGAAAATTAAGTTGCATCAAGGAGTTACCTTTCCCTAGCGTGCGCCCGGATACGGAGAGGAGAGCGCGCTGTGCAGCTGAAAATCGTGGACCGCTACAAGCGGGACTGCCCCGCCTGTCTCAGCGAGGATGAGCGCCCTCTGGACCGCTACAGCCGGGATGGCTGGAACATGGTTCAGTGCGCCCGGTGCGAGCAGGTGTATCTGAACGAAGCGCCTGTCTATGAGGCGCTGTCGGAGGAGCTGGCCTGGACGAAGCAGTTCGCCAAAGAGGCAGCACGGCGAAAGCAGAAAGACCCCATCGTGCAGTGGCTGGACACCAAGACCCGCTGGCGGCTGCACATGTTCCGCGAAGACGAGTGGGGTTATATCGCCGAGCGGGTTGAGGCGGGGCGCGTACTGGATGTCGGCTGTGGCTCCGTGAACCGTATCCCTGAGCAGTTCACCCCGTTCGGCATCGAGATCGAAAAGGAAACGGCCGCCATCGCGAATGAGAAGATGCAGGCGCGCGGCGGACGGGCGGTGCACGCGCCCGCGCTGGACGGGTTGGAGCAGTTCGAGGACGGCTTTTTCAACGGCATCATCATGCGCTCCTATCTGGAGCATGAGGCGCAGCCGCGCGCGGTGCTGGAGGCCTGCTACCGCAAGCTGGCACCGGGGGGCGTGATTTATGTGAAGGTGCCGAATTTCGGGACGCTGAACCGGGCGGTGCGCGGGGCAGAATGGTGCGGGTTCCGCTATCCAGATCACCTCAACCAGTTCACCATTCCGGGCCTGAAACGGCTGGCCGAAACGCTCGGCTACCGGTTTGAACTGAAAAACGTGCTGACGCGCTACACCAACGACAATCTGCACAGCTTCCTCATCCGGCCCTGAAGCGGCACTGAAGCGGGCTGGCTGGGGGGCAGCCCCTTGATGCTTAACGAAATCTCAAACGCGCCATGGCATCTGTGACAGGTTGAGTACCCGCAGGGAGCGGCGCGAACCTATGTCTCCAGCCGATGCCGGCCAATCTGAAGCGCGGGCAGCGCTGCCGCGCTTGCGGCCACGCCTGGGCGCGGCGGATGTGCTGGTGCATCTGTGGCGGGCGAAATGGCTGATGCTGCTGGTCTTCCTGCCGCTGTTCACGCTCGGCCTGTTTGCGGCGCTGATGCTGCCGCAGCGGTATGTGGCGCAGGCACGGATATTGGTGGCACCGGCATCCGAGCGCGCGGACGCTGACAGCGCCGCCCGGTCCGAGATCGAGCTGATGCGCAGCCCGGTGGTGGCGCGCGCGGCGCTCGAGAAGGTGACCCTGGCGCGGGCCTATCCGGCACTTGCCGCGCAATGCGGCCGGAAAGACTGCGTGCGGATCGGCGCAGACCTTGTGGACGATAGTCTTCAGACAGATGTTATGCCCGGCGGAAGGGCCATCAGCCTGCGGTTTTCCCATGCCGATCCGGAAATGGCTGCGGCCCTGCTGAATGCCCTGACACGGGCCTATCTCGATTATCGCCCGGCGGTGCTGGGGGAGGAGCCGGCCCTCAGCTTCGCAGCCCAGCGGGAGCGGTTTGAACGCGAGGTGGCCGATGCCGAAACGGCGATCCTGGCCTATCTTGCGCAGAACGGGCTGACCGGGCTTGAAACTGAGCGCAGCACGCAGCAGCGCCTCTATGAGGCCGCAAGTCTTGAACTGATGACAGCGGCCGCCCAAAAGGCTCAGCTTGAGGCGGAGCTGGCAAGCTATCGCCGGAAGCTTGGCACGCTGCCGGCCGATCAGGCGCTGTATACGGAAGACACCGCCCACCAACGCCTGCAGGAGCTTTACGTTCAGCGCGAAGAGCTGCGGGCCCGTCTGGCGCCCAATGCCCTGGCGCTGCGCGATCTGGACAACCGCATCGAGCGGATCGAAGGGCTGATCGCGGCGCAGGCAGAGACTGCCGGCGCCGTGCGCCGCGGGCCTGATCCGCTCTATCAGGAAGTTCGCTTGGCCATTGCGCGGCTTGAGGCAGAAGTGCAGGCGGCAAGCCGTCAGCAGGCGGAGCTGCATGCGCAGATCGCCAGCCTTGAAGCGCGGGATCAGCAATTGCGGGAACTGGCGCCGGGGCTGGCAGAGTTGGCGCGCCGGCGGGATATTGCCGCCGATGCGGCGCGTCAGTTTGGTGCCAGAGCCGCTGAGGCGCGGGCGCGGAGTGATCTTGCCCGGGAGGGCGCGGGGGATGTCCGCCTTGTGGAAAAGGCAGCGCCGCCGCTACGCGGGGAAAGCCTGCGGATATTCGCGTCTGTCGCCGTATTTCTTCTGGCGGCGCTGGCCGCACTCGGCGCGGGCCTTGCGCACGCGTTCAGCGCGCGGGGCTTTGCCACGCCGCGCGCACTGGAGCGGACAGTGGGCCTGCCCGTGCTTGCCACCGTGCGGCAGCACTGAGACCAGGCGAGCGCTTTTCCTAAAGACGCATTAACCATGGCATGCTAGCGCTCCAGCAGGAAGAAGCGAAGGCACGTCATGCTTGATCTGCGGCAGGATCTTGCCAGCCTCTGGCAGGCTGCAACGCGGGTCACCCCGCGTTCGGGGGGGCGTGTCCTGATGTTTATGTCGGCGAGCGAGGGAGAGGGCACGAGCAGTGTTGCCGCCTCCTTTGCCCTGATGGCCGCAGCGCGGGCCGCCCGCATGACCTGGCTTATTGATCTCGATCTGCGGGGTAACCCTCTTTATACGGCGTTTTCAAAGGGGGTTCTCGGCGGTATTGGCCGGCCGGGGCATGCGCTGGACGCTTCCCTTGGGGTGGAACAGGTTTATTCTGTGCCCGGATCAGAAAATGTGCCGGCCATGTCAAAACTGCTGACGGCGCATCAGATCGATGGTCTGCGCCTCCTGGTGACGCGCTTCCGCAATGAGCGGCTTTCGCCGGGGCAGAGTGTGCGCATGCTGCCCGCGCCAGGCTGGTGGGCAGCACTTCGGCGCAGCGCGGACTGGGCCGTCATCGACGCCCCGGCGCTTTCGCGTTCCGCAGCGGGGCTGACCTACGCGCCTCTGGCTGATGGAGTGGTCCTGGTGGTTCAGGCCGAAGCAGCCGGCGCCGATGAGGTGGAGGATCTGCGCGCGGCGGTCGAGGCGGCGGGCGGGAGCGTCATCGGGGTCGTCCTGAACCGGTTGAAATCCGGCCGGGCGCCTGCGGGCCATCAGCGGCCGGGCGCCTGACGGCGCGTTGAAGGCGCCGTGCGGGCTGTGGAATTCCGGGAGGCGCGGCCCGGCGCGGCGCCAAACTGGCCGATTTATTCCGTCTGTTTCGGCGGTATGGCGACTTTTCCCGCCCGAGGGCGTCCAATCACCGCAATTCAGACTTGCCCCAATTCCCCCTCCTCTATAGGGAATTCCGAGCGCTGGAGAGGTGGCCGAGTGGCTGAAGGCGCGCCCCTGCTAAGGGCGTATACGTTAACGCGTATCGAGGGTTCGAATCCCTTCCTCTCCGCCACTTGTACCAAGGCGCTTGTTTTTAGATAATAATCTGAAAAATCAGGGGAAAGCTGTGTACCCCGGTACAAAACTTGGTACAATTCGAGGATGAAGAAAGCCCCTGATAAGTGCGTTTTTAAGCGTGAGAATGGCACCTACTATTTCCGCCGGGCCGTCCCCAAAGAACTGGTGGGACGGATCGGAAAGCGCGAATGGAAGGTGTCTCTAAAGACCACGGAGTACGGTCGGGCGCACGCCGAAGGGGTCGCAATATTCGAGCGCACTGAACGTCAGATCGCTCAACTGAGAGGTACAGCGCGCTCCGCCGATCCGGTAGAGGCCGGACTTCCTGCTTCGGACGAGCAAGTCGAGGCAATTGCTGCGGCTGTGTTTTCCCGCAGCGCCACGATGACCATTGGGCGGTTCGAGGGGCACGTTGTTGCTGGGCGTGTCCAAGGCAATGCTGCTGCGGAAACTTTGCAGAAGTTGGAAGCGGAGTGGGCGAGCCTACAAGCTTCTACGCCTCTTGGTGCCATACACACTGAATTTCTGGCGTTACTTCCCAAAATCGAGCAGCGGGCAAATCGGGATATCGATCCCATGAGTGCTCTTGGTGTGAAGCTTCGTAGAGCGCACTGGCAGATGATGAAAAGCTCGCTGAGAAATCGGATCGCACAACTGAAGGGGGATGCTGACGAATTGGCTGCTCTGAACTCGTCGCGCCGTCCGCGACCAGATCTAAAATTGCTCGTGGAGCTTTTCAGGAAGCATAGGACGGCAGATTGGGCGCCTAGTACGCACCAGAAGTTCGATGCTGTCTCTGCTGTTCTCCTCGACATTCTCGGGCCGAACCTGAAACTTTCAGCGATTGATCGCGAAGTGGGCCGCGACCTTCATGAAGTGCTGCATGATCTACCTCCCAACTACAAAAAAAGGCGCCAGCTTGCGGGTTTATCTGCGCGCGAGGCGGCGGCAGTTGGCCGGGAAAAAGGGCTGCCAAAGCTGGGGCGAAAAACTTTGGAGGACTACCTCAACCACATATCCTCAGTCTTTGAGTTTGCTGTGCATGAGGACCTCATCAAGGGGAACCCCGTGAAGGGCTTGAAGGCCACCGCGACTAAAACCGATGCTGATCGTGTACCCTTCACGCAATCAGATTTGGTGAAGCTATTTAGCGCTCCGATATTTACAGGGTGCGTTGACGACGAAAAATCCTGGAGGGAGCCAGCTAGGACGCAAGTTAGACGGGGGCGCTATTGGGTTCCACTAGTTGCCCTACATACCGGCATGCGCCTGAATGAAGTATGTTGCTTGCGCAAAGGCGACATCAAATTCGAAGGATCTGTTCGATACATTGAGGTGTCAGATAGCGGCGGGCGGCGTCTAAAAACGGAAAATGCACGCCGGGTTATTCCGATGCATCCTCAACTATTGAAGCTCGGCTTCTGGGACTGGGTGCAGAGCACTCCGGGGGGAGATGATGCAGATTTATTCCCTGAGCTCCAAATGGATGCGAAAGGATCTCGAACCAACGTTTTTTCTAAGTGGTTCGGGCGCCTTCGGAAGTCGGTAGGTATCACTGATGCGGGAAAAACGTTTCACAGCTTCCGGCACCTTTTTACGGACTTGCTCAGGGAAGCAAGCGTTTCAATGGAGAACAGTGAGCGCATCATGGGCTGGACGAATAACCACGTTCAGAGAGGTTATGGGCGTGGCCCGTCTCTAAACTCTCTGAGCGCGGATATGAATAAGATTGATCTGTCGATGGCCAGCATTGACCATCTAATCCCATTGCAGAAACGTCAGCTGTCTGAGTGAAATCTATTCGAGCTATTGCTTATTGTCTCGCCGAGATGTAACGTATCAGCCATCTGAGCTGGAGCGTCTTTTTGGGTGCGGCTCTGAAACTCATCACCATAGCAAGAAATTCGAAATCCTTTTTTGCCCATTCAATTGGGGAGGAATGGAGAAAACTAGTATGGCGTTATGGGGTGATACAAAAGGACGGTTTGCGTTTGCCCCGAATGCCCTGCACGGCGCTTCCCCTTATATAGACCGTTTGCAGGTAGATATCAGTATTCCTGCTCCGTTTTTAGAGGAGCGTCAGTTTGCTGAATTCCTAGACACGCTTTCAGGAACTTTGTTTTCAGCCAGGCATGGGTATGAAGCCGCAATTCACGCTGGATGGCTTTTCGCTGGGGCCATCCGTTTGTCGCGCGCGCGATCAGGCCGCGAAAACAAGGAGATATCGATAGGACTAAATCTCAATCCAACGCGCTTTCTGCAAGCTCACAATGTCCCCAGCACAGTGAACGCTAGAAGAGGGATACTTTCTCACCCTCGCATTAACTTGCGTCGAAGCGATGGCGCCGCTCACACAGAACGTCTTTTGATCGCCGAGCGGCTTTCATTTGATCGGAACGATAACTTTTTAACTCATCATGACACAGTCCATGGACCAGTCTTGGACTGGAGTACGCGGACAAGCGAGTATCTTGAAGCATGCTATTCTCTGATCCGTGAGGAGATTATTTTCGCCTGTAGGCAACTGCTGGGGGCAAACTTTAATGCCGACTATATTCCGCGTTTTGACCGAGCTAGCTGTCGCCTCAGTTCAATCGAATTTTATTGGGAATACGCGGTGGATAACTCCATCGCAAAAGTGCATGAGGTGTCGAAAGATTTTCGGGCAATTTTGCGCGATGCATTTCAGACAGAGTTCCGCGTTGTTCGAGAGCGCGAATTCGGCGAAGGGCGAGAAAGAAATTCACCTTTTGTAAAAGGCCTTTTGGGGCATGCGGATATCAGCGCCAAGCTATACGCGAAGGCGTCACATGTAGTTCGCTTTGAGGTAACGTTTCAGCGGCAGCCGTTGCGCACTCTGACAGGAGATAGAAGCCTACGTTTCGGCCGCCTTGGAGGCGCAACGCTGTCGCTGGAGCAACAACTTGAAATCATGGGCGATGAGGCTTCTTCTAGGTCTTCGAATTTCTGGAATGACTTCTGGCAACGAATGCATTTGGCGCCGCAGCCTGAACGGGCAACAATCTTTCGCCTTCTGGAAAGGCTTTTTCGGGCCGCAGAAAACTCAGCGGTCAGCGTGCCCGAATTGATCTCAATGTTAGTAGAGGGTGGAGGATTGGAATCATTCGGGGCATCCGGTGATGAAATGGACCCAATAGCCCGGCTCCGTCGTGATCGAATTCTTACCCGCATCACTTCAGCGCCCAACCGGCGGGCGAGGTATCAGTTCCGGTCAGACTTGATGCCTTTGATCAATTTGCTGACTACGAACCCAAACGATGAAGCACATGAATTGGACCTAGGCGACACTTCACTCTTGCAACATGAAGAAAAACCGTCAGTCCGCATACGTCCCCGAAGCTACAATAGGCTTCAGATAGAATAGTTATCCGATTTCGTTGCGGTTCAGAGCGTCACACTGTCACGCAGCCACGCTGATCTGCGCAACGCACCCAGCTTCAAGCCGCCATCGCCTGTAGTGGGGAACCTATCACTTGCAAAGTTCAAGCCCCATATCGATGAATACGCTGCTATCGCCTGCATACGCACCAAACTCGTCTCGTCCCATGAGGGTTCGCGCGTCGGGATATTCTCCAACACCAATAGCGGCACCGTTCAAACCGTACTTGGTGTTCCCAAGTTCGATGAGGACTAGAGGGCGGCGTACCCCACCAAACGAGCCGTTTCGACATGATAGACGACCGCTTGCGAAGTCAGGCCACGGCCAGGCATCCGGATAGTCGGCGGCTAATACAGTACCGCGCGGCAATTTCTTCGGTGCAGAAGCTTCTGCTTCTGCAGCCTCTCCATTTTCGGCCTCTGGGCTTGAAGCATACGGTGTGCAGCCCGTCAGCATGATCAGTGCGAAGCCAACGGCGGCGACTAGGTTCCGATTGCAAAAGTTGGCGTTTGTGTACCCCGGTGAAATCAATGCAGCCTCCCAAGCAATTCTCTGGAATACCGAATACATTCGGTAAAAATATTTAAAATCCGTAGATCGTTCGGTGGCGCATTTCAACCGTACAATTGAGCTATCTGCATGTCAGATCAGCTTAAAATTCAAATTGGCCAGCGCATCAAAGCGGCCCGCAGCCAGCGCACGCTTACGCAGGAGCGTCTCGCCGAGATCGCTGATTGTCACATAGATACGCTCTCATTGATCGAGCGGGGCAAAACGCTTCCATCCATCGATGTGTTGCTGCGCCTTAGTGAGGCTCTCGAACTGGATATTGCGGCGCTGCTGAAAGGAGGTGTCTCTTCGGGCAAGCCTCAGGCCAGACAGGAAGCGGAAGCGCATTTTTGGGCACTGGTAAGCCAAATGTCTGACTTGGAGCTGGAGAAGCTTAAAGACATGGCATCGGTGTTGTTGAGGTAATTCTCAAGCTTGCGGCATTCGGATCGCGCCGATTGGCGATGATATCCCGTCTGATCGAATGTCTCAAAAACGAAAGTTTGTGCGACCACGAATTAAGTGGCTCCGGGTAGCCGTTTCATGCCCGAAACAGACCAATAAGTGTCTCAAATAACATCTTGAAAATGCGGTGTATCAAAATACAATACAGATACGTATTTGAGACACTTCGGGGTTTGCGGTGAAAATTGGATATGCGCGCGTCAGCACGCGGGATCAGAATCTGTCCTTGCAGGAAGAGGCGCTGAAGAAATTCGGATGTGATCGGATCTTTATTGAGACCGCATCAGGTGCCCAGAGGGATCGACCACAGTTGAAGGAGGCAGTTTCCTTTCTTCGCGAGGGCGATGTTCTGGTTGTGTGGAAACTGGACCGGTTGGCGCGTTCGCTGCGGCAGCTTATCGAGACCGTAGACGAGCTTGCTGGAAAAGGTGTCGGCTTCGCGTCCGTTACGGAAGCAATCGATACTACGACGCCGGGCGGCAAGATGATTTTCCATGTCTTTGGCGCCCTGGCTGAGTTTGAGCGCGAGCTTATCCGAGAAAGAACCGCATCGGGTCTAAGTGCAGCCAAAGCGCGAGGGGTCCGGCTTGGCCGACCTAACTCACTAGATGCGAGCGAATTGGGGGTAGCTCGTTCTTTGAAAAAGAGTGGCGAGATGACAGCGACCCAGATTGCCGACCACTTGGGTGTCAGTCGCGCAACGCTTTATCGGGCGTTGAAGGAGGGCGCGTAACTTATGGCCCGGACTGTATGTACCCCGGTGCACGGAAGCATCCACCATCTGGTGCGGCCCAGCGGTTAGGTTGGAAGATAGTTATGACACGGATGAAAATTTTTGATACACTTATATATGCACGATATCAAATCTTCCGTCCGATCATACCGTTACCTTGAAGAGATTGGCCGCATCCGTCTCTCGGAGAATTTTCTACTCAGAGATTTTTTGCACTCTGAAATCGCCTCGGCGTTTGGCTTAATAAATGCCCCCTCCGATCTAGGTTTGGCAGTCGAAGTAGGTACAAAACTTTGCTCTGAAATATTAGAGCCCATTCAGCAGGAGTTTGGGCGAATATCGGTTCGGTCAGGCTATCGATCAGCTCAAGTAAATGCGCTTGGTCATAGGCTGCGTTTAAACTGCGCGTCGAATCAAAAAAATGCTGCGGGCCACATATGGGATATTCGCGATCAATTAGGCAGAAAGGGGGCAACAGCGTGCTTGGTCATCCCCGAATTCTGTAATCGATACCAGCACGCTGGCGCCTGGCGTATCTTGGCAGACTGGATAGATGACCATCTTGAATATGGCACTGCGTGCTTCTTTCCAAAATTGTGGGCCTTCAACATTCAATGGCATGAAGCGCCTCTGCGTGAAATACGGAGCTATGCCTGGCCTCGCGGTAAGTATTTTAGAACGGGCTCGCGCGAGTGTGGCTGTGTAGATCAAATGTGCTTTCATGACATATAGACATTGGTGCGCAACTTCGCTCAATGGTTTCATCGAAACTCTTTTGGTGGGAAACGGTAAGCGGGGTGGAAAGTGCCAAACGGTAAAATTCCGGCATTGAGATTGAAGCAGTGGTTGTCCGACTGGGACGGCTACGAGTTTGAAGAAACGGCTCAACGCCGAAAACCTGAGCCGTACATTTATCTTTTTTCAATGCCCGCCAATCAGCTTCGAAAGCTCAGCGATGTTTATCGCAGAGAACGTGAAGTTGAAGCTACTGAAGGAATTCAGCGTGCGCGTGACGACAACCGCACGAGCCGCATTAGGCGTTACATAAAATACGGCTACCCATTCGGCGACTTGCGTGCCGACCAGCAGAATGAAGAAAATTTGAGCCTAAGAAAACCCGGCTGGCTGCCAACCGCGATTGTGGTCAATGTGCTTACTTCGCAGGACCGGGCTCGTAGAGGGCGAAAAATAAAGCCGGCTCATCAGGCTAGTTTCTCTCAATCAAAAGGTGGCGCGTTCGAGCTAAATACTCCGTCAGAAGATATTTTCGAAGATGGTGATGTTCGACCATTTGAAGTGATTGATGGGCAACATAGATTATGGGCGTTTGATGAAACCGACGATTTGCCTGGAGATTTTGAGCTTCCTGTAGTGGCTTTTGTTGGGCTTGATATTGCCTGGCAGGCCTATCTATTTTGGTCGATCAACGTATCGCCAAAGCGGATCAACCCCAGCCATGCGTTTGATTTGTACCCACTACTGCGGACACAAGACTGGCTGGAAAAAACTGGTGAAATTGCAGTTTATCGAGAGGCCCGGGCGCAAGAGTTAGTCGAATGGCTTTATAAGCACCCCAAAAGTGTTTGGGTCGGCAAGATCAACATGTTGGGCCAAAAGGGCGAGGGCCGTGTAAGTCAGGCCGCCTGGATTAGGTCGATACTTGCGTCGTATCTTGGTACTGGTCGAGGAAAAGGTCGGCACGGCCTTTTTCATGCACCAGTTCACAATGAAGAGCCGTTGGGGTGGAGTAGGCCGCAGCAAGTCGCATTCATAATGCTTTTTTGGGAATATTTGGCCGAAGAAATCAGGCAACAGGTCCCAGATTGGGCTGAACATTACATCAACGAAGAGCGAGATCCCCTTTTCGATCGCTCAAGCATGCTTAATCAGGACATGGGCGTTCGTGCCGTAAATGCTGCGGTCAATGATCTGTTTTTAAATGCAGCCCTCTCGGGGGAAATTTCGGACTGGCATTTTAATGCCGACAACGACACTGATACTTCAGCTGAGGACATAACTAGAGCTTTGCGCAGTCTACGAGTTAAACCTCTGGCAGGACTCCTCAGGTCTGTGGCTCAGACCCTTGCGCGGTTCGACTGGAGATCGGTAGACGGACCATACGTTAAGGGAACGGATGCCGAAATTTTAAAGCGCGCTTTCCGGGGTAGCGGTGGTTACACTCTTCTGGTTAGAAATCTGCTATCGCATTTGGTTACCGAAGGTGACGGCCAAGTTGCTCATTTGGCTGAGGCGGCGTCCGAAGGTGACGTTGAATGAGCATGGTACTAAGTGTTGTAGCGAGCGCTAGTGACAGCCACGTCATAACAGCCCTTGCTGGTTTCAGGCCTAGGTCAGCGCTAACTTGGTTGCCGAGTGTGCATCCCGCTCCCAGAGGCGAGATTCTTGGATCTAACGGGAGACCACTCAGAGATTACAATGCGTTTGTCACTGCACTGACGGAAGCAGACGCAGCGCAACTATTGGCCGCGGTAGCCCCGAATCACTGTTTAGATGGTTGGAGCTACCTTTCCCGATCGTTGGATGCATTGCTGTCAGGTGACCTCCATGCGGCGCGGCATTTGTCTTACTATGCGCAGCTTAGAGGGGCTCTCAGCATACTGGCATTTTCCGGTATTGGCATATTCAACGGCCTCTGCTTTGCAATTGACGCAAACGGACGCCGCTCAAATCTCTATTCTGGGCGGCGAAGCCCTGGTACCCATGTAGCGGCGTGGCAAGCTTTGGAAGCTTGGGGCGACGAGCCAGCGCAGGCTGCCCGATTTATGAATGCAATTCAGTTCGGTGGCGCCTCTCTTTTTGATAGCGTGCAGGCGATCTGGCCGAGCAGCACAGCTATTAGCTTGGTGAGCCAGATTGTGGATGCATGGGGTGTGGATCTAAAGAGCGGTGTGAGAGACCATGATGCGCGGAACATTTCCAGTTACAATCCCCATCAGCTCAATCCCCATACCTGCTCCGCGGTAGACGCCGCAGAGTTTGTGCAGCATGTCTGGAGTGTGCTTGAGCCAGTGTCTGGCGGAGATTACGTTTTGCTAGATCGGCATCTGCTGAGAAGGTTGCTTCAGCAAGTCCACCAAACCGTTGAGCCTCCTGGCACACCTTTTTCGGCAGGAGCAATATTTGCGAGACATGCCAATCTTGCTCCACGGGTGGCCGGTTTAGCGTCCCGAGACTTTTTATCAAGTGTTGTGGAGCCAGATGATTTGCCGCTGTTGGCGAAGGCCCAAGTGTATTCAAGCGGCAACGCGATAGGCATGATTAGCCGGGCTGTTTTGCTATTGCGAGTGGCAACTGGGATCACTCGTTCGGCGCTAAAGGATGCCGGGTTCCTTCTTGAAAATGATGCTCTTGGTTGGTTGGAAGCGACCGGCGTTGACAGGGGATTTTGGCCCTCCGGTAGTGCGTCGCGACCGCAATTCGCCGAGTTGTGGGACGATGTGGCCTTGGCTCTGGATGATCTTGGTAGAATCATTGTCCAAGTGCCGCCAGATCGCCATTCGATGTCTGCTTTGTTAGGGATGTCATCCCGTTATTTAGGGCAGTGTGAACGCGCCTTTATGTGGGGACTGGGTACGTGAAATATATGGGCTCCAAACGCTATATGCTTTGCAATGGCCTTGGAGATACAATCACCAAACTTGCTCCCAAAAGTAGGCGTTTCATTGACCTGTTTTCGGGATCCGGGGCTGTATCGTGGTTCGTAGCAGAGCAGTTCCCTATTCCTGTCGTCGCCGTAGACCTGCAGCTTTACAGTTCAGTTCTGGCGGATGCCATATTAGCGCGTACTGGACCTTTGGAGATCAGGTGGGTTGAAAACTGGCTCCAGCGTGCCAAGGCACATGCAGAGTCGAGCAAGGGATATCAGCGGGCGCAACAACTGCAAAATACGATTGCCGTTGGGGCCGTACACTCCGCCGCCACTTCTGCCAGAGAGCTATGCGCAAATTCTGAGTACTCTATTTGCAGAGCTTATGGCGGTTATTACTACAGTGCTCTACAAAGCATATTGATCGCTTGCTTGCGCCAAACCCTTCCATCAGATCCGAGCAGGAAGCGAGTAGCGTTAGCAGCGTTAGTTCAAGCTGCAAGCATGTGCGCTGCAGCGCCGGGCCACACCGCTCAACCCTTCAAGCCAAATTCATCAGCAGGAAGGTTTCTGTTGGAGGCATGGCGCAAAGATGTTCTGGAGATTGTGGCTCAACGAGCTAAGGAGCTTTCCGCTCGGTTTGCTCTGGTTGAGGGTAAATCCATAGTGGGTGACGCCAACATTCTTGCGCGTGAGTTGAACGTCGACGATCTTGTATTTCTTGATCCACCATATTCAGCGGTGCACTACAGTCGCTTTTACCATGTACTCGAAACAATTGCTTCGGGGAAGGACGTAGAGGTGAGCGGAGAAGGCCGGTACCCTCCTCAAGAATTAAGGCCACATTCAAGCTACAGCGTCGGAACAAAGTCCTTGTCCGCAATTGAAGACCTACTCGCCACGCTGGGCTCGCGTGGATGTCGCGTCATCATCACATTTCCTGCAGGCAAAGCTTCGAATGGGCTGAGCGGTGAATTGGTGACGTCCGCAGCCGAGAAGTACTTTAAAGTCGATTCGGCAACAGTTCACGGGCGTTTTTCAACGCTCGGCGGTAATGCGAAAATTCGCAGCGCGCGTCAGACATCAGAGGAGCTAGTTCTGAGCCTCCGCCCAAGATGAGTTGATATTTTTTAGTCGACCGCAATAGAAATGTCCGTACAAGAACTTATGATATCCAATCATTCACGCAGTTGAATGCGTATAATCAATGGC
>NZ_PNMA01000016.1 GCF_013823385.1 Hyphomonas sp.
TCCCTCCCCGCAAGCGGGGAGGGGGCAAGTCGCGCCCTGGGGAAAAGTCGCCCTCCGCTGAAACCTTCCCTCTCCCCGCAAAGCAACAGGCCCCCTCCCCGCTTGCGGGGAGGGTGGGGGTGGGGCACCTCTCAAGAAAAAAGCAAACACCGGCCGCGCCCTCCGCGCGTTCCGGCCGCCGCCGCTGCCCTTGCCCTGCCCGCCGCGCCATCGCACACTCTCCCTCAGAACGCCAAAGGTGACGACACAGGGAGAGAGACATGGTCAACGGCAAGGATTTTCCGGAGGATTTCGTCTGGGGCGCCTCCACGGCCTCCTACCAGATCGAGGGTGCCCATGCCGCCAATGGCCGCGCGCCCAGCATCTGGGACGCCTTCAGCGCCACCCCCGGCAAGGTGAAAAACGGTGATACCGGCAATGTCGCCTGCGACCATTATCATCGGTACAGGGAAGATGTGGCCCTGATGCGCGATGCCGGTTTTTCCGCCTATCGCTTCTCTGTCTCCTGGAGCCGCGTGCTCCCGGAAGGCCGCGGAAAGCCCAACGAAGCCGGCCTCGATTTCTATGACCGGCTGACCGACGAGCTCCTGAAGAATGGCATCGAGCCCTGGCTCTGCCTCTATCACTGGGACCTGCCGCTGGCCCTGCACGAAGCAGGCCTCGGCTGGACGAGCCGCGAGATCGTGCCGCTGTTTGCCGATTATGCCAGCCTGCTCGCCCGCCGCCTCGGTGACCGCGTGCCCCGCTGGGCGACCTTCAACGAGCCCAACATGTTCACCATGCTCGGCTATGGCGCCGGGGTTCACGCCCCCGGTCTGCGCGACCGGGACGCCTGGCTGGACGCGGTCCACCATGTCAACCTCTCCCACGGCGCCGCCGCCCGCCGCCTGCGCGCGGACCTGCCCGCAAGCGCCCTCATCGGCACAGTCCCGAACCTCCAGCCTGCAATGCCCGCAACCGATAGCGATGCAGACCGCCAGGCCGCCGCGAAGATGGACGCCGCCATGAACCGCGCGACGGCCGATCCGGTCTTCCTCGGAAAATATGATCCGATCACACGGGAGTGGATGGGCGCGCGCGTCCGCCCCGGCGACGAGGAGGCCATCTACGCCCCGCTCGACTGGCTGGGCCTCAACCATTATTCGCCCACCTACGCCGCCGCCGCGACCAATCGCTGGGGCTTCCGCAACATGGACCCGCCCGAAGGCGCCGAAACCACCCTCATGGGCTGGCATGTGAAGCCCGAAGCCTTCCGCGACATGCTGATCGACACCGCCCGGCGCTACCGCCTGCCGGTCTATATCACCGAGAATGGCATGGCCGATGATGTCGAGCCGGGCGCTGATGGCGCCGTCAATGATGCCGCGCGCATCTCATATCTCGACCGCTATCTCGGGGCCGTCCGCGAGGCCCGCGCCGCCGGGGCGGACATTCGCGGCTACCTCGTCTGGTCACTGCTCGACAATTTCGAATGGGCCATGGGCTATGGCCCGCGCTTCGGCATCGTGCATGTCGACTATGCCAGCCTCAAGCGCACGCCCAAGGCTTCCTACCACTGGCTTGCCGCGCTCGCCGGGGCCGGCGCTCCGGCCTAGGTCAGAGCAGCCAGCTATCTGGATTTTCCACCATCTCGCCGGCGGCAAGGGCCTGCATGCCCTTCACGATCCGCACGATGTACCAGACCAGCGCGGCCAGGAAGAGCAGCAGGCCGATCAGGATGAAGGTCAGGAGGCCCGCGATCACGCAGTACAGCAGCATCTTCCAGAAGATGTTGATCTGGTTGCGGTAATGGTTCTCGATCAGGGCGTCTCCCTTGCCCTTTCCGAGATAGGCCATGACCACGCCGACCAGCGCCAGCACCTGAAAGAAGACGGGTGCCACAATATAGAGAAAGTAGATAAGGTTGGCATTGCCCCGGCTACCGGGTTCAATCGAAATCGTTGGCGACTCGGCCATTTCTGCCTCCCTCGTCAGCCCGGCCATGGTTATGGCGGCAGTCCCGCTTAGCCTGCGCCGGGTTGACGCTCAGTTAACCTTGCAGATTGTCCCGCGCCGCGCCAGAAGAAGTCTTATACATTCAAGGAGGAATCCCATGGCCAATCCGCGCAAAATTGCCTACGCCGATCTCGAATCCCTGGCGGGACAGGAAGTCGGCGTGTCCGACTGGCACCTTATCGACCAGGCCCGGATCAACCTGTTCGCTGACGCCACCGGCGACCATCAGTGGATCCACGTGGACGAGGAAAAAGCCAAGCAGATGATGGGCTCCACCATCGCCCATGGCTTCCTCACCCTGTCGCTGCTGCCCATGCTCGGCGCCGAAGTGCTCCGCGTCGAAGGCGTCACCCGCGGCATCAACTATGGCTCGGACAAAGTGCGCTTCACCAATATGGTGCCGGTGAACTCCAAGGTCCGCCTGCGCCAGAAATGCCTCTCGGTCGAAGCCAAATCCGGCGGCAAGCAGATGAAGATGGAAGCCACCGTCGAGATCGAAGGCCAGGACCGTCCGGCCCTCGTCGCCGAATCGATCACCGTGCTCTACGGCTGATCTGCCAGCCAGGCTTCATCGCCAGACACACAAAGGGAGGCGCTTCGCCTCCCTTTTTTCTTGGCCCTCAGATTTCACCGCGATGCAGTGTCTGCGCCCGCCGCAGCGCCCGCGCGTCCCAAAGCGCATTGTGCTGAACGGCGCCCTCCAGATCCGTCGGCCAGGCTGACACCTGCATCAATTTCAGCGTCAGGTCCGGAATGCGCACCATCTGTCCCGGTGCCAGGATCAGGCATTGCATCAGATGCGTGAGGTCTTCCGGCCAGTCGGCCACCACGCAAGGCTCTGCATCATCCTTGAGGAATGCCTGAATGGCGCGCCCGAACTCTTGCATTGGCAGCACGACCGGCCGCGCGCCGCTGACATCCAGAAGCGGCAGCACATTCTCCTCCACCCATGGGTGCAGGGCCAGCATCTCAAGCTCCGCATGCGGACGGCAAAGGTAGAGCTCACCCGCCTCGCCTGACAAGGCAAGGCTGATGAGCTCTCCGCCAAAACCGTTGAACTCGCAGTCGAGGCTGTAGAGCAACCCGCCCTACTCCCCGCGCTGGATCTTCAAATTCTCCACCTTGCCGACAGCTGCCAGGGCAAAGGCATATTCGGTGGCCACTTCCTTCAGGCCTTCAAACCGGCCAGAGGCGCCGCCATGCCCGGCATCCATGTTGATGCGCAGGAAATACGGGCCGCCTTCCGGCGCTTCATGGCGCAGCTTGGCCGCCCATTTCGCCGGCTCCCAATAGGTCACGCGCGGATCGGTCACCCCGCCCGTGATCAGCATCGCCGGATAGGGCTTGTTGCTCACCTGATCATAGGGGCTATAGGCGAGGATCGTGTCATAGGCCGCTTCATCCGTCAGCGGATTACCCCATTCGGGCCATTCCGGCGGGGTCAGCGGCAGGCTCTCGTCCGACATCGTGTTCAGCACGTCCACGAACGGAACAGCTGCAATGATGCCGCCGAAGAGTTCCGGGTCCATGTTCGCCGCTGCGCCCATCAGCAGGCCGCCGGCTGACCCGCCATGAGCCACCACCCGGCCCTTGGAGGTGTAGCCCTGGGCAACAAGGTATTCACCAGCCGCCACGAAGTCCTTGAAGGTGTTGGTCTTCTTTTCCAGCTTGCCATCAAGATACCACTGATAGCCCTTCTCCATGCCGCCCCGGATATGGGCGATGGCATAGATGAAGCCGCGATCGACGAGGCTGAGACGCCCCGTGCGGAAGTCCGCCGGCATCGACATGCCGTAGGAGCCATAGCCGTAGAGCAGCAGCGGCGCGGTGCCATCCACCGGCGTATCCTTGTGGCGCAGCAGCGTGACCGGAACTTCGGCCCCATCCCAGGACGGCGCCATGATCCGCTCAACCACATAGTCTGCCGGGTTGTGGCCCGAGGGCACTTCCCGTGTCTTGCGCAGCGTCTTTTCGCGCGTGTTCAGATCATAATCGAACACCTGATCCGGCGTCGTGGGCGAGGCATAGTCAAAGCGCAGGATCGGCGTCTTGTAGTCATACCCGCCTTCAAGTCCCAGCTCATACGCCGCTTCGTCAAAGCTGATCGAATGGGACGCGCCATCGGCGCGCGCCTGGATCACGATACGCGGCAGGCCGTTCTCGCGCTCCATGATCGTCAGATAATCCTGCTGCGCGGTGATCCCCATGATCAGCGTGCCGGGGCGGTGGGGAATGACTTCCTTCCACTCTGCCGGTGAGGTTGCCGACATCGGCGCCTTCATCAGCTTGTAGTCTACCGCGCCGTCAATATTGGTGATGATGTAGAATTCCCCGTTCCATTGGGTCACGGAATATTCGTGATCGGTCTGGCGCGGCGCAACGGTGCGCAGCGTCGGGTTCAGTTCATCGGACGGGAACCAGTGAATTTCAGACGTCGTATGACCACCCGCCAGGACGAGGATCAGTTCCTCGCTCTCGGTCGTGGTGACGTTCACGAAGAAGGCCGGGTCCTGCTCCTCATAGATCAGCGTGTCTTCGCCGGTCTCAAGGCTGCGCTGGTAGACGGCGTTCGGGCGGCCATTGGAATCGCGCGCCACCCAGAAGATGGCCTTGCCGGTCTTGCTCCATTCCATTGGCCCATAGGCGTTCTCAATCAGAACGCCGGTGTCTTCGCCGGTCTCGATATTCTTCACACGGATCTGATAGAACTCGCTGCCCTTCAGGTCCGTGCCATAGGCAATGAACTTGTGATCGGGCGAAACCTCGATGTCCCCAAAGGCAAAATAGTCCTGCCCCGCGCCCATCGCGTCGCCGTCCAGCAGCAGGGTCTCAGGTGCCTCCGGATTGAACGCATCCGCCGCCGGCCGGCGCGCAAACACGGCATACTCCCCACCCTCGCGGAAGCGCGTATAATACGCCCACGGACCATCAATGTCGGGAACCGAGCTGTCATCTTCCTTGATGCGCCCGCGCATCTCGGCAAACAGCTCCTCGCGCAGCGCCGCTGTCGGGTCTTCCAGCACCGTCTTGGTGAAGGCATTCTCCGCCAGCAGGTAATCGCGGATGTCGGCGCGCAGCAGCGAAGGCTCGCGCATCACCTCCTGCCAGTTCTCATCCTTCAGCCAGTTATAGGGGTCGTTCCGCGTGCGGCCGACCTGCGTGATCTCGTGATCAATGCGCTGGGCCACCGGCGGGGCCGGCCATGTTGCCGCGGGCGTGCCTGCCACCAGCGCCGCAGACGTGTCCGTCTCTTCGTTCACTGTCATACATCCAGTCAAAAGGGTTGTTGCGGCCATCAGGCCGGCGAGATTTGCAGCAAGGCGCATGGGGGGCTCCGCTTATCGATATTCGAAATATCTGAAGCGAGCCGGCCCCGATTGTCCAGCCCTTCCTTACTCCGCGGGCCGGAAATCCAGCACAATCCCGTTGATGCACCAGCGCATGCCCGTCGGCGGCGGCCCGTCATTGAAAACATGGCCCATATGCATCCCGCAGGTGGCGCAATGGCATTCGGTGCGCGCCACGCCGATCTTGTAGTCGGTCTTGGTGCCCAGGAGGCCCTCGCCGATCGGCTGCCAGAAGCTCGGCCAGCCTGTGCCGGAATCAAACTTGTGCTCGGACGACCAGAGCGGCGTGTCGCACCCCTTGCAGTGATAGATGCCCTTGCGCTTCTCGCTTTCAAAGTTGCCGGGGGTGAAGGCCCGCTCGGTGCCTTCGCCAAAGCCCACGGCAAATTCCTGCTCGGTCAGCATTTCGCGCCATTCGCGCTCGGTGCGGGTCACCCGCCGGGGCTTGTTTTCGGGCATCGCAGGCTCCTCATGTGAAGTTTCGCCTCCCGATATAAGGCGCACCGGCCCCGGTAAAAAGGCGGAACCGCCTATGGCGTGCAGGCAGACGTCCGCCCCAGCGAGCAGGCCTTGGCCAGCGCTGCCGCCGCGCCCGCAGCATCGGCCGCCCCGCCTTCCCCATCCCGCAGCGCCCAGCCATAGCGCTCACACCCGTTCGCATCGCCGAAATCGCAGGCCTTCTGGTAATAGCTCCGCCCCTTGGCCTTATCGATGGCGCCGGCCTGCCCGAAATAGGCCATCAGCCCCAGATTGTAGCAGGACGCCCCCACTTTCAGCTCGCAGGCCTTGCCATAAGCCACCAGCGCCGCCTGCGGATCGCTCGCCACGCCCGCGCCCTTATAGAGGCTGAAGCCCTGCTTGTGACAGCCATTGGGGCTGCCCAGCTCGCAGGCTTTGGCAAACGCTGCGTACGCCTTCACCAGGTCGGGCGCCTGCCCCATGCCCTCCTCATGAGCGATCCCCAGGCTGCGGCAGCCTTCGGCATAATTCAGCTCGCAGGATTTGGTGAGCAGGGACATCGCCGCCGGATAGTTCACCGGCGTGCCCTCAAGCCCCAGATAGTTCACCGAGCCCAGGTTGGAGCAGGCAATGCCCTCATTCTTCCCGCAGGCAAACGCATAGTTCTTCAGCGCCGAGGCGACATCCTTCGCTCCGCCCTCGCCATTGAACTGCATCACCCCGGCGAGGTTGCACGCTGCGGCATGTTCCTCCCCGCAGGCCTTCTCCGCCGCCCGGCGCGCGGCGGGCAGGTCTGTCTTACTGTTCCAGCTGATCAGCGCCTGATTGTAGCAGCCTTCGGCATAGTCCAGCTCGCAGCTCCGGCGATAGTTTGCCCCGGCAAGCGCCAGGTCCACCGGCCCGCCCTTGCCATAATGCGCAAAGATGCCGGCATTGTTGCAGCCATTCCGGTTCCCGCCCTCGCAAGCCTTCGCATAGCTGACCCGCGCGCCCGCCAGATCCTGCGGCCGGCTGACGCCATTCTCCTGCAGCACGCCCAGATTGTTGCAGGCCGATGCATTGCCGAGTTCGCAGCCTTTCGCATAGTCCAGCCACGCGCCCGCATTGTCCTCCGGGCCGCCTTGGCCCATGCGCTTGTAATAGCCCGAATAGAAACAGGCCTCTCCCGCATCGAGACGGCACCCCTTTTCATAGACGGCGCGTGCCGCCTGAAAGTCCTGCGCCGTGCCGCTGGCTTCCCGGTAAGCCCAGCCCGCATTCTGGCAGGAAAGAGCATGGCTGAGCTCGCAGCCCTTCAGAAACCCCGCCAGCGCCTTCTGGGCCTGCGGCGCATTTCCGGCATAGCCGTTGAGGTCCAGGATCGCCGCCTCGTTGCAGCCTTCCCCCTCGCCCGCGCTGCAGGCGGCGTCGAAATATTTGCGGGCTGTGGCGGCATGGTCATCGCCGAGGCTGTTGAAGGTATGCGCCACCTGCAGGCAGGAGGGCCCGTAGCGGTCTGTGTCGCACAGGTCCACCAGCGCAATGCCCGCCGCGCGCTGGTCTGCGAGCGCTGCGGTCTCGTCGCCGGCATACCGCATCACCAGCTCGTGGCGCTCCTGCGGCGGCAGCGCCGGAGGAAAAAGCTGCGCGGCGCGGGTAATGTCCGCCTCACTTGCCTGCGCCATCGCCGGCGCGCCCGCCAGCACGCCAAACACCAGACCCGCCATCAGGGCACGAAACATGATTGAAGCCTCCACATGCGTATCCGCCGGGCAGGCTTATCCAAATGGCCGGGCGCGCCTATCCCCTGAGCAGGGGGGCCGCCTGCTTCCAAACTCCATGTGGCGCTGACCGCAATAAGGCGTTGCGGCGCAGGAACGCTTTGCATATACAGCGCCTCTCGGTCGGAGCGTGGCGCAGCCCGGTTAGCGCACTAGTCTGGGGGACTAGGGGTCGGAGGTTCGAATCCTCTCGCTCCGACCATTAAAATCGGTGTCGAGAGCTGGGAACCTTGATGACCAATTCCACATCACAACTCAATCTCATAACAGCCGTGGAAATCGCCCATAGATATGGGCTCGATCCCAAAATATGCCGTAGCGCCCTCAGGCAAGCCAATCTCCACTGGCATAGACACAACGGACGTTGGGAAGCCGTGCGGGGGAGCCCCGAACATGAAGATATGGAACGTATAATCTCGTCCCTGAAGTTCCACCCGATGCGGATACGGGTTAAGTTAGGAAAAAGCGCCCCAGCATCTTTGACCAAACAGCGCATTTCTCGGGACGAAGACTATGTGATCGACCTGTGCGACAGAGTTCTAGGTCTCACCGCGCTTCGCCAACACCGCTTTCCATTTCTAAAGGGAGATACTGGTGTTTCAGGAAGAGCACAAAGCTTGCCGGTCGATGCATACTATCCCCAATTACAGCTAGTTATTGAGTACCATGAACTCCAACATAGCGAATCCGTCACACTGTTTGATAAGAGACTCACAATCTCTGGCGTATCGCGAAAGGAGCAGCGGCGGGCATATGATCAACGCCGCCAGTCTCTCCTACCGCAGCATGGGTTGAAGCTCGTCATTTTTGATTATCGTGAGTTTCTCCACACATCGCGAAAGCGATTGATGCGCTCAGAGGGAGATAAAGCTATAATTAGGCAAAAGCTCAGCCAATTTATAAGTCGCTGACCAAAGTAAGCTAGGCAATTAACGAAATAGCCAGTTAGCCCTGCCGCCGTGCCCGCAGGGCGTCCAGCCGCAGCTTCAGCTCCGACAGCTCAGTCAGCGTCCCGTTCAGGCGTTCGCGGCGGGCCTCGGGGTCTGTGGGCACATCGGTGAACGCGCGTGCCAGGGTTTCCTGCAGTTCGCGGGCAGGGCTGGCGGCGGTGTCGGGCGTGATCGTTGCCGTGCCGGTCAGCACAGCCGCCACGCCCTGCTGCACCAGCACCGCCTTGGCGCCTTTCAGCGTCATGCCGCGCTCATGCACCAGAATGCGGATGGCGCGCAGCGCGTCGATGTCCTGGGGGCGGAAGAGGCGGCGCCCATCGGGGCGCTTCACAGGGCTCACCTGGCGGGGAAAGCGCGTTTCCCAATAACGAAGCACATGGGTTTCGAGGCCAAGCTCAGCGGCGGCTTCCCCGATAGACCTGTAGGCATCTGCTGACTTCTCAATACGGGCTTTAAGGGCCGTCATGCAGGTGCCTCCTTAAGTCAATCGTCGCCGCCGACCTGTGATTTCAGCATCGGCGAGGGCCGGAATGTCACGACGCGGCGGGCGGCAATCGGGGCCTCTTCGCCGGTCTTGGGGTTGCGTCCTTCACGGGCCGCCTTGGAGCGGACCACGAAGTTCCCGAACCGCGCCAGCTTCACTTCCTGTTCCTGCTCCAGCGCCGCCCCGATCAGGTCCAGCGTCCGGTCCAGCAGGTCAGCAGATTCCTGACGCGTCACGCCCACTTCTCGGACAATGGCATCAGTCACTTCAGCGCGGGTAAGTGTACGGTCGCTCATTCTGTCAGCCCGTTTCTCTAAATGAAGCCTAAGCCCGCAATCTTAACGAATTCCTAGCAGAGGCGTTAGCTAAATTTGTGTCAGATTTCTTGCCGGTCAAAGCCGGAAGAGGCTGGCACCCCAGGAGAAACCGCCGCCCATCGCTTCTGACAGGATCAGATCGCCCGGTTTTGCGCGGCCCGAGCGCACAACATGGTCCAGGGCCAGCGGGATCGAGGCGGCCGAGGTATTGGCGTGTTCGGAGACCGTGATGACCACCTTCTCCTCCGGAATGCTCATCTTTTTGGCCACCCCGTCGAGGATGCGCTTGTTGGCCTGGTGGGGCACGAACCAGTCGATGTCCTCAGAGGTCAGCCCGGTTTCGGCCAGAACGGCCTCGATGGCAGCGGAGATGTTGGTCACCGCATGCTTGAACACCTTGTTCCCCTCCATCCGCACATGGCCGATGGTGCCGGTGGAGCTGACGCCGCCGTCAACATAAAGGAGGTCAGACTTGGTCCCGTCGGTGCGGATATGGTGGGTGATGATGCCGGCATCGTCCGCCCCGTCCCACTCCACCGCTTCCAGCACCACGGCGCCGCCGCCATCGCCAAACAGCACGCAGGTGCCCCGATCCGACCAGTCGAGGATGCGGGTAAACGTCTCCGCGCCGATCACGAGGGCCTTGTTGAACAGGCCCTGCTTCATCAGCGAATCTGCCGTTGCCAGCGCAAACAGGAAGCCGGAACACACCGCCTGCACGTCGAAGGCTGCGCCGGGGCCGGTGCCGAGCTTGGCCTGCACCGCCGTCGCCGTGGCGGGGAAGGTCTGGTCCGGCGTCGTCGTCGCCAGCACGATCAGGTCGATCTCTTCAGGCTTCATGCCGGCGGCGTCCAGCGCCCGGCGCGCGGCCTGCACGGCAATGTCGGAGGTCAGCTCGCCATCAGCGGCCACATGGCGCTTCTTGATGCCGGTGCGCTCCTGGATCCACGAATCCGTGGTCTCGACCATCGTGGAGAGTTCGTCATTCGTCAGAACACGTTCAGGCAGGTAACTGCCGGTTCCACGGATAAAGCTGCGCTTTGCCATGTCCTGTATCCTCGTCTGGCGCGCCGCGCCGTTACTCTGCTGCCAGACCGCCGGTGCCGACACGGGCCATATTGGCCGCAATCTCGGTCCGGTAATCACTCAATGCCAGATCAGCGGCCAGCACGCAGGCGCGCGCAAAGCCACGGGCATCTGCCCCGCCATGGCTCTTCACCGAAACCCCGCCCAGCCCGATCAGCACGCCGCCATTCACATTGCTGGGGTCCATGAAGTCCTTCAGACGCTTCAGCCCGTTCATGGCGAGGGCGGCGCCCATCTTCGAGCTGAGATTGGCCGTGAACGCTTCGCGCATCCGGCTCGCCAGCATCCGCGCCACGCCTTCGCCGGTCTTCAGCGCCACATTGCCGGTGAAGCCATCGGTCACCACGACATCCACCGCCCCGGCAGAGATGTCATCGCCCTCGACAAAGCCGCGATAATCCATCTTCAGCGGCGAGTTGCGCAGCAGCTCATGGGCTTCGCGCACCTCTTCATGGCCCTTCATCTCTTCCGAACCGATGTTCAGCAGGGCCACGGATGGCCGCTCGATGCCCAGCGTCGCGCGGGCAAACGCCTCGCCCATGATCGCGAAGGTCACCAGCTGCTCGGCATCAGCCTCAACATTCGCGCCCACATCCAGCACCACCGTGCGCCCGCGCAGCGTCGGCCACAGCGCCGTCATCGCCGGGCGGTGAACGCCTTCCATCTTGCGCAGCTGCAGCATCGAGATCGCCATCAGCGCGCCGGTATTGCCCGCAGAGACAGACGCATCGGCCCGCCCCTCCTTCACCGCTTCCACCGCGTTCCACATCGACGTGCCCTTGCCCCGGCGCAGCGCCTGGCTGGGCTTCATGTCGCTGGTGATCTTCTCGGCGGCGTGAACAATGGTCACCTTCGCCGCCAGCCCCGGCTTTGCCGCCACCAGCGGCGCCAGCAGGGCTTCATCGCCATGCAGCAGCACATGCGCATCCGGCCGCTCCGCGAGAAACTCGGCGGATCCGTCTATGGTGACACCCGGCGCGGCATCACCGCCCATGGCATCAATCGAGAGCGTCAGTTTGCGCTGCATGGAGAAAAGACCGCAGTTACGGCGTTGTGCGTATTTTTGCGTGGTTTAAGTGGCGCCGCCCCTCAAAGCAACGGGAGAGATGCGGTGGGCCACACCTGATTGTGGTTCACACCGCCGGCACGCTCCCGCCACAGGCGAACCCGCCCGACAGGATTTCGGTATCCGGCTGGGCCGCAAACTGCGCCTGATACGCCAGAAGCGCCGCGGCCAGCTCTCCCGCCTTTTCCGCTCGCGCCACCCCATTGCGCTGCAACACGCCGGCCAGCGCCTGCCCCGAATCACCAGCACTCAACGCCTCCAGCAGCGCCCGGCCCAGCCCCGTATGGGCCTCCGCCAGCGTGCGCACCTTGCGGGCGATGGAATGGTCCCCCACGCCCTTTTCCCGGAAGGCAGCGTCAAATCCGTCCAGCACCCTGGCATTCAGCCGCTCGGTCAGCTCCGCCGCCAGCGGCCCGCCAACCCCGGCAAAACGCGCGCAGGCCAGCGCCGTCATCACGGTCACCATCTGCGCCCGGCCCTCGAAAGTGTCGGGCACGCCGCGTGTCTCATAGTGCACCGGCAACAGGGCTTCGCGCACGAGACGGCCATGGGCTTCGGCCACGGCCTTTTTGAGCGCCCCGCGCCTGCGGAACCAGCTGCCTGAAAAAGCGATCAACCCTGTACTCCAATGCTTGCCAAGCCCGGTTACCTGTCGCTAGGTCTGCGGTCAAAGCCTATAGGAGCCATAAATGGCGCGTCTTTCCCTTGTAGCCGCTGGCCTTCTTGCCGCACTGCCCCTGACCGCCTGCCTCAGCCCGGCGCGGGATTTCCACGGCTATATCGCAGATGAAGTCCAGCCCATCGACATCAAGCCGGGCGAAGACACCCGCTCGACCGTTCTGGCCCAGCTCGGCTCGCCCTCCACAGAGGGTCTCTTCGATACGAATGTCTGGTTCTACTATTCCGACATCCAGGAGCGTTTCGCCTTCTATCGCCCCAAGGTGGTGGAGCGCAGCATCGTCGCCATCCGCTTCAGCGAAGACGACGCCGTGGATGAAGTCGTCCGCTACAGCGTCACTGACGGCCAGATCGTTTCCTACGCCTCGCGTGAGACGCCCACCCGTGGCCGCGAACTCGGCTTCTGGGAACAGATCTTCGGCACCGTGGGCGCTGTCCGCCTGCCCAACACCGACGAGCGCACGCCGGATAACCCGACCGGCCGCCGCTGAGGCGAGCGCCCTTCCAGAAATCCAAAGGCCGCAACCGGGAACCCGGCTGCGGCCTTCTTCGTTCAGAAGGGGCAAGCGGCGGCCACCAGTGGCCACCGGGGCATCCCTTGACGCTTGGCGTGTCAACGGTGCCCCTACCGGGGCCTCGTTTGTCCTGCTGAACCTCCCTACGCCGCGTTCTGGGCCGCATTCTGGCGGGCGGCGCTTCTGCATCCGGAAAGAATAGTCGCCGCCGGGGCCACGCCCAATCGAAAGCGTCATGCCGCGTCATAGAATTTGCCGATATGTGCACCGCACAAGGAAAAACTCCCGGAGTTGCCCCCGGGAGTTTCCGTTGATTTTGCCACTGACAATCAGTGTCCGGCCAGATCAATGTCCGGCAAGAACCGCCAGCATCAGAAGCGCCACGATGTTCGTGATCTTGATCATCGGGTTCACGGCGGGGCCGGCAGTGTCCTTGTAGGGATCACCCACCGTGTCGCCCGTCACGGCGGCCTTGTGGGCTTCAGAGCCCTTGCCGCCATGATGGCCGTCTTCGATATACTTCTTGGCATTGTCCCATGCGCCGCCGCCCGAGGTCATCGAGATGGCAACGAACAGGCCCGTCACGATCACGCCCAGCAGCATGGCGCCGACAGAGGCCAGCGCCGCGCCCGATCCGCCAATCACCAGGATCACGCCGAACAGTACGATCGGCGAGAGGACCGGCAACAGCGACGGCACGATCATTTCCTTGATCGCGGCTTGCGTCAGCATGTCCACGGCGCGGCCATAATCGGGCTTCACTTCACCCTTCATGATGCCCGGCATTTCCCGGAACTGGCGGCGCACTTCTTCCACCACGGACTGGGCCGCGCGGCCCACAGCCATCATCGACATGCCGCCGAAGAGGAATGGCAGAAGACCGCCGAACAGCAGGCCAACCACCACATACGGATTGGCAATCGAGAAATCGACGACAACATTGTGGAAGAAGGAACCCTCCACCGCACGCGCGGTAAAGTAGTTCAGATCTTCCGCATACGCCGCAAACAGCACCAGCGCGCCGAGACCGGCAGAACCGATCGCATAGCCCTTGGTAACCGCCTTGGTCGTGTTGCCGACAGCGTCCAGCGCGTCGGTCGTGGTGCGCACCTCCGATGGCAGTTCCGCCATCTCGGCAATGCCGCCCGCATTGTCCGTCACCGGACCGAATGCGTCGAGCGCCACAATCATGCCGGCCAGCGCCAGCATCGTCGTGGTGGCAATGGCAATGCCGTAAAGGCCCGCCAGATTGTAGGTCAGCAGGATGCCGCCAATGATGATCAGGGCCGGCAGGGCGGTCGCTTCAAGCGAAACGGCAAGCCCCTGAATGACGTTGGTGCCGTGCCCCGACTCCGAGGCTTTCGCGATGGAGCGCACCGGGCGGTACTTCGTCTCGGTATAGTAGGCGGTGACGACCACGATCAGCAGCGTCACGAAGAGACCGGCCACACCGCAGGCAAACAGCTTCCAGCCCGTGATCTGGGCAGCTTCACCGGTCACCGGGTCCACCAGGCCGAGCAGCGCGCCAGCACCCTCCAGCGTGCCGCCAAGGCCGCCCGGAAGAACGGTATGAATGGCCAGCGCCAGGCCCCCGATGGACAGCACGCCCGTCACATTGAGCGCCTTGTAGAGTGCGCCCATGACATTGGTGGAGCCTTTGGAGAGGTTGGCAAAGAAGGTGCCGATGATGGAGGTAACGATGCAGACCGCGCCGATGGCGAGGGGCAGCATCATTATCTCGGCAATGTAGGGGGTGGCCGCAAAATAGATCCCGCCCAGAACCATCGTGGCCACCAGGGTCACCGCATAGGTCTCGAACAGGTCGGCTGCCATGCCGGCGCAGTCGCCGACATTGTCGCCCACATTATCGGCAATGGTTGCCGGGTTGCGCGGATCGTCTTCGGGGATGCCGGCTTCCACCTTGCCCACCATGTCGCCGCCGACATCTGCGCCCTTGGTGAAGATACCGCCGCCCAGACGCGCAAAGATCGAAATCAGCGAGGCGCCAAAGCCGAGCGAGACCAACGAGTCGATAATCTGCCGCTTCTGGCCCTCATCGCCAAGGCTCAGCCCCATCGGGCCGGTCAGCAGGCCGTAATAGCCAACGATGCCGATCAGCGCGAGGCCAACCACAAGCATGCCCGTCACCGCGCCGGATTTGAACGCCATCTTCAGGCCCGCATTCAGGCCCTGCCGCGAAGCCTCCGTGGTGCGCACATTCGCCCGCACCGAAACCAGCATGCCGATATAGCCAGCCGCGCCCGAAAGCACCGCGCCGATCACGAAGCCGACCGCTGCCTTCCAGGTGAGCAGGAACACCAGCGCAATCGCGACGACCACGCCGACAATGCCGATAGTGCGATACTGCCGCTTCAGATAGGCGTTGGCGCCTTCCTGAATGGCGGCCGCGATTTCCAGCATACGGGCGTTGCCCGCTGGGGCTTTCATGATCGACTGGATCTGAACCCAGCCGTACAGAACCGATAATATACCCGCACCAAGTGCGAGCGCGTACCATGTCATTAGGGCTTCCTCCTTGCGTTCCCCGAGTGAAACTCAGCCGGGTTATATCCCGGTCCGGTTCCTTTTTCTTGTTGGACTGTCTTGCCTGCCAGCCGCGCCGGACGCGCGCAAGATGCATCGCGTCAGGAGCGAGCGGGAGGCTGTCCGACTCGGCCATGCTCGAAGGCGAGGGTTTCGGGTAAGTTAACAGGTTTTCCACAATGGGTGGCGCTGAGCCCCGCCCCTTCTGACAAGCGCCCGATCCGGGTCACCTTGAAACCGGAATTTTCAATGAAACCAGATGCTTGCGGGCTTGCCGCAAACAGCAGCTGATAGTCGTCGCCCCATGAGGCAAGGTCCAACATTTCCACAAGGCCCGCCGCCCCGCCCGCAAACGGGACGCGCTCAAGCTCGATTTCCGCCGCCAGCCCGCTCGCCGCCGCCAGGGTCGCCAGATCGCCCAGCAGGCCGTCAGACACATCCATCGCCGCGCTGGCATGGCCGGCGATCAGGCTGGCCACCTCCGGCGGTGGCAGCTCGGGCACCTGCAGGGCGCTCAGCCAGCGCGCCTCGCCCCGGCCTTCCGTCTTCCAGAGATAGCCGCGCCGGGCCGCGCCGATCTCGCCGGTCACCCAGACCTCCTCCCCCGGCCTGCCCCCGCCCCGGCGTACGGGCGCAGGGCCCAGGCACTCGCCCGTCAGGGTCAGCGACAGGAAGAGACCGCCCGGTGTCATTACGGTGTCGCCCCCGGCCAGAAGGATGCCCCATCTGTCCAGTTCTGTCCCCAAACTGTCCGAAAATGTCCGGATCTGTCCGGGATCGCGCCCCTCTTTGGGCCATCCCAGCGTCAGCAGCGCCTCCCGCGGACGGGCGCCAGAGCCCAGAATATCCGACACATTCACCCGTACCAGCTTGCGCGCAATCGTCTCGACCGGGTCATCGGCAAAAAAATGCACCCCCTCCACCATCGCATCAACGGTGGCGATCAGGGGGCCATAACCCTTTGAAAGTTCAGCGGTATCGTCAGTCAGTCCCGCAGCGCCCGGCGCCTTTGCCAGCGGCGCAAAGTAACGGCGGATCCAGTCCTTCTCGGCCATCAGCGGCCCTTACAGGCCCTCGCGGCCAATGGCGTAGAACCGCTCCCGCCGCTGCGCCCGCAGCTCCGCCGGGCTCATCCCCTCCAGCTCCTGCAGCGCCGCATCAATCGCCTTTGCTGCAGCCGCCATTGCACGTTGCGGGTCACGGTGCGCCCCGCCGACCGGCTCTTTCACGATGCCATCGACGATCTTGTGCTTCAGAAGCTCCGGCGCCGTAATGCCCATCGCCTCGGCCGCATCCTTCGCCTTCGCCGCATCCCGGTAAAGAATAGACGCGCACCCTTCCGGCGAGATCACTGAATAGATTGCATATTCCATCATCAGAACGCGGTTTGCCGCCGCGATGCCGATGGCCCCGCCCGACATGCCCTCGCCGATGATCAGCGTCACAAACGGCACGCCCAGGGAAAGCCCGCGCTGGGTGCCCCGCGCGATCGCCTCGGCCTGGCCGCGCTCTTCCCCGCCCTTGCCGGGATAGGCCCCGGCCGTATCGGGGAAAGACAGCACCGGAATATTGAACTTCTCGGCCAGATCCATCAGGCGCACGGCCTTCCGGTAGCCCTCAGGGTGGGCCATGCCGAAATTATGCTTCAGGCGCTTTTCGGTCGTCCGGCCCTTTTCATGGCCCATCAGCACGACGGAACGCCCCTTGAACCGCGCCAGGCCGCCAATGATGGCCTCGTCATTGCCATACACCCGGTCACCGGCCAGCTCCTCGAAATCCTCGAAGACCGTGTTGATGAAATCGGAAAGGTGCGGCCGGTCGGGATGACGCGCCACCTGGGTGATGCGCCAGGCGTTCAGCTCCGAATAGATCTGTTTGAGCTGCTTGACCGATTTGGTCTTCAGCTTCGCCAGCTCGTCGCTGATTGACGGGCCATCCTTGCGGGCGGCCAGCGCTTCAAGCTCGGCGATTTTCGCATCGAGCTCCGCAATCGGTTTTTCGAATTCAAGATAGGTTGCCATGGCCGCCTAACTAGCAATCCCATTCGGCTTCGCCTAGCGGCTTTTCAGCCAAGCGTCTTGGTCAGCATCACCACCGCCGGCAGGATCAGCACCCCCAGAAGCACAGGAAAAACGAATAAAATCAAAGGCAAAGTCATCTTGGCGGGCAGCGCCATGGCTTTTTCTTCCGCCATCAGAATCCGCCGCTGGCGCATATCTGCCGAGAAAACCCGCAAGGTTTGGCCGAGGCTGGTGCCCATTTCCTCGGCCTGGCGCAGCATTGTGGCCAGCGATCCGGCCTCTTCGATTCCGAGCCGGTCGGCAAACGCGCGCCAGGCGAGCTTGCGGGACCGGCCCGCCCGGAGCTCCAGGGACAGGGTGCGCATATGGCCCGCAATGATCGGATGGCGCAGCTCCAGCTCCTCGCCGACCCGCTGCACCGAAGCGTCGAGGCTCAGTCCCGCCTCCACGCACGCCACCATCAGGTCCATCATGTCCGGAAAGCCGCTGGAGCAGGCCTGCTTGCGCTGGGCAATGCGCGCATCGAGGAACTTCCCCGGCGCCGCCAGCCCCGCCAGCACCAGCGTGATCGAGGCAAGGATCGGCGCGTATTTCGGAAACTCCTGCAGATAAGGCAGGGCAAAGAACAGCCCCACCTGCGGGATCACCACACACACGAAGCGCGCAAAGAAATAGCGCGGCACGGCCTTCGGCCCGGTAAAGCCTGCCAGGTTCAGCTTCGCGCGCGCCGCGCTGACTTCCGCCCCGTCCGTAGGCGCCGCATTGTCCGCGATGCCCATCACCGCCTTGCCAAGCCGGTTCTCGCCCCGCTTTGCTTCGGCAGGCGCAGCCCCCGGCCGCTGGGTCAGCCGCCGCTCAATGTCTCCGGCATCCTGCCGGCTGCGCACGAAAGACAGGATGCCCGGCACGGCCAGCAGCAATGCAAGGGCTCCCAGGATCATCGGGACAACCGGACCGGATGCAAGCAGCGCAGACATGTTCCGTCCCCTTACATCTTGAAATTGATCATGCGGTTCATCACCAGATTGCCGATCCCCATCCACACCAGAAGCCCCGCAAAGCTGTACTGGATCATCGGCTCATGGATGACGCTTCCATAGAATTCCGGGCGCAGCATATGGATCGCGGTCATCACGATGAACGGAGCAGAGGTAAGGATCATCGCCGAAACCCGCCCTTCGGAGGATGCCGCGCGCACCTTGAGACGCATGGTCTGCCGTTCACGGATTGTATTGGTGTTGGACTTGAGCAGCTCCGTCAGGTTGCCCCCGGTCTTCTCCTGCAGGCGAACCGTCGCGGCAAACAGTTCCACATCCGGATCGCCCGCCCGCTCGGCCATGCGCTGCACCGCATTGGTCAGCGACATGCCGTAGGATACCTCATCAGCCGTCATGCCGAATTCGGTGCCGATAGGGTCTGGCATCTCGCGCGCCACAAGGCTCACCGCCGTGGCCACCGGATGACCCGCCTCCAGGCTGCGGCAGACGATCTGCAGCGCGTCGGGCAGCTGCGCCGCCAGCTTCTTTGCCCGGCTCATGGCGATATGCCGTATAACGACAATCGGCGCGCCAATCAGGACCGCAACAAATACCGGGATCGCCGCCACCAAGCCGCCGAGATAGACGAACGCCGCTCCGCCCGCCACCACCGCGCCCGCCAGAGACATGCCTGCCCAGCGCGCCGGCTGGAATTTCAGGCCAGAGCGCACGATCAGCTGGTTCAGCCAGCGCAGCGACATGGTGAGGTTGCCGTCCCGGTCCAGCCCCCGGCTCTTGCGCAGCTCCACCATCGCCTCATTATGCGTGGCAAAGCGCTCCTTGAACTGCAGGCGCCGGTTCACAATCTGCTGTGTACGTACATCCGAGATCAGGCTCAGCACAGACTGCGCCGCCAGAACCAGCGCCCCCACTGCCATGATCGCCGGGATCACCAGTCGCAGGTCGAGGTTTGCAATATCCGGCAGCGAGAACACGGGCGGCAGCCTTTCAGAATTTGCTCGATGGATCAAAGAGGCCCGCGGGCATGAACACGCCCTTGCGCTCCATCTCATCCATGAATTTCGGGCGCAGGCCCGTCGCCACAAAATGGCCGATCACCTTGCCCTCGGGCGAAGTGCCGGTGCGCTCGAATTTGAAGATCTCCTGCAGCTGAACGACAGAGCCCTCCATGCCGGTAATCTCGGCAATCGAGATCACCTTGCGCGAGCCGTCCGAAAGCCGCGTTGCCTGAACAATGAAGTTCACGGCCGAGGCTATCTGCCCCCGGATCGCTTCTTCGGAAATTTTCATGCCGCCCATCATCACCATCTGCTCCAGGCGGGTGATGGCGTCGCGCGGATTGTTGGCATGGATCGTCGCCATCGAGCCTTCATGGCCGGTGTTCATCGCCTGCAGCATGTCGAAAGCTTCTTCAGAGCGCACCTCGCCGAGGATCACCCGGTCCGGCCGCATCCGAAGGGCGTTTTTCACCAGCTCCCGCTGGCGTATCTCGCCCTTGCCTTCAATGTTCGGCGGGCGCGTTTCCATCCGCGCCACATGCGGCTGCTGCAATTGCAGCTCGGCTGCGTCCTCAATCGTGATCAAGCGCTCGTCCGGGCTGATGGCAGAAGAGAGCGCGTTCAGCAGCGTCGTCTTGCCCGAGCCTGTGCCCCCCGAAATCACGGTCGAGGCCCGGCACTTCACAGCCCCCAGAATGAAATCGGCCACGGGCTTGGGGATTGCGCCAAACGCAACCAGCTTGTCCATGGTCAAAGGTGATTTTGAAAACTTCCGGATAGAGACGAGCGGCCCATCGATCGCAATCGGCGCCACCGCGGCGTTCACCCGGCTGCCATCCAGCAGGCGCGCATCCACCAGGGGCTGGCTCTCATCCACGCGGCGGCCCACAGCCGCCACGATCCGCTGAACGATCCGCAAAAGGTGATCATTGTCGGCAAAGCGCACCGGCGCCAGCTGCAGCTTGCCGCGCCGCTCAACGTACACCTGGTTGCAGCCATTGATCAGGATGTCCGCAATGGAATCGTCCTTAAGCAGAGGTTCAATCGGGCCAAGACCGGTCATCTCATCCATCACGGCATCGGCAAAGGAGGCTTCCTCCGCCGCTGAAAGGGCCATCTCTTCCTTGCGGATGATCTCGCTGATGATGCCGCGCACGCGTCGGCGCATCGTGTCATCATCCAGCTTGTCCAGCGCGGAAAGATCCAGTTCGTCGATCAGCTTTGCATGCACGCGGAGCTTTGCGTCCAGAAGGTCGAATGCGGCCTGCTCCGGCATGCTGCGGGGCGCCGGGGATACCGGGGTAACAGCCGCAGGCGTCTCTTCTGGCGGTTTAGGCGCCGCGCTGGTAAATCCAAACCGGCTCATCGCTTCGCCCTCTTTGCCTTGTGGCTCGCCGCCAGCGTGGCGAGCGTTTCTTCCGGCGCTAGCTTGCGCACCAGCCCCGCCACATCCGCCACCAGCGGGCTTTTCGGTTTAACGTCCGCAATCGGCTTGCCGAGATTTACCGCCGTGCGCGCCGCGTCCCAGTCAGACGTGATGGTCACATCAATCGTCCGCTCGATGGACTTCTCAGCCTTCTCAACCGGAAAACCGGCCCGGAAGTTCTTCTTCGGGAACATCCGGTTCAGCACCAGGCGCGCCTTTGTGCCATCCTTGCGGAGCGCGTCAATATCCCGGCACATGTCGGCCGCCGCATGCAGGCTGGGTACCGTCAGCTCACTGACCACAATCGCCTGATCCACCACCGCCAGAACCGGCTTTGTCCATGGCATCATGTGGCGCGGCATGTCGAGCAGCACATATTCAAACGTGCCGCACGCCACATCCAGAAGCCGCAGGATCGCCGCCTCCGTCGCCAGCGCGTCGGCATCGGGATCGCGCGGCGAGGCGATGATCGATACGCCGTCCTCATGCTGCCAGCACCAGGCCGCCATCAGCCGCGCGTCCAGCCGCTCCGGCGCGGCAGACAGCGCCTTGAGGTCCAGCTTGGGCACCGCCTCAAGGAATGAGGCGGTCATCCCGTCGGCGAGGTTCAGGTCGACAAGGCACACCTTGTCCGGACCGACAATCCGCGCCAAGGCAAACGCGCTTTCAATCGCCAGCGTGGAAACGCCCGCCCCGCCCACGGCCCCGCGAAACGCCCAGCAGACAGATGCCTGGGGCGGCGCCTTCTCTTTTTCCGCGGCGCGCGTCTCGCATAGCCGTTCGAAAGCGCTGGCAATGTCGCCCGCGCCCGCCGAAGACGGCAGAATGTCCGACGCCTCGATTTTCATCAGAGCCCGCACCATATGCGCCGGCAGCTGATCAGACACCACGATCACCGCGCTGCCCGGCCGCTCCACCGCCAGCAGCAGCAACAGCTGATCCCAGCCCGGCATGCCCTGCTCGATCAGGATCAGGCCGCCGCCATGGCGCAGCACCGTTTCCGGGGGCGTCAGGGCAGACACATCAAAAAGCTCCGCACACATCGGCGCGAGCGCAGCGGTAACCTCGCCCCGCGCCAATACTGCCAGCGCCGGCAGGGGCGACCGCGCGCCGCCTGCCCCCGGAATTTGCGGGGCTGCCGCTCCGTGGCTCACTCCCCGCCTCCCGTGCCGCCGGCATCGGCGAGCTTCTTCGTCTTGCCCTCGTTCAGCGCCTGCACAGCCTTGGCCGCACGCACGCCTGAACTGCTCTCCACCGGGCGGGAATTGGGAACGTTCACGTCCCGCACAGCCTGCGCCGCAATGTTGGCCCGCGTGGCCTCGCCCAGCACATACTGATCCTGCCGGTCATGCGAGGCGCATCCGCAAAGCACCATCAGGGCGGCGACAAGTGAAAGTCTGATAGGTCTGCGCATGATCAGTTCCCTGAAGCTATGGAAAGGCCGCCTACCGTGTGGCCCAGCAGGAAGAACTCGACTTCCGTGGGCTCGGCCACCGCGTCCAGCGGCGAGGCCACCGCCTCGGGATGCGAGAAAGGCTGCACCAGGCGCGGCGTCACGATGATGACCAGTTCGGTCTCGTTGCGCTGATACCGCTTGGAAGAAAACAGCGCCCCCAGCACCGGCACATTGCCCACCCATGGCGTCTGGCGCACATCATTGCTGTAATTGTTCTGCAGAAGGCCGGCGATGGCGAAGGCCTGCCCGTCATGCAGCTCCACCGTCGTATCCGCCCGGCGCACGGAAACGCCCGGAATATCGATGTTGGAGGCGCGGATGCCATTGCCCCGGTCCAGCGCAGAGACTTCCGGCCGTACCCGGAGGTTCACCAGCCCATCGCCCAGAACCGTCGGCGTAAAATCAAGGCTCACACCGAACTTCTTGAACTCGACGCTTACTTCATTATCACGGCTCGCCACGGGAATGGGAAACTCGCCCCCCGCCAGAAAGCTCGCCGTATCTCCAGACAGCGCCACGAGGTTGGGCTCTGCCAGGGTACGGACCACGCCCTTCTCCTCCAGCGCCCGCAAGCGAATGTCGATATTCTCGCCGCCCACATTGGTGAACACCGCAAGCGTCTTCTCCAGCAGGCCGGAAACCGTTCCGCTCTCGGTGCCGACCACCACATCATTTGCGTTGATCGTGTTGCCAAAGCCGATCTCGCGCACGGCATTGCGGCTTGCCTCCAGGAAGCGCACCTCCAGCATCACCTGCTGGCTCTGCCCCACAGACAGCCCATTCGCCACCCCGCCCGGCACATGCCGCTCGGCCAGTTGCAGCGCCATTTCCGCCGCCGCAGCCGTCGTCACCTTCCCGTCGAGATACACCCCGTCATGCACCGCATACACATCAATGATCTCTCCCGGCAGAAGGCGGCGCAGATCGCCGCGCAGCTCGTCCAGGCCAAGCTTCACCTCAACCTCGATCAGTTCTGCAATCGCGCCGGCCTCATCATAGATCAGAACGGTCGTGCCGCCCGGCCGCTTGCCGCGCACGAAGAAGGAACGGTTGGAGGTCGGCATCGCCTCGGCGATTTCAGGATCGGCCACCACGATGGTCGCAAAGGAAGCGTCCGCCTCGACCACCGCCGATTTTCCCCGGCGCAGCTCCAGCCGGTCAGCTCCCGCCGCCGCAGACCGCTGCGTCCAGGCCAGAACCGGCTGCGCGCAGAGCGCCGCCACGACACTGGCCATCAGTATACGTTTCATGTTGCCCATCAGCCCGCCCCTTCCGTCGCCGCAGCGCTTGCCGCCGGCGGCGCCACAGGTGTTGTCACCCGTGTATCCTGAGATCCATTGATCACGCGCACGGTCGCCGTTGCCGGGGCGCGCGTGGTCCGTGCCGGGCGCGTCTGCGGTTTCTTCGCCACCTTCGGCGCCTCGATCACCTCGGCGAGTTCTTCCTCCCGTCCGATCAATGCCAGGCCCAGCGCCGCACGCCGGCTCGCCGCGCCCAGCAGCAGCGCGTCCTGCGGCGTCACTTCCAGCGTCACCGTGTTGGAGGGCCTTGCGCCCTCAAGCCCGGACTCAAAGGTCTGGTCCACCGCCAGCACCTTCACGCCCTTCAGCACCGGCTGCGCCAGCACATTGGCCGAACGCCGCGCGTCCTCCGGCGCGGCCCGCGCGTCCTTTGCCTCCACAAATTCGTTCACATCCACCCGGTCGCCCGGCAGCACGAAGCCCGCCACACCGGTATCGTTGGACACAACCACCGAAACGGCCCGCATCCCAGGCTGAATGTTCGCAGCCAATGTCAGCACACTGCCGGTCGTGTCGATCTTCCCGGCCAGCAGCGGCTCGCCCGCCACCATCAGTCCGCGCGAATACGCCTTCTCGCCAATGTCGGTAACCGCGCGCAGGGCGCCCGGCGGAACGGCGCTCGCCGGCCAGTCCCGCATCTCCACCATCGCCGGGTCAATCAGCTTGCCCGGCTCGATGGTTGTCGCCGCCACGGCAATCTGCGTCATCTGAATGGCAGGCGCCGCCGCCACGGCGGCATTTGCCGCCGGGCTGCCATTGCCCATGAATTCCCGCCCGAAGAAAATAGCGCCCGCGCCCAGCGCCAGAGACAAGCCGAGGCTTATCAGGGGTATCGCTTTCATTCTGAAGCCCTCCATCGCGCAGCGTCTGCTGCGTGCCCGGCTACAGGTTTAAGCAATGCGTTATAAGGTCTCCTGAAAGAGACGCGGTTAATCTCATCCGGGTGCGGAAGGTGAATTTAACCATACTTGATCCCGGTTTACGGATTATTATCCGTAAGCGGACGTGGTTAACGCGCGTAAACCAAGCTTCAGCCGGCCGGTCTGAGGATGGCGGCATATTGCGCCACGTCCACATTCCCGCCCGAAAGGATGATGCCGATCCGCTTGCCCTTCATGGCCTCGGGCACACCCCGCAGCGCCGCCGCCAGCGCGGCAGACCCGCCCGGCTCGGCCACGACACGCAGATAGCGGAACGCCATCCGCATCGCCTCGCGCACCTCTTCATCGGAAACCCGCAAAGCGCCCGCCAACTGGCGCTGGCCCAGCGCAAAGGTGAGATAGCCCGGCTTTGGCGTGAGGATCGCGTCACAGATCGAGCGTGTGCCCGGCGCGTTGGCAAGAATTTCGCCCGCTTCCAGAGACCGCGCCCAGTCATCATGCGCCTCGGGCTCAGCGGCCCATATCTGCGTTGCCGGGGACAGCTGCCCGAAGGCCAGCGCCACGCCATTGATCAGCCCGCCGCCGCCAGCGGGGGAAATCAGATGGTCCAGCGGCTTGCCCATCGCCTCGGCCTGGCGCGCGAACTCAAGCCCCGCCGTGCCCTGCCCGGCGATGATGTCAAAATCATCATAACTCGGAACAATGACCGCCCCGCGCTCAGCCGCCAGCCGCGCGCAGATTTCCTCGCGGTCCTCCGTGTTGCGATCATAAAGGTAAACCTCGCCGCCATCGGCGATCACCCCGTCCACCTTCACCTGAGGCGCGTCCGCCGGCATCACGATGATCGCCGGCATCCCCAGCAGCTTCGCTGCCCGCGCCACGCCCTGCGCATGGTTGCCGGAGGAAAACGCCACCACGCCGGCCTTCTTTCCCTCAGGCGGCACCTGCGCCAGCCGGTTCATCGCCCCCCGGATCTTGAAACTCCCGGTCACCTGCAGGCATTCGGCCTTGATCAGCACCTCCGCCCCGGCAGCTTCGTCGAGCGCCTCATGGCTGAGCACGGGCGTCTCTCGCACCACGCCGCGCTGGCGCTCGGCAGCGGCAAGAACATCTTCGAAAGCGGGGAGTTTCAGCGTCTGGGTCATGCCGCGGTCCTAACCAGAACAGCGCCGCTGCGTAAAGCGGGTAAACGGCCCGCCCATCCCACATCATGTGACAGGATATTTCACCCCGTCATCCCGAGCCGCCCCCTTAACCCCTCTCCCTCCGGGAGAGGAGGGGCCCGCCGCCAAAGGCGGTGGGAGGTGAGGGCTGCGACAGTCCGGCTAAAAGAGCCTCAAAGCCCCTGCGCGGTCTTCTTCACGAGGGCGCGGGCAAAGTCTGCCGTGTCCGGATTGTCCAGCGCGTGGGCGAGGACGGCGTCGAAATAGCCGGTCTTGTTGCCGCAGTCGTGGACGCTGCCTTCAAACTCGTAGGCGTAGAAGTCCTGGATTTCCATCAGCTTGGCCATCGAGTCCGTCAGCTGGATCTCCCCGCCCGCGCCCGCGCCCTGCTTCTCCAGAAGGGCGAAGATTTCCGGCTGCAGGATGTAGCGGCCGGTAATGGCAAGGTTTGACGGCGCGCTCTCGCGCGGCGGCTTCTCCACCATGCCGGACATCTTGATCAGGCGGCCATCCCGCGAGACCGGCGCGATCACGCCATAGGAAGAGACACGCTCCTCCGGCACGGGGTCGACCGCGATGACATTGCCGCCGACCTTGTCATAGGCGTCGACCATCTGCTTGAGGCTCGAGGGCTTGCCCTTCACGATCACATCGGGAAGCAGCACGGCGAACGGCTCGTTGCCGATCACATCGCGCGCGCACCAGACGGCATGGCCAAGGCCGAGGGGCTGTTGCTGGCGCACGAAGCTCGACGAGCCCGCCGGGAGGCGCGAAGCCTCGACCTGTTTGAGGATGTCGGTCTTGTTCTTTGCCTTCAGCTGGGTCTCCAGCTCATAGGCATGGTCGAAATAGTCCTCGATGGCGCCCTTGCCGCGCCCGGTCACGAACACGATGTGCTCGATCCCCGCTTCCAGCGCCTCGTCCACCACATACTGGATCACCGGCCGGTCGACGACGGGGAGCAGCTCCTTCGGGATGGCCTTGGTGGCCGGCAGCACACGGGTGCCGAGCCCGGCAACGGGAAGAACAGCTTTTCTGACGCGCATGCGCGTAAAACTCCTTGAAACCCGGCAGTGACCTAGCGTCCCGGTTCGCCGCTGTCCAGCAAATCGCCGGTCAGGGGAATTCCGGTCAGACGCCGCTCTGGATGACCAGCGCCGCCAGCCAGGTCGACAGCGCGACCACCAGCAGCATGGTGAAGATGCGCGTCAGCCGGCTTTCATTCTGCGGGGAGAAGGCCGCCTCGAGGCGCGCGTGAAGAATGTGAACCGGGGAATGGTGTCCCGTACGCGCCGGCGCCTCTGCCGTCTCGCTGGCGGGGGTGGCCGCTGGCGTTTCCGGTTCCTGGTCGAGAGGTTTCTTGACGGCGTTCATGGGGTCACCCTGGGGGATCTGATTGTCCCGATTTGTCCGAGTTTGTCCCAAAACTGACCTAACATGACCCTAACGCGGCAGCGAAAATTCTCAAGAATGCCGCCAAATGGCCCGCAATGTCAGCGATTTGCGCGCTCCAGCCGCCCGTCAGCATTTTTTCTGACGCCAAATACATCTGCCAGCGTCCCGGCCGACAGCGCCGCCTCCGGCGCCCCGTCCGCCACCAGCGCGCCCGCCTGCATCACCAGGATACGCGGGCAGAACCGCGCCGCCAGTTCCAGATCGTGCAGCACGATCAGAAGCGTCCGCCCCGCCGCCGCCTCCGCCGCCAGCGCCCGCATCAGGTCCAGCTGATGGGCCACATCCAGCGCCGCGCACGGCTCGTCCAGCAGCAGCACCGGCGCTGGAGAGGCCAGCAGCCGCGCCAGATGCACCCGCGCCTGTTCCCCGCCCGACAGCGCCTGAAATGGCCGCCCGGAAAGGTGGGCCGCGTCCGCCTTGTCCAACGCCTCGCACACGGCTGCCCGATCGGCCTGCCCCATCCGGTCAAAAGGCGCCGGCGCCTGCGCAAACCGGCCCAGCGCCACCACATCCTCCACCACCAGGTTCCACGCCACAGGCCGGGTCTGGGGCAGCCAGGCCAGGTGCCTCGCCCGCTCCCGGACGGTCAGCTTATCCGCCGGATAGCCGCCTATGCGAACCTCGCCGGCAGAAGGCGTCACCCCCGCCAGCGCCTTCAGCACCGAACTCTTGCCCGCCCCGTTGGGCCCCACCAGCGCGGCCATCTCGCCGTCATTCAGCCAGAAGGAAACGTCCCGCGCCACCTCCTGCCCATTCAGCGTCACGGTCAGGTGCTCAGCCGAAATCATGCAGACGCCCTCCCCAGCCGCGCGGCGATCCAGATGAACACCGGCCCGCCCACCAGCGCGGCCGCCACGCCCAGCTTCAACTCCTGCTGGAAGGGCAGCACGCGGATCGCAATATCCGCCGCCATCAGGATGATCCCCGCCAGCAGGGCCGAAGGGATCAGCAGCCGCTGCGGATCATGCCGCACGAACGGGCGGATCACATGCGGCGCCACGATGCCCACAAAGCCGATGGTGCCCGCCGTCGCCACGCTGGCGCCCGCCAGCAGTGAGGTGCCCCCAATCACCAGCAGGCGGATGCGCGCGGGATCGGCGCCAAGGCTCCTTGCCGTCTCGTCGCCAAAGCTCAGCGCCCGCAGCCCCGGCCCCGCCAGGAACACCAGCGCCGCCCCGATCACCCATCCGGGCGCCCCCAGGAGGATGTCCGCCCAGGAGCGGTTGGCCACAGAGCCCATCATCCAGTTCACCAGATCCGCCAGGCTATAGGGGTTGGGCGCCATGTTGAGAGCCAGAGACATCAGCGCCCCGGCAAAGCTCGACAGGCCAATCCCGATCAGCAGCAGCGTCACACTCCCTGCCCCGCGTATCGCGGCGAAGACCAGCAGCAGCGTCGCCACGCTCGCGCCCAGAATGGCCGCCACCGGCACGGCAAAGCTGTTCACCGCCGCAAATCCGAAGAAGATCGCCACCACCGCGCCCAGCGCCGAGAAGGCAGACACACCCAGCACGCCCGGCTCGGCCAGCGGATTCTGCAGTAACCCCTGCAGCGCCGCCCCGGCCAGTCCCAAAGCGGCGCCTACGGCAAATGCCGCCACAGCGCGCGGCAGGCGCAGTTCCCAGACAATCGCCTGCACGCGCTCATCGCCCTGCCCGGCCAGCGCCGCCAGCGCGTCGCTCACCGGCACTGCGGCTGTGCCCACAATCGCCGAAAGCGCAAACAGCACGGCCGCCACCAGCGCCAGCCCAAGCGTCAACCGGCTCATCGCGCCGCCTCCAGCGCTGCGGCAATATCCGCCGCCTCATCGGCCACGAACCAGCCGCCGCAGGACACGCGGGCCTCATCCATGTCGATCACCTGCGCCTTCGCCATCAGCCGCCGCATCACCGGATGGCGCGAAACGGACCACCGGTCGGTTGCGTCATCGTCAAATCCGAAAAACGCCGCCAGGATCAGCCCCGGCGGGTCCATCACCAGACTTTCCAGCGGCAGGCTTGTCCAGCCTGATCCTGTATTGGCGTTCTCAAGGCCAGCATGGGTCATGATGGACGCGATCATCGTATCCTTGCCCGCGCTCACGCCGCCGGGCGTCACATAAAGCGCCTTGCGCCCGCTCGGCGCAGCGGGCTTCGGGACGGCAGCAAGAATGGCTTCCGCCCGCGGCCCCTGCCCGATGGCGGCGGCCACTTCGCGCAGCAGGCCGCCCGTGCCTTCAACGTCATTTGCATAGCCGATCTGGACGGTACGGATGCCGAAACGCTGATAAAGCCCCAGGGCCCGCGCGTCCCCGCCCCAGCTGCGCACGACCACATCCGGAGCGAGCGCGACGACATCCTCTGCCGCCGCGCGCACCTTGGGAATGCCTGCCGCCCTGCCTCTCAGATGACTGAACTGGCGTTCGCTGTCCTTGGAGAGCGCAAGGATCTGCTCCCGGTCTGCCAGCGCCAGCACGAACTGGTCGGCGCAATAGTCCAGCGACACAATCGTCGGCCGTGGCGATGGGAAGACCGGCTCTGCCGAAGCAAAGCCGGTCAGCCCCATCAGGAGCAAGGCGGCAAGCCGCAGTCTCACCGCAGCTTCAGTCCCACGAAGACGCCGGCGCCAGGGCCATTATAGCCATAAACGTCTGTCGCGGTTTCATCGAAGATGTTCTCGCCGCGCAGCGTGATGGCAATACGCTCCGTCAGCGGATATTCTGCCGTGACGGACGCCAGCGTATACGCGCCGAGCGTAACCGGGCGCGCCGGGAACGGACCGAAATCGGTGTCTCCCTGATCGCCCACATAGTCGAGCGCCGCGCCGAGGCGCAGGCCATCCGGCCTCACCGTCCAGTCAATCGCCAGCGAGGCAGTGGCGTCCGGAATGCGGATTTCATCCACGCCGTTATTGTCCTGCGAGTCGAAGAAGGTCGCCTGGCCGGAGACAGCGAGGTTTGCCAGCGCCTGCCAGCGCGCCGCAAGTTCGACGCCGCTACGCTCGCTGTCGGTCGCGCGGTTGGCCGCCGTGGAGGTGAAGTCCGGATTGAACGCGGTGTAGATTTCGTTCTCCAGATCGGCATTGAAGTAGGTCGCCGAATAGCTGAACGGGCCAACCGTCTGCTCCCAGCCGATTTCCCAGCTGGTGGATTCTTCCGGCTTCAGGTCCGGATTGCCGATAAAGCTGCCGGGGAAGAAGCCAAACAGCTCCGTGAACGTCGGGTTCTTCACACCCGTGCCAACCGAGCCCCGCACGCGCCCGCCGATCTGCTCGAACGCATAGCCCGCGCCCAGGCGCCAGGTGGTCGCATCTTCAAACCGGCCTTTATTGTCGTCATGACGCGCCGATGCGGAAAAGTCGAAGTCGCCCGCCGCAAGGCGGTATTCGCCGGCAAAACCAACAGACTCAAACGCTTCGGACGCGTCCGTGCCACCGCCATACTGAACATCGCGGCGGTCATAGGTTTCGCGCTCATAGTCCACCAGACCGGTCAGCGTGTGAACGCCGGTGGTGTAGCTTGGCGACCAGGCGAGCTTCGTGCGCTTGCCTTTGGCGTCATCGGTCTTTGCCCCGGCTCTGAAATTGTCGCGCTCCACCTGATTGAAGCTGGCGCGGATGACATGATCGAGCGGCCCATAGGTGCCCGTCAGCGCGCCGCCGATCAGCCACTGATCTGCCTCGGTGCGATGGTCAGTATCGTTGAGAAGGCCATCAAAGTCCGTATCCGCATCGAACTCGGACTCCGTCTGCCGGGCAAGCCCCACCAGAGAGAGCGCCCAGTCCGCCCCCAGCTCAAGCTTGCTGGTCAGAAGGCCGGAAAACGCTTCGGAGCCATCCTTGCCGCCGCCGGTGCCCGAGGTGTCCACGCCGTCGGTGGTGAAGCCGGTCACGGCAGCGCCAAACTTCGGCCCGCCATAGCCAAGCGCGCCGCGCACGGTGCCAAAGCTGCCGGCTTCGGCATACGCATTTAGCCCCGCTTCCCGCGCCGCCGAAAGCGACACCACACCGCCAATCGCGTCTGATCCGTGGATCGAAGACGCCGCCCCGCGCAGCACTTCGATGCGGCCAACCGGCAGCGCGGTCAGCAGGCCGAAATCAGTCTCCCCGTTCACCGGATCGGAAATCTCGATGCCCTCGAAGAGAACCAGCGTGTGGTTGGCCTCGGCGCCGCGCATGCGCACCTGGGTCAGCCCCCCAACAGCGCCCGAGCGGGAGACGGCCACGCCCGGAACCGCGCGAAGCTGGTCCACCGGGTTCGGCGACAGGCGAACGGCCAGATCCTCCGGCGTCAGTACGGATACGGAGGATGTTACGCTATCGAGTTCAATGGCGCGCAGGCCGGAAACTTCAACTGGGTCGAGCACGCGGGTTTCTTCAGCCTGCGCGATGGATGCGTTGAGGACGAGCGCAGAAGCGCCCATGAGTGTGAGTCTGAGGAACATCGGTCCACAGGTCCTTCTTTGGCCGGAGGGCTTTTAGCCCTTTCGCGGCGGGTTCATGACATGTCGCATGAACGGAAGGTTGCCTTCCGCGGCCCTACGCCTGTACCCGGACGGCGAGCCAACGACGGCAACAGGCAGGTCTCCTGACTTCGCGGATCATCGCCGGGGTGAGCTGCCTTCCCGGTTTCCCAGTGGCGTGTGGCTCACACGGCTCCCCGCTCACAGTTACGGGCATAGCGCCGGATTCCCACCGGCTTCCCTTTTCACCCGGACTTTACCGGGCACCTGTTGCGTAACGCGGCTGTAATGCGAATTTTGCGGCGCGGCAAGCGGCAAGGCTTCGGGCTCCGAAGGTGGGGAAGCGCAGAGGATTTGGCCGACGCGCCCATTCCTCAACCTTCCGGTTGCGTCATCCCGGTTTCGCCAGAGGCGAAGACCGGGATCCAGTTTCCGGCGGCACTGCTGGGCCCCGGACATTTGCTGCGCAAATTCCGGGGTGACGAACCTGCGATACAGGGTCATCCGTCCACGCCCACACAGGGCCGTGGTCAATCAAAGACTATTTAGCAAATGCCCGCCATCAACCACGAGCGTCGAGCCTGTCATGAAGCTCCCGGCATCCGAGGCCAGCAGCAGCAGCGGCCCGGCCAGTTCGTTGATGTCGCCGATGCGGCGCATGGCGATCCGGCGGATCATCTGCAGGCCCTGTTCGCTCTCGAGGAACTCGTCATTGATCTCGGTCTTGAAATAGCCCGGCGCGATCGCGTTCACGCGCACGCCATAGCGGGCCATCTCCAGCGCCATTTGGCGGGTCATGTGGTCAACCCCGGCCTTCGACACGCAATAGGCCGTCGTCATAGCCTGGGGGTGGAGGCCCGTGATCGAGGCGATGTTGATGATCGAGCCCTTCGCCTTGGCGGCCACCATAGCGTTCGCGCCGTGCTTGGCCACGCGCCACACACCGGTGAGGTTGGTGTCGATCACGGCGTTCCAGTCTTCCTCGCTCATGTCGCGGAACCAGCCTTCGCGCGACATGCCGGAATTGTTGACGATGATGTCAGCCGGGCGGCCAAGGGCCTCCTTGATGGAATCAAAGGCGGCGACGATGCTGCCATCATCGGTCACATCCATGGCCACCGACAGCGCATTCCCGCCCTTGCGGGTGATCGCGCCCGCCACTTCTTCCAGCCGGTCCATCCGCCGTGCCGCCAGGACAACCGTAGCCCCGGCATCGGACAGAACATGCGCAAAATGGCGGCCCAGGCCGCTTGACGCTCCGGTAACCAGAGCCACGCGATTAGCCAGACTAAACATACTCATGCCCTAAACCCTCAAAATAACTATTGCACGGCGCAAAGTTTAACCTAATCCAAGTGCCTATGAAGATATCAGTGCTCAAAGAACGGCGACCCGGCGAGACCCGCGTGGCGGCAACTCCGGAGACAGTCAAGAAGCTAATTGGCCTGGGCCACACGGTCACGGTCGAGGGAGGAGCAGGAACCGTTGCCGGTTTCCTGGACGCAGCCTTTACCGAAGCAGGCGCCAGCATCGCTGGCTCGGCTGCCGAGGCGGCAAGCGGCGCGGACATTGTGTTCAAGGTCCGCCGCCCGGAACCTGGCGAGATCGCCGCCCTGCCCGAAGGCGCGGCGCTGATCGCGCTGATGGAGCCCTACGCCTATCCGGCCGAGGAACTCGCCGCGCTGAACGCGAAGAAGATCGCGGCGCTCTCGATGGAGTTCACGCCCCGAATCACGCGGGCCCAGTCGATGGACGCGCTCTCGTCCCAGTCAAACCTTGCCGGCTACCGGTCGGTCATTGAAGGCGCGCAGATCTATGGCCGCGCCATGCCGATGATGATGACCGCGGCCGGCACAGTCGCCCCGGCCAAGGTGTTCATCATGGGCGCCGGCGTCGCCGGCCTCCAGGCCATCGCCACCGCCCGCCGTCTCGGCGCGGTCGTCACGGCCAATGATGTGCGCCCCGCCGCCAAGGAACAGGTCGCCTCGCTCGGCGCCAAGTTCATCGCGGTCGAGGATGACGAGTTCAAGGCGGCCGAAACCTCGGGCGGCTATGCCAAGGAAATGTCGCCCGAATACCAGGCGAAGCAAGCTGCCCTCACCGCCAGCCACATCGCCAAGCAGGATATTGTCGTCACCACGGCGCTGATCCCCGGCCGCCCGGCGCCCGTGCTGATCACCGAAGAGATGGTCAAATCGATGAAGCCCGGCTCGGTCATCGTCGACATGGCCGTCTCCCAGGGCGGCAACTGCCCGCTCTCCAAGGCCGATGAGATCGTCGATGTGGGCGGCGTCAAAGTGGCCGGGTTCTCAAACCTGCCCGCCCGCCTGCCGGCTGACGCCTCGTCCCTCTACGCCAAAAACCTGCTCGCCTTCATTCCGCTGATCACGGCCGAAGGCGGCGCCCTCACCCTCGACACTGAGGATGAAGTCGTCGTCGCCATGCTGCTCACCCGGAACGGCGCAACCGTTAGCGAAAGGCTGAAGTGATGAAACGCGCTCTTGCCAGCTCCCTCGCCCTTGCCGCTTTCGCGCTCCCGGCCTTTGCCGATGCCGGCGGCATCAACTCCACCGTATTCCTGGCCGCGATCTTCGCGCTCGCCTGCTTCGTCGGCTACTATGTCGTCTGGTCGGTCACGCCCGCGCTGCACACGCCGCTGATGGCCGTGACCAACGCGATTTCGTCCGTGATCGTCGTCGGCGCGCTCGTCGCGGCGGCCGCCCACGGCCTCAGCTCGGAAGGCTGGGTCGCCAAGATACTCGGCGCCATCGCGGTTGCCCTCGCCAGTGTCAACATCTTCGGCGGCTTCCTCGTCACCCAGCGCATGCTGGCCATGTATAAGAAGAAGGGACAGTAAGCCTTGGAACAGTTCCACTCGACCTGGGCGCCCCTGCTCTATCTCGTCTCGGGCATCCTCTTCATCCTCGCCCTGCGCGGCCTTTCCAGCCCGGCCACCAGCCAGAAGGGCAACCGCAACGGCATGATCGGCATGACCATTGCGGTCGCCACCACGATCATCCTGCTCTGGGACCTGCTGGACCCGGCCACCTGGGGCCTGATGATCGGCGCGGTCGCCATCGGCGGCACCATCGGCGCGATCATCGCGCGCAAAATTCCGATGACGGACATGCCCCAGCTCGTCGCCGCCTTCCACTCGCTCGTCGGCCTTGCCGCCGTGCTGGTCGCGTCGGCCGCGCTCTATGCGCCGGGCAGCTTCGGCATCCTGGGTGTCACGGGCATCAACCCCGTCTCCCTCATCGAACTCGGCCTCGGCTCGGCCATCGGCGCGCTGACCTTCACCGGTTCGGTCATCGCCTTTGCCAAACTCAACGGCAATATGAGCGGCGCGCCGATCCTGCTGCCCGCCCGCCACGTGCTCAACATCGCCCTTGGCGTCGGCATCATCGCCCTGATGGTGATCCTCATCCAGTCCGGCGGCAGCGCCCACTGGGCCTTCTGGGGTCTGACGGTTCTGGCGCTGATCCTCGGCATCACGCTCATCATCCCGATCGGCGGGGCAGACATGCCCGTCGTCGTCTCGATGCTGAACTCGTATTCCGGCTGGGCCGCCGCGGCGCTGGGCTTCACGCTCGGCAACTTCGCCCTGATCATCACCGGCGCGCTCGTCGGCTCCTCGGGCGCGATCCTTTCCTACATCATGTGCAAAGGCATGAACCGCAGCTTCATCTCGGTCATCCTTGGCGGCTTTGGCGGGGAAGACGCAGCGGCCGCTGCGGGCGGCGCGAAGGTAGACCGGCCTTACAAGCGCGGCTCGGCCGAAGACGCCGCCTTCATCATGAAGAACGCCTCCAAGGTCATCATCGTGCCGGGCTATGGCATGGCGGTCGCCCAGGCCCAGCACGCGCTGAAGGAAATGGCTGAAAAGCTGAAAGCCGAAGGCGTCGAAGTGAAATACGCCATCCACCCCGTCGCGGGCCGGATGCCGGGCCACATGAACGTCCTCCTCGCCGAAGCGCAGGTGCCCTATGATGAGGTTTTCGAGCTGGAAGACATCAACTCGGAATTCTCCGCCTCCGATGTCGCCTTCGTCATCGGCGCCAACGATGTGACCAACCCCGCCGCCAAGACCGACAAGACCTCGCCGATCTATGGCATGCCCATCCTCGACGTGGAAAACGCCCGCACGGTGCTGTTCATCAAGCGCTCGATGGGCTCTGGCTATGCCGGCATCGAGAACGAGCTGTTCTTCCACGACAACACGATGATGCTGCTCGCCGACGCCAAGAAGATGGTCGAGGACATCGTCAAGGCGCTGTAGGGCGTTCATCTGCACCCAAACAAAAGGCGGGCTCGCACTGCGATGCCCGCCTTTTTTGATCCGGATACCCGCCCATCCTTCGACTTCGCTCAGGATGAGCTCCGAGGTGTAGCGCTTCTATCGAGAAGCTCATCCTGAGCGAAGTCGAAGGATAGAGCGGGCTCAGCTCACGCCCCCACGCCCCGCGCCCCAAACACCACAATCTTGTTCGCCACATCATGGCCAATGTCCGCCCGGCCAAGATACGCGATGCCGCTGCGCGCGCACCAGTGCCGCGCAATCTCTTCCTCATCCTGCCCGAAATCGACATCATTCACCGGGATCGGCCCGCACCGGCCGAGCCGGATGCCGGCGGCCGCGCGCACCGTCTCGCTGGAGGTCAGCGTGAACATCAGCCGGTCCAGCCGGTAATGATACTCGCCCACATCCTCGATCAGCAGCGTCGCCCCGGAAAGGTCGGGCGCATGCACCGTCCCGATCAAACTCGCCAGTACACTGATATTATACGCCGCGTACTTTCCCGGCGCGAGCGTGCCAGGCTCAACGCCCGCCTCGCCGTCCGCCCCGCTCAGAAACCCGATCGCCCGGCGCACGGCGGCCTCGCCGCCCTCGCGCAGAATGTCCGCCGGCATCGGCCCATGCGCCACCCGGCCAATCCCATCGCGTGCCAGCCGCGCCAGCAGGAACCCGGTATCGCTATACCCCATATACGTCTTGCGCCGCGCCGCCGCGCCCAGCCGCTCAAACGCCATATCCAGTAACCGGCAAGCCCCATACCCCCCCCGCGCAAACCAGATCGCATCGAGGCTGGGATCATTGGCAAACTGGGCGAAAGCGTCCGCCCGAGCGGCATCCGACCCGGCGAAGTGGCCATCGTGCAGGAAGCATTGGGGGTGGAAGAAGAGTTCGACCGCATCCCCCGCAATGGCCGTTACACGGTCCGCAATGCCTTCGTCTAGCACCCGCCCAGGCGCGACAATGCCGATACGTGTCACCTTCGCGCCCATGTCACTTTCCCAGAGTTGCGGATGCAGTTTAAGCGGTGTTCCCGCGAAATTGGAACTGGCTTAGACTCACACAACCAACCAACGCACTTGAATCATGCAATTTTTGATAGCTAATCTTCATAGTAGACTGCCTGCGATTCATGCGGTGAAACAACTAAGATTTAGTCAGATGTTTGGAACAATTGCTATCGGAGACTGTTGAAGATGCGAATTCGAGACTTGGAAGACGCAATTGAGAAAGCGCTGACCCCGTTCATTGAAGACATCGTGATCACGAAGGACGGTATATCCGGACAGCTCTTAGAAGAGGGCAAATGGATTAAAGGGCGTTTTGAAAAAAACATCCGCATCGATCAGCCTACGCATGGAGTTGGTCAAACGCACGCGCATGTTTATGGTCGCAAGGGAGACGAGCACGTGGTTGTGAATGTGGACGGCAGCGCAAGCCACAAAAGCAAGGGACGTTTGCATGACAAGGACGCTGACGCACTAAGAGAGATTGGGTTCAACATCCCCAACGATAACATTGTGGAATGCGAGCAAATCGAAGCTCTACCCTCACTTTTGCTAGGCTAGGATTTTAACTCAAACGTGCGCATCAGCGCTCGAACTGAGTTCGTGCTGATCAACATAAAAGCCAACTCACCAAAATCGCCACGATGGTGCGTGGCCAACCCCTGCTGTAGAACTCCATCATGACCGAAAAGAATCGCTACTTCTTCTGTGGCATTGGCGGCTCCGGCATGTTGCCGCTGGCGCTCATCCTGCTCGATCAGGGCCATGTCATCGAGGGCTCGGATCGCTCCCTCGATCAGGGGCGCACGCCGGCGAAGTTTGACTATCTGCGCGCGCGCGGCATCCGCCTGTATCCGCAGGATGGCAGCGGCGTGACCCGCCCGGATCAGGTCGTCGTCGCGTCGGCCGCCGTGGAAGACACCGTGCCCGATATTGCCGCCGCCCTGCGCGTCGGCGCAAAGCGGATGAGCCGGGCGCAGATGCTCTCGGCAATCTTCAACGCCGCGCCCACGGCCATCGGCGTGGCGGGCACGAGCGGCAAATCCACCACCACCGGCATGATCGCCTGGATACTCCACGCGACGGGCAAAAGCCCGACCGTGATGAACGGCGCCGTGATGAAGAATTTCCAGACGCCAGACGCCCTCTTCGCCAGCTCCCTCGTCGGCACCAGCGGCATCTTCGTCTCCGAAGTGGACGAAAGCGATGGCTCGATTGCGGGGTATAATCCGCGCGTCGCGGTCGTCTCCAACATCTCGCTCGACCATAAATCCATGGACGAGCTGCGCGCGCTCTTTGGCGGCTTCGCGGCGCGGGCCGAAACGGTCGTACTGAACCTCGACAATGACGAGACCGCGCGGATGGCAGCAGACTTTCCGGATGCCATCACCTACAGCCTCGAGACCCCCGCCGCCCACCTCACAGCGCGGGAGATCGCGCCCGCGCCGACGCACATCACTTTCTCCGTACACGACCAAAAAAGCGGCGAGACCGCTTCCATCCGCCTCGCCACGCCGGGCCGCCACAACGTCTCCAATGCCCTGGCCGCCATCGCCGCCAGCCTTGCCTGCGGCGTCACACTCGCCGAAGCAGCAGAGGCGCTCGGCAGCTTCGCCGGCATCTCCCGCCGCTTCGATGTGATCGGCACGGAAGGCGGCGTCACCGTGATCGATGATTTCGGCCACAACCCGGACAAGATCGCCGCCACCCTGCGCACGGTAAACCAGTTCCCCGGCCGCGTGCTGGTGATGTTCCAGCCCCATGGCTTCGGCCCCCTGCGCAACATGCGCCGGGAATTTGCCGCCTGCTTTGCGGAAAATCTCGACCCCGAAGACATCCTCCTGATGCCGGAACCGGCTTACTTTGGCGGCACGGTCGACCGCTCCGTCGGCAGCCAGGATCTTGCCGCAGACATCCGCGCCCTTGGCCGCCACGCCGAGGCGCTGGGCGATCGGGCTGCCTGCGGCGCCCGCCTTCTGGAGCTGGCTGAGCCGGGAGACCGTATCCTCGTCATGGGCGCGCGCGATGACACCCTCACCCTCTTTGCGCAGGAGTTGCTGGCGAGCCTCAAGGCGCGGCCGAAGGGGTAAAAAACTCCAACGCCGTTGGAGTTTTTGCCCCGCTCGTTGGAGGATTGGTTGGAGTTTTTTGAGGACTTTGAGGGCGTTTTCAGCCCCCGCCGCCCTGCCCGATATAGCCGAGCGTGGTGGCCAGGCGGATCGTCTGCGAGCGGCCAGAAACGCCGAGCTTCCGGCTGGCATTGGTCATGTGAAAGCGCACAGTCGGGGCCGAAACGCCCATGATGGTGGCGATTTCGGCGTCGGTTTTGCCTGCCGCCGCCCATTTCAGGCACTGGGCTTCGCGGCGGGTAAACTCCACCAGCTCCGTAGCGGCCGCCGGCAGCGCCGCGTCGCGGTAAGCCGACAGGAAGCGCAGGGCCAGCAGGTAAAGCGCCGCCCCGTGTTCCTTGAAAATACGGGAAATATCGGCTGACGCGTCGTCCGTCGCCCAGACTATGGCGCCAATCACGCCCATCGGGGAATGGATCGGCGCAATGATCGCCCCTTCCACCCCGTAGGAGCCATAGGCGTCCGGATCGATGTGCTGGTTGACGCCGTCGAGCGCGCGCACCTGCCGCCAGCTGTGCATCTTACCCTCTTGATAAAAAAAGGGTTCTCCGCAGACGCGCACAACGCGGATGATGCCCGCGCGCAGGGCAAAGGCCCGGTCTTTCCAGTAGGCGAGGTTCGGGTCTACCCAGCGGAACACCGTCTCGGCCAGCGGCCGGCCATCATCGCCCACCACCGGCGAGGGGTCGGAAATGTCCGCGCTGACGGCGATATAGGGCAGGCCAATATCCCGCCCGGCCTGGTCGATCTCCCGCGCCAGGCGCATGACCTCGCCGAATGCCGGTTCGCGGCCGTCGCTGTCCATCAAAAGAGGCCCTATCAATTCCGTCAGCTTGCCTCGCGCTGGCCCGCTTGCTCCAACTTCAGAAAAGCCAAAGATAAAAACCGGGAGGCGACGCAATGAACCTAGATCTGTCACCGCAGGATATTGAATTTCAGCAAGAAGTGCGAGCCTTCCTCAAGGACAAGCTGACCCCGGAACTGGCCGCTGCCGGGCGTTTGGCCACCAGTGTCTTCATCGAGCCGGAATTCACCCTGCCCTGGCAGCGCATCCTGCATGAACGCGGCTGGGTGGCGCCGCATTGGCCGAAGGAGTATGGCGGCCCCGGCTGGAGCGAGATGCAGCGCTATATCTTTGCCAGCGAGTGCGCCCGCGCAGGCGCGCCGGGGCTGGCGCCGATGGGGCTTGGCATGGTGGGCCCCTGCATCATCGGCTACGGCACGCCGGAGCAGAAAGCCCAATATCTGCCGCGGATTCTGTCGGGCGAAGACTATTGGTGCCAGGGCTATTCGGAGCCGGGATCGGGCTCGGATCTGGCGTCGTTGCAGCTGCGGGCGGTGAGCGATGGCGACGATTACGTGCTGAACGGCACCAAGATCTGGACCACCCATGCCCATCACGCCAACAAGATGTTCTGCCTGGTGCGGACTGATCCGGAGGCGAAGCAACAGAAGGGCATCACCTTCCTGCTGCTGGACATGAACACGCCGGGAATCAAGGTCGATCCGATCATCACGCTGGCGGGGGAGCATGAGCTGAACCAGGTGTTCTTCGATGATGTGCGGGTGCCCAAATCCGGGCGGCTGGGCGAGGAGAATGATGGCTGGTCGGTGGCAAAATATCTTTTGGAATTCGAGCGTTCGGGCGGTTCCTCTGCAGGCCTGGAAGCCGGGATCGCGCGGCTGCAGCGTTACGTGACGGGCCTTGGCGACGCGGACCTGATGCGCCGGGCGGCGGAGCTGTCCACGCGGCTGGAGGCCATCAAGGGCACCGAGCAGCGCATCCTGTCGGCCGTCTCCAGCGGCAAGCCGCCGGGGCCGGCCGCATCAATGCTGAAAATTCAACGCACTGAGCTGATGCAGGCGGTGGATGAGGTGGCCGTGATGGCCAATGGCCTCTATGCGGGCGTGCATCAGCTGGACGCCGTTCACCCCCTTTCCAACACCCCGCCGATCGGGCCGGCAGAGCTGGTGACGGCGATGCCGCGCTACCTCAACAACCGGGCGGGATCGATCTATGGCGGGTCGAATGAGGTGCAGCGGGGGATCATCGCCAAGGGAGTTTTGGGACTTTAGGAGAGGGGCGCTTTTTTTTGGCTGGGAGGCCCTGAAGGGGGCAGAGGCACCGCAAACTACTGAAAAACCGGGACATTTTCGCGACATTTCCGGTCACGCGGCGGACAGGGCGTGGACAAATCCGGACAGTTTCGGACAAATCCGGACACTTTCGGACGCGGCGCGGACAGGCCCGGACGCTGATGGAACTGATCGGCACTTCCCACGTTACCTGCTTACCAGGGGCGCCGCTCTGCCGCCGCGCCCGATGGTCTTCAGACAAGCAGGAAGGGAAGCAGCCATGGCACGACGTTCGACGCAATCGGGCAAGGGGAATGGCGGGGAGCTGCATCAGGCGCCTTCCGGCAAGTCAGGCACTCTGACCACCAATCATGGGGTGCCGGTATCTGACAATCAGAACAGCCTGCGCGCCGGACCGGCCGGCCCTACCCTGCTGGAAGATTTTGTTCTCAGGGAGAAGATATTCCACTTCGACCATGAGCGTATCCCGGAGCGGATTGTGCATGCCCGTGGCAGCGCGGCGCATGGCTTTTTCGAGTGCACGGAGGCGATCCCCTCCCTCAGCCGGGCGAGCCTGTTTGCGGAAAAGGGAAAGAGAACGCCCGTTTTTGCGCGTTTCTCCACCGTGGCCGGCGGCGCAGGATCGGTGGACACGCCGCGGGATGTGCGCGGGTTTGCGGTCAAGTTTTACACCGATGAGGGCAACTGGGATCTGGTGGGCAACAATATCCCGGTCTTCTTCATTCAGGACGCGATCAAGTTCCCCGACCTCATCCATTCGGTGAAGATGGAAGCAGACCGGGGCTTTCCCCAGGCAGCCAGCGCGCATGATACTTTCTGGGATTTCGTATCCCTGATGCCGGAAACCCTGCACACCATGATCTGGGCGATGTCCGACCGGGCGATCCCGCGCTCCTACCGCATGATGCAGGGCTTTGGCGTTCACACATTCCGGCTGGTGAATGCGAAGGGAAAATCGACATTCGTGAAGTTCCACTGGAAACCGAAACTCGGCGTACAGTCTCTGATCTGGGACGAATCCAACAAGCTGCAGGGCGCCGACAATGACTTTCACCGGCGAGACCTGTGGGAAGCCATCGATGCGGGAGATTTCCCGGAATGGGATTTCGGCATCCAGATAATCCCGGACAAGCTGGCGGCAGAACTGCCCTATAACATTCTGGACGCCACCAAGATTGTGCCGGAAGAAATTGCCCCTGTACGGATTATCGGCCGCATGGTGCTCAACCGCAATCCGGACAACCACTTCGCCGAAACCGAACAGGCAGCGTTCCTGCCCTCGAATGTTGTGCCCGGCATCGACTTCACCAATGATCCGCTTCTTCAGGGACGGCTGTTCTCCTATCTCGACACCCAGAAATCCAGGCTGGGCACGACCAATTTCCACCAGATCCCCATCAACGCCCCCAAATGCCCGTTTGCAAACCTGCAGCGCGACGGGATGATGCAGACACATGTTCACAAGGGGCGGGCGAATTATGAACCCAACTCCCTGGATGAAGCCGGAGAAGACCCCGGCCCGCGCGCATCTGCCGAAGGCTTCCGGACGTATGCGGACAATACGGAACTTGGCAATGACCCTTCCGAGAAGGTCCGGGTGCGCGATGAGACCTTTGGGGATCATTACAGCCAGCCGAGGATGTTCTGGCGGTCGCAGACGGAGAATGAGCAGGCCCACATCGCCTCAGCGCTGGTGTTCGAGCTGTCGAAAGTGGAACTGGACCATGTGCGCAAGCGCGTCCTGTCCGTGCTGCGGAATATTGACGAAATGCTGGCGCAGCGGGTGGCTGACGGGCTTGGCACGAAACTTCCGCCCGCCGCGCCGGCCTTCAAGCCGCCGCTCGACCTTGAGCCTTCAGACGCGCTCTCCATTCAGAAGAACTGGCAGAAGACGCTGAAGGGCCGCAAGGTGGGTATTCTGTTCTCGGACGGGTCTGACATGGCCACAATCGAGGCCCTGAAAACCGAAATCGAGAGCAAGGGCGGCAGCGTGTTTCTCGTGGCCCCGAAGATCGGCCCGCTGAAGGTCAAAGGCGGATCGCTCAAGGCAGATGGCCAGCTGGCAGGCTCGCCCTCGATGCTGTTTGACGCCGTGGCGATGGTGCTGATGCCGGATGAAGTGGCCAAGCTGATGAAAGAGGCCGCTGCGCGCGACTGGGTGCAGAACGCCTATGCGCATCTCAAGGCCATCGGCTATTGCCCCGGCTCCAAGGCCCTGTTGGAGGATTGCGGGCTGGCGTTTGATGACGGCGTGATCCCGAACGAAAAATTCGTGAAGGCTGCAACCCGGCGATACTGGGACCGCGAGCCCGGATTGCGCGATCTGGCATGAGGAACACAAGTCACCAGAGGCGCAGATGACAAAATCCGGACGGGCCGCCGACACGCGCAAGGACGATCTGCGGACCGGGAAACCCTTCTGGCTGACGCAGCCCGGCGGCTCTGTGAATTTCAGCGCAGACCCCGGACGCGACCGCGCCGATGTGATCATTGTGGGCGCCGGGATAAGCGGCGCGCTGCTGGCCGAAGCGCTGACGAGGGCTGGCAAGCGCGTGCTGATCCTCGACCGGCGCGCGCCGGTAAGGGGCTCCACCCCCGCCTCGACCGCGATGATCCAGCATGAAATCGATGTGCCGCTGAACGACCTGCGCAAACAGATGACGCCGCGCGCGGCCAACGCCGCCTGGCGCCGGTCGGTTCGGGCGGTATCTGACCTGGTGGAGCTGACCGCTGACCTTACCATCGACTGCCGGATGCAGGCCAAGCCCGCGCTCTATCTGGCCGGCGACCAGATGGACGGCAAGGCGCTGGAGGCCGAGGCGGCGGCGCGGCGCCGGATTGGCATCCAGGCAGAGTTTCTGAGCCCCGCCCGCCTCCTGGAAACCTATGGGCTGGAGCGCGATGGGGCCATTCTTTCCCACGATTCTGCCAGCGCCAATCCGGCGCAGCTTGCCGCCGGCCTGCTGCGCGCTGCCCAGAAGCGGGGCGCCGTAATTGCCGCGCCGGTGGAGGTGAGCGACTTTGCAGAGCTGCCTTCGGGCGTCGCGCTCGCGACGAAAGACGGCCGCGTGCTGACGGCAGATCATGCCGTGTTCTGCACCGGCTATGAGTTTCTCAAACAGATGCAGAGCCCGCAGCACAGGGTGACCTCCACATGGGCCATCGCGACCCGGAAAATCAGGGACATGCCCGGCTGGATGAAGGAGACGATCGTGTGGGAAGCGTCTGACCCCTACCTCTATTTCAGGGCTGATCAGAGCGGCCGCCTTATCGCGGGCGGGGAGGACGAAGAGACATCGGAGAAGAACAGCCGGCATTCGGTGCTGCGGCGCAAGGCGCGGGAGATTGCCTCGAAACTCCAGGCGCTGACGGGCATACCCATCGGCAAACCCGATTATCGCTGGGCCGCGCCCTTCAGCGTGACGGAGGACGGCCTGCCGATCATTGACCGGGTGGAGGGCCATGAGCGGGTTTATGCCGTGATGGGCTTTGGCGGAAATGGCATCACCTTTTCCATGATCGCCGCGCAGATTATCGCCGCCGCCATAGACGGCGGGAGGGACCCGGATGCGGGCCTGTTTGCGCTGAGGTGAAAGACCGGGGGCGAACGGGCAGCGGCGAGCCCGCGCTGAGCGGCTATCTTACTGATAATCCAGGAGAAAATGGTGTGCCCAACAGGGTTCGAACCTGTGACCTACTGATTAAAAGTCAGTTGCTCTACCAGCTGAGCTATGGGCACGAATGACTGGCCGGAACCAATCGAAGCGGCCATTTAGGCCGGGAGTCGGGGCCGGTCAACACTTCCCTGCACGCAGAGGCTTGATGTGGCCATATTTTTCACATCTGATTGCCGGATGCGACACATTGCACTGCCTGTTCTGGCCGCCCTGATGCTTTCCGCCTGCGCGAGCGGGGGGCAGAATACCTCCGAAAACGGCTCGATGAGCCGCACCATCGGCTCTGCCGCCAGCGATGCGGCCGGCCAGACCCGCGATGGCCTTGCCGGGGCCGCCTCCGCCCCGCTGGACGACTTCAACCTGCGCCGCCGCGAAATTCCACAGCTTCTGGCGGGCATGGCCTCTCCCTATGGCCCGGAAGAGGAAATGACCTGCGCGCGGATTGCCATGGACGTGACCGAGCTGGACGCCGTGCTGGGCCGGGACTGGGACAGCGGCACGCCGGACGAGCGGCTGAACAGCGAGATCCTGGCCGATGAGGCTGCCGATGCGGCGCTCGATACCGTGCGCAATGTGTCGACCGGGTGGATCCCCTTCCGGGGCCTCGTGCGGCAGGCGACCGGCGCGCAAAGCCATGAGAAGAAATACAATCAGGCCTTCAAGATCGGCGCCCAGAGGCGGGCGTATCTGAAGGGCTATGGCCAGGCGCTGGGCTGTCCCCTGCCCGCGCAGCCGGATTTCGGCTCGCTGAAGCTGCTCGAGAAAGACAACAAGATTCAGTATAAGTAGGGTCACGCCCTGAGGGGCTGCGCTAGCCGGCTGGACGGCTCATCCTGAGCGAAGTCGAAGGACGAGCCGGTGCTCGCCCAGCGCTGTGGGGCCATCCTTCGACTTCGCTCAGGATGAGCGTCTGATTTCGGGCTACCCGCGCTTAGCGTTCCGTGCCCGCCTTGGGTTTTGACTTGGTGTTTTCCCAGCGGGCGGAAAGCTCGGCGCGCAGGGCTTCGAAGCGGCCTTCGGCGATGGCGGTGCGCATCTCGGCCATCAGCGCCTGGAAGAAGGCGGTGTTGTGCCAGGAGAGCAGCATGGGGCCGAGATATTCGCCGGCCTTGAAGAGGTGATGCAGGTAAGCGCGGGAATAGTCCTGGCTGGCGGGGCAATTGATGGCCTCGTCGAGCGGGTTCGTGTCTTCGGCGAATTTGGCGTTGTTGAGATTGAGCGGGCCGTCCCATGTCCAGGCCTGGCCGTGGCGGCCGGAGCGGGTGGGCAGGACGCAGTCGAACATGTCGATGCCGCGGGCGACGCTCTCTACAAGGTCAATCGGCTTGCCCACACCCATGACATAGCGGGGCATGGGGTCTGGCAGATGCGGCACGGTCATGTCGATGGTGGCGCACATCTGGTCGTGGCCTTCGCCGACGGCGAGACCGCCGAGCGCGATGCCGCCGAAGCCCTGCGCGGTGACGCCCTTGGCGGAGCGTTCGCGCAGGTCCGGGAAGTTTGAGCCCTGGATGATGCCGAAGAGGGTTTGGGTGTCGCGGTCTCCGAAAGCTTCAAGGCTGCGCTCGCCCCATTTGAGGGACAGCTCGAGGCTGCGTTCGGCTTCCTCATGCGTACACGGAAAGTTCGTGCACTCATCAAGCTGCATGGAGATGTCCGCGCCCAGAAGGTCTGCCTGGATCTCGATGGAACGGGCTGGCGTCAGCCGGTGGGTGGAGCCGTCGATATGGCTCTGGAAGGTGACGCCGTCGCCGTCCATCTTGCGGAGCTGGGCGAGCGACCAGACCTGGAAGCCGCCAGAGTCTGTCAGCATCGGGCCGGACCAGCCGGAGAATTTATGCAGGCCGCCCAGCTTCTTGACGCGCTCGGCGCCGGGGCGGAGCATCAGATGGTAGGTGTTGCCGAGGATGATATCGGCCCCTGCCCCTTTGACCTGGTCCATATAGAGGGCCTTCACCGTGCCGGCGGTGCCGACGGGCATGAAGGCGGGTGTGCGGATGTCGCCGCGCGGGGTTTTCAGGCGCCCGGTGCGCGCCTTGCCCTCGCGGGCGGAGATTTCAAAGGGGAACGTGGCCATGGGGCGGGCGTATAGGCGCGCGGGGGCGCGAAGCCAAGGGGGACGGCTGCGCGGGCGGCCGGAACGCGCGGGGGCGCGGCCGGTGTTTGCCTTTTTATTGAAAGGTGCCCCACCCCAACCCTCCCCATAGCCATGGGGAGGGGGCCTGTTGCTTTGTGGGGTGAGGGACGGTTTCGGCGAAGGGCGAGTTTCCCCCTCCCCGCTTGCGGGGAGGGTTGGGGTGGGGGCGCTCTCGGCTAGGAGGTGTCGGGGTGTGGGGCTCCCCCCTCCGACCCTTCGGGCCACCTCCCCCGCAGGCGGGGGAGGATATCAGCGTTTGGGGCTGAGGGATTGGGAGCCAGGAGGGATTGGGAGTCTTCCAGGAACACGCTCGCCATGTTGGGCGCGGTGTGGGTTTCCCAGATGGGGTCGTCCCAGCTCGGTTTGACAGCCTTGGGTTTCTTGTAGGCGCGCCAGTGGTCGCCGACATGGACGATAGAGACGTGGCCCCATTTGGTGACGGAGATGAGGAGGGTGCGAAGCTCCTGATCCTGACGTTTGAAGATCCAGCGCAGCTGCAGCCAGAGGTACGGCCAGAAGACTGGCAATACATGGGCATAGAGGCGGGCGGCGATCTGGGGCGACATGGAGCGGAGTATAGCTCCGCTCCCGGAGGGGGTGGGGAGATTTATTTTTTTGGGCGTGTTTGCTGGGGGTTTGGGGGAATTTTTGTTGGATAGGCTGCGTCTTTCGGAGAGCGGCCCCACCCTATCCCTCCCCATGGTCATGGGGAGGGGACCTGTTGCTCTGTGGGGAGAGGTTGCGTTTCGGCGGAGCGCGACCTGCCCCCTCCCCACGGATGTGGGGAGGGTTGGGGTGGGGGCGCTATCGGCTTGACGACCCGTTGGAGTTTTTTCCCGAAAACTCCAAAAGAACTCCAACGCCGCGCCAAAAACTCCAACGGGGCTCTACCCCGCCATGAAGACCTGCCAGGCGGCCATCAGCATGCCGAAGGCGCGCAGGTCGCCGGTGGTGGTGGGGGCCATCTTGTTCATGGCGTAGGCGTAGGTCGCGCGCTGGTCCATGTCGATGACGGCGAGGGAGCCGCCATAGCCGCCCCAGAAGATGGTGTTGGGGTTGGGGAAGTTGGCCACGCCGCCGGGCAGGCCGAAGCCGAGGCCGTAGCGGACCGGAATGCCGAGGATCTTGTCATTGCCTTCGATCTGGAGTTCCAGCGCCTTGCGGCAGCCAGCCTCGGACATGATCTGCTTGCCATTCGCAAAGCCGCCATTGGCAAGGATCGTGTGGACGAGGGCAACCGAGCGGGCATTGCCCGTGCCGCCGGCGGCCGGGATTTCGGCGGCCCGCCAGGCGCGGGTGCGCGTGTCGAGCGGATTGATGGGCGGGTTGCTGGCCATGTTGGCGATGAGCGGGTCTGCTGTGCCCTGCCCCAGCGTGCCGCTGGCGGGCGGCGGGGTGAGATCGGCGACGCGGTGATCCTCCGTAGCCGGAAGGCCGATGTGGAAGTCTGCGCCCAGCGGCCCGGCGATTTCCTTGCGGAAGACGGTGCCGACGGTTTCGCCCGCGACGCGGCGGATGACTTCGCCGACGAGATAGCCCTGCGTCATGGCGTGGTAGCCGGGCGCGGTGCCCGGCTTCCAGTAGGGTTCCTGGGCGGCGAGCAGGCTGGTCGCCTTTTCCCAGTCGTAAAGGTCTTCGCGCACCAGCGGTTCTTTCCAGCCCGAGAGGCCGGCCGAATGGCTCATCAGATGGGCGACGGTAACGTCTGCCTTCCCGGCAGCGGCAAATTCCGGCCAGTATCTGGCGACGGGATCTTCAAACTTCAGGGCGCCCTTGTCGGCGAGGTATAGCGCGGTGAGCGCGGTCATCGTCTTGGTGGTGGAGTAGACGTTGACGATTGTGTCCTGCTGCCAGGGCTTTGTCTGGGCTTCGTCTGCGAAGCCGCCCCAGATGTCGACCACGGGCCTCCCTTCCAGCGTCATGCAGAAGGCGGCGCCATTCTCGGCGCCATTGGCGAAGTTCTGCGCGAAGGCATCGCGGACGGCGGCAAAGCGCGGCTCCACGGTCCCGTGGATTTCGGTCTGGCTCATTGGTTTCCCCCAAAAGGATATGGCCTGCCTTCATGGGCAGGTCTGTTTCGGGGATTTGGGTAAGCCAGCTGTGGATAGCTGGCAAGGCTGACGCGGGGGCGGTCAGAAGTCGATGCTAGCGCCGGCGAGTTCGGGGAGCTGGAGGACGATGACGAGATCGCGGAGTTCCTGGCGGGCGGCCTTGTGGCTCATCGTGAAGGCGACGTTGGAGCCGGCTTCGGTGAGGTCCAGCAGGGTGAGGCCGGCGGGGAACAGCTCGCGGTAGATGACGCGTTCGGAGAGGCCGGGGGCGAGGCGGAAGCCGATGCGCTTGGAGAGGTTTTCCAGCGCGCCGCCGACGCGTTCCTTGTTGCGGGCCGCGAGCGGCGACATGCGGTTGCGCATCACCACCCAGTCAATCGGGCGGCGGCTCGTCTGGGCTTTGCGCTTGCGGCAGTCCCACACCATTTCGGAATAGAAGCTGGGGCGCAGGACTTCCAGCGTCTGGGGGTTCACGTCGCCCAGAAGGTCGAAGTCGACAAAGCTGTCGTTCAGCGGCGTGATCAGCGTATCGGCGCTGCGATGGGCGATGCGGGAGAGGAAGGTGTCCCCGCCCGGCGCGTCGATGAGGATGAAGTCGCAGGTCTGTTTCAGGCGGGCGAGGCCGAACTCGAAGCGTTCGCGTTCCTCGGCCTCGGCGCGGTCGAGATCCCGCTCCTGGCTGGCCTCGACGCGGACAATCTCGGGCATGACGAGGGTGGCGCCCGTGTTCTGGGCCCAGCGGACGCGGTTTTCCAGATAGCGGGTGAGCGAGCGCTGGCGGACATCGAGATCGATGACGCCAACCTTCTTGCCCGTGCGCAGCAGGGAAATGGACAGGTGGATGGAGACGGTGGACTTGCCAGCCCCGCCCTTCTCATTGCCGATCACAATGACGCGCGCGTCCCGCGCAGGAGTCTCAAGACCCGCACCCGGAACGCGACTGATATGAGCGACGCCGTCGGCGGGCATCCAGGGAACTCCACAACTCCTCCGGCGGGCATCCGCCGGTCAAACGTACGTCAGGCGTGCTTAGGCAACGCGCTGCAGGGATTCGGCAGACAGCCCATGGCTGGCACCGGTCCGCGGCAGAGCGAATGTATGTTCGACAAAGAGGTCGTCATCCTCGAAGGGGACAACATTGGTGAGCACCGGAATGGGAGCGCGCGCTTCGTCGAAAAGCATCGGATCGATAGCGAGCGGGGCATCGGCCGGAGCGCTGTAAGCCATTTCGGCAGATTCCGGAACGCGGGCGAGGCTGGACAGCACACCGCGAAGCGCCGAAAGAGCACCGGAGACGCGGGAATACTCCTGCTCCAGCATGTAGGCACCGGAGGCAAGGTTGGTCTCAGACCTCTCGAACATCCAGGCATCGTTCTCATCATCCGGGCGAAGGCTGCCGAGGATGGGTTCGGGATGCCTTTCCTCGATGTTCGCCTTGCGAAAGCCAAGCGAAACAGCACCGAAAAGGGCGAGCGAGCGGAGAGTGGTTACGATGCGCTGGGTCATGTCTGTAAAATTCCCGCGTATGGGTTAACAACGCATTAACTTCATCTTGAAGCAGGGCATCTGGAAAGTGAATTCCACGAAAGAAAACTCGGTAGAGATCATCCGCACACGCAGCGAGCTGCAGGCGCGGGTGAAGGCATGGAAACAGGCAGGCGAAACCGTTGGTTTCGTGCCCACCATGGGGGCCCTGCATGAGGGGCATCTGTCGCTCATTGAAAAGGCTAAGGAAAAGGCCACGCGCACCGTGGCGAGCATTTTCGTCAACCCGGCGCAGTTCGCTCCAGGCGAGGATTTCGACACCTATCCGCGCCGCGAAGCCGAAGACATTGCCAAGCTGGCGAGCGTTAACTGCACGGCGGTTTATCTGCCCAGTGTTGCAGAAATGTATCCTGAAGGCTCGGTGACGAATGTGCGCGTCGAATCGCTGTCGGACCTTCTGGACGGGATTTACCGGCCGCATTTCTTCTATGGCGTGGCGACGGTGGTGGCGCGCCTATTCCTGCATGCGCAGCCGGACGTGGCCGTGTTCGGGGAGAAGGATTACCAGCAGCTGCAGGTGATCCGCCGGATGGTGCGCGATCTTGGTTTCCCCATCGAGATCATTGGCGGCGAGACGAAACGCGATACTGATGGCCTCGCCCAGTCTTCCCGCAATCTTTATCTTTCCCCTGAGGAACGCCGGGCGGCGGGCGCGATCTTTGCGGCGATGCACCGGGCCTCGGTGCGGATGTCGCTCGGCACCCTGCCCTCTGAGGCGCTGACGGAAGCGGAGGGGCATATCCTGGCCGCCGGCTTCCGGAAGATCGACTATGTGACGCTGGTGGACCCGGCGACGCTGCAGGCGCTGCCCGGCGATGAGCCGCTGAAGGAAGGCGTGGTGGCGCGCCTGCTGGCGGCAGCCTGGCTCGGCAAGACGCGCCTGATCGACAATATCAGCGTGACGCGGTGAAGGCTTTCATCGCGTCGAGGAAACGCTGATTGTCCTCTGCGCTGCCGATCGAGATGCGGAGCTTTGTCGGCAGGCCGTAGCCGCTGATGGCGCGCACCAGGATGTCGTTGTCCTTGAGGTGCTGGTTGGCGGCAGCGGCGCGTTCGGCGGTGCCGAATTCGGTGACGATGAAGTTGGCGTGCGAGGGCGGCGTGGGCAGCCCCATGGCGCTCAGCGCATCGGTCATGATGGCGCGCCATTTGGTGTTGTGGTCCCGCGACATCTTGAGGAAATCCTCGTCGCCCACGGACGCGATGCCGGCGGCCGCCGCCATGGCGTTGACGTTGAACGGGCCCCGGATGCGCTGGTAGATCGCGGCGATGGCGGCGGGCATATAGGCCCAGCCGAGACGCATGGCGGCGAGGCCATAAATCTTGGAGAAGGTGCGCATCATCACGGTGGTGTCACGCCGGTCCACCAGGTCGCGCAGCTGCGCTTCATAGTCCGGGCCGAGGTATTCCGAATAGGCCCCGTCGACCACGAACAGCACATGCGGCGGCAGCGCGTCCTGCAGGGCTTTGAGGTCGTCCACCGAGAGCATCGTGCCGGTCGGGTTGTTCGGATTGGCGAGGAACAGGATTTTGGTGCGCGGGCTGACCGCGCCGAGGATGGCATTGACGCCGGCGGTCATGTCCGTTTCCGGGGCCGTTACGGAAGTTGCGCCGTGCGCACCCGCGGAGACGCGGTACATCGAGAAGGCGTGCTCGGTGAACAGCACTTCGTCGCCCGGCCCGGCATAACACTGGGTCAGCAGGTGAATGATCTCATCCGAACCGGCGGCCGTGACGACGCGGGAGACATCCGCAATGCCCTTGGCGGCGGCAATCGCCGCGCGCAGCTCGCCATAATCGGGGTCAGGGTAAACATGCGAGCCGCCGACAACGGCCTTGGCCGCCTCGATGGCCTTCGGGCTCGGCCCGAACGGGTTTTCGTTCGAAGCCAGCATCGCCACTGGCCCCTTGGCGCCATGCAGCTTGCCGCCCGGAACATAGGGTTTCGTGGCGGCGATATGCGGGAGGGGCGCGATCTGGCTGATGGGCTTGCTCATGGGCACGGCGCTTACACGAAAGCCGGGGCACGGGGAATGGGGGGCTCAGGCCTCGGGCGCTGCGGTGGTTTCGCGCACCACCAGCCGGTAAGGCAGGCAGGCCATTTGCGGCGCGTCAGACGCCCGCTTTTCCAGCAGCATCCCCACAGCGACCGAAGCCATTTCCCGGCTCGGCTGATAGATCGTGGTGAGCGCCGGGTAGACCACCGAGGCGAGCGGGGTGTCGTCAAAGCCCACCACCGAGAGCTGTTCTGGCACCCGCAGTCCGGAGCGGAAGGCCACGGCCAGCACGGCGGCTGCCATGTCGTCATTGCTGGCGAAGATGGCTGTAGGCCGCGGGCTGCGGCCCAAAAGCTCCGCAGCGGCGCGCAGGCCCGCTTCATAATCAAACGTTTCGGCCCTGACGATCAGGCTTTCGCCCAGCGCGATGCCTCCGGCGGCCAGGCCCGCGCGATACCCGGTTTCCCGCAGATGGGACTGAGGATGGCTTCCCGGCCCGGCAATGAACGCAATGCGGCGGTGCCCCAGGCCGATGAGATGGCCCATCACTTCCTGCGCGGCGGCTTCGTCATCCATTGTGACATGACCGACCTCCCCCTCAGCTTCCGTGTGGGAGAGGCGCACAAAAGGCGTGCCAGCCTCCATGAGACGGGCCATCAGGGCAGCATCTTCGGTCAACGGCGGGATGAGCACGGCGCCGGCAAGTTCGGCCCCACCGCGCGGCAGGACAGATCCACCAGGCCCCTCGGGCAAATGCTCGAACGCAATGCTGAAGCCTTCGGCATTGCCGCGCTGCAAGGCGCCGATCTGGATTTCCCCGAGATAGTTGCGGGACGGGCTGGAATAGAACACGCCGATCAGGCGGCTCTGCCCGGCGCGCAGGCTGCGGGCGTGCTGGTTGGTGCGGTAGCCGAGCCTTGCCACGGCATCCATGACCCGCGCGCGCGTTTCGGCGCGCACGTTCGGCTCGCCATTCAGAACGCGGCTGACCGTCTTGAAGGAAACACCTGCTTCGCGGGCGACATCAACAATGGTCGCGGGACGCCGGTCACTCGTGTCGATGGTATCCCCCTCGGCCAGATGCCGTTGCCAGATCAATGCTGGCGGGGATCATAGGACGCGAGCTGACCCTCGCGCAATGGCAGCGCCTTAAGATAGGATCAACCCGGTTCGCGGCGGGCGGCAGAGGCGGACGGGAAAATATGCACGTTCGAAAACACATCCCGCGGATGGATGAACTGTTCCCGGAACCACATCGCATCTTCCTGCTCGAAGCGCTTGCGGATCCAGTCAACGAACAGCTGGCCCTCCGGCCGCCGGCGGAAACGCTCGGTATAGGCCACCCAGAACTGGATGGGGGCAATCTCCGGCAGGTCGAGCGGAATGATCCGGTCGTCCATGGCGGCGATGAAGGATGGCAGGATGGCGACACCGCCCCCGGCCGCGCAGGACTGGATCAGCGCCGTGCCGGAATTGGAGACGAAGGCATAATCGATCATCCGGCGCAGCTCGGACACTTTCGGCGCCCAGCGCTCCACCTGGTTCACATAGGAAGAGTGCATCAGGCAGCGATATTTGTAGTATTCAAACAGGCTTTCGGGCGGTTTGCGCTCCCGGAAGTAATCGCGGGAGGCAAAGCCGATATAATGCTGCACGCCCAGCTTGTGGTGGAGCAGTTCATGGCTTTTCGGCTCGGCAAAGTGCAGGGCGATGTCCGCCTCGCCATTGGTGACGTCTGCCGGCTCGTCATTGACCAGCATCCTGATCTGGACGCGCGGGTTCTTGTTCTGGAACTCGTGGAGGCGCGGGGCGAGCCAGTAAGGCCCGATGCCATCGCCCGTGGAGAGGACGATCCGCCCCTCGACCGGCGCGCCCTGGGCGCTTGCCTGATCCTTCAGCGTATTAGCCGCTTCGGCCATCTGGTGGGCATAGCGCAGCACCACCTTGCCGGCCTCGGTCAGCTCTACCCCCCGCGTGGAGCGGATGAAAAGCTGGGTGCCGAGGGTGGTTTCCAGATCATCGATCTTGCGGCTGATTGTGGGCGGGGATTCCCCAAGCCGGGCCGCTGCGCCGCTCATGCTGCACAGCTCCGCCACGACGCGAAATACCCGCAAAGTATCCCAATCCAGCCGTTCAGTATTCATACGCAGCCACCTTAGCCGATTGCCGAGCCCCGAAACAGCTCAGCCGATAGCCTGCCGGTAATCGCCCTGCAATTGATTGAAGCAGCAGCTATATCTGACCTATGGTTGCGCGACCACCCCCGGACAGCGCTTCCTGCTGCGGCCGCTACAGGACAAGCTTATCACAGAAATATTGTCTCAGCTGCCTGCGCCAGGTTTTTTACCCGTGTTTATCCGTAGGCATCGAAAGGATGGTTCAGCGACAGGCTGATGTGATGAAGCAGCTGATCAATGCGATCCAGGGGGCCAATGATGCTGTCATGGATATGATCATAGCCATACTGCGCAGAACCGGCGTCCGCGCCGCCCGCTTCAGTGACCGCCGAGAGCCGCATCAGCTGGTCCTGAGAGGGCGGGAAGATGCGCCCGAGCAATTCGACACACTCCCCGATGCGCAGGCTGGTGACGAGGCGGATGATGTCGCGCAGGCTGGTATCGTGCCGCTCCGAGATGCGCGGCAGGCGCCCGACCAGAGCGAAGGCATGCATCATCAACGCCTGGCGGATGCCGTGGACGACATGAAGGTTGATGCGGTCTTCATGGCGCTCCACGGTTGAAGGGGCCTCGTCAAGGCGGGCCAGCAGACGATCAAACCGGTCAAGATCAATGGCGAGGAGGTTGGCAGTCCGGTTGACCGACAGGGACGTTTCCCCGTCTCGCAGGGCATAATAGACCCCGCGATAGGCCGATGCTTTCTCCGGCGCGGCGGCGCGGGCATTGGCGATCCAGACATCGGGATTGTAGACCAGGGCGTAACCGCGCAGCACCGGAAGGCTGCTGAGCAGCCGGGCGCGCCAGGCCAACTGGACAAGGCTGCGCATGCGGGGGCTGGTGTTGACGAGATCGACGAGGCGGTCAGTCTCCCGTTGCAGCGATGAGCCGATGCCCGACGCGGTGTTGACCGGGATGCCGAGCTGCTGGAGCTCTGCATTGTGCGAGATGGCGCGCAGGGCGCGGGGGCCAGCGGCGCCGGAGGGCCGCCGTGTCTGACGGGAACCGGCGGTGACGACAAAGCCGGGCGCAAAATCCGTCAGCAGACGGCCATAATCGGGGTTGGCGAAGAAACGTTCATGCCAGGCGCGCAGGGCGCGGTAGAAATCCCAGACCAGATCTGTCCGGGTGTAGAACGGATCGTCTGCAGCAGTTTCCGGCGGCGGGGCGAGCAGATGGCTGCACCAGTGCGCGAGCGTTGTTTCGGCAAGTTCGGGCGTGGCGAAGTGAAGATAGCCGTCGCCGCCCTGAAAGCTTGATTCGTGGATGATCCGTATGCCAAGGGCCTGGGCATTGGTGCGGGTCCAGGGGGTGAGCAGGTGATCGAAGCGCTGCTCGAAACTGCCCGGCCAGGCGCCGCGCCCCATCGATTCGCCATGCGTGTTGAAGATCAGGAGGCCCGCGCCCGGCACACGCGGCGCCATCGCGCGCAGGATCAGGTTATGGATGCGCTCGATCGCCATGTTGCCAGCGATCTGGCCGATGAAGCGGCCGGAATCGGAAAAGCCAAGCTGGATGGAAAGATGCCCCCGGCGGCGCACATAGGCGGCAAATTCTGGCTCATCCAGCAGACGCTCGATGAAGCGGCCGCCGGTTTCCAGCGCTTCGGGCGTTTCAAACAGGGGCGAAATGTCGAGCTTTCCGTTCACGCCGTAATGACGGGCGAGATAGAGCGCGGCCATGACCGTGGCGGGGTTCTCGCTCTCGGCGATCAGGAAGCGGATGGGTGAGCCGGCATCGATATGCTTGAGGATCTGCGCGCACATCATGAACTGGCGGCGCGCGGTGGACTGCTCCAGGAAGAGGTCTGCGAAGTTCACGTCAACCGGTTTGGGTGTAGCCGCGCGGCGGGAAAGCTCTGCCAGGGCGAGGCGGCCGAGGCTGCGTTCATCCGTATCGAGATTGAGCTCGCGGCTGATAACCGTGGCGATCTGGGCGGCGTTGACGCGCAGGTGGATGCGGCCTGTGCCGAGCTGCTGGCTCTCCACCTGGGCGCGCAGGATCAGGATCTCACGGGCGAGACCGGCATCGCCTTCCGCTTCAGCCAGGACGTCATCAAGCGCCGCAATAATCTCGGCCGCATCCGTCAGCCGGCCAGGGCCTTCGGCAGTCAGGCGGTTTGCCGCGGCAACAAGATGTTCCGGATTCTGAAGATCGCCGCTGAACATGGCCGCCTGAAGCGCGGTTTCACCTGCGGCAAGATCAAGCCGTTCCAGCAAGGCGGCGAGGCCCGTGGCGGCAGGATGGGCCTCAAGGATAGATTGCACGCGGGCATGATAGCGCCGGATCTGATCGGCTTTTTCGCTCAGGCGGAAGGTGATCGAGTGGGACCAGTGGATATCCGTCCGGCCATCAAGGTCGTAGCCAACCCAGCTTGCAATGGTGGGCAGCGCCGGGCGGAGCTCTCTCCAGCTATCGGGAAAATGCATGCGGGCCACATCGAACACGAGCGTGGCAAACTGCTGCTGCGCGGCAGCCGCGTGGAGAAGCGCGGCCTGCACCTCATCATGCTCGCGGGCCAGCGTGATGGACCTGTTCCAGCCGCGGGCGTCGGCTTGCAGCGCCCTTTCCAGCGCGGCGCGCGCCCGCTTGCCGGGGTTGACGGCTTCGCCAGCAATCGCCGCGCGAAGCTCTGGCGAGAGCGCGAAAGTCGGGTGGGCGGTAAAGACGATGCCACCCCGCGCCTGTTCGAGTGTCGCCCGGAATGTCTCAAAGCCCTGGCCTGCGAGATCGTCCAGCCTCGACCTTACCGGCGCCCATGCTGTCTCCGGCCGGGCGCCGGCGTGACGTTCCCGCAAACGTTCGGCACGCTGGCTGACAAGGAGAAGATGCGCTTCATTGATGAGGGCAGCAATCTCATCCAGGCTGGTTTCGCCCTGTTCAATGTCCCTGAACACCGTCTGCGCAAGGGCGAAGACCGAATTGGTCATCGGATCTTCGGCAATCCTCCCGGCCTGCAGGCGCAGATATTCTCCGGCAGCCGAGAGGGTCGGCTCGATACGTGTCGTCTTCATGTCTCTGGTCCAGCGTTCAGGAATTACCCTTGGGGAATATGCCCTTGTTAACGCCCCAGTCGCGCAGAAGCGAGGGCCATGACCGCAGCGGCGTATCCGCGATGCCGCGCAGGCCGAAGCCGTGGCCACCTTCCTCGAAGATATGCAGCGCGACGGGCACGCCCACCTGGCGCAGGGCACCGTGGAGGATCAGCGCATTTTCGACGGGCACGGCCGCGTCGTCTGCGGCGTGCATGAGGAAGACCGGCGGCATATCCGGCCGCGCCATGGACTCCAGCGACCAGCTGGCGATGGACTCCGGCGTGGGCTGGTCTCCCAGCATGTTCTGCCGCGATCCGGGATGGGCGAAAGGTTCTGCCAGTGTGGCGACGGGATAGATCAGCGCGGCAGCGTCCGGCCGCGCCGAGAGGGCGTCGGCTGCATCGATGGGGGTGTAGGCTGGCAAGTCGAACTTCATTGCCAGTGTGCCGGCGAGATGTCCGCCTGCGGAGAAACCCATAACCATCACGCGCGCGGGGTCTATACGATCTGCAGCGGCGCGGGCGCGGATGAGGCGCATGGCGCGCTGGGCATCCTGAAGCGGGGCATCCGGCCCGGCCTGCCAGCCCTGATGCGGAAGGCGGTAGCGCAGGACATAGACCGTGGCGCCCTCGGCGGCAAAATGCCGGGCGCCTTCAAAGCCTTCCTTGTCGATCACCACCCATTTGTAGCCGCCGCCGGGGATGATGAGTATGGCGGAGCCATCGGGCGCGTCGGGATAAAAGATTGAGAGGCTGGGCGCGGTGACGTCATGGGCCGCGCGGTCCATCAGGCCGAAGGGATTTTCGCGGTGAACGATCTTTTCCTGCAGGCCTGCGGGGACGCCGCCGGGCGGGCCTTCGGGCCAGAGCGGGATGACGGCATCTGCCTCGATCGCCGGCGGGGCGGCCTCAGGCTCAGCGGGCGCTGTCGTGCAGGCCGCGAGCACCAGGGCGGAAAACATGGCCAGGAGGATGCGCCGGGACAGCATGCTACTTCCCCGGCGGATAGGCAATGATGAGGACGAGCGGCTCTGCGCCGACCTGCCGTATGCCGACATTTGCGCCGGTGTAGAGATAGGCCGCCATGCCTTCGGTGAGGGTCTGTTCTTCGCCGTCGGAATGGACAATGCCTTCGCCGGACAGGACGTAATAGATCTCATCATGATTGATCGGGTGGAGGCCGATGGCGCTGCCAGGATGGAGCGCGCGCTTGCGGAACTCGAAGGCGCGCACGGGAACTGCATCGGAGATGCGCCAGGCGGTGCTCATGCCGATCTTTCCGTGTGGTGGGGGCTCGTCCACCTTCACGTCTTCTTCCGAGACGATGACCATCGCGGGGGCTGCGGGCGCGTCCGGCGCGGGAGCGCTCGCGCAGGCGATGAGGAACGATGACGCAAGCAATCCAGTCAGCAGGCGGATCATGAGAAATCCTCTATTTGAACAGGCCGGGCAGCGACAGCGACAGGGCGGGAATATAGGTGATGAGCAGCAGCGACACGATGAGCGCCAGATAGAAGGGCCAGATCGTTTTCACAGCGTCTTCTACCTTGATGCCGCCAACGGCGGCGCCGACGAACAGCACCGAGCCCACCGGCGGGGTGACAAGGCCGATGCCCAGATTGAGCATCATGATGATGCCGAAATGGACCGGGTCGACGCCCACTTCCATGACTACGGGAAGAAGGATCGGCGTGGTGATAACGATCAGGGGCGACATGTCCATGAATGTGCCCAGCACAAGCAGCGTGATGTTGATGATGAGCAGGATGGCGAGCGGGTTGCGCGTGATTGAGGTGATGAGTTCTGCCAGCTTTGCGGGCGCTTCGAGCACGGCGAGGGCATAGCCAAAGGCCGTAGCGGCGCCGATGATCAGGAGGACCATGGCCGTGACCTTGACCGACTGCTGGGCCGCATCGACGAAGCGCGACCAGCCCAGCGAGCGATAAACGAAGGCGCCGACGAGAACTGTGTAGATAACGGCGATGGCGGAAGACTCGGTCGCGGTAAAAATGCCCGACAGGATGCCGCCCATGATGATGACAGCCGCCATCAGGCCGGGGACCGCAATCAGGATCGCGCGGATGAAGGCGCCCCAGCCGGGGAACTGCCCGCTGGGATAGCCCCGGCGCACGGCGACGAGCCAGGTGACGGCCATCAGGATCGCTGCCGTGACGATGCCGGGAACGACACCGGCCAGGAACAGGTCTCCGATCGGCACGCCGATGCCGGAGGCGGCCGAGTAGATGATCATATTGTGCGAGGGCGGAATGAGGAGGCCGACGATGGCGGCAGAGACCGTGACGTTGACGGCGTAGTCTGCGCCATAGCCTTTCTGCTTCATCAGGGGCATGAGCGTCGATCCCATCGCCGACGCGCTGGCGATGGCAGAGCCGGAGACAGCGCCAAACATGGTGGACGCGCCGACATTGACGAGGCCGAGCCCGCCGCGCGTGCGCCCCAGCATTGCCTCGGCCACCTCGACAAGGCGCTGGGCTATGCCGGAGCGATACATGAGGTCGCCCGCAAATATGAAGAAGGGAATGGCCATCAGCGAGAAGACGCTGATGCCACCCGCGAGGCGCTGGAAGACCACGACGAGGGGAATGTCCATCGCCAGGAAGGTGGCGATGGCGGCGCCGAGCAGCGAATAGGCCACGGGCACGCCGATGGCGAGCAGCAGCACGAGCACACCCATGAGAATGAGCAATTCCATCAGGCGGTTTCCTCATTCGGGGCGTCTGCTGCGCGAAGCCCGAGGCGCTCAAGAACCTGTTCAAGGGCGAACAGGACCATGAGCGCGCCGGAGATCGGCAGGGCGAGATAGGTGAGCCCGCGCGGGATGCCGAGCGAAGGGACGACATGGCTCCATGTGCGCAGCACGAGTTCGCCGCCCCAGATGAACATCGCCGCGCCGCAGAGGCCGACAATGGTATTGGAGGTCACCTGCATCCATTTGCGCACGGCGGGCGGAGCGGCCTCTTCCAGCGCCACGATGCGGATGTGGAAGCCCTGCCGGACGCCGGCCGCCGCAGCGAGCGCGACATACCAGATCATCAGCGTCAGTGCGGCCTGTTCCGACCAGGACGGCGTCGAGTTTAGGACATAGCGGCCAAATACCTGCCAACCGACGATGACTGTCATCAGCACGAGGCCGAAGGCCGCTGTCTTGATCAGCAGGTCTGCGGCGATGCGCGTGAAGTTTGCGAGCATACGGATCATTCCGCCTCTCCCATGGCTTCGATCTGAGAGACGAGACGTTTTGCTTGCTCCGAGACAATGTAGCGGTCCCAGACCGGGCGCATGGCGGCGGCGAAGGCGGCCTTGTCCTCGATTTCGTTGACCTCGATGCCTGAGGCCATGAGGCGGGCGCGGGAGTCTTCCACGCGCTGGTCCCACAGGGTGCGCATGTAGGGCACTGATTCCTTGGCCGTCTGGCGCACCAGGGCGCGGTCTGCCTCGTCCAGCTTGTCCCATCGGGATTTCGACATGACGAGGACTTCCGGGGCGATGACGTGCTGGGTGAGGCTGTAATACTTCGCGGCCTCGAAATGGCGCCCGCTTTCATAGGAGGGCCAGTTATTCTCCGCGCCATCGATGACGCCCTGGACGAGCGCCTGATAAACTTCGGCGATACTCATCGGCGTTGCGTCTGCGCCGAGGGCGCGGATCATCGAGACATAGAGGTCAGAGCTCGGCACACGGATCTTCAGGCCGCGCATGTCTGCCGGTGTGCGGATGGGGCGGCGGGTGTTGTAGAAGTTGCGGTCGCCGCTGTCATAGAAGCAGAGGCCGATGAGACCGTGGGGCTCCAGCGAGGCGAGGATTTCGTCGCCGATGGGGCTGTCGAGCGCGCGGCGCATATGGTCGTTGGATTGAAACAGAAAGGGCAATGCCGGAATGCTTGTCAGCGGCTCAATGGAGTTCAGCGGGGCAAGGTTCACGCGGTTCATGTCGAGGCCGCCAAAGACGGTGATCTCCAGCGTATCCTGCTCCGATCCGAGCTGGCCCCCGGCATAGATCTTGACGCCGAGCCGCCCATCGGTCCGCGCACTCAGGAGGCGCCCCATTTCCTTGACCGCCTGGACGGTCGGATATTCTTCCGGGTGCGTATCGGTTGACAGGAACTCCCGGCCCGCGCGGACGCCGCAGGCGCTGAGCCCGGCCATGGCCGCCCCCGCGGCCAGCACATGGCGGCGGCTAGGCCTTACTGGATCAGCTGAAGCTGGCATCCGCATGGGTGTTTTCCTGCCCCCGTTGGGCGCCGGTCTTTGCGACCGGCCTGATCTTTTTATAAGGTTCCATACTGGCGTTATGGTAACCGGTGTCAATACTGTTTCAGCGCTGGGTCTCAGCGTTTTACATCGAGGTTTCCGCCTGCCATGGCGGCCTCGACTTCGGCGACTCCCACGCGGTTGAAATCGCCGGGAATCGAGTGCTTCAGAGCCCCGGCAGCGACGGCAAAGTCGATTGTGTATTGCGCCGCCCTGCCCTCGATCAGCCCGTGCAATGCCCCGGCGGCGAAGGCGTCGCCCCCGCCGATGCGGTCGATCACGCCGGGCAGTTCATGCACGGGCGACACCCAGCGGCCTTCCCGCGTGACGAGTTCACCGGCGATCGCCTGATCGTCCACGGAGGATTGCTGACGGGTTGTGGCGGCGATGGCCTGAAGGCGCGGGAACGCCTCAAAGGCCGCCGCAAAGGCGGACTGGCGATCCTCAAAGCGGGCCTTCAGGATCAACGCTATGTCGCGCTCATTGATGAAGGCGTAGGTGGCGCAGGAGAGAATTTCCTTGAGGATGGCCGGGCCGTCCCCGTCCCAGGCTTCCCAGAGCAGCGCGCGGTAGTTGCCGTCAAAGGAGACGGGCACGCCTGCGTCCACAGCCGCTTTAGCCGCGCGCATGGCCGCGTCCGCGCCATTGCGTCCGATGGCGGGGGTGACGCCCGAGATGTGAAAGAGCGCGGCGCCCTGAAGGATGGATGCCCAATCGAGCGCCTCCGGCAAGGCGCTGGCAAAGGCAGAGCCTGCCCGGTCATAGGTGATGCGGGCGGGACGGCGCACGGCGCCCGGCTCAAGGAAGTAAAGCCCCATCCGGCCCGGCGCGCGGAGGACGGTATCGGTGTGAACCCCGTGCCGGCGCAGCTCGCCCAGGGCCGCCGCGCCGAGGGGATTATCGGCCACGACGCTGGCAAAGCTTACATCATGCCCGAAGGCGGCGAGCGAGACGGCCACATTTGCCTCCGCCCCGCCAACGCAGACGTCCAGCGACCAGGACTGGAGCAGGCGCTCGGCGCCCGGCGCTGTCAGGCGCAGCAGGAGCTCTCCAAAGCAGACAACGCGCGCAGGCATTCCTGATTTCCTCCCCCGGACCCGGCTTAGCGCGCGAGCCAGCCGCCATCCACGGCGACGATTGTTCCGTGTACATAATCAGATGCGCGGGAGGAAAGGAATACGGCAGCGCCAGCAAGATCGGAGGGCTGACCCCAGCGTCCTGCCGGGATGCGGGCGAGGATCTCGGTGTTGCGCTTTTCATCGGCGCGGAGGGCGTCCGTGTTGTTGGTGGCAAAATAGCCCGGCGCAATGGCATTCACATTGATGCCATGCCCCGCCCACTCATTGGCGAGCAGCTTCGTCAGGCCCGCAATGCCGCTCTTGGACGAGGTGTAGCTCGCCACGCGGATGCCGCCCTGGAAAGATAGCATGGACGCAATGTTGATGATCTTCCCGCCGGACTTTCGCGCGACCATGCCCCTGGCCACAGCCTGGGAGAGGAAGAAGGCCGATTTGAGGTTCACATCCATCACTTCATCCCACTCGGCCTCGGTGAACTCCAGCGCGTCGTTGCGTTTGATCATGCCGGCATTGTTGACGAGGATGTCCACAGGGCCGAGGGCCGCTTCTGCCTGAGCGGCCACATCACCGGCAATGGATGGCTTGCTGAAATCGGCCGGCACAAACGCAAATTTCCGCCCAAGCGCCTTGACAGCCGCTTCGGTCTCGGTGGGCACCGAGCGGCCGGCCGCGACGATGTCTGCGCCCGCTTCGGCGAGACCGACGGCTAGGCCTTGCCCAAGGCCGGTATTGGCGCCGGTGACGAGGGCGATCTTGCCTTCAAGGTTGAACATGCTGAGGTTCACGAAAGCCTCCCCTTGAGTTTCTTTGCTTGTGTGCGCCGGAAGCCCGCGATCAGGACGCGAGCACACCCTTCAGATAGTCAGACATTGCCGCATCCTGCGAGTTGGCGAAGAAGTATTCCTGGAACTTTTCACCCGAAATGGCGGTCTTCAGGAGGTCCTGATCAATCGCCTTCAGCACGGTGAGCATATCGTGGCACGAAGCTTTCTTCAGCTCACTGAGGATGCCGCGATTCTTCGCCATGACGGCGGCGCGTTCCTTCGGATAGCCTTCGCCGCGTTTGACCTCGAACAGCTTGCGGTAGCAGTCCTGCAGGTTGAGCTCAGCGGCCCAGCCGAAGCCCTTTGCGTAGGGCATGGAAATGGCGTTGCCGTCATTGATCTGGCCGAAGAGGTAAGCATCCGTCGGGTCGATGATCAGGCCGCAGAAAATGCCCGGCATCGAGTTACAGGCTAGGTTGGAGCCCATGCCCGTGCCGCAACCGGTGACAATGAAGTCGGCGGCTTTGGAGTTGATCAGGATGCCCGCGAGGATGCCGATCATCGGATAGGTCAGGTGGGCTTTGTCTTCCGGCGTGTACATGCCGTAATGGAACACCTGGTTGCCGAGCGGCTCGGCGACAGCTGTCAGCGCGTCGTGAACGATGCTGCTTTTTGCGGCCTGGCTGTTTTCAATGATGAGCGCGATTTTCATGGGGCGTTTCCTTAGCGGCGTATCATTTGGTAACCGGTGTCATAACCTCAGCTGCCGAACGCTGCAAGCCGTTATCGGCCCCGCATCCGGAAATTCGGGAGCGCCTGTCAGCCCGCCTTGCGCGGCGCAGCGGCAGAGGATTCCCGCACCACGATTTCAGGCGTGAAGCTGATCACCTCTTCAGGCTCTTTCCCCGCCGCCTGGTCGAGAAGCAGCCGCGCGGCCGCCTTGCCCATCTCGCGGATCGGCAGGCGCACGGTGGTCAGCGCCGGCCAGAGGCGGCCTGCGATCGGGGTGTCGTCGAAACCGACGATCGACACGTCTTCGGGAATCCGCAAGCCCGCCTTGCGCACGGCGACATAGGCGCCCGTGGCCATCTCGTCATTGCCCGCAAACACCGCCGTAGGGCGGCGCTTGCCATAGAGCAGGCGCTCCATCGCCTGAAGGCCAGAGTCGAAAGTATAGCCCGCCTCGATGGTCAGTTCCGGGTTGAGACTAACCCCCGCTTCGGCCAGGCCGCGCCGGAAGCCATCGCGGCGCTCATGCGCAGACCGGAAGGATTCCGGGCCGTGGATATGGGCAATGTCCGTATGCCCCAGAGCACACAGATGGCGGGCCGCCTGCGCAGCGCCCTCGCTGTCATGCGTAAGGATCATGCGCGACGGCTCATCCAGCATGCCCGACGCAATGCGCACATAGTCCACATCATTGTCGCGGAACATCTGCACCAGTTCGTCATCCTCCGACACCGAAGGCGGCAGGATCAGGCCGAAGGGCTTGTGTTGCTGAATGAACTGCTTGAGGCGGCCCGGATAATTCGCATCCGCGCGGCTGACCGGGCGCAGGACAAGCTGGAAATCGGTTTCTTCGAGCGCGTCGAGAATCCCCCGCTGCATGTTCACGACATATTGCGGGCTCGGATTGTCATAGACCAGACCGACCAGGAAGGACCGGCGCAGGGCCAGCGCGCGGGCCTGAGGGTCCGGTGTGTAGCCAAGCTCGGCAATGATGGCCTTGACGACCTCACGGGTACGCGGCTTGACGAGCGGGCTGTCATTGATGACGCGCGATACGGTCTTCTTGGACACCTTCGCTATGCGCGCGATGTCGTTGATCGTCGCCCGGCCGTGCTGCTTGAACTCAGCGGCTTCCCGCACGGCGGCCGCGAGTTCGGCTTCGAACTCAGGTCTTGATTTATCGCTCACCGGAAACCCTTGTTGGAGGATGGAATGTCCTCTTTTGCCCGGCAGTGGACATTTTGCAAGCGGCGCGCATCTTCTGCCGCTCAGGTGCCCCGGCTGCGGGCACCTGAATCGAGCGCTTCCGGAGACTTGGGCAGCATCGTCTCGAGATCCCAGAGGGCCGGATCGAAGGCCTTGTAGCTGGGCTCAACGGCCGGATAGCCGCCAACTTCCGACTGGCTGTCGATGATCTCGCCCCGCCCTTCAGCGGCGTTTGCGAACACGCGCACATCATGACTGTCGCGGTCCCACGGGCGGGCGCCCGCATTGGCCAGCACGAACCGCTCGACCGCCACGGCAGGCATTACGGGCAGTCCTGCCGGCAACGGCATCGCCTCCGGCGCGTCAATGAACTTCGCCGGGCCGGTCGTATAGCGGCCGCGCTCCGGCAACGGATTGCCCCAGCGATCAACGGCAATGTTGTCGCGCGCGTGCAGCGCCAGATCCCCATCTCCGCCAATCATCACCAGCGGCAGTCCCTCCGCGGTAGACTGGCCGGCGCGCATCACATTGCCGACAAGATCCATCTTGCCGGTTTCGAAGGGCACCTTGCCCCATTCCAGCGCCTGCAGATTATAGTGCACAGCGCGCTGGCCGGGATCGTAGATGAAATTGTTGACGATCTGTCCGTGCACACCGCCCTTGAACAGGGGGCTGCGCTCGTAATTGTGTGCATACAGATTTCCATAGATCAGGATGCCGTTGACATTGTCGTGGATCAGCGACCCCTTCGAGTGTTCGAATTTGGGGTGGGTGGAATCTGCAAGCCCTTCGGCAATCAGGTTATGGCTGTAAAGAATGTTGCGGGATGTGCCTGCGCGCCATTCGTCTGGCGTGTTGCCGGTGAAGCGGGGGCCGGAGGCGGAGAGGTTTTCGTCGACAGCCCAGGTCAGCGAGCAGTGGTCCACGATAAGATTGTGCGCGCTGAGCGTCGAGATAGAATCTTCGGCAAACCCTGAACCGCGCGGCTCGCCATTGTCGCCCGGCCGTATACGGAGATGCTGGATAATGACATCATTCGTCTTAACATCCAAACCGCCCCGGATCAGCGTGATCCCCGGCGACGGGGCCGTCTGGCCAGCAATCGTGACGTTGGGATTCGTGATCGCGATCGTTTCCTTTTCGAGGTCTATCACCCCGCCCACTTCGAACACGATGATCCGTGCGCCCTGCCTTTCAATGGCCTCCCGAAAACTGCCCGGCCCATCACTGGCCAGCGTGGTGACCCGCACGATTTCACCGCCGCGCCCACCTGCCGTGTAGGCTGACCAGTCGATTTCGGGGAAGAACCAGGCTTGCTCAGGAGCGGCAGCAACGGTTGATCCGGCCGCCGGGGACGCGCTCATCTGCGGCGCCGCAGCAAGGCTGGCGCAGCCGCCCAGAATGGCCACGAGAACCACCGCGCTGCGGCGTGCGGACCTGTGAAACTGAAAGACCATGAACTCTCCTCCATGCGGCGCTCTGAACCGGCACCTTTCCGATATTGCCCACCAACCCGATTGAGAAACCAGTTGACAGAATGAACTTTCGCGCAACTATGACACCGGTTTCCTTGTCTGTCCAGCATGCTGGGAGAGAGAGGATCAGCAAATACGGCTTGCCGCACAAAAGGGCTGCAGCCGACCAATACGGGTTCACGGGATGGTGCACGGAAATACAACCAAGGTGAGCAGTCTGGCCGCGGCAGACGCCCGCGCTGACGCCTTTGTGCGTGCCCGCCTGCAGGCCCAGCCTCTGACGAAATATCCAGGCAGCATGCCTGAAACACTGCCCGAGGCCTATGCGATTCAAAATCGCGCCATCCGCCTCTGGCCAGACATTCTGGCCGGCTGGAAAGTCGGGCGCATCAATCCCCCCTGGGACGACGCCTATGGTACGGACCGGCTCGCCGGGCCCATCTTCAGGTCACAGATTTCCCATGCCAAGGGGGCGCCTGTGGACTGCTATGTTTTTGACGGTGGATTTGGCGCGGTTGAAAGCGAAATCATTATTGTTACGCGCTGTGATGCGCCAGCTGAAAAGCTGCGCTGGACACGCGAAGAAGCCTTTGAAATCGCCGGATCAATGCATCTGGGCGCAGAAATCGCATCGAGCTGTTTTGCTGGCATAAATGATCACGGGCCCTTGGTAACGATATCCGATTTCGGGAATAATAACGGCCTCGTTCTCGGTCAGGAAATCGTCGGCTGGCGAGACGTGCCGCCGGCCAACTGGAAGATGCGGACACTGATTGATGGCAAGGAAGTTGGCCGCGCTGACGCGTCCGCAATTCCCGGCGGGCCGATCGAGTCGCTCCGTCAGCTGCTGGAGATCTCTGCCGCCAGAGGCCTTCCCCTCCGAATGGGAATGTATGTATCAACCGGAGCTGTGACCGGTGTTCACACCGCCGCCCCCGGACAAGAAGCCTCTATCGAAGCCGAAGGAATGGAGGCAATCTATCTTAGATTACTTCCGTCGCGCCCCGTTGCCACACTTGCGGCCTCTCAACCGGCCAAGCGTTGAGTTTCCCGAAATCTCAGGAAAGCAGGCAAAAACATGGACTAAAGACCAATTTTTAAATTGCTACCGGTGGCAAAATATATAATGATACCGGTGGCATTATTCGTGAACCTCCCTCAAAGAAGGGAGACGCCAGTCGAAACGACAATATCCTGGGGAGGAGACCAGACATGCGTTTCAAACAGAACAGTTTTAATTTCCGGCTGCTGATGGGAGCAGCTGCCATCGGCCTGCTTACGAACGGCCTGAGCGCAACGGCGCAGGAAGACGCGCCTTCGGACGAAGCAGAAAGCCGGCAGGAAACGGTTGTTGTGAAGGGCTTCCGCGGAAGTCTTCAGCAATCCCTTGCGGTCAAACGCGCGGAAACAGGCATTGTCGACGCTATCAGCGCCGAGGACATTGCCGACTTCCCAGACCTCAATCTCGCCGAATCGCTCCAGCGTATTCCCGGCGTACAGATTGACCGGGACGGCGGCGAAGGCCGCTCCATCAACGTGCGCGGCCTCAGCTCGGACTTCGTCCGCGTCCAGATCAACGGCATGGAGGCCCTGGCAACCACGGGCGGCCGCGATGGCCGCGCCAACCGCAACCGCCAGTTCGACTTCAACATTTTCGCCGCTGATCTGTTCAACAGCGTGAAAGTGGCCAAATCGCAGGAAGCCGCTGTCGATGAAGGCTCCCTCGGCGCAACCGTCCAGCTTCGTTCGGCCAAACCCTTCGACTTCGACGACTTCACATTCGCCACAGGCGCGCAGGCGTCCTATAACGACCTGTCGGAAGAGACCGATCCGCGCTTCACAGCGCTCATCTCCGACCGCTGGATGGACGGGCGCCTCGGCGGCCTCCTGTCAGTTGCCTATTCGACCCGCAACACATTTGAAGAGGGCTCAAGTTCGGGCCGCTTCCGGGTTCCGGCAGATGATGGCTGTGTACCGACGAGCGCCGGCGGGGTTATCACGAGCTATGTCAACACGACCCGTTGCTATCAGTCCGTTGGCACCATTACCGACGCCAGTGGAAATACGCTGACCGGCCTTGCGGCGCAGGAAGCCGCCTGGAGCGCAGCCCACCCGCGTATCCCGCGCTATGGCCGTATCAGCTATGACCGTGAGCGTCTTGGCCTTACCGGCGCCATCCAGTTCGAGCCGTGGGACGGGACGGAAATCACCTTCGACTCCCTCTACGCAAAGCTCGACCAGACCCGCAAGGAAGAGTTCCTCGAGGCCATTTCCTTTGCCCGCGAAACCGGCGTACAGGGTTTCCGCGCAGTGGACCTCGTGTCTGGCCGCGTGGACAACAACAACACACTGGTTCAGGGCACGTTCAACGATGTCGACATCCGCACGGAACAGCGGATCGACATTCTGTCGACGGAGTTCTTCCAGAACTCTATCAACATCGAGCATCAGTTTACTGACCGATTCCGGATGACAGCCATGGGCGGCGTTTCGCGCGCCATTGGCACGAACCCGCAGCAGACAACGATCTCGCTCGAAGCCTACGACATTGACGGATACTCATACGACTATTCCGATCCGAATCTGCCGGCATTCAATTACGGCTTCGACGTGACCAATCCGGCGAACTATGTGTTCTCGTCCAGCACGGCCCTGGGGGATGCCTCGATCATCCGTCTGCGGCCTAACAAGACTTTGAACACCTACGAAACAGCCCGCATCGACCTGGAATATGACCTGACCGATGTGTTCACCGTCAGCGGCGGCGTCTCGGTCAAGGAGTTTGGTTTCCGCGTCAACGAGTGGCGCAAGCCGGTCGAGGGCGTGTCAGCAACCACGCTGGCCCAACTGGCGGCCAACGGCTATACCCTGGCCGATTACACGACCACGATCAGCAATTTCGGCCAGGGCATGGATCTGCCCGCCGGAACGCCGACCACCTGGGTCATTCCAGACCTTAACGCGCTCAACAGCATCATCAACTTCGATTGTGATTGCGTAAACGAATATGGGGACTGGCGCCGCACGGTGTTTGCGGGCGAAACCCGCAGCGCAAACGAGAAATCGACGGGTGGGTATGTTCAGCTCGACTGGAGCACGGAAATTGCCTCCATGCCGTTCCGCGGTAACCTCGGTGTACGGTATGTCGAGACGGACCTCACCTCGGTCGGCATCCTGAGTGGGGCCGAAACAACAGCGAACTACAAGTACGATGACACGCTGCCGGCGCTCAACATGGTCCTCGAGCCCATTCCGGATTTCCTGGTGCGCTTCGCCGCTGCCAAGACGATGGCCCGTCCGAACCTGACGGCGCTGACGCCTGGTGGCTCGATCGACGCCAGCCCTCCGGGACTGTCGCTCACTGCGGGCAACCCCTATCTCGATCCGATCCGGTCAAACAATTACGACCTTTCCTTCGAATGGTATCCCTATGAGGAAGCCCTTTTCTCGGTGGCCCTGTTCCGCAAGGAAATCGAGAGCTTCAACCAGCGTCTGCGTCAGGACATTCCGTTCTCGGAAACGGGCTTCCCCACATCCCTGCTGCAGCCTGGCGTTTCGCCTTCCGACATCTTCGCGGTGACGACCTTCATCAACACTGAAGGGGGCGACCTGACCGGATTTGAAATCACGGCCCAAACGCCGTTCAACTTCAGCTTCATCCCGGAATACCTGCATGGCTTCGGCGCGCTCTTGAACTTCACGAAGATCGAATCTGAATTCGATTACATCGTGAACCCCACAACCGGCGCAACCGTCACACAGCCACTTGTCGGCCAATCCCCGGAATCCTTCAGCGGCACGCTCTATTATGAGCGCGGTCCTTTTGAAGCGCGGATTTCGACGACCTGGCGGGATGAGTATCTGACAACCGTTCCGGCGAGCAGCGGCAACGATGTGGAAGGCAAGGCGGCAACGCTGAACCTCGACTTCTCCGCCTCATACCAGCTGTCGGAGAAGATCGCGCTCACCTTCGAGGCGATCAACCTGACGGACGTGTATGACGAGCGCTGGATCAGCTCGGACCGTCAGAACAACCTCAACTATGAGCATACCGGCCGCGAATTCGTTCTCGGTGTACGCTACCGCTACTAACCCGAGGCATGGGTTGGGAGGCCTCTGTGCTCACTCCCTGGCGCCGTGTGCCGCGACCTGACCTGGCCTCTAAAGCCGGCGGTTTCATCCAGAAGCCGCCGGTCATTTTTTGGAGATATCTTCATGGCCGGCCTATCCAGACGCTCTGCCCTGTTGACGCTTGGCGCCCTGCCATTGGCGGCAGGTTGCGCCTCCCGAACGAGCCTGGCGCCTTCCCTTCCGATGACTGAAGCGCTTGCCCCGCCCAGCGCAGGCCGTGAAGGCCTTTTGTCCGTATCCGGAAAGGACTGGCAGCATCTGTCCTGGCCCGGCGGCTTTGAAGGCCAGCGCCGCGCCGATCTCGGCAATGGCGCCTTCCTCAACCCCGTCTTCTCTGGCGACCGGCCAGACCCCAGCGTACTGCGCGACGGCGACACTTACTACATGACCTTCTCCACCTTCGACGCCTATCCGGGCCTGACGATCTGGAAATCGAAGGATCTGGTAAACTGGTCCCCCCTAACGGCAGCCTTGAAGACACCCATTGGCTCGGTCTGGGCGCCGGAGCTCTGCAAGCATGACGGCCGGTATTTCCTCTATATCCCCGCCCGCTTCCCGGATTACCGCTCGAACTATGTGATCTGGGCCGACCGGATCGAAGGACCGTGGAGCGAACCGGTCGACCTGAAACTCCCCGGCCATATCGACCCCGGCCATGCCGTGGGCGAAGATGGCCAGCGCTACCTCTTCCTCAGCGGCGGCGACAGGGTTCGTCTCACCCCGGACGGTCTTGCGACCATGGGCGAGGTTGAGCATGTCTATGATCCGTGGCGATATCCAGACAACTGGACCGTCGAAGCCTTCGCGCCCGAAGGGCCGAAGATCACGCGCCGGGGTGATTACTTCTACATGATCACGGCTGTCGGCGGCACGGCCGGCCCGCCAACTGGCCATATGGTCATTGTGGCGCGCTCCCGCTCCATTCATGGTCCGTGGGAGGATTGCCCGAATAATCCGATTGTCCGCACGTGGTCCGCCGAGGAAAAGTGGTGGTCCCGGGGGCATGCCACCCTGGTCGAGGGGCCGGATGGTCAGTGGTGGATGGCCTATCATGGCTATGAAAACGGCTTCTGGACGCTCGGGCGGCAGATGCTTCTCGATCCGGTCAGCTGGAGCGCGGATGGCTGGCCAATTGCCGAAGGCGGAGACCTTTCCCGGCCCATCCGCATGCCCGCCCCGACAGGCAGCCACAGCCATGGTCAGGCGCTGTCAGATGATTTCAGCACAAACCGCCTTGGAACCCTCTGGACCTTTTATGATCCGGCAGCTGACGAAAGCAGCCGGTTCCAGATCACTCCCGAGGGTCTGCGCCTGGCCGCCAAGGGCACAGGCCCAAATGACGCCTCGCCCCTCTGCCTGATCGCAGGCGAACTTGCCTATGAAATCGAAGCCGACATCGAAATCAGCAATGGTGCGGAAGCTGGTCTCCTGCTGTTCTACAGCAAGCGGCTATATGCCGGCCTCGGCTTGAACGCTGAAGGCCTGGTGATGCACCGCTATGGGCGGCCGCGCCGCGGCCGCGCGCCTGAAGGGCATGGCAACCGCCTGAGAATACGCATCCGGAACGATCATCACATCGTCACGATCCATACCAGCCGTGATGGCGAAAACTGGCAGAAATACGCGGTCCAAATGGAAGTCTCAGGCTACCATCACAACACCGATGGCGACTTTCTGAGCCTGCGCCCAGCCCTCTATGCATCCGGCGCCGGGTCGGCGCTCATCCGCTCCGTCAAGTTCCGGGCTGTCTAGCTGCCCCACTGGATGAAGGGCACTTTGGCAAAGAGGGCGCGTTCATTCCCGCGCGGGTCATTGGCGGCGTAAACGCTCTCGCCAAAGATCATCGTCTCCCGCGCGGCGAGCGTATGGCGTGGCCAATGCGGGATGCCGGAATGGTTCGGGTCTCCGCTCCGGGCGAGCGAGATGAAGGCGCCGGAGAGAGCATTGGCAACCTGCAGGGCGCGCGTCCGCTCGCCGGGCATTGCGCCGGGCTTGTCAAGGTTCAGGAACGCATAACCTATATCCACCATGTGCGGCGCGCCCCAACGGCCACCATCCGCCGTCCACGGAAGATCAAACCGGTAGACCCAGCTCGGCCCGCCTTCCCGCGCCCGCGCGTCGGCCTCCTCGACTTGCCCCCGCCAGGACCGTGCTGCCGTGGTTGCCGCAAAGAAAATGCCAGCCGGCGTGCGATCAGGGTAGAAGCCGCGATAGGCCGCTGCCACTTCATGGGGATCAATGTCACAGCGTATGTGCCGGGCAAGCGCGCCGGGAAGGTCGTCCCAGCCGAGATCAAACATCTCCGGCGCGCCGCGCCCGATCAGGTTTCGCGTCTCGTCCAGCGTATTGCCAAGGATCATCGGAATGGCAGCCGATTGCGGCGGCGCATCTGGCCAGAAGGGGTGCCGTGTCAGAAGGCGCCCGTCCATTACCGGGCCGAAATAAATCTGGAACTCCGGGTTCACCGGATCGCGCAGGTCCAGCGCCTCGATGATCCGATCTGCGGGAACAGCTGCCAGCGCCGCCGCATCGCCCTGCGCAATTCCCATCCGTTCAAGGAAGGCTTCCGCTCGCCGCTTTGCATTCAGCGGGCCAGAGGCGGTCACTTGCTGCCCGCTCATGGTTGCAACCGAATGGAAAAGCCTCTGGGCAGCCGGCGCCGCCATGAGCGTCGCAATTTTTGCCCCGCCGCCCGATTGGCCAAACAGCATGACCCGGCCCGGATCGCCGCCAAAAGCCGCGACATTCTCCTTCACCCATTGGAGCGCCAGGATTATGTCCCATTGCCCGGCATTGCCGGAATTAGGATATGCCTCCGGCATGAGTTGCCCAAGTGAGAGATAGCCGAAGGCGTTCAGGCGATGATTGATCGTGATGACCACCACATCGCCGCGTGCGGCCAGCCGGGCGCCATCATAAAGCGCGTCAGACCCAGAACCGGAATTATAGGCGCCGCCATGGATGTAGAGCATCACGGGCCGGTTGCCGCCCGCGCTCGCCTCCGGCGTCCATACATTCAGGAAAAGGCAGTCCTCGGATTGATCTGGCTCACTGCCGCGTTGGGGTGAAGCGGCGCCATAATTCACGGTACGGACGGTCTCTAGCCAGGGCGCGGGCCGCCGGGGCCGTGCAAACCGCGTGGTGGCTGTGTCCGCCCCATAACGAATGCCGCGAAACACGGCCACGCCGCCTGCGTGCACGCCGGAAACGGGTCCATTGCTTGTCGCCACGACAGGGTCTTCACGCCCGCCGGCCCGCGCCGTAAGGGCGATCCCGGCGCTCCCGATGGCCGCCAGCACCGCCCGGCGGCTCACTTGCATGCGGCGCCCTCCACCGGCTCCGACAACACCCGGCAATGCCAGCTCGGATATTCCCTGGCCACCAGCCTGGCAGGCCATGTCCCATACCAGCTATATCCCGTGCGGCGCTCCGGATCGATCTGGTCGTAGCGTTCCACACGAACGCCATCCCGGTTGGCCAGAACGACGCTGTTGTCTTCCAGGTCGTAGAAACGGGCCCAGAGTGGCGGCGCCCCCGGATCTTCCACCAGCCGCCGGTCAAAATCCGCATCATGGAACTGGTATTCCGTTGTCTGATCGAGCGTTACAGTCTCAAGACGAACGCCTGTCAGCTTCACCCACTCAAGCCACTGCGCGGCGCCCTTCACACTCGCGATGATTTCGGGCGACGGCGCCTCGATGGACATCAGATAGCGCAGGATCGCCACCGTTTCTTCCGAGACCATTCCCGGCAATTCAAAGCTGCGCCCGCCCATCGGCTGCAGCGTGACGGGGTCATACTGCCCGGCCCAGCCGGCCAGCGTCTCGCCCTGGCGCACCTGAAGTTTCAGAAGGCAGGCCTCGCCGCGCGCTAAGGCAGCGGCCGCCTGCGCCCGCGTTTCTTCGTCAAACCCGTCCATCGGCGCGCGCGCTTCGGCAATCCGCCGCAGCAGTGCCAGCGGCCCCGAAAACACTTCATCAGCCACCGTGATGCGCCCCTGATAGGCCGACTGCGGAGGAAGCGTGTGGGGCCAGCCACCACAGGATTGCATCTGGTTGGCTAGCAGGTAGTCCAGCCCGCGCTGCGCGCCTTCCAGGTAACGCTTGTCTCCCAGGCGGGCATGGGCGCCCATCAGATATTCGATCTGGGTATAGACATTTCGGTTGTCGAAGCTGCCGCCTGACTCCGCCTTCTCTGCCCTCAGCGCTTCAATATCGGCCGGCGTCAGCACCTGCAGCGGATCACGGTTCTGCACCCAGCCGCCATGATCGCGCTGGAGCAGTAACAGATTGTCCGCAATTGCCCTTGTGTCGGCGGGGTCATGGCGCGGATAGTCCTGCCCGCGCTTCATCTGCCAGTGATGGATCGCGTCCTGGAACCCGTCGAGCGGAAGGGGCGCCTCGGCAAGGGCCGCGCCCGCAAAAGTCAAAACTGCGCCAGCCGCAAACAGAGCGCGCAGGGCTGCTTTCCCCGATTTCCCGATTGGCATCCCGGCCTTCCTCCATTGCGGCTATGTTGCCGCTCCGGACAGAAAATGACACCGGTGACATTTTGCGTCAAGAGACGTGACCCGACCCTGGGTGGAGCCCTACTCGGCCGCCACCATCTGCCCGGCGTCATCCTTGCGGACGGCGCGGCGGATCACATCGAAATAATCCCGCGAGATGCAATCGGCGCCCTCATAATAGCCGCGCTCGGCCAGCAGCATGTGCAGCTTGCGCAGATTATAGGGCGGGATGTGCGCGAAGAGGTGGTGTTCCAGATGGAAGTTCACATTGTTGGGCGCCACGAAAACGCGCTGCCAGAAGGGGGCGAGGGTCGTGCCGGTATTCAGGCGCGCGTCGCGGCTGGTGCGGTCCAGCGCCGTGCCATGCTCGCCGATCTGGCGCAGGCGCACGATGGCCGGATAGACGAAAATCTCTGCCGCCCACCACATCAGATATGCCCAGGGCGCGCCCGCCAGCGTCAGTACACTGAGCAGCAGAATGTGAAAGGCAAGCCAGGGCCAGTTCCGCGACAGCCGGAAGCTGCGGATCTTGCGCAGCGTGTCGCGGTATCCCGTCTGGCCGGTGAGATCGCGCACGAATTTGCGGCGCAGGCTTTCGGCCGGAACCGGATAATTCTTCACGAAGATGATGTCGGGATCGTCGGGCGTGCCGGCATACTGGTGATGTTTGAGATGGTAGGCCCGGTAGGCGGCCAGCGAGATGTTCATCGGCGCGCCAACGATCCAGTGGCCGACAAACTCGTCCACCGCCTTGCTCTTGAAGAAGGCGTGGTGGGCGCAGTCATGATTGATGATGCCGAGGCCAAGCTGGCGCCCGCCCAGGATGAGGATGCCCAGGAGGATGGTGAAGGGGTTTGGCCACACGATGGCGATCGCAAACGCCGCCGCAATCAACCCCCAGTTCCACACAAGGGTTGCCAGCGCCTTTACATCGGATTTCTGCCGCAGCGCATTCAGGTCGTCTTTTGACAGGACGTCGGAAATCTTGGCTAAAGACTGCATGCACGGCCTCCCATTATGTGTTCTGAAACCCTTATTACCTAAAATGACGCAATGAGTCAATTCTCGTATCATTTCGCCCCGCTTCCGGTGGAGGCCCTGTCGGCCCGCGCGCTGATCCTGTCGCTGATCGCCAGCATCGGCACCGGCCGGCAGATGATTGCCGGGCTGATCCATGCCGGCGCGCTGTTCGGCATCGAACCGGCCACCATGCGGGTGGCGGCCACGCGGCTGCTGAAGGAGGGTCTGCTGGAAAGTCCCGAGCGCGGCCTCTACGTGCCCGGCCCCCGGGCGCAGGCGCTGACCCGGCGCGTGCAGCAATGGCAGGATGTGGCCGCCAAGATGGTGCCCTGGAATGGCGACTGGCTGGTGGCGATGACCCATCCGCTGGGCCGCCGGGACCGCAAGCAGCTGCGCAACCGGGAGCGTGCGCTTGCCCTCTTCGGCTATCAGCAGGCCGAGGCAGGTCTCTGGGTGCGTCCGGCAAACCTCGCCCGCGCCCTGCCCGATCATCAGCAGGATCTCACCGGCATCGGCGCCGATGAAACGATGCCGATTCTGCGTGTTGCTGAAAGGACTGCGCCCGGAATGCAGGACTGGGCCGGGCTCTGGTCTGCGGCAGACCTCGAACACTCCTATCAGGCAGCCATCCGTGCCATGACGGAAAGCCTTGAGCGCCTGCCCCGGCTCAGCCTGGCTGATGCGGCGCGGGAGACGCTGCTGACCGGCCAGGCGGTGATCCGGGCGATCAACTTCGATCCCCTGCTGCCGCCTGAGCTTGGCAATCAGAAGCTGTTCCTGGAAATGGTCGATGCGATGCGCGCCTATAATGAGCGGGGGCAGGATTGCTGGCGGGCCTACAATGCGGCCGTCCCCTCCGAGGCCTGAATACCTGACGGCCTGGCTGTGCCATCATGAGACAGATGGAAACTTCGTTTGACTTCCGGGCATAACAGGCGCATAGGCCCGCTTGTTAAGGCGGTTAAGCTGCCTGGGCGGGTCTGCGTGAGCGAGCAAGTCAGAGTAATCTGAAACGTTCCAGACCCTTCCTTAGAGACAATTCACCCCACGTCCTGAATCACGCCGGGCCGTTATTTGCCCCCTCGCTGGCTGCCGTCCGTGCAGTTCCGGCGGCTTTCTGACGAAAGACTTCATGTCCGATTTCCAATCCCTCGGCCTCACCGGCCGTATTCTCACTGCGCTGACCAAAGCTGGCTACACCGCGCCGACCCCCATTCAAGCCCAATCCATCCCCCTCGTCATTCAAGGCCGCGACATTGTCGGCCTCGCCCAGACTGGCACCGGCAAGACGCTGGCCTTCGCGGCGCCCATCCTTGACCGCCTCAGCCGCAATGCTGGCCCGGCGCCCGTGCGCGGCGCCCGCGTTCTGGTGCTTGCCCCTACCCGCGAACTGGCTGGCCAGATCGCCAAATCCTTCGAGACCTATGGCGCGGGGCTGAACCTCCGTATCGTGATGGTCTGCGGCGGCGCCAAGATCGGCGGCCAGATCCGCCAGCTTGAGCGCGGCGCGCATGTACTGGTGGCCACCCCCGGCCGCCTGATCGACCTCATGGAGCAACGCGCCGTGTCGCTCGACAAGGTGGAAACCCTGATCCTCGACGAAGCCGACCAGATGCTGGACCTTGGCTTCATCCACGCCCTTCGCGCCATCGCCAAGAACGTGCCTTCCAAGCGCCAGACGCTGTTCTTCTCGGCCACCATGCCGAAAGCCGTCGAATCGCTGGCAGCAACCTTCCTGCGCAACCCGGCAGAGGTTTCTGTCGCCCCGCCCGCCACAACGGCTGGCCGCATCGAGCAGCGCATCTGTTTTGTCGAGCAGGCTGAAAAACTCTCCCTGCTGGTCGAAAAGATCCGCGATCCGGAGCTGCGCTCGGCCATCGTCTTTACCCGCACCAAGCATGGCGCCGATGGCGTGGTAAAACGCCTTGCCAAGGCCGACATCGACTCCGTTGCCATTCACGGCAACAAGAGCCAGGCCCAGCGCCAGAAAGCCCTCGACGCCTTCAAGGCCGGGCGCGTGCCCATTCTGGTGGCCACCGATATTGCCGCCCGCGGCATTCACGTCGACGGCCTCACCCATGTCATCAATTACGACCTGCCGGATGTGCCCGAACAGTTCGTACACCGCATCGGCCGCACGGCCCGTGCCGGCAATTCCGGTGTGGCCATCTCCTTCTGTTCGAAGGATGAGCGCCCGACGCTCCGGGCCATCGAAAAGCTGACTGGCCTGAAGCTTGCGCCGGCCGGCGTGAGCCTCCCGGACGAGCCCCTCCGCAAACCCGGCAAGCCGCAAGGCAATCGCGCCGGCAATGGCGGCGGTGGCCGCAGTGGCGCCCGCAGCGGCGGTTATCAGGGCGGCCAGCCCTCCGGTTCGCAGTCTGGCGGCGGCCGGCCTCATCGCAAGGGCCCGCCCGGTGGCGGCTCGAACGCATCCGGCCAGCAGTCCCAGCGTTCTTCGGGCGGCGCGGCGCGTCCTCGCCGTTTCAAGGAACGCGCAGACGCCTGATCTGCCTGCGGCAACAGCCAGAATAGAGGAAGCCCCGGCAGCGATGCCGGGGCTTTCTGACTCCAGGGCCCAGGTCTCCGGCGCCCCCTTCCTTGCAGCGCAGGGCGCGGATGGCTAACACCGGCCCGCCTGCCCCGCTTTTCCGCCTTTGCCGAGGACGCCGCCATGACCCTTCCCATCCGCCTGGATATCGCCCCCCCGCTGGCCGAAATCGTGCTCAACAAGCCCGAACGCCGCAACGCGCTCTCGGTCGACATGTGGGCCGCGATCCCTGGCCTGGTGGCAGAGGCAAACGCCAATCCGGAGGTGAAGCTGATCCTCCTGCATGGCGGCACGGCCGGCGCCTTTGCGGCGGGCGCCGACATCTCCGAATTTGAAACCATCTACGCCACCACAGACGCCGCCAGGGCCTCCGGCCAGCATATCGCCAACGCGCTCAATGCCATCGAGACCAGCGAAAAGCCGGTGATTGCCGCGATTGAAGGGGCCTGCGTCGGCGGCGGCGTCAGCCTCGCCATGGCGGCAGACCTGCGCGTGGCGGGCGCGGATGCGAAGTTCGGCGTCACCCCCGGCAAGCTCGGCCTCGTCTATCCGGCGGGCGACACGCGCCGGCTCCTGGCCGCCATCGGCCCTGGCGCCACGAAAGACATCCTCTTCACCGGCCGCATCTTTGCCGCCGAAGAGGCTAAATCTATCGGCCTGATCGACCGTCTCGTTGCGCCCGGCACAGCCCTCAAATCTGCCCGGGCCTGGGCCGGCGAGATCGCCGCGGTCTCCCAATGGTCCGTCCGCGCCATCAAGCGCATGATCCGTGGGCTGCAGACTGGCTGGACGGAAGATACCGAAGAGGCCCAGGCCCTGTTCCTGCACGGCTTTGCGAATGAGGATTTCAGGGAAGGCTACAAGGCCTTCCTCGAAAAACGTGCCGCAAGCTTCACCTACCGTTGAACTGCCGGCCACCCGGCCTGTTCCCTCTTGCAGCCCTGCGGCAATGGCGGGCTTTCCATATGACCCAAATTAAGACATTTTGGATGCGACTCGCTTTACCTGAGGAGGTCTGATCGCGCTCGTGGTGTTCGGCAAAAAACCTGGTACGCCGATCTCGCCGGAGCGCATGTCGGCCGCTCTGCGCACCAACGCGCCTGCAGATCAGTCCAAATTCGTCCGCCGCGCCCCCCGCGCTGACCGCCAGTCAACCTGGGCGCCCTGCGTTCTGGTGTGGGAGCCCAAAGGCCGCGAGGAAGGCGTCTGCATAGACATCTCCGAATCCGGCGCCCGCATCCGCTTCCGCAACAAGCCCATGATCCCGGCAAAATTCCATTTCGTCTCCGCCAAGCTCGGCATCAACACCCCGGCCGAATTCATCCGCCAGGACGGCCAGGACATCGCCATCCGCTTCACCAGCTGAGCGTTCCCGCTTCCAGCGTCTGGCGTCTCACTCAAAGGCAATATGAAACCCGGGGACACCGAGGGTCTCAAGGAAAGTCCGGGCGTTGAAGACTTTGCCAGGCGCGGCCGCACCGGCATAGCCGGCGCCGCCCCTCAGCAGTAGCCGGGCTGCTTCGCAGACCAGCGGCGCAGTAAAAGCGTAGATGTCCTTTCCCGTGGCAAGTGCCGTCCGCGTCTCAGCCTTGCTCGTCACCCGAACCTCTGTTGCGAATACCTGCGCAGAGCGGCCCAGCTCATCGGCGGGCTGAGGCGGCGGTGTCAGCGGATCCCGTATATCCTGCAGAGCCTCCGCATTGAGATAGGTATGCAGGGTCTGCACGTTCAGATGCTGAAGGATAAGCGGCACCTCTGAGAACGGCACCTCAAGCGACCGGCGGGCATTGAACGGGGGCGGAAAGTCCCACTCCCTTTCGGCTGGCGGCTGAGGGAGGGGGATAAGACACCCGTTCCGAATGACCAGACGCTGAGCCGTATTCCGCCGGCCTGTCTGCCGGGTCCCCTCTGTCGGATGCCAGCTGTCCAGGGCAATGCCGATGGAGACCTCCTCGATGTCGCGCCAGCCATCCGCCGCCGCCGTCACCATGAGGTCGAGAAACCCGCCAAAGAAGGCCATGGCCGGCATGACGGTCACCCCCGCCTGCGCGGCAGGGTGATCAAACATGGCCAGCGTGTTTGCAGCGCTGGCCTGCTCAGCCGTCACATCCAGATAGTGAAGGCCTGCCGAAATGGCCGCCGGCGCGATAACCCCCGCCGTATCGAGAAACGGGCCCGCGCAGTTGATGACCGCGCCGGCGCCCTCAAAAGCGCGCTCGAACGACTGCGGATCGTCCAGCGATGCAAGCCGGGTTTCAACGCCGCGGCTGGCGAAACCCGCAGCTTCCAGTTTGCCCGCGTCCCGCCCGATCGCCACGGGAACCAGCTTCCGCCGCAGTAGTTCGTCCACCACAAACCGCCCTGTCAGGCCTGTCGCGCCGTAGACGGCCACCTGTTTGGAACCGGACAGCTTGGACTCAGAAAGCATGGCAAACCCCTCGATACAGACCTGTCTGTTTTAATACGAACAGGTCTGTAGCGTGTCAAACCGTTTCCGGCTAAGACATGGTCCCATCAGGAAAGGAAGCCCCATGCCAAAACGCTCCGCAGCGGACACCTCCCCGCAGGCCGATGTCCGGGAGCGCATTCTGGAGACGGCCTCCTCCCTCTTCTACGAGCTGGGCGCGCGCGCGGTCGGCGTGGATCTCGTGGTCGCCAGGGCAGGCGTCGCCAAGACGAGCCTCTATCGATATTTCCGGACGAAGGACGATCTCGTCGCCGCCTTCCTTCAGCGCGAAGACGAGGATTTCTGGGCCAAGTGGGACAGCGTCGCGGCGCAGCACCCCGGCGCGCCTCTGCGGGAATTGGAAGCCCATTGCGACTGGATCGGCGAGCGGCTCGCCCGGCCCGGCTATCGCGGCTGTCCCCAGCTCAACATCGCCGCCGAGTTTCCTGACGAAACCCATCCGGCCCGCCAGGTCGCGATCACCCACAAGGCGGAGCTCCGGGCACGCCTTGAAAGCCTCATTGCCGAGATGGGCATCCGGCCCGCCAGCCGCGTTGCCGGCCAGGTTGCCCTGCTCATCAACGGCGCCTTCGTCAGCGCACAGATCCTTCAGCCGGATGAGGCGTCAGACCTGCTCAAGCAGGCCGTCATGGCCATCCTCAACGCCCAGGCGCCGGCCCCTCCGGTGTGACACTCGCGAGTGTTCTAAGCGCCGTTAGGCCACACGGCGCGAAACGGGAGCAAGGCCACCCCCGCTTGCCTGGCCCGGCGCGATCTGGAATGCGGCCACAGCCTGCGCCAACGCCCCTGCCTCCGCCTGCAGCGACTGCACGGCAGCGTTGGTCTCCTCGAAAATCGCCGCGTTCTGCTGGGTTGCCCGGTCGAGTTCGCTTGTGGCAGACGAAATCTCCTTGATCCCAGTGGCGGTTTCGTTTGCCGCGGTCACGATCTCGCGGATTTTTGAGGTCACATCGGCCACGCCTGACACGATCTCCTGCAAGGCAGAACCCGAAGAGCGCACCAATTCGACGCCGCGGTTTACATTGCTGGCGGAAGTCTGGATCAACTTGGCGATCTCTCCCGCCGCTTCCGAGGACCGGTTGGCGAGCGCCCTGACTTCAGAGGCGACCACCATAAATCCGCGCCCGGCTTCCCCAGCTCGGGCCGCCTCGACCCCCGCATTCAGAGCCAGCAGATTCGTCTGGAAGGCAATTTCCTCGATCACCTGCAGGATATTGCTGATCGCGTCGGAAGACGAACGAATTTCGTCCATGGCTGTCACGGCGTGGGAGACGATCGTATGGCCGGCGCTGGCGCGCATGGAGATGCTTTCGGCCGACCCCTGCGCGTTTTCCGCCGAGCCTGCAGCAGAACGGACAGAGGCCGTCATCTGCTCCAGCGCCGCCGCCGTTTTCTCCAGCATGGAGGCGCTCTGCTCTGTTCGCCGCGCCAGATCATCCGCCACTGCGGCGATCTCGCGAGAAGACATGTCAACCGCTACGGAGGACTCAGAAATTCCGGAAAGGGTAAGACGCAAGCTTTCGGCTGTCGCGTTGAAGCTCTTGGCGATATCGGCAAATACGCCATGATAATGCCCGGGCATGCGATACGTCAGGTCGCCTTTGGCAAGGCGCACCAGACCGTCGCTCACGGCACTGAGGCCTTCATTCGCAGAGATGCCTATCTTGTTCACCCCTTCGCAAAGCTGGGCGAAAACGCCTTCCTTGTCATCGGTGCGCAAGCGGCGGGAGAAATCCCCCATCGCGCAAGCCTCGACGACGGAGGCAATTTCAGCCGCCGCGCGACTTTCAGCCTCTCGCCGCTCCTCCGCTTCCTGCCGCTGCAGGTCAGCGGCCTGACGCTCGGTTTCCGCGCGTTGGGCCTTCTCCGCCATTTCGGCCCGCTCGCGGTCCGCGTCCGCCGCGCGGCGGGCGGCCTCCCGTTCAGAGGCCTCGCGCGCTTCGGCCTCCAGGGCCTGGCGCTCGGCATACGCATTCCGGAAACTGCCCAGGGTGTCGCGCAAATCACCAAGCTCGTCGTCCGCATCCCAGTCCGGGATAGGTGTATCGAGTTTGCCCGCCACAAGCGCCTTCATGCCGAGCGTGACGTCCTGCAAACGCCGCACCAGGCGCGCTTCCACAATCCGGTAACCGGCAAGCATGATCAGAACCAGGGCGACCGACACGGCAGCCACCGCGAAGATTGCGATCACACGCGACCAGAAGAGGCCCGCCAGCCCAGCCTCCATCTGCTTGCGCAGGTCAGCCTCGGCACGGCCTGATATGGTGACAAACTCCTCATAGGCAGCGTCGAAGCGTTCATCGGCGGCGGCGCGCTCTTCACTCACAAACAGGGCCGTCTCACGCCGCTCTGCGGCGAGGGCAGCAAAACTTTTCATGTCGGCAGCGATCGCGTCAAACTCGGCCACACCGCTCAACCGGCGGGCCTGCGCCAGCTTTTCAACCGCCAGGTCAAATGCCCCAAGCGCCGCGCCGAAGTCTTCACCGGCATCGCCACTGAGGGATTCCTCGACGATCAAATGCCCCAGCGCCGTCTGATACAGCGCCTCTCCGATCACCTGCTGGACAGCCGCTGACTGTTCCAGGCCCGGTCTTTGAGCAAGGTTTTGAAGCCGCCCTGTAATGCTGTCAAACAAGGCATCAAACGACTCGTCCGCACCCGAACCAGCCGTCTGATCGAGAGAAAGGCTTGCAAGCCGCTTGTCCGTCTGAAGCCGCAGATCCTGCAGCTGTTCGCGCGCTGCCGAGATTTCAGCCCTCACCAACCTGGAAGTGGTCGGGTGGTAGGCGGCGCCATCGACTTCTCCGCCCTCGACAATCGCTGTCAGCAGCCGGTCCGTGCGATCATAAAGGGCTGTAATCTCTTCTGGCTGCTCGGAAGTATCGCCCCCCATGATCTCCTCCACGAGGAGGTGGGCTTCCGCCACTGCCAGGCGAATCTTCAGGGTTGCCTGTGACAAGGGCGCGATGTCCCGCCCGAGCTTCAGCCCCGCATGGGCAAGGTAGAGCGTGGCCAGCATACTGATGACGGCGCCCACCAGGGCGACAGCCAGAAACAAGCCGAAACCACGTCGCGCCTGTGTGGCAATATCATGTCTCTTCACGGATTTTCCCCCGGTGCCGTTCTACATATGAATTCCAATTAATTTAGGTTTGCTTAAAGTCCGTGCGCGGCCAAAAGGAGCAGGGGCACCCAAGAGATTGGCTCAAACCATCAGTACCCCGCCTATACGTCCACCGGCCACCTGCAGGGCCACCCCTGACCCGCCCTCTGCCTTTGAAAACCAGTCAGGGCGCGGTCAGACAAATGT